>JACPYP010000016.1 GCA_016195985.1 Acidobacteriota bacterium | reverse complement strand
CGATGTTCGCCGAGGTGAGCGAGATCGTCCCGCCCACGTCGAAGACGATGGTGCGGTTCGAGCCGAGCGCCGCGCGGAAGCTGCCGGTTCCCGAATCGTTGAGGTTGGTCACATGGACCGTCGTCTTGCCCAGGCCGCCGGTGGTCTGGTAGCCGAATCCCGGGTAGGCCGTGGATCCGACCGCGTTCACAGTCACACTCGCAGCGGCGCTGATGGCGGCGCCAATGGCGCTGGCAGTGACCACATCGGTGCCGCTGGCGGGTGCCGTGTAGAGGCCGGTGCTGTCGATGCTGCCGTACTGGGCCGTCCAGGTGACACTGGTGTTGTAGCTCCCGGTGCCCGACACGACCGCGGTGAACTGTTTCTGACTGCCGCCCGTCAAGGTCAGGGAGACGGGGCTGATCGTGACACCGGTGATGGTGGGAGGCACCGGGTCGGAGGTGATCACCGTAATGGTCGCCGAGGCGGACTTGGTGGGATCCTGGACGCTCTTGACCGTCACCACGTCAGTGCCGCTGGCGGCGGGGGCCGTGTAGAGGCCCGCGGCCGTGACGCTGCCCCGCTGGGCGGACCAGGTGGTGGCGGAGTTGTAGGAACCGGTGCCCGTCACGGTCGCGCTGAACTGGTTCTGCGTGCCCGCATTGAGGCCCAAGCCCGAAGGATTCACCGAAACGGAGCTGATGGTCGCCGAGGGCCCTTGCGGGGTGATCGTCACGCTGGAATCCGCGATGGCCCCGAGCGGGCTCGTCACGCGCAGCCAGTAGGTCTGCGTGGAGGTGAAACCGCTGCCCGTGGACGTCGCATTGACGGCCCCGGCGACGGGCTGGTCGCACCACACGGAGAGGATGAAGTCATTGGCGTTCGCGGCCGTCGCCCCCGCATTCGCATGGCTGGTGGCGTCGGCGGCATCGGCCACCAGGGACCGGCCGTCCAGGACCGTGGTCAGGGTGCCGGAGATGCCTGAGATCACGTGGACCAGGCAGCCGTCATCGTAGCTGTCGCCCAGGAGGGACGTGGTGATCGTCAGGGTCCCGGTACCCTTGGCGATGGCGTAATGCTGGAACAGGGCGTTGTAGTGCACGGATTCGAAGAGACCGCTGCCCACTTGGGCATAACTGTTCGACCCGCCGCTGGCATTGTCGGTCACGGTCACTGGGACGAGGCCGGCTCCCCGGGCGGAAGTCACGACGATAAGATCCCCCGCAACCACGTAGAGGCCCGTGGCCTTGGCGGTATCAAAGGCGGTGGCGCTGCGGACGGTGGCCGTGGCCCCCGCTCGGAAGGCGCTCATAAACGAAAGCAGGGTGGTCGCGTCGGGCGTGGTGACAGTCTGGGCGTAGACGCCCGCGCTGGCGGCCTGCTGGCTGTAGGCATGGAAGATCTGATTCGAACCGGTGGGAACGAAGCCGCTCTTGGTCACTGGGATGGCCAGGCCCGAGACTGGGCTCGCGCTGATGTCGCGGCCTCCCTGGCTGGTGCCCACGACGGCCGTTCCTCCGGCGAAGGTGGGCGTGATGGTCACGTTCGTGGCGCCGTAGACGGGCGTCGTGGTGCTCGCGGCAAGGCTGGCGGTGGGAGCCGGCGCCACGGTGACGGTGCAGGCCGTGGTGGCCTGGACCCCGGCGGCGTTGGTCACGGTCAGGGTGTAGGTCTTCGTGGCGAACAGAGCGCCCGTGCTGATCGGAGTGCCTGAGACAGCGGAGGCGCTGAGGTCGGAAGATCCGGGCCCGGCGCTGCCGAGCTTGGCCATTCCGCCGGAGAAGGTCGGCGTGAGGGCCGTGCCGCTGCCGGAAGCGACGGTGGCGCTGGCGGCTACCAGGCTCTTGGCGACGGGGGCGGCCACCACGGTCAAGGCCGAAGTGGCGGATTTGGCCGGATCTGCCGCGCTCGTGGCGCTCAGGCTGTGGCTGCCCGCCGCCGCGGGGGCCGTGTAGGTGACGGTGTTCCCGGAGCCCGTGACGGTGCCCACGGTGGCGTTGCCGTTGGCGACGCCATCCACCTTCCAGGTGACCGCCGTGTTGGCGGATCCCGAGACAGCGGCCGTGAAGGAAGCGGATTGGCCTCCGGTTATCTGGGCCGTGCCGGGAGTCAGGGCCACGCTGACCGCCGCCGCCTGCTGGGGCGTGATGGTCACACTCGAATCCACGAACACGCCCGAGATGTCCGTCACCCGCAGCCAGTAGGTCTGCGTGGCCACGAAGGCGCCGCCCGTGGCAGGCGAGGCCGAGGTGATCGTTCCAGCATTGGGCTGGTCGCACCACACGGAGAGGATGAAGTCGCTGGCGTTCGCGGTCGCGGGGCCGGCGTTCACGTGGCTGGTGGCGTCGGCGCTGTCAGCCACGGCCGAGCGGGCGTCGAGAACGGTGGACAGGGTCCCCGTGGTTCCGGAGATCACGTGCACCATGCAGCCGTCATCGTAATTGTCGCCCAGGAGCGACGCGGTGATGGTGAGGGTTCCTGCGGCCTTGGCAATGGCGCAGTGCTGGAACAAGGCATTGTAGTGCACCGCCTCGAAGACGCTTCCCACCTGGCTGTACACATTCGAGCCGCCGCTGGCGTTGTCCGAAACGGACACGGAAGCAAGCCCGGCGCCCCGGGCTGAAGTCACCACAATGAGATCGCCCAAGGCCACGGAGATGCCCGTGGCCTTGGATACGCCGAAGGCGGCGCTGCTGCGGAGCGAAGCCGCAGGGCCCGCCTTGAAGGCGCTGATGAAGGACAGGAGCGTGGTGGAGGCGCCGGTCTTGACGGATTGGGAGTAGGTCCCCTTGCTGGCCACGTACTGACCGAAGGACTGGAAGACCTGGTTCGAACCCGCGGGCCTGAATCCAGCCGGAGGCACCGGGATGGCCACGCCGGACGCGGCGCTGGCGCTGATGTCGCGCCCGCCCTGGCTGGTGCCCACCATGGCCGTGCCGCCCGAGAAGGTCGGCGTGACGGTCACATTCGTGGCCCCGTAGGGTGGGGCCGTGGTGCTGGCCTTGATGGTGCCCGTGGGCGCCGCGGTCAGGACCATCATCCCCGAAAGAGCCAGTCCCTGAAGCGAGGCAAGACATCGTCCCATTCGCATAAATCCCTCCGTGGTCCTATAAGGCAACGGAGGTGCCGAGAAAAAATCGGCGTCTGTGACGTTCGTTAACGCTTCAGCGGCAACGTTTGGATCAAAATTCGATGGACATTCATTACCAGCGAGTCTGGATTTTGGATCCGTATTCTAGGATTTGGATCCGTCCCAGCACTAAGTCGTGATTCTGAACCGGGCCGTTCAGAACTGCGCGTGCAGCCTCAGGGCGAAGAGGCCAGCAGGCCCGCGATCACGGTTGTAGCCGGGATTCCAGATGCGCTGGACATCCACCGCGGCGGTGACATACCGCCCCAGGGCCAGGGCGTAATAGCCCTCGGCGATGCGCTCGGGGCCGTAGCTCAGGCGGCCGTCGCCCAGCAGGAACCCCAAGCCTCCGGCGGCCAGATAGGCTTCATGATCGGGGCTCAGGCCGTTCTGGACATAGGCCAGGCCCACGCGGTCTTGGGTTCGCTGCCAGGCCGTTCCCTTCAGAGTGAACCCCGCCGAGGCGGACCGATCCGCCTCCGTGAAGGCCCAGGATTCTGTGCGGCCGTCGCTCCAGCTCCATCGGGCAAAGGCGCCCAGATCCGCCGTGAGCGCCTGTTCCAGATTGAGGCCCCAGCCTCGTTTGGCGCGCCCGTAGGCGCGCGTGGAAGCCACATCCGGATCCAGCGGCCTTTCAGCCAGGCTCTGCCGGTAATCGCCCATGCGGGTGGTGTTGCGGAAGGCCATGAGCCGCACGGCCCCTGCCCGGCCCCCCAGGCTGTGGCCATGCTCCAGCTCCACCACGTCGCCATGGGCGCGGGCGAAGCCGTGATCCATCTCGAGCTGGTTGGCCTCGAGCGGTTCGGCGAAGCGGCCGTGCCGCAGCGCCCAGTCATCCCAGTACAGCTCGGCGGCATAGCCCCAAGTGTAGCCCCGCGTATCGGCCGGGTAATCCCAGGCGCCGTGGCCCATCAGCGTCCAGTTGAGGAACTGGGAACGGGGATCGTGGGCCAGGGCGTTGGCATCGAAGATATCCATCACACTGAGCTTGCCCACATGAATCACCAGCCGCCGCGCGGCCCGGGACCCGCCCAGCTGATGGGCGTCGGCCTCCACCTTTTGAGTCTGGTTCTGAGCTGGGCCACCCAGGTCGAAAGTCTGTTTGATCCACACCCGCGCCACCGCGGCCCTGAAGTCGGTGCTCCCCACCCGGTAGGTCTCGCCATTGGCTGCGCCCGCCAGACCCAGGACACGGCCGACCCCCTTGCCCGCCGCGCCTTCGGCATCCACGTACATCTCGGCGCCCGTCCAGGGCCGCCATCCCGCCATGAGCGTGGTGGTGAAGGAGGTCGCGCGTTCGGGGCCGGGCCGCAGGCTGTGCTCGCCCACGTAGGGCGAAGAGAAGCGGCTCAGGGATTGGGTGACCACCGTGGCCTGGCCGTGCAGGCTCCAGCCCTCGGCCTCCTGGGCCATTAATAAGGGGGTGGAACCAGCCAAGAGCAGGAGGGGAACAAGAAAGCGGCGGCGGAACATGGAAACACCGTGGCAGAAGACGGAATCGGGACGGGGACAGAACGGTGACGGTGGTGTTGCCGCTGAACGCTTAGGGTCTTTCCGGCACCGGCGGCGCGAAGGCGCACAGGGTCACGCCCGCCAGCACCAGCAACGTGCCCACGCCTTGGAGGGGGCGCAAGGGCTCGGAAAGCAGCAGCCACCCGAGCACCACCGTGGCCACGGGCTGGGTCATGAGGCCCATGGCGCCCAGGTTGGTGGAGACATGGCCCATGCCCCAGGTGATGAACCACCAGGCCACCACTTGGATGCCCACGCCCAGGGCCAGGAGGGCCCACCAGGAACGCGCCGGGTAGCCCAGGAAGGCTTCACCCTGGAGGAGGCCCAGGGCCCCGAAGAGTGCCGTGCAGCAGAGCACCACCCAGAAGAGGGCCTCGGGGGCGCTGAGCTCGCGCCGGGCCCGGCCCAGGGCCAGGGTGAAGGCGCCGTAGGCCAGGGAAGCCAGGGCCCCCAGCAGTTCGCCCAGGCCCGTGCCCCAGCGGGCCCCCTTGGCGAGGCCCAGCACCAGGGCCCCGGCCAGGGCCAGCAGCATGCCCGTCCAGAAGCGGCGGCGGAGCCGGGCCCCCAGCCAGAGCACGGACACCACGGCCACCCAGATGGGCGCCAGGGTCACCAGCAGCGTGGCGTTGGCGGCGCTGGTGTGGTGCAGGGCCGTATGCCACATCCAGAGGTCCAGCACGAAACAGGCGCCCGCGGCCAGGGCCCAGAAACGGGCGCGGCCGGTGCCTGGCCTCCCCGTCCCGCGGGCCATCAGGGCCACGAAGGGCAGCGCGAAGGCCATGCGGTAGAAGCCCACGGCCAGCGGCCCCGCGGGGGCGGCCCAGCGCACCAGCATGGCCGCGAAACCCAGGAGCGAGGCACCGAGAATGAGGGAAGCCAGCCCACGGGGATCCGGCGTCTTGTGAATGATCATGGAACCAGTCTACGAGCACCTCAGGCCTCGATGGCCTCCGCCACCTTCGCCGCCAGCGTCGCCGCGTCCACGGGCTTGAGCAGGAACCCGGAAATGCCCACCTGCTGCATGCTCTGCAGCAGGTGGTCGTCCCGGTGGGCGGAAACCACCAGGATGGGCAGGTCCCGCAGCGCCGCATCCTCGCGCACGGCCCGCACCAGGCTTTCCCCGGGGCATTCGGGCATGAGGAAATCCACCAGCAGCAGGTCCACCGAAGACTCCCGCAGCTTCTTCAGCACCTCGAAGAGCGAGGTGGGCTCCACCTCCACCGTTTCGTAGCCCTTGGCCCGCAGGGCTCCGGCTGCGAAGGCGCGGACCAGCCGGCTGTCGTCCACAATGGCGATTCGAGGCATGGATTCTCCTCAACCTCTTATCGTCACGGCCCGGCGAAGATCAATAATTGGCCAGACGCCCCACGTTTGGCGCGTGCGCGATCCGATCAGGGAATGCGCCGGCCCTGATTGGCCGGACCGCACCGGAACTTGGGCCATGGGGAATCCGCGAGCGGGGCCGGCCCCACCCGGAGCGCATGGATGCGACTGTCATCGGTGCCGAAGTACAAGACGCCCCGCTGATCCAGGGCCGGCGAGGAATAGACAGCATCCGTGGATCCGTATTTTTCAATCAGCGAACCATCCGCCCGGATGGCATAGATGCAGCCATCGTCTGAACCGATGAAGACCGTCCCGTCCCGGGCGACCAGCGGGGAGGAGCGAATCCAGCTCCCCGTGCGAAAACGCCACTGGACCGTCCCGTGCGCCCCGATGGCGTACAAGTGGTGGTCCGCCGAACCCACATAGACAGTGCCGTCCGGGCCTATGGCGGGGGAGGACCTAACCCACCCTCCGGTCTGAACCTTCCACTTCGCTGTGCCGTCTGGATGGATGGCATAGCAGCACCCGTCGTTGGACCCCACATAGGCGGTTCCATCCCCGCCAATGGCCGGCGAACCGGGAATCGACCCTCCCGTTTCGAAGCGCCACTTCAGAGTCCCGTCCGGCTTCACCGCAAGCAGGGCTTTTTCCTCGTCGGACCCGATATAGATGGTTCCATCCATGGCCAAAGACGGTGACGAGCGGAGCCAACTCCGGGTTTCCAGACGCCACCTGACGCGGCCGTCGGGAGCGAAGGCGTACAGTCCGCGGTCCTTCGACCCGACATAGACGGTGCCGTCGGTCCCGACGGCAGGTGAACTCCAGATCCAGCCACCGGTGCGGTAAGACCACCGAGGGGTGCCATCGGGGCGAAGGGCCCAGAACACGCCCTTCTTCGTGCCGAAGTAAACCGTGCCGTCCTCTGCCAGGGCCGGGGAAGAATAGATGTCGCTCCCCGCTTGGAACCGCCACAGCAACGCTCCTTTTGGAGTCAGGGCATAGAGGAAGCCGTCGTCGCTGCCGCAGTAGACCGTCCCGTCCCGGCCCAGGGCCGGCGAGGAATACACGTCAGATCCGGTCTTGTACTGCCACAGGAGGCTTGGAGAAGGCGTGAGGCCCGGCTTAAAAGCAGAGATCGTCGAACAGCCGATGGGTGCGAGCAGACTCAGGAAAAGGGGGGCGCATCTCATGCCGAAAGGTTGGCCGCCGTTTCTTAAGGCAGGATGACCACCCCGCTGCGAACCTGCCCGCCCCGATGACGCCGCGGTTTCCACCACTTGTCCTCATCGGACTCCGGGGTTGATACGGATTTGGGTTCAAAAGACAAGGAACACCACCAAGGTGCCAAGAAGAACCAGAGCCACTGGCTTGAATGCAGCGTGGTACGAAACCCTCACCCAGGGTCTGTTTTCAAAGTGGGTGTGGCCGCATCCACTTTGAAAACAGATCCTAGTTAGCCCACCGGGAGACCTGCTCCCAGATGTCCTCGTCCTGGCTGGGGCCGTTGAGCAGGATGGCGAAAACCCGCACCTGCCCGTCCAGCGTCTGCAGGTAGCCGCAGAGGCTGGTCACCCGGTCGAGGTGGCCCGATTTCACCCGCACCCGGCGGGTGAGGTTCGGATCCTTCATGCGGAGCTTCCAGGGCTCGCCCCCGATGACCTTCAGGGAGGCCACGAATTCCGGGCCCACTTCGAAATCGTGGTAGGCGCCCCGCAGGATGATGGCCAGGGTGCGGGCCGAAAGGCGGTTGTCCTTGCTCAGGCCCGAGCCGTCCGTGATGCGCACCACGTCGGACCCCAAGTCGAAACCGGCGCGGTAGAAATCCTGGATGCGCTTGACGCCCCGGGGCCAGGAGCCTCCGCCGAAGCCGCGCACCAGCATCTCCACCATGAAGTTGTTGGACCATTTGTTGATGTCCATGACCAGGGACCGCAAAGGCGGCGAGGGCCAGCTCAGGAGCTTGCGGGGGACCCCGCCCTGGCCCGCTTTCCCCTCAATGACGATGCCCGTTTCCTGGAGGATCTGAAGGAGGGTTTCCCGGGATTGGCGCTCGGGATCCGCCGCCTGGCGCCCGGCCTCGTCGCGGTTGAAGTTCACGGAAAGGGCCAGCACGGAAGGCAGGGTGTCCACCGTGGTGTTCTCCCAGCCCTGGGGTTGCCGCTGGCTGTCGAAGGCGCTCTGGTCCAGGACGATGCTTCCGGTCACCCGCTGGAGGCCTTGCTTCTTGAGGGTCTGAGCCAGCAACCACACCCGTTCACTCACCAGCAAGGGATCGCCCCCGCCCTTGAAGACCAGGTTCCCGTGGATGACGCCGTCCTTCAGATCCCCCCAGATTTCCGTTTCAAACGTGCTGTCGGGCTTCAGCGTCTTGAGCAGGGCGTAGGTGCTCACCACCTTGGTGGTGCTGGCGGGCACCAGCGCCGTGTCGTCGTGGAAACGTTCGAGTGCCTTGCCGGTCTGCACGTCCCACAGCCCCGCGGACACGCTGACGCCCCGCGCCTCCAACCGCCGGGCCCAGGCCTCCATGCCCTGGGCGGCGAGACTCAGACAGCCCAGCAGGAGGGCTGCCGCGACTTTCATGGACATCCTCACTCCTTTGAAACCGGCTTTTCGGCGGGCTTGTCCGCCGGCTTGTCGGAAGAGGAGCCAGGCTTCAGCGTGCCGCCCTGGTTCAACTGGTTCGACAGGCCCAGCAGGTTCTGCTCCGCGGTGAACTGCCAGCCGTGGTACAGCGTGGTGTTCTGGTAGAGCCGGAAGGCGTTGCCGCCGTTCGCGTTGGTGAGCGTGCGCACCCCGATGATGGGCAGCCCCTTGGTGTTTCCCGAGGCCCCGGGCTGGACCTGGGTGATGTATTCCCACTCGCCGTCCTGGGTCATGGGGTCCTTGTATTTCTGGCGGAGGATGCGGGGGCGGATCTTCATGACCTCGTCGAGGTCCGTGGGGTATTTCCCGGTCTTGGCGAAATACACACGCAGCGCGCTGGCGATGGCCTCGCCGCGGAAGATCAGCTCGGCCTCGTTCTCCCGTTGCACTTCCCGGACCACGCTGGGGCCGGCCTTCATCAGCAGGATGCCCATCACCACCGCCAGGGCCAAGGCCAGGGCCATGGTGAATCCGCGCTGGGTTCGGTGGATGGACATGCTCGCTCCGGGCACCAGGGTACTACCCCTGCTCGCCCTTGCGCGCCATGAGTTGGCAGAAGGCCGCCACCACCTTGGGATCGAACTGCGCGCCAGCCTCGTTTTCAAGCTCGGCCAGCACTTGCCGGAACCCCTTGGGCCGGCGGTAGCCCTTGCCGCTGGTCATGACTTCGTAGGCCTCGATGAGGCCGATGATGCGGCTGCCGATGGGAATGCCCGTCTCCCGCAGGCCTTCGGGGTAGCCTTGGCCATCCCACCGCTCATGGTGGTGCCGGATCACCTTCACCACATCGAAGGGAAAGCGCAGATCCTTCAGGAAGACTGCCGCCAGTTCCGGGTGGCTGCGGACCTTCTTCATCTCCTCGCCGTTCAGCTCCGGCTTGCTGAGCATCTGCGGGTCGAGCATCAGGAGGCCCACATCGTGGAGGATGGCCGCGATGCTGACCGCCTCCACCTCTTCGGTGGTGAGCTCCAGCTTCAGGGCCAGATCGCGGGCCAGCCGGGCCGTGGCCAGGCTGTGGGGCCGGAGCATGGGCATCCGGCCCTCGCTGGACTGGAGGATGCGGTGGCTCACCGAAAGGAAGGCGTGATGGTAGCGCTCGTGGAGCCTCGCCTCCTGCATGTGCAGGCCCAGGATGCGGCCGAGCTGCTGGATGGCCTCGATCTCCGAAATGGAGAAGGACTGGTCCTCCTGGCGGAACACCAGCATCAGGTCGTGGCCGTGCAGGGTCTCGTTGAGCAGGAGGGGCATGTAGGTGGCGAAGGCGCCGTTGAGCGTGGGCGATTCCACCATCTCCACCCGCGTGATGAGGCGCAGGTCCTGCTGCCGGACCGAAGGCAGGTGGAAAGTCGCGTGGGCCAGGATCTGCTGCTGCAGGTCGGGCGAGAGCGGCAGGGTGCTATAGGCCAGGATGGGCCGGATCTCCTCCGGGTCATCGATCCAGAGCGCCACGGCGGCCGTGGAAAGGATCTGGCTCAGGAGCCCGGCGATCTCCCAGAAGAAGGCCCGCTGCTCGGGAGGCACCATGCCGCGCTTGCGTTCGGGATTCACCGGCGCCGGCGCCACCCATGCGCTCAGCGTGCGGTCCGGTTCCCAAGGCAAGGCTGTGTAGCCATCCTGGCCCACCGGAAAGCCGTACATGCGCTCCTGGGCCGAGGGGCCCCCGGCGGGCACCGGAATATCGGGGGCGCGCATGGGGGGGTTCGTCATCGGAACGGGCGGCAGCAGGCGCTCGGCCACCGGGGCCACCTCGTCGATGATGGCCGAAGCCGTGGGCAGGCCCAATGGCACCGCGCCGGGTCCCACAGGCGCCACCATGGGGCCGGCGGCCGGACCGGTTGCCGGGCCGATCGCAGAAATGGGCAGCACCGGCGGCGGAGGCTCCTGGCGCGGGCTGGCCCCGTAGAGGCGGAACTCCCGAAGGGCCTCCACCAGGTCGCCGCAAATGGCCAGGGTGGGCGGCTCGTCCCGCTCCACGTCGAAAGTGCCGCCCTTGATGCGGTCCCGCTGGATCAGGAGGCCCACCCACTCGCCCGTCAGGTAGACCGGCGTGATGAGGTAGCGGGGCCACTCGCCGCCTTGGCCGAATGCCGCCAATTCCGGGGAATCGGAGGCGTCGTTGACCACGTAGGCCCTTCGCTCCCGCTGCGTGTGCACCAGCAGCGGATGGCCTTCCGGAATGGACACCGGCGGCCGGGTGCCCCGGGGCCATCCGTAAAAACTCACCACCTCGAAAGACCCCTGGTTGGGGGTTCGCAGGTACAAGGCGCCCTTGGTGCTGCCGACCTCCTCCAGGCAGCGGTAAAGCACCTGTGAGCAGCGGTTGGCGAGCGCCTCGCCAAGGATCAGCGCAGGAGGTGGCATGGGGTGCGAGATGGCATGGGTTAGAAGGTCCCGAGCTGGGTTATGAAGAACCCCAATCATGGCAGAGCTGGTCCAGGACGAAGCACGGAATCACCACACCGGGTCACCGCCTTTTTACCGTCGTGTCATCAACATCCACCGGGGCCCCCAGGGCCGGATCTACCGGGGCCCCGCCGGGCTGGCGCCGGGTTGGGCTTGGAGGCTCGCCACCCGGAGATCGCGGTCAGCCCACCGCGTCAGGCCCGAAAGCTGATTGCCGTGCCCGCATTCAGCCAAGGGAGCCCCCAGTCCCCGGAGGGTCGCCACCACGGCCAGCCAATCCACGGGCAGGGCCACCGAGGCCAAGCCATCGTCCCAGGCCTCGTCGCCGGTCCGCAGCCATCGCCCGTCGAAATGAGAGATCAGCGGGAAGGCGGGCTCGGCGGGCCGGCAGGCGGCCATCCGCCTCGCCACGGCGGGCAGGAGGGCCGCCATGTGGGGCCCATGCAGCGGGTGCTTCACCGGCAGCAGCCCCACCTTGAAGGCCGCGGGGCGAAGGGCCTCCACCAGGGCCTCCAGTTCGTCCACGGGCCCCGATACCGTGAACTGGGCCTGGCCATTGCGGTTGGACAGCGCCAGCCCCGGCCGGGGCAGGAGCGCCTGCCTCACGTCCAGCTCCGGAACGCCGATGATGTACGCCATGCCCATGGCCCGTCCCGCGAAGGCCGCTTCGCTGAGATCTTCCACGGCCGAAAGCAGGTCCAGCGCGGCTTCCAGAGGCACGACGCCGGCGGCCACCAGGGCGGAGTAGAACCCCATGCTGTGCCCCGTCGCGGCCACGGGCACTGGCATCCCCCCCTCCCGCCAGGCCCGGAACACTCCCACGGAATGGGCCAGAACGGCGCAGGGAGCGTGGCGCTGGAAGCGCAGGTCCTCCAAGGGCCCCTGCCCCATGAGCCGCCGCAGGGGATAGCCCGTGTGCGCTTCCGCCGCCTCCAGCGTGCGCGCCCAGGCGCCCTGCGCTTCCCAGCCCGCCGACATGCCCACGGATTCAGTGCCCTGGCCGGGAAAGAGGAGGGTCGCGGGGGCGCTCAACATGGCTTCAGCATAAATCGAGTACTGTGTCCCCATGACCCCTCAAACGCCCTGGCAGAAGGTGGCCTGGCACGAACGCCGCTCCTACTGGGAGCTGGAAGAGGCGGATCGCAGCGGCCTGCGCGAAGCGCTGTCCATCGAGGCCGCGGCCCTGGCCCGCCACGCGGACCGCGCCCTGGAGGACTATGCCAACTGCCCGGGCACCCTCGACGGCCAGCTGGTGAACGGGGACATGCTCGCCACCCTGCTGCCCAGCCTGCGGCGCAATCCCACCCGGGGATACGAAGCCCTGGAGGATCCCGCCGGGCGCGCGGCGGTGCACCTCAACTTCCTCGGCAAACGTCTGCGGGACCGGGCCCTGGCCCAGATCCGCGGCGGGCGCGTGATCATCTTCATGGGCGGGCAGGCTTCCGGAAAAACCACCAGCGCCCTGGCCCTGGGCCCGGCCTTCGGCGCCGTCTTCGACGCGCCCCACACCGACCCCGAAGGCGTGGCCTTCCTGCTGGGCCGCATCCACCGGGCGGGCTGCCGGGAAGTGCACCTGGCCTACACGGACCGCGGCCCGGAAGATTCCCTGAAGGCCATGCTGGCGCGGTCCGAGCGGGAGGGACGCTACGTTCCCTTGGACCGCATGGCCCGGGCCCATGCCTGGGCCCCGCACACCTTCCTGGGCCTGACCCCGCGCGTGGGGCGGTCCCTGCAGGTCTACCACGCGCAGATGGACGAAGCGGGATCGGCCCACATCACCGAAGGGCGGGACGCCCTGGGCAGCGTCCGCGAACGGGACAAACCGGATGAATCCGCGGTTGCCTACCGGCTGCAGACCGCTTACCTTTCTCTTCTGAGGAATCCAACCCATGACCCCCAAGCCTGGTACCCGCGAGATGTGCTCGCTGGACTCAACCGATCACTCGACGCTTGGCGCCGAGGTGAAGCCGACCATCTCCTTCGCCGATTTTTCAAAGTTATGGCGGAGCGAAGTGCCCAAGCTGGTCAGAGCCCACGAGGAGCACCGGCTGGAAGTGAGGAAGACCCTGGGCCTGGCCTAGGAGCGCGCAGCCACCTCTCACATGGCGAAAGCTGAGAAGGGCCCCGGCCCTCCGCATCCTAAAACGACTCGGCCATCTGGAGTGAACTCGATTTACAGTTCACGCTTTTGGCCCGATTCTAGGATGCATGCTCCTCCGCATTCGACAGGTCACACCTGCTTGGCTGTTGTGCGGCCTTGGCTTGGCCGGCGTCTGGGCCTTCGCGGCCTGCGCGGATCCCTGGCGCCGGGCGCTCGGCATCGGCCTCGGCATGGTCGGCAGCTTCTCCCTGGCGGCGCTGGGCGCCTATGGACGGGCCCAGGAGGAGGTTGAAACCGCGAAGGCGTGGCGGACCCTCGGAGCCGCCTTCGCGCTCATGGGATTGTTCGGGGCCTTGTCCCTGGCGAGGTTCCTGGCCTATGGCGCGGAACCGCCTTCGCCACCGCCCTTGGAAATGATCTCCCTGGCTTCGATGGCCCTGGCCGCCTGGTCCTGGCTCCGCTTTCAGCCAAGCCCGGCCCGGAACGCCCAATGGCTGGAATCCCTCCTGGATGGGGGGAATTTCGTGGCCTCCCTCCTGCTGGCCTACTGGCTGCTCTTCCTTCACGATCTCTTCAAAGTCCATCACCTGCCCGTGCAGGAACGCCTCGCCACGCTCTGCTTCGTGGTGGGTGCGGGCGGCATGGCCGGACTCTATGGCCACGCAGCCTGTCAATTCGAGAAGGGCTTCAAGGGCCCCATGGGCTTCCTGTCCCTGGGCCTGCTCGGCCTGGCCTTCAATCTGCCCTTCCTTCAAACGCTGGTGGAGCGCAAAGCCTGGCTCGGCCACCCCAGCCAGGTGGGTCTGATCCCCTGCTGGCTGCTCTTCATCCTGGCGACCCGCAGGCCTGTTCCGGCCTTGCAGATCCCCCTCAAGCTCTGGGGCCGCCCTGTCCGGGACCTGCTTCCGTACACGCCCTTGGCGCTGGCGCTGCCCGTGCTGATCTACTCGGGCCCGGTGCGCAGGGTGGCCCTGGATCCGCTGGCCATGGGCATCCTCGTGGCGCTCATGGTCTGCCTCGGGGCCCGGCACCTGATGACCCTGGGCCAAGTGCGCCGGTTGAACCAAACCCTGGAGGACCGGGTGGAGGAGCGCACCCGCGAACTGGCCGAGGCCCAGGCCCTCCTGGTGCGGACGGAGCGGATGAATTTCCTCGCCACCCTCGGGGCCGGGGCGGCCCACGACATCAACAACCTGCTTTCGGCCGCCATCTCCTCTTCCCAGCTGATGCTGGAGGAAGACCCGGCCATGCCCTCCCGCACACGGCAGGGGCTCGAATGCATCCAGAAGGCCACGGAAACGGCCGGGCGCCTCACGAAGCGGCTCATGGAATTCGGCAACGGCGAGGCTCCCACGGGCCCCCTCGCCTTCGATGCCCAGGCCCGCCTGCAGCAGCTGGTGCCGCTCCTGCGGACCATGGTTCCCCGCCACATCGATCTGGAAATCCAGCAGGACGAGCGCGCCTTCATCCTGGTGGGCGAGCCCCAGGCCTTCGACCAGGTCATCGTCAACCTCGTGAGCAACGCCCGCGACGCCATCTCAGGAAAGGGACACATCTGCATCCGGTCCCTCCAGGCCATCGGCGACGGAAGCCGCTACCGCCTGGAAGTGGAGGATACCGGCGAAGGCATTCCCCGCCAGATCCAGCAGAAGATCTTCGAGTCCTTCTTCACCACCAAGGCCCCGGGCACCGGGACGGGCCTGGGGTTGAGCTCCATCAAGGTGATCGTCGAGGCCTTCGGCGGCAGCATCGAGGTGGACAGCTCCCCGGGCGCGGGATCCACTTTCCGGGTGTTGTTCCCCGTGCTGGCCCCGCAGGCGGAGTGATCCTAATCCCGGTAGCCCAGCGCCACCAGGAGGCAGGCCCCTCCCGCGATCACGGACATGCCCGCGGCCTCGGCGGCCCTGATGGCGGCCTCGCTTTCGGCCCCGGGCTGCATCCAGATGTGCCGCGCGCCGGCGGCGGCGGCCTCGCGCACCACCTGTTCCGTGGCCGCGGGCGGCGTGATGACCGACACGCAAGGCACCTTCACGGGCAGCGCCGCCAGGGAGGGATAGGCCCGCAGCCCCTCCACTTCCGGCGCCTTGGGGTTGATGGGATAGACCTCTTTCCCGTGCTGCTGGTAGCAGCGCAGCACCTTGTTGCCGAACTTCGCGCGGTCGGCGCTGGCCCCCACCACCGCGAAAGGGCCCCCTTCGAGGAAGGCGTTGATCTTTTGCTGGATGGTGTCGGCCATGATCGCTCCTGGCCTTGGGATGCCCAGGCCGGCCCTTTGTGACGGCCCCTCAGGCGCCGCTGGGCGGGAAGTGGATGCGCAGGCCCAGTCCCTTGCCGCCGCGGTTGAAGAGATGCAGGCCGGCCCGGTGGGCGCGGAGGATCCCCACGGCCGCCGCCAGCCCCAGGCCCCGGCCCAGTTCCTTCGTGGTGTAGAAGGGATCGCAGATGAGAGGCAGGGCCTCCCGCGGCAGGCCCGGGCCGTCGTCTTCGATGTCGAGGCAGACCGTCGCCGGCCCCTCGGGGCGGGCCAGGGGCCAGAAGCCCTGGGAATCGCCGCCCGGACGGTCCTGGCAGAAATCCGTGCTGAGCCGCAGGCGGACCCGGCCGGCGCGGTCCCCGGCAGCCTCCCGGGCATTGTCGATCACGGCCCGCACCACCTGCTCCAGCTTCGCCGGATCCCCCTGGATGGGGGGCACGGGCTCCAGGGCCAGCACCAGATCCAGTTGGAAATGGGCCGGAGCTTCCAGCTGCAGAACCGCCAGAAGGGCCGGCAGCCAGGATTCCAGATCCATCCTGCGGACATCCAGGAGGCCGCGTCCGGAGAAATCCAGCATCTTCCAGGACAGTCCGATGGCCTTCTGGAGGGCCTCCTGCGCGCCATCCAGCACGGGGATGAGCGGCGCGTTCCCGCCCGCCCGGGCCCTGGCGACTTCCAGATAGCCCAGCACGCCTTGGAACAGGTTGTTGAAATCGTGGGCGATGCTCCCGGCCATCAGCACCAGGCTTTCCGCCTTGCGGGTCCGGACTTCGCTTTCGTGGAGCTGCTCCCGCTCGCTGAGATCCCGCACCACGGCCAGAATCTGCCGCGGCGCCTCCGCCCTCAGCAGGCCGAGGCGGATCTCCACCGGGAAAACCGATCCGTCCTTGCGCCGGTGGGTGGCCGTGAGGGACATCTGCTGGCCCGCCTCCAGGGCCCGCATCGCCAGGATGTTCCGGCCATCCAGGAAACCCGGGTCCAGTTCGGCCATGCCCATGCGGAGCAGTTCCCCCAGGGCGTGGCCGGTGCTCCGGCAGGCTTCGCGGTTGCAGAGCAGGATGCGCCCCTCCGCGTCGTGGAGGTAGATGGCGTCCCCGGCATTCTCGACCACGCTGCGGAATTGCCGCTCGCTCTCTTCCAGAAGGAGCTGGCTGAGCTTCTGGTCGGTGATGTCGGTGGCGATGCCCTCCCAGAGGAGGGCCCCGTCCGCCTGGCGGCGGGGCGCCGAGCGGACCCTCACCCAGCGCCTTGCGCCGTCCTTTCTGAGGATGCCGAACTCCATGGCGAAGGGCGTGAGATCCCGGGCGCTGGCCGCCTCCGCCTCCACATAGGCCGGGCGCATGGCGGGGTCCATCTGGTGGAAGAGCACCAGCGGATCCTGCAGGACTTCCGTCTGCGTGAGGCCCGTCATCTCCTCCACGCCCCCGCTGAGGTACGCGAAGCCCGGCTCGCCATCCGGACTGACCACGAACTGGAAGAGGAAACTGTCCGGCAGATGGTCCGCGATGATGCGGAGGCGGGATTCGCTCTGCTTCAGGGCCGCTTCCGCCTCCTTGCGCGCGGTGATGTCGGCGTGGGTCCCGACCATGCGCGAAGGGCGGCCCCGCCCATCCCGGGCCACGGCCGTGCCCCGCGCCAGCACCCACATCCATTGCCCGTCCTTGCGGCGGATGCGGTACTCGACGCGGTAAGCCGGAAGGGTTCCGTCGAGATAGCCATTGACCGCGGCCAGGACTCCCTCCCGGTCCTCCGGATGGATCCGGTCCGCCCACGCCGCGAAGGAATCCCCGATCGCCTCCTCCGCCCCATAGCCCAGCATGGTCTTGTAGCCGGGGCTGAAGAACATGGCGTCGGCGCTTCCGTCCCAATCCCACACGCCGTCCCCGGCCCCGTCGAGGGCGAACCGCCACCGGGCCTCGCCTTCAGCCGGCCGCAGAATCTCCTGCCGGCCCTCCCGGCGCCTGGGCCTGGCCACCTTCATCCATGCGAAAACAAACAGGCCCCCCGCCAGCCCGCCGAGGAGGATCTCCCAGGAATGGAGCCCGCCCGGTTCAACGAAAAAGGCAGCATTGACGCCGAAGGCCGCGCCCCACGGTCCCGGCCCCAGTCCGGCCGGCCAAGGCCAGAGAGGCTGCGAGGGCAGTGGGGGCCTGGCTCTGACAGAGGCCACGGGTCACCTGATTGGAGGATGGTTCCCTTCCAGGTTCTTTACGACCGGTGGACAGTGTTCAATAAGCGCTCCCGCTTATCGCCCTGGCTCAGCGTGAAAAGATTCCCACGAAAAATCTCCACATCAGGCTGAGACTCGCCGATAGCCAGGCAAGCGCTTTCTGATCGAAAACGGATCCTAACCCAAGGACTGGATGGACCGCACCGTCATGTCGCCCCGCAGGGTTTCCACCGCTTCGCAGGCGGCCAGGGCCGCGCTGAGGTTGGTGAGGCAGGGGATCTTGAGACGCAATGCCTCCCGCCGGATGGCGCTCTCGTCGAAGAAGGCGTCTCGGCCCAGGGGGGTGTTGATGACCCACTGCACCTCGCCGTTCTTGAGGAGATCCACCGCGTTGGGGCGGCCCTCGTTCACCTTGAAGATCCTGCGAACCTTCAGGCCGACGCCCTCCAGCGTCCGCGCCGTGCCCTCTGTGGCGCAAAGGCCGAAGCCCAGGGACACCAGCTTGTGGGCCAGTTCGGGCAACCTCGCCTTGTCCGCGTCATTCACCGTGAGGAACACCGTGCCCGACAGCGGCAACGGAATGCCCGCAGCCAGCAGCGACTTCGCGTAGGCCTCGCCGAAGGTCTCGCCGATGCCCATGACCTCGCCGGTGCTCTTCATCTCGGGGCCGAGCACCGGATCCACGCCGGGGAATTTGGCGAAGGGGAACACCACACCTTTCATGGACACGAGGCGCGGCACGCCGTCCGTGACGCCCTGCTGCTTGAGGCTCTGGCCCAGGCCGATGCGGGCGGCGACGCCCGCCCAGTCCACGCCCGTGGCCTTGCTCACGAAGGGCACCGTGCGGCTGGCCCGGGGATTGGCCTCCAGACAGTAGGCGATGCCGTCCTTCACGGCGAACTGCAGGTTCATGAGGCCACGCACGCCCAGGTCCAGCGCCAGTTTGCGGGCGTAGCCCTTCACGGTCTCCAGGATGGCCGGCGGCACGCCCAGGGCCGGGATCACGGCATAGCTGTCGCCGCTGTGGATGCCCGCCTCCTCGATGTGGGCCAGCAGGCCCGCGATGGCCACGTCTTCGCCGTCGCAGACCACGTCGATGTCCAGCTCCTGCGCGCCGTCCAGGAAGCGGTCCAGCAGGATGGGCTGGTCGTTGCTCACCGCCACGGCCTCGCGCATGTACTTCTCCAGGCCCGCGTCGTCGAAGACCACGGCCATGGCCCGGCCGCCCAGCACGAAGCTGGGCCGCACCATCACGGGATAGGTGAGGCGCTGCGCCACATCCCTGGCCTGCTCGTAGCTGGTGGCCATGCCCCACTGGGGCGCCGGAATGTCCAGGCGCTTGAGGGCCTGGCCGAAACGCTCCCGGTCCTCGGCATCCATGATGGTATTCAGTGGCGTGCCCAGCAGCGTCACGCCTGCCTCGTGCAGGGGCGTGGCCAGCTTCAGGGGGGTCTGGCCGCCGAACTGGGCGAAGACCCCCAGCAGTTTGCCGCCCTTCCCTTCGCGGTCCACCACCGCCTTCACGTGCTCGAAGGTGAGGGGCTCGAAGTAGAGGCGGTCAGCGGTGTCGAAATCCGTGCTGACGGTTTCCGGATTGCAGTTGATGAGGATGGCTTCGACGCCGCTGGCCCGGATGGCCTCCACCGCCTGCACGCAGCAGCAGTCGAACTCCACGCCCTGGCCGATGCGGTTGGGTCCGCTGCCCAGCACGATGGCCTTGGGCCGGTCCGTGGGCTCGGCCTCGCTGTGATCCTCCCAGGTGCCGTAGAGGTAGGGCGTCTCCGCCTTGAATTCGCCCGAGCAGGTGTCCACCCGCTTGTAGGCGGGATGCAGGCCCAGGGCTGCACGGCGCCCGGCGACTTCGGCTTCGGTGCCCGAACAGAACACGGCGATCTGGTTGTCGGCGAAACCGGCGCGCTTGGCCTTCTCCAGCAGCTCCTCCGGCAGGCGGTCCACCGGGAAGCTGCGGAGGCGGCCTTCCAGCACCACGATCTCCTCGATCTCGCGGAGGAACCAGGCGGTGATCCTGGTGAGCCGGTGGATCTCCTCCACGCTGTGGCCGGCCTTGAGGGCGTGGTAGACCCAGAACAGGCGCTGGGGGCCGGGGATGAGCAGGTGCTCCTTCAACCGGTTGAGGTCCAGCTTCCCTTCCAGAGCACCGGAGATGCCCTTGTGGCCTTCCTCCAGGGAGCGCACCGCCTTCTGCAGGGCCTCCTGGAAGCTGCGGCCCAGGCTCATGACTTCGCCCACGCTCTTCATCTGGGTGCCCAGCACCTTGTCGGCCTGGGGGAACTTCTCGAAGGTGAAGCGGGGGATCTTCACCACCACGTAGTCGAGCACCGGTTCGAAGGCGGCCTTGGTCATGCGGGTGATGGCGTTGGGCAGTTCCCACAGGCGGTAGCCCAGGGCCAGCTTGGTGGCCACCCAGGCGATGGGAAAGCCCGTGGCCTTGGAGGCCAGCGCCGAGCTGCGGCTCACGCGGGGGTTCATTTCGATGACGATGATGCGGCTGGTCTCGGGCTCCAGGGCGAACTGGATGTTCGATCCGCCGGTCTCCACGCCCACGGCGCGGATGACGGCCAGGGCCGCGTCGCGCATGCGCTGGTACTCCGGGTCGGTCAGCGTCAGCGCGGGGGCCACCGTGATGCTGTCGCCGGTGTGGACGCCCATGGGATCGAAGTTCTCGATGGAGCAGATCACTTCGACGTTGTCGTCGAGATCACGCACCACTTCCAGCTCGAACTCCTTCCAGCCCAGGATGCTCTCCTCGATGAGCACCTGTTTGGTGGGGCTCAGGTCGAGGCCCCGGGCCACGATGGTCTCGAACTCCTCCACGTTGTAGGCGATGCCGCCGCCGCTGCCGCCCAGGGTAAAACTGGGGCGGATGATGGAGGGAAAGCCCGTGAGTTTCAGCAGATCGCGGGCTTCCGTCATGTTGTGGGCGAAGCCGCCACGGCAGGTCTCCAGGCCCAGGTCATCCATGAGCGCCTTGAAGAGCTGGCGATCCTCGCCACGGTTGATGGCCTCGGGCTGGGCGCCGATGAGTTGCACGCCCGTGCGCTCCAGCAGGCCGCTCTCGTGGGCCTCCATGGCCAGGTTCAGGGCTGTCTGCCCCCCCACCGTGGGCAGGATGGCGTCGGGCTTCTCGGCCTCGATGACCTTCGCCAGCACCGAGAGGGTCAGCGGCTCGAGGTAGGTGGCGTCAGCCCGGCCCGGGTCCGTCATGATCGAAGCCGGGTTGGAATTCAGCAGGATGGTGCGAATGCCCTCCTCCCGCAACGCCTTCAGCGCCTGTGTTCCCGAGTAGTCGAACTCGCAAGCCTGGCCGATCTGGATGGGGCCAGAGCCCAGGACCAGCACACTCTTCAGATCGGTTCGCTTAGGCATGGTGGTACTCCTGCAGCAGCGCCACGAAACGATTGAAGGCGGGGTGCGCATCATGGGGGCCGGGCGAAGCTTCAGGATGGTGCTGCAGCGAGAAGATGGGCAGCCGCGTGTGGCGCAGGCCCTCCACGGTTCCGTCGCTGAGATGGCGGTGCGTGACCTCCACATCCTTGGGCAGGCTGGCCTCGTCCACCGCGAAGCCATGGTTCTGGGCGGTGATTTCGATTCGACCCGTCATGAGGTCGTGCACGGGCTGGTTGGCGCCGCGGTGGCCGAACTTCAGTTTGAAGGTGCGGCCCCCGAAGGCCTGGCCCAGCAGCTGATGCCCCAGGCAGATGCCAAAGATGGGCAGCTGGCCGATGCAGGCTTCGACTTCCTTCTGCATGCCGGGCAGCGCGGCGGGATCGCCGGGGCCGTTGCTGAGGAAGAGGCCATGGAAGCGCTTGTCTGTGAGTTCGCGGGCGGGCGCGTCCCAGGGAAACACTTCCAGGTGCAGGCCTGCACCCACCAGCTGGTTCAAAATGCTCAGCTTGATGCCGCCATCGAGCACCGCCACGCGGAAGGCGCCGCCGGGGTTCAACTCGTAGCGGTCCTTGCAGCTCACCTCAGGGCAAAGGGCCTGGCCGGTCATGTCCGGCAGAGCCTTGGCCTTGGCCACGCCTGCATCCAAGCTCCCATCCACCTCGGTCCAGATGAGCGAGGGTTGAGAGCCTTGGTCGCGCAGATGCTGGGTGAGGGCGCGGGTATCGAGGTCGCTCATGACTGGGATGTGGTGCCGCTTCAGCCAGCTCGGCAGATCCCCCTCGCAGCGATGATGGTCCGGGGCAAACGTGAGGCGGCGGCAGAGCAGGCCCGTGGCCCAGGGGCGGGTGCCCTCGTTCAGATCAGCATGGATGCCGTAGATGCCCTGCTCGGGGAAGGTCATGCAGACCATCTGCCCGGCGAAGCTGGGATCGGTGAGGATTTCCTGGTAGCCGGCCATGGCCGTGGTGAACACCGCTTCGCCGCCGCCGCCGAAGCCCAGCGGCGCCCGTCCCCGGAAAATGGTCCCGTCTTTCAGGATCAGGTGCGCGCGCATGTGCCTCCCTCGTGGCTGACCCCGGCTTCAGGTGGGACCCGATGGCGAGGTGGGGGGTTCCGGGGGCCGACTGGACGGACCCCGCGGACCATGACAAAGACTCTGCAAAAACCCCGCGATGGCCAGGCCGTCGCGGGGTCGTGAGAAGGACTCGGTCCAGGCAGGACCAAAGTGAGTGTAGCGACCTGGAAAAGCGAGGATCAGCCTTTTTCTTGTGGGGAAAATCAGCCATACTGCTCCTTTGTTCCCGATGTACCGGATGGACTTTTTGTTGGGCCGGAGTCCAGGGCTGGAGAATGAGAGGAACCGTCCCATTGAGCGAGGTCAGCGCCTCAGCAGGATAAGGCGTCTCCAAACACGCTCAGCGCCCGGCCGTTCAGCTCGCACAGCAGTTCAACGGGATCGACCGCTTCGGCCAGCGCCAACGCACCGCTGTGCCGGTACGAGGGCCGCAGCAAACGCAGGGCGGCTTGGATCGCAATGGGTGCCGTTACCGCATAGATATCCTGCCCACGCACGCCGGCAGCCTTGGTCGCGCCATCCTGCACGACCCTCACTTCCAATTCGAAGCGCTGGGCCGAACGCCCGCTGCCGTCCACAGCAGTGGGCGACGGCGTGGTGGCATCTCGGATGTCGTCAAGCGCCGAGCGGTTGAGCAGTGAACGGATCGCGCCGGCCTTCAGGTGATGGGCCAAGGTGATGATCTCGCTGAACGGCAGTTCGACCATTGCCTGATTGCCCAGCGGCGGAGAGAAGGCCCAGTCCGGCACCTTAGCCGATGGCACCAGAGGCACGAGGAGCCCATTCTTCACCACCACACGCGGCACCTTGTTGCGCTCGCCGGTTTTCCGCGTGCCGGCGGTGGGCCACCAGCGGTCGAGCGCGACCGCTACCGTGATCTTGTCGATGTTGCCGGCGGAGGCCAGCGCGCTGGCCAACAGGTCGGCGAGGCCGCCATAAAAGCCGGCCGCCGGAATCACGACCCGGTTGGCTGCGCGCGCCGGCGCATCGAGGTCGGCAAAGCTGGCTTGCGCGCTGGCCTGCTCTGCCGTCACGTCGATGTAGTGGCATCCGGCGCGCAGCGCCGCCTGTGCCACCGGCGCTGCGGTATCAAGAAACGGACCCGCGCAGTTGATGACCAGCGCGCAGCCGGTGAAGGCCTGTTCGAGGCTGGCCGGATCGTCGAGCCCCGCCGCGCGCGGGAGGACCTTCGAAGCGAACGCCGCATTGACGCGCCCAAGGCTGCGTCCGATCGCCACCACCGGCAGCCCGTGTCGCAGGGCTTCATGCACGACGAACTGACCGGTGTGGCCGGTGGCGCCATACACGGCGATGGCCTTTGCTCCGGAATGCATGGAACCTCCGAGCCTGGATACAGACCTGTCTGTTCTTTCAAGATTACAGACAGGTCTGTATCGTGTCAAGCATGCGCATCCGGCCCACCCACCGTTCACCCCAAAGTCCCGGTGCGGGTCCCGCACCGGTCGACCGCACCAGCGCGGCATCGAAACGCTCACCGAAAACGGCGGTCGAGTTGACCCCCGACGTCCGCAAACGCATTCTTGACACCGCTTCCACCCTCTTCTACCAGCGTGGCGTGCGCGCCGTCGGCGTCGACCTAGTCGTGCAGGAAGCCGCAGTGGCAAAGACGAGCTTGTACCGCCACTTCCCCACCAAGGATGACCTCATCGTCGCCTTCCTTGAGCGTGAGGATCTCGAGTTTTGGGCGCTGTGGGACAGCATCGCCGGGCAACACCCCGACGATCCCGCGGGCGAGCTTGTGGCCCATATGCGCTGGATCGGCGAACGCCTGGCGCGTTCGAACTACCGCGGCTGCCCCCAGATCAACGTCGCTGCCGAATTGGCTGAAGAGGACCATCCGGCCCGCCAAGTCTCGAAGCGGCACATGCAGGCGCTGCGAAGCCGACTGCATGGCATTGCAAAGCGGCTGCGCGTGCGGCGGCCCGACCAACTGGCCGCACAGCTGGCGGTGTTGGTCAATGGCGCTTTTGTCAGTTCAGGCCTGCTCAACCCAAAGGAAGCCACGGATGTGCTGCTTGGTTCCCTGGAAGCGTTGATGGAAGGCGCGCGAGCCGGCCGTTGAGTGACATGGCTTTGAGCCCAGTCGCTCCGGCTGGCTCAGCACCTTCGGCCTCCGGCCTCTCGATTTTCTTGCCACACTATCCTCATCATGTGGAGCGGCGACGACATCTATTTCATGAAGCTCGCCCTGGAAGAGGCCGAGAAAGCGGACCGCCTCGATGAAGTCCCCGTGGGTGCCGTGCTGGTCTCCGAGGGCGCCTTGCTGGGCCGCGGACACAACCATCCGGTAAAGCTGCACGATCCCACGGCCCACGCCGAGGTGATGGCCCTGCGCAGCGCCGGGGCCTGGGCGAAGAACTACCGCCTCACGGGAGCCACCCTGTACGTGACGCTGGAGCCCTGCCTCATGTGCTTCGGCGCCCTCATCCATGCACGGGTGGACCGAGTGGTGTTCGGCGCCTCCGATCCCAAAGTGGGCGTCAGCCGCTGGCTGGACACCCTGGATGGCGCGGCCCTCAACCACCGCTTCGCATTCCAGGGCGGTCTGCTGGAAATAGAGTGCCGTGAGCAAATCCAATCTTTTTTCAGGCGGCGCCGATGAGGGACTGACATGTCAGCTCCCCCGCCCAATCCCCTCGCGGCCCTTTCGACGCCCCTGGCCCTCGCCACCCACGCCTTCCTGGCGGGCATCCTGATGGCCCTGGCTCTCCTGGCCATCCTCGCCTACCGCCCCCTGCGGGACCGGGCGCTCAGCCAAGCGGGGCTCTTCGGCCTGGTGGTTTCCGTGGCCTGGACGGGGGTCAGCAGCCTCGCCCCAGCCCTGCTCCCCGCCTCGCTGCTCCAATACGCGCACCCGGCCTCCCTGGCCCTCGCGGGTCTCAGCCTCGTCATCTGGGAGCGGGTGACCTCCACCCTCTTGGCCGCTTCGCCCGGGGCCCGGCGCCTGGCCCATGTCCGGCGGGGCACCGCGCTCACCGCCCTCTGCATCGCGCTGGCGGCCATCCTGCCATGGCCGACGGCCCATGCCCTGGCCGAACTCCTCCTGGGACTCCTGGCCCCCTTCCTCGCCCTGCTGACCCTTTCCGCCGTCCTGCGGGCCCGCCGCGAAGGCCTCCGCACCGCCGGCGCCCTTGCCACGGCCACCGTGTCCATCCTCGTCTGCTGCGTCTCCCTGTGGACCCTCAGCCTGGCCCTGATCCAGTCCGCCCTGGTGGTGCTGGCCATGTCCTTGGGCTGGGCCATGCTCAGCCGCATGACGGAATTGCGCGTGGCCAAGGAGGAGGCCCAGAGGGCCCGGCTGAGCGCTGCCGCCCACCAGGCCCACCATCTGGAAGCCCTGGTGGAACAGCGCAACGCCGAGCTGTCCGCGCGCCTCCTGGATCTGAACGAAGCCAGCCGCACCGCCGAGACCGCCAACCAGGGGTTGCAACGGGCCCTCGACCAGCTAGAGGAGGTGGCCGCCACCGACCGCCTCACGGGTGCCTGGAACCGGCGCCGCTTCGAAGAGGCCGTCCTGGCGGAGATCGCCCTGGCCCATCGCCGCCGCGAGCCCCTCTCCCTGCTCATGTTCGACCTGGACCACTTCAAGCGCGTCAACGACATCCATGGCCACGGCGCCGGCGATGCGGTGCTGGCGGGAACGGCGCAAACCGTCCGGATGTACCTGCGGGCCTCGGATTCCCTGGTGCGCTGGGGCGGCGAGGAATTCCTGGTCATGGCCCCCGCCACGCGTCTGGAGGGTGCCCTGGGGCTGGCCGAAAAGCTTCGCGCCGCGGTGGCCGCCGTCGAATATCCCGAGGTGGGGCAGGTGACCATGAGTCTGGGCGTGTCGGAATACGCCCTGGGAGAAAGCCTCGCGGAATGGATCGAGCGGACGGACCGCGCCCTCTACCTGGCCAAGTCCGAAGGCCGCAACCGCAGCCGCGCGGCCACCGCCCCTGACCGTGCGGGCATCAAGCCCTTCTCCCGCCCGCTGCTGGAAGTGGTCTGGGAAGACGCCTATGAAAGCGGGCATCCCCACATCGACGGCCAGCACCAGCGGCTCTTCCGCCTGGCCAGCGCCCTCATGGCCGTCCTCACCGAAAACCGGCCTCTGCCGGAAGTGGCCCTGTGCCTGGAGAGTCTCCTGGCGCACACCGCCCAGCATTTCCACGACGAGGAAGCCCTGCTCCGCGAAGCCCGCTACCCGGGCCTGCACGAACACGCCGGCATCCACGCCTCGCTCATCTCCCGCGCCCGGGATCTGCAAGCGGAAGTGCAGGCCGACCGTCTCGATTTCGGACGCCTGATCTCCTTTCTGGCCCTGGACCTGGTGAAGGGACACATCCTTGGCGAAGACCGCAACTACTTCGGCCACCTGCAGAAGATGTCGTCGCCGGATGGCACTCCGCCCGGCGGGGCCTGACCGGCTATCGCTCCGCGAGCATCCGCACCGCGAAGGTGGCCAGCCAGTGCTCCCCCTCGTAGCTGCCCGAGGCCAGATGGGGCAGCGAGGCCCCTGCGTGCTGATCCGCCAGGCGCAGCAGCGCGGCGGACCGCGGATCCGTGGCGCCCAGAGCCTTGGCGATGCGGCGCAGGGCCCGGGCCCGGCTGAGGTTGAGACCATCCAGGTGGACGATCTTCGGATCCGTGCGATCCGACACCACGGCCGGAACCAGGCCCTTGGGCAGGCCCGGCAGGAAGCCGCCCAGCCAGCGGCGGTAGGCCGGCGCCGGCAGCACCCGGGACATGAGCGCCGCCTCCTCCAGGCAAGGAGAAAGGAAATCCTCCCCGCCGGGCTCCCAGGCCAGCGGGCCCTGGCGGTCTTTTCCGAACCAGGCCCTGGCCCGGTCGAGGACCAGAGCCTCCAAGGCAGTGTCCTGGGCAGCCCGGGCGTAGTCCAGGGCCAGGTCCAGGCTGAAGGCCGTGTTGGGATGGACGCCCGTGCGGATGGGGTAGGTCTGCTTGGGCAGGAAGGCCGAGAGCTGTCCCGCCAGGGCCTCGGTCAAAGGCTTCAGCGCCGCGGCCCAGCGCCGGGCCGAAGGGTCGTCCCATTCTCGAAGCTCCGCGCTCAGCTTCAGCAGCCAGGCCCAGCCGTAGGTCCGCTCGAAGCTCCGGCGGTTCTCCTGGCCCAGGTAGGCCACCTCGACGGCGATGCGCTCCGGCGCCAGGTTTTCATCCAGCACCTGGCGGATCTCCGCCGCTCGCGCCATGCCCGGATGATCACGAAGCAGCTTCACCAGCATCCAGTGCCCGTGCACCGAGGAATGCCAATCGAAACAACCGTAGAAGGCCGGATGCAAATCCTTCGGGGATTTCACCTCCCCGCCGCCGTTCATCACGTGATCCAGCTTGTTGGGGTACTCCTGGCGCACGCAGCGCAGCGCCAGCGCCGCGAAGCGGTCCGCCGCCGCGTCCGGCAGAGCCAAGTCCGCCTCCTGGGCCGGCAAAGCCCCCGCCACAGCCAGTCCCAACAGCGCCGGCCTCATCCAGCCCATGGCATCCCCCGAAAGCTGGATTCTACCGGCCAATTTGCTAGAATGGTCCTTCCGGAGAGATGGCCGAGTGGTTGATGGCACCGCACTCGAAATGCGGAGACGGGGAAACCTGTTCGGGGGTTCGAATCCCTCTCTCTCCGCCAGACCAAGCCGCCGGAAGGCGGCTTCTTTCATGTTGGGGGATTCGGAATCAAAGAATCACCGGCTTTCGTCCTGGCCTGGGTTCCCAGGAAGCAGACCCTCCCCTGCTGTGAAATCGCGCAAGCGCCCTCAGCTCAGTGGACCGAAGGGTGATTGAATGCCGATGGATCAGAGCCGAGCCCGAGTCCCCTCGAAAGGCGGCTCCAAATGAGGTCACGAATCATCTCTCATCCGGGTATTTTTAGGTCGCATTTCCTTTTCGCAGCCTTGCGGTGCCTTCTGGACGTCCTCCCCGCTTCTATACCAAGCTTCCTTTGTAGGCGCCACTAACAATGCTTCCCAACCTCAAACATACGCTCCGAGTTGTCCTGTCACTCGTAGCAGGCGCCTCAGTCACATTTTTCATCTTCGGTATTTCTCACGCCTCAGATAGCGGGATTACCTCCCGAATCCTCACAGGGTTTCTTTGGGTTGTTTTCGGATTTGCCAAACGTGGCTTCGTCAATACCTCGAAATCGGGTCAACTCGTTTACTACAATCTTTGGCCATTCATTGTTCTCGTCTCTGCCATCATTTGGGCATTCAGCTTCTGGCGTTCAACATCCAAGTCTCATTCCCGCGCCTAATCCTGCGCTCATCTCGGACCCTATTGCTGCGCGCTAGTGTCCTCAAACAACTCAACATCCGTGTCCCGCAGCAATAGGGCCGGTTAGCTTCTCTTGTTAGGCTTCACAACATGCCAATCGACTTCTTCGATGCTCCAGATGGCGTTCATGTGAGGCAGAGCTTTGATTCACCAACGGTCTATCTTGATCACTCGGCAATTCGATCATTTTCGGACGATCTCTGTCTTCAGAATCGATTTGTGAACGCCCTTTTATCCAAGAGAGGAACTCTTCTTCTTTCAAATATTTCTCTCGGTGAATTTGCTAAGGCAGAGGATCCGCGGCATTGCATGGATGCTGAACATTTTATTGAACGGCTCCTGCCGAATTTATTCCTTACTGATTTCGCCTTGGATAAGGTCCACGAGCAGGAACTCGCCGAGCAAAACAATCTCAAGAGATTTTGGCCTTCAGCTGATTTGCCACAGCTCAAACTCTTCGCAGAGCGTGCACAAGATACTCCACATGGGTTCAGCATGAAGGGGTTCATATCGATGGCTCACTCAAACCGAACTGGCTTCTCTCAAATAATCAACGAGACAGTTCAGTCGATCATTGACGGGCATGACTCTATACGCAAAGCCCCTGACTACATTCGAAAGGCTAAAAGCGTTATGCCTAGCGATTACCGTACGAGGACTTTTGTAATTTTTGGAGAGCTGCTTCGAGGGTTCACTTTGGACAGCTCGGCATCAATCTCAGAAAATGACGTGATCGACTTTTTACATGCAGTTATGCCAATAAATTGTTGCGATTATGTTCTGCTTGATGGCCCGTGGGTGGAGCGCGTCAACAAGATGATCCATCGTATTCAGAAAACTGGAATGATCATGCCAATCGCCAAATGCTCTTCGAAAAGAGATAATGGTATCGATTCATTTCTGACCGACCTTGAAGCCTTTCAGCCGCTCCGGTGAAGCCGAACCCTCCGCTCAAGTCAGACCCCGCCTGCATTACCTTCCCCTCTCATCATTCGGCTTTCTCGCCTCCGCTCAGCGCCTCGGTGCAGGTGGTGCCGGTTAGCCCTGTTTGTTAGGGCTCCATTGACAGCCGCCTGCGTAGCAATACACTGTATGTATGCTTCGATTCGAATGGGACCCCTCCAAGGCCACGGGTAATCTCAAGAAGCACGGCGTCTCCTTCGAAGAGGCACTTACGGTTTTTTATGATGAGTTCGCCGTCCAGTTCTATGACGATGACCACTCTGCTTCCGAAGAACGATTCATCCTTCTCGGCATGAGTTCAATCGCCAGGATTCTGGTTGTTTGTCATTGCGAACGCGAATCTGGTGACTTGGTCCGAATTATTTCTGCACGCAGAGCAACCAAACGGGAGAGCTCGTTCTATGGGGGTGAAGCATGAGAGCTGAATACGATTTCTCAAAAATGAAGGCGCGCAAGAACCCTTACGCTTCAAAGCTCAAGAAACCGATCACGATGCGCCTATCCGAGGATGTCATCAGCTACTTTAAGGAGATGGCAACCGAGGCGGGGGTTCCCTATCAAAGCCTCATCAATCTATACCTGCGCGATTGCGTCGCCCAGCACCGGAGGGTCAAAATCGCATGGCTCGCCAAGCCCTAACCCTGCGCTCATCTCGGACCCTATCGCTGCGTGCTAGTGTCCTCAAACAATTCAGCTATCAGGCCCCACAGCAATAGGGCCGGTTGGCTTCTCTCGTTAGGCATCTCCATGGGCGTCCATCACTACATGGTTGAAATCATCCCAAGGTCCTACCTTGGTAGTTCCCCTGTCGAAGCCATTCCGCTCGATGAGATGCACGAAGGTATTGAGCCATGGCTTCAGATTCAGGCTCCATCGGAAGACTTTCTGAATCACCTCCGATTGCTCCTTCCCAGGGGTAAGTCTTGGGGTGATACTGAGGAATATGTGTCAGAAAACGAATGGGAGTCCGATTTACGGATATGGCGAGATGATTCGTGCATCTCCAATATTCAATTCCGATATTCGCCGGCAGGTGATCCCTGGTCACTCATGCAGGACTTCTTATCGATAGTTAGTGCCTCCGGCTACTTGCTGGTCGAGCGCGATAGTGGGCTGATCCTGGATCCATCGGAAGAGGTTATGCGAGGTCAGTTAATGAAATCAAAGGCCGGCCAATTCCTCCATGATCCAAAGGGCACGATTCTTCAAGCCGCTGCTGACCTTAAAATTGGTCGTGAGAATACCTAACCCTCCACTCAGGTCGGACCCCGCCTGCATTGCCTTCCGCTCTCTTGGCCCGCGTTGCGTCCGTGCGATCATTGGACTCTAACTCAAAGTGATTCTCACAATTTCTGACAATCCAAATCGCCTGGGCACCTCAGATTGAGCCACAGTTAGAATCATTCTTGGTTCAGAAGTTTTGCAACCTTCTATCGGTTAGTAACCTTGGTCGAGGATGGGGGCTTACATCAAACGTCGCTAGCGGTCGTTTATCCTGAAAGGTCCGCAGGTGCCTATGCGTGCGTCACGAGCCAATATCTGTCATCTCTGGCGAACATGGACTTCCCAACTGCTATGGGCCGTCATAAGTTTGTTGGTTTCGAACCAACCGCTACGTGCGGTCATTTCGGAAACCCTCCCAATTCAATTTGTACACCAAAAATGGCATACCACCGATGGCCTCCCACAAGAGACCGTATCGGCTCTCGCCCGGAGCAGTGAAGGTTACCTTTGGGTTGGAACCCAGGATGGTTTGGCGCGCTACGATGGGCATCGCTTTGTCCTATTTCATCCAAGAAACACTCCAACAATGAACTCCCGTTGGATTCAAGCCCTAGCGGCGGGGAAGAATGGTGAGGTTTGGATAGGCGGTAATCAGGGCCTTTCTCTTTACAAAGAAGGGCGAATTGAACCTGTAACTGCGATTAATTTAAGCGACAAAGCCATCCGGTGCCTGCTTCTTGCGCAAAACGGTGCTTTATACGTTGGGACAGCGTCTGGCCTCTTTCGGCTGGAGAATGGGATCGTGGATCCGATTCAAGCGGAAGGAGACCCAAAACCCGAAATCATCAATATGTCAGAGACCTCTTCTGGTGAAATCGCGCTCGTAACGAGGCGGCACTTTTACCGCGTCGAAGGGAAAAGGCTGGTTCCACGACCCAAGCCCTCTGTTTCAGAGCCCTTCCGATGCCTTCGGTTCGACCGAAGCGGCCGCCTCTGGTGTGGTGGCCGAGCTGGACTGTGGTGTGAGATCAAAGGCGTTTTTCAACACATTCCGATTTCGGGAATGAGTGGAAGCAACAATGTCACAGAAATCTTTGAGGACTCCGCTCAAACACTCTGGATAGCCACATTATCTGGGTTATGCCGAATCCCTTCGGGACCAACCCCTCAAATAATTCATGTGGATTACCCCATGGGCGCTGGCGTTTCATGGAGTGAAGACCCGGAAGGCGGCATTTGGGTGGGCACCTGGGGAGACGGGCTTCACAGGTTGCATGCTGGCCGCGTAACCATTCAAGGAAAGCCGGAAGGCCTTCCATCCGATTATGCTCTCTGTCTTTATCAGTCACGCGATGGAGCGATGTGGTTTGGCACCAAAGGCGGACTCGCTCGAACCATGAAGAACCAGCAGAAATCGTGGGGCGCCTCGGCCACAGGGCTCCTGGATCCTCATGTCCAGGCAATCTTCGAGGATGAGGATGGGGCCATTTGGATTGGAACCTGGGCAAACCTCGCTCGGATGGTCGATGGTCAGCTTCGTGATTCAGGGATTCCAGGCCAGTTCTTTGCCATTGAATCCGATGGAATGGGGGGACTTTGGCTTGGTTCAAATAAAGGCCTCATGCACATTCAGGATCGGCGGGCGATCCACCCCGTAGCAACCCAAGTACCCATTCCAAATCTCAATATGGTTTGGATGATCCATAAGTCCCGTAACGGCGACCTCTGGTTGGCCGGAGATCTGGGCGGATTGGTCCGAATGCGAGGGGGTGATGTGAAAACCTACCTGCCCCCTGAATTGCCTCGAGAGCCAATCATTTCGGTCATGGAAGAGACAGACGGAACCTTGTGGTTTGGTACCGCGGGATCGGGAATCATTCGGTTCAACGGGACCCGATTCGATCGCATTACCACTTCACATGGGTTGCCTGATGATGTGATCTATACCCTAATGCCTCACCTCGGTAAGGATGTTTGGCTCTCTTCGAATCACGGCATATTTCGCGTGAGCCTGCAATCTCTCAGGTCGGTTGTGAACGGCCATCCGGGGCTTTTGGAAGTAGATATTTATGGCCTGTCTGATGGTCTCCGTAGTTTGGAATGCAATGGAACTGGTGGGCGGGCGGGAATTGTCAGCAAGGATGGGAATCTGTACTTTCCAACGACAAGTGGAGTAGCAGTCATCAATCCAACGAAGCCCTATACTCGTTCTCATTCACCTGTAGTTATCGAGGAAGTATCAAATGATCGAACCCCCTTGCATATTGGCCCGACGATAGATTTGCCCCCGGGAAGAGGCGAATTAGAATTCCGTTTTACCACCATCACCTTTGGCACATCTCTTCCCATTCCTCTCAGATATCGACTCGAGGGCTTCGATTCAGACTGGCGGGATTCCATCGGTGAATGGAAAGCGCGCTATACGAATCTCCCGCCGGGTCACTACACATTTAAAGTCGAATCGATGGTCGATGGCGCAACGGGATCCCGCTCCAGCTACCAGGCTTCCATAAACATCAATCTAGCTCCTCACTGGTATCAACGGCCTTGGCTATTGGCCATGCTGTCACTCATCTTTGGTTTTTTCTTGCTCGCCATCAATCACCTGAGAGTACGGCGCATCCGGGCCCGTTCCAAAGCGAAGCGTGCAGAGCTTCAACGGGCGGTGGATGACGCCTTGAGACAAATTAAGGTTCTCCAAGGGCTGTTGCCAGTCTGTGCCTGGTGCAAAAATGTTCGGAGTGACGAAGGCTTTTGGCAACAAATCGAATTGTACATATCTACGCACAGCGACGTCACGTTCACTCATAGCATCTGCCCAGACTGCTCTACCAAGTTCAGATCAGAGATTGACCAGATAAAGCCCTGACAGGAACATTAACGCCTCGTATGAAATGGCCCCGGAAGGAGGTGGTTTATTCATCCCCCTTCTGGTCCATTTTTATCCTCCCGTTATCAGCGAGCCTCCGCCTCATACAGAGCGTTCAAGCCCCACACGAAGGAAGCCTAACCCCGCGGTGGTGAGTCACCTGAACCTGCGGCCTCCGCCCGCAAAGGGGACGGGGGTGGAAAGCGCCTCTTCGTGTGGATCTTTTCAAGCTGAGCCATGCCGATAAGCGGATTTATCTTTTCTTCGCTTCTCCCACTACAAGCGGTTGGCCAATCACATTCGGGGCGACCAGGGGCCGCAGGGCAGACCTGAATGACCCAACCCTCTGGCACTGTCACTGGCCATCCAGGATCTCCAGATAGACCAGGGTCTGGTTCAACACCTGGTATCCGATTTCTCCGAAGGTCATCGGACCTGTAAAGTCACCGGTCTTTCGGCCTTCCAGCTTGCCGTGCAGGTAGTTGAGTATGCAATTGCATGTAAAACGCGCATTCACGTGGACCCCCGATACGAGGGCCTTGAAGCCTTCGACGTAGTCGCCCACCGGGCCCGCCTGCCGGTACTCGACGCCCGCAAACACGGGAGCGTAGAAGGTCACCTGCCCCTTTTCGGCATCCACAGATTGGAAGGAGATGTTGATCTGGGCGCCGTGGTAATCGGCCACCAGGGGACGCGATGGGTCAAGGGCCCGGGCCTGCGCGTAGGCAGCGACATTGGCAGGGCGCCCGTTCACCATGCAATCCGAGGCCGTGAAGCCATCCTTCGGGAAGGTGATGACATCCCCATCCCCCTGCCTGAACAGGTTGAGGATCTGGACCCTCGCAACCTGGCTGGACGGCAGCGGAACGTGGATCACGCTTGCCTGATCGCTGGAGAGGCAGCCGGTCAGGCCGTTCATCACCTTCGGGGTGGCCTTGCCGAGGTCGGCGAGATGGGTGCCGCTGATCCAGCCGACAATGGGCTTCAGGAAGAGATCCTCATAATCCTGCGCGTGGGCCGCGTACTCGCCATGAATGGCGCTGAAGGCGGGCAGGATCACCACGGAAAACCCATTGTCCGGAGCCTCGACGGCAATGCGGGAAATGGTCGAGGTGGTGTAGTCCACGATTTTCGCCGCCGTGCCGGCCTCTGCCAGGGGGGTGACGTGCACCAGGTCCCGGGACTCAAGCCCGCCTTGATCGCCAATGAAATAGGGGATGGTGCCGCCGATCCAATTGCCGGCCGGCAGTTGCCGGAGGATGGATTCATCCGCGGCGAGCGCAAGGAAGCTCCCGGTCTTGATAAGCGCGGCAGTCTCTTCGAGGGTGAGCATTGTCTTTTTCATGGCCCGTCCTTAGAGTGATTGAATTTCAGTGGATAGCATATTTTGATATTTGGTGAAAAAGGCGTGCAACTCTCCTATTGCAATGCCTATATCCGCCTCGGATGTGGTGGGAGTGATGTTGCGTTGGAGCCGTTTCAACAGCATTTGCAGGGCCAGTGTCTGCGTTTGAAGCGCCTTCTTGCCGGTTAAAATTTGGCGCCAGCATGAGCTCGATTTATCAGGAACCATGGTGCTCTCCTCCGAATATGCCTTTGTTTTGGCCAAAATCGTCGTTTCCGGGACTGGAACGGTTGATCACCCCTCCAAGATCAGATTGGAAAGCAAGGGACTTCTCGGTAATCACGTTTTTCGGGTGCCAGGCAATGGTGGTTATCGACAGAAACGGATACCCCCATGACTTCTTGCCATTTCCCTACAGCAGAGCCCATGACAGGAAAATATTTGAACCTTTCATCACCACCAAGGCGCCGGGCGATGGAACCCGGTTCAAGATCCAATCTTCCTTCGCTTTCTGAGTCCAGCTCTCAAAGCCGCCAAATCCCTTGCTCGGCTTCTGCCCCCGCCCCTATGTCTCTTTTCCAAAGATCATGCATGCGACAACACGTGGCGATAAGTTGGGGGCATCCAAACATCGAGGTGAATTGTGTCAAGCGGCCGTTTCCTTCGCTTCAAGACCCTGTCTAGCAAGATGTTGGGCCTCAGTCTGCTCCCTGTGGTCCTGTTCATTCTGTTCTTTCTGGCCTATGTGATCCCCACCATCCACAGCTCGGTGATGCATGCCAAGCAGGAGGGGCTCCGCCAGCTGGTCGAAACCGCCATCACCCTGCTCCAGGATCAGGAAGCCCAGGTCAGGTCCGGTCAGATCAGCCAGGAAACCGCGCAGGAACGCGGCAAGGCCCTCCTTCGCGTGCTGCGTTACGACAAGACCAACTACCTCTGGATTCAATCCGCAGGCCCCCGCATTGTGCTTCATCCCAGCCATCCCGAATGGGCAGGAAAAGCCACGGATGATCTTGGGGACCCTGCCCAAGTGAAGCTCTTCCGGGGTTTGGAAGCTGTTGCCCAGAATCCCGAAGGCGGCTTCTACGAGTACAGCTTTGGCAAGCCGGGCCAGTCGGGTCTGTTCCCCAAGGTCGGCTACATCCAGACCTTTGCTCCCTGGGGATGGTCGGTGGGGACAGGGGTGTATGTGGACGATGTTGACCGCCAAGTCCGCACGGTCACCACAGTCATCGCCTTGGGTCTCCTCCTGGTGTCCGGCTTGGTCTATGTCTTGGTCCGGACGATCTCCCGCAAAGTGGTGCAACCACTGCACCATCTCGTCGAGGGCCTCAGGAACAGCGATCTCTCCAAACTGATCACGGTCACCGTGGAGGATGAGATCGGCCAGGCGGCACAGGCCTTCAACGACTACAACAGCGGCATGCGGAAGACCGTGCAGGATATATCCGAATATGCCACCCGGGTGGCTTCCGGCAGCACGGAATTGGCGGCGGCTGCGGAGCAGATGTCCCAGGCGGTGGGGGAGATCGCCCGGGTGAGCGAGGATTTGAAAAGCGCCGGCGAACAAGTGGCGGAGTCCATGAAGGGCCTTGGCTCCAGCGCAAACCTGGTCGCGGCTCGCACTCAGGAGGCTGAGGCCCGCAGCCGCGAGGTCGCGAACGAGACGGACCGCAGCGCCGAAGCGGGCCGGGGCACGGCCGAAGGCATGACCGGCATCCAGCAGGTCACAGGCCAGATCGTGAAGGCCGTCAGCGTCATCCAGGACATCGCACGGCAGACCAATCTGTTGTCCCTCAATGCCGCCATCGAGGCCGCCAAGGCCGGTTCCATGGGCAAAGGCTTCGCCGTGGTGGCCGATGAGGTCCGCAAGCTCGCGGAACGCTCCGGCACCGCCGCACGGGAAATCGAGGCTCTGACTCAACACACCCAGGAGGTGGTCTCAGGTGGCGTCCAGAGCGTGGACACCACCCTGGCCAGCCTGGAGGCCATCCGCGAGCGCATTGGCGGCATGGCCCAGAGCATTACCGACATTGGCAGCCTGTCCCGCCAACAGGCCATCACCGGTCAGGAGGTCTCGGGCATGATGTCCAAGACCACGGGCCGTTTGGCCCAAAATGCTTCGGCGACTCACGAATTGGCCTCAACGGTGCAGGAAATTGCCAAAACCTCAGAGGAGTTAGCCCAAGTATCTGAAGGGCTTCGAGCTGTGGTGGGCGGTTTCAAGCTCTGAATCCGAGAGCCCCTGGCCGCATACCGGCCCCCAAACAGCGCCGCCGGCCCATCCGGGAGGAAATAGCGAATAACTTGTCTCCCCCTCCCTTCTGTCGATGAGATAGGCGACAAGAGACAGCCAGGAGGCGGGTGTGTCGGGATTCAGAGCCATGCGTGGGTCCACCTTGGCGCCGGACGCGGCAAGCGCCGTGGAGGACCTTCGCAGCCAGTTGTTGGGGACCGGTCTCGAAACGCCGTGCGTGGTGATCGTTTTCTGCTCGCCGGACTACGATCTCGATCAGCTCGGCCCCGCCCTGAAGGCAGGATTCCCCTGCCCCGTGATCGGGTGCACCACGTCCGGGCAGATCGGCCCGGCTGGGTTCCAGAAAGACGGCCTTTCCGCGGTGGCCCTGTCAAAACCGGGCCTCAAGATCCGGCCCTACCTCATCACGCCGCTGGAAGAGGTGCGCGACCAGGCTTTCGCCGTGGCAACCCAGGTGGCGCAGGACTTCGGCCCGCTCCCCTTGTTGGGTTTTCTCCTCGTCGACGGGCTTTCGATGGTGGAGGAGCTGCTGAGCTCGACGCTCCACCATGCCTTGGGCGGCATGACCCTGGTGGGAGGATCGGCCGGCGACAATCTGGCCTTCCATCAAACGAAGGTCTGTTTTGACGGCATCTTCCGCCAATCTGCGGCGGTCCTTCTTGTCATGCATGCCGACCTGCCTTTCGCCCCCATCAAATTCCAGCATTTCGCCCCCACCGGCGTGAAACTGGTCGCCACCTCGGCCCAGCCCAAAGCCCGCATCGTCGAAACGTTCAACGGAATGCCCGCGGCCAAGGCCTATGCGAAAGCCCTCAACCTCAGCGTTGAGAAGCTGGACCCAAGCGTGTTTTCCGCCCACCCGTTGATGCTGTTGATCGGGGACGACTACTACGTGCGCTCCATTCAACGCGTCCTTCCTGATGGGAGCCTTGCCTTTTACTGTGCGATCGACGAAGCGCTGGTGTTCACCTTGGGCCAGCGTCTCGACAACGCCACGGACATCGCCAGCCGAGCATTCGAAGAAGCCTTCAAAGCCATTGGAGAACCGCAGGTCATTCTCGGATGCGACTGCATTCTGCGGCGGCTGGAGCTGGAAGCGGCCGGCCTCGATTCGGAGGTGGGAGGCCTTTTCGCGCAAAGGCGCGTGGTGGGTTTCAGCACCTACGGCGAGCAATGGAACGGCATGCACATCAACCAGACTTTCACGGGCCTCGCCCTGGGGAGTGAGCGTGTCTGAGCGTCGCTCGTTCGAAGAGATGGAAGAGGACCTGAAGGCCCAGGAGCGGACCATCGCCGTGCTCATCAACGCGGCCGAGCGGTACCAGAAAAGCCGGGGCTCAGCCATCTCCCTCCTGCACGACAACGCGGCTCTGGAAAAGACGGTCGAAAGGCGCACCCAGGAGTTGGAATTCCATCGCCGGGAACTGGAACAGACGCTGTCGGAGCTGCGGAGCACCCAGAGCGAGCTGCTTCAGGCCCAGAAGCTCACGGCCATCGGCCAGCTCGCGGCCGGCATTGCCCACGAAATCAACACCCCCATGCAATTCATCAACGACAACGTCAGCTTTCTGGCCAGCTCGTTCGAAGAACTCCTCACGATCATCGAAGGTGAGGCCGGGAGCCGCGCCTCAGGCGACATCCCCTACCTGCGGGAGGAGATCCCGCGCGCCATCGGGCAAACCAAGGACGGCATCCGCCGGGTGATCGGCATCGTCGAAGCGATGAAGAAATTCTCCCACCCGAGCGGCGGACGGAAGGAGATGGCGGACATCCATGACTGTCTCGACAGCACGGCCGCCGTCGCCAGCAACACCTGGAAATACGTGGCCGATCTCCGGCGCGACTACGATCTGTCCTGTCCCCTGATCCCCCTCATCCGGGATGAATTCAACCAGGCCATCCTCAACCTTCTGGTAAACGCCGCGGATGCCATCGGAGACACCCTTCATGGAGGCTCCGCGCAGAAAGGGGCCATTACGCTCCGCACCCGGAGACTTCCCCAGTCCGTCGAGATCCAAATCCAGGACACGGGGACCGGCATTCCTGAAGCGATCCGGTTCCGGATATTCGAACCCTTCTTCACCACGAAGGGAGTCGGGAAAGGCACCGGCCAGGGCCTTGCCATCGCCTACAGCATCATCGTGGAGAAACATGGCGGGGAGATTGGCGTCGATTCGATCATGGGGATGGGGACGACTTTTTGGATCCGCCTGCCCCTTGAAGCCCCAGAGGCCACGAATGCCCCTTAAAACAAGGAGTCATCATGTTGAGTAACCTGAAAATAGGCGTTCGTCTCGGCCTTGGTTTTGGATTCATCCTCTCCCTGCTGCTGCTCATCGCCGGAGCCGGCCTCAACCGCATGGGAGCCATTGCGGGCGATACCGAAAACATCGTCCTCCACTACAACAAGCAGCTCGAATTGGCCAACCAGATGTCCGAGCAGGTCTACCTCATTACCCGCATGGTGCGAACCGTCTTCATTTGGGACAGTGTGGCGGAGCGGAAAGCCGATGTGGAGCGAATCGGCCAGGCCCGTGAAAGGTATAACGAGAAGACCAGGGAGCTTGAACAGACCCTGAACAGCGACGCGTCCAAGAGCCTGTTCGCGGAAATCCAGGCAAACCTGGTGAAGTACCGCGCTGCGAATACCCGGATCCTGAACGCCCTTCTGGAAAAGCGCGACAGCGAAGCGGCCCGCATCCTGTCCGATGAAGTCCGGCCCGTCGAGAAGGCCTACCAGGACAGCCTGGCCCGGCTTGTGGAGCATTTCACCGGCAGCATCCAGAAACGATACGAACAGGCGCAAGCAAGCCACAGGCAGGCGGTTGTCTTCACCCTGGCGCTTTCGGCGCTGGCCCTTGTTCTCGGCATCATCATCTCCTTCACGATCACACGGAGCGTCACGAGGCCTCTCGCGGCCATGGGCGCGGTCATCGAAACGGTGGCCCATGGGGATCTCACCCAGCGCGTGGAGATCCCTTCAAAGGACGAACTGGGCGAGCTGGGACGCACCCTCAACAGCACCAACGAAGGGCTGCGGACGATGGTGCTTCAGATCCAGAACAGCGCCCAGGCGATCTCCTCGGCCTCCCGCGAGATCTCCCTGGGCAACACCGATCTGAGCCGCAGGACGGAGGAACAGGCCGCCAGCCTGGAGGAAACCGCCGGAAGCATGGAGCAGATCACCAGCAACGTGCATCAGATCGCGGACAACGCCCGTTCCGCCAACCAGGAATCCGCCAAAACCCGCCAGGTCGCCCATGACGGCGGGACGGCTGTTTCCCTGGCGATTTCCGCCATGGCGGCCATCAATCAATCCTCCGCCAGGATCAATGAAATCATCGGGGTGGTGGACGAGATCGCCTTCCAGACCAACCTCCTAGCCCTCAACGCCGCCGTGGAAGCCGCCCGGGCCGGCGAGCAGGGGCGGGGCTTCGCAGTGGTGGCCGCCGAGGTCCGGAACCTCGCCAAGCGCAGCGCCGATGCCGCCAAGGAGATCAAGAACCTGATCCGCGAAAGTGTGGCCCGATCCGAGGACGGCAACAAGGTCGCCGCCCAGGCCGGAAGCACCATCCAGGAAGTGGTGGCCAGCGTGCAGAGAGTCACGTCCCTGGTGAGCGAAATCGCCAACGCCACCCAGGAGCAGAGCACGGGCCTCAACGAGATCAACAAGGCCGTTGTGCAGATGGACGAGGTGACTCAGCAGAACGCGGCTCTCGTGGAAGAATCCGCCTCGGCCGCAGAGTCCATGGACGCCCAGGCCCAGGCCCTCCACGAGATCGTCGCGCGGTTCAAGACCGGAGCAGAATCCCGTCCCGACCTTGCCCGGCCCGCCCATCTCCGGTCTCACTCCGATAGAGAAAGGCTTGGTCTCAGGGGGCGATCCGCATAGGTTCCCGCTTGAAGCGCTGACCGTCCTCTCATTCGCGCGGATGCGGACGTTTTTGCCCAGCTTCCTGGCCCGTGCGCGAACACGACGACCGTTGAGGGACCGGAATGGACCGTTCGCCTGATATTTGTGGACGCTCGCCAGCCTGGGTGTTTCCTGGGAAGCCTAAATCGGAGACCGCAAATGACATTTGCGAATTCCAATGACGGTCACCGGGACCCGGATTTCAGGGCCCTCTTCGAAGCCGTTCCGAACCTGTACCTTGTCCTGGATCCTGAACTCCGGATCGTGGCCGTGAGCAATGCCTACCTTTCGGCCACCTTGACCCGCCGCGAGGACATCCTCGGGCGCGGCATCTTCGAGGTGTTCCCCGACAACCCCGACGACCCTGCCGCCACCGGAACCTCGAACCTTCGCGCGTCGCTCATGCGTGTGTTGTCTCAAAAGCGGCCAGATGTCATGGCCGTTCAGAAATACGACATTCAACGCCCCCCTTCGGAAGGAGGCGGCTTCGAGGTCCGGCATTGGAGCCCAGTCAACACCCCGATCCTCAAGCCGGGCGGCGATCTCGCCTACATCATTCACCGGGTGGAGGACGTGACTGAGTTCGTGCGGCTGAAGGAGGCCCAAACCGCCCAGGCGGACCTCGCTTCGAAGCTGGAGGACAAAGCCACGCGCATGGAGGCGGAAGTCTTCCAGCGCGCCCAGGAAATCCAGGAGGCGAACCGGCAGTTGCGGGACCTCCAGGTCCACCTCGAGGCCAGAGTCGAGGAACGCACGGCAGAACTCCAGGAAGCCATGACCGCCTTGAAGCAAAGCGAAGACCAGCTTCGGCAATCTCAAAAAATGGAGGCCGTGGGTCGCCTGGCCGGGGGCATCGCCCACGATTTCAATAACCTTCTGACCGTCATCTTCAGCGCCTCTCAGTCCCTCGAATTCAAGATCGGGGAGGACAAGCAGCTGAGCGCGATCCTTTTGGCCTCCGAACGCGCCGCCCGGCTCACCCGCCAGCTTCTGGCATTCAGCCGCCAGCAGGTCCTGGCGCCGCAGGCCATCGACCTCAGCGCGTCCCTGGATGGCCTGAACCCGATCCTCCAGCGCCTTCTTGGCGAAGAAGTCGAACTGCAGATCCGCTGTGCCCAGGAACTCCGGATGGTCTTCGCGGACCCCGGCCAGATCGAGCAGGTGATCCTCAACCTGGCGATCAACGCGCGGGATGCGATGCCGGATGGCGGAAAGCTCAGCATCGCAACCGAAAACGCGGATCTCGACGAAGCGTATGCGCAGGACCATCAGGGCGTCGCGCCGGGCCGCTACATCCGGCTGGTCGTCAGCGATACCGGCCAGGGCATGGACAAGGCGACCCAAGCCAGAATCTTCGAACCCTTCTTCACGACCAAGGGCCCAGGGAAAGGAACTGGCCTGGGCCTTTCCACCGTCTTCGGGATCGTCAAGCAGAGCCACGGACACATCTGGATCTACAGTGAACCGGGCGTTGGAACGACCTTTAAAATTTATTTCCCGGAAATCCGCGGGGAAGAGCGCTCCACGATCGATGCCGCCGTACCTTCCATCCTGGATGAAGGGGGCAGCGAGACCATTCTGCTGGTGGAGGACGAGGACATGGTCCGGGAAGTGGCCGGGAACGCATTACGCGAGGCCGGATACACCGTGCTGGAAGCTCGCCATGGAGAAGAGGCCGCCGACATCTGCCGTCAAGCTGCGCAACGGATCCACCTGCTGATCACGGACGTGATCATGCCAGGCATCAACGGGCGGCGGGTATCGGAACTCGCGGTCGCCGCCCAGCCCGACATGGCCGTCCTGTTCATATCCGGCTACACCGACGACGCCATCCTCCGGCATGGCGTCCTGGAAGCCAATGTCCCCTTCCTCGAGAAGCCGTTCACGCCCAACCGCCTCAGGATCAAGGTCCGCGAAACCCTGGCCCGGTGGGGGCAGAGGCGTGGCGTGGAGTAGACGGCCCTGGGAACCGGACCAGCGGGATCAAGCCTGTCGCGGGCGTTGATGGCATCGCCCGCCAGGCCCCCGAGGCCGTTCCGCAGAGAAGGCCGCTCCCTTTCACCCGTCCGGTCCCCGGCTGAGCGGCGCGCCCGTTGAATCCTTGCCCCTCGCCGCAGCCATGCGATCATTTGCCCCCGGGAAGAAAACCTCCCCGATACTCTCGTTTTTAAACGCACCCCATGGTTGAACCCACCCAGTTCCTCCGCCCGACTGGCCACCGTGGCCGTTCGTACCGCCTTTCAACGCCATTCGCAGTGACCCGTCCATAAACGCTCCGCCTTCATCGAGGCAACCTGAGTCCGCCTCGTGCCCTCAAACAATCCCGGGCCCGAAGTTCCTTCAGAAATGGAGCCGCCAAGCTTCGTCATGCCGCACCTCCTCGTCTTGAGGATCAACCAGAGGTTTTCTATGACGGTTGTTTTCTATCCAACATACAAGTCCGGTTGTTTGCATCCTGAGAGCGAGGCCATCCTTACACAAATCGCCCTTGGAGGGGGACTACCGGTACATGAGATGAGCCCTTCAGAGGCGCGAAATGGGTTTCTGCCTCCCGGGTGGCTCGAGCCGCCTCGAAAGGACATCGCCGTCCGCAAGACAACCGCAGGAGGAGTCCCCGTTCGGATCTATACCCCCGATGGAACGGGGCCAAAACCGATTCTGATTTTCTTCCACGGGGGTGGATTCGTCGCAGGCAATCTTGATGAATTCGAGGCATTTTGCACGATTCTCGCCGAAGGCGCCCAATGCATCGTCGTATCCGTTGGCTATCGGTTGGCGCCCGAGGCCCCTTTCCCGGCGGCTGTTGATGACGCCTGGGCTGCGACAAAATGGATCGCTTCCCGAGCCTTCGCCTTTGGCGGGGATTCTTCCCGTATCGCTGTCGCGGGGGATAGTGCAGGAGGCAATTTGGCCGCGGTTGTCTCTATGCTTGCACGTGACAGCAACGACCTTAACCTCATCCATCAGACACTCATCTGCCCGTGGGTTGATTTGTCGCCGGCCAGTGAATCCACGGAATCATTCAATCATTTCGGCCAGGGTCTTTGGCTATCTGCCAAGGGGATTGAGTGGTACCGATATCACTATTTGACCGACCTGGCCCAGGCCAAAGACCCGCGGGTCTCTCCATTGCTTGCGGATCATTTTAATAACCTGCCGCCTGCCCTGGTTCTCACGGCCGAATTTGATGTGCTGGCTGATCAGGGCCGGGCCTATGCTCGATGCCTGGAGACCGCTGGTGTTCCAGTGACCTTCAGTTCCTATCCGGGAATGCTCCACGATTTTTTAGTTCTTCCCGCCCTGTTCACTCCCGCCCGGGATGCCATCAATCAGATCACCTCTTCCCTAAAAAGCGCCTTCTCAATGAGTCTCATTGAAAGAACGGGGAATTCACATGTTTGATATGTTGATTCGCGCAAATTGTCATTCCAAAAGCAAAACCTTGAAATGGCTTGCTCACGAGCTGCTGGAGAAGCTCTACGCCTGCGAGATCAACTGCGATCAAATCGATGAAAGTGTCAGGTTTGCTCATCACGCACGGGGTTGCACGATTGTCGCCGCGAAGATTCTTGAAAAGGTCGTGATATTCCAAAATGTGAGCATTGGCGCAAACTTGAGGTTCAACAAGATCAGCAACGAGTGGGAGAACGTTGGAACACCCATCATTTCTTCTAATGTCATCATTTGCGATGGAGCGAAAATTCTGGGTCCGATCGTGATTGGTGAGAATAGTGTCATTGGCGCGGGTGCGATGGTTACCAAAAACATTCCAGCCAATAGCATCGCATATGGCGTGAATCAATACCGAATGAGGGATCCAAATTATGATCTGGTGTTTAGGGCTGAAATGATATGTCCCGATGCGATCATAGAGGCGAACAGAAAACGCATCGAAGCATTTGAAACAGCCGACAGACCGGTATAACCAGATGCCTCGCGCCGAACGATTCATTCAAGCTGACGCCACGGGCCAAACCCTTCGCTCAACACGAACCCTATCGCTGTTCGCCATGTCCCCCAAACCATTCAGTAACCAGGTCCCCACAGCAATGGGGCCGGCCAGCTTCCGCCGTTAGGCTTACAGGATTCGGATGGGACCGCTGAAAATCACGATCGCTGGCGTGGCCGTTCTCTTCGGTCTGTATGGGCTTGACCGGGTGGCGCTATGGGCGGAGCGGAGGAGATGGATTTTCTACCGGAGAAGCAAGCCCACGGGGAATTCGTTGGGACATGGGGCCCTCGAATTGCAGAAGATCTTTGAATCGGGCAAGGCCACCCACGTCATAGAGGCGAAGCAGGACCGGAACAAGGAGAGGCCGGATCCAGAGCCATATCCGGGACCGGACCCAAGGTCGGGTCCCGGCGGTAGGGCCTGATCTGGGGACGGAGGTACCGAGGCCCGGCTCAAATCCGGCCCGGCGACTCATGATCTGCCCCGCTTCTTCTTGCTGGGCTTCGCCGCATCATCAAGGTTCCCCTGTCACGCAGGGCCTTCGGGTTTTTATGGGAGGGTCGAGATGGCTAGCCGGCCGATCTCACGGATGGAGGACGCCATCGCTCTATCAGGTGAAGGCTTCATGTCACGCAAGGAGAGGTCGTTCTCCTCGGACCGGACGCCGAGTCTGGTATGCAGCCGGGCGGGCCTTGAAGGCCCTTGAGCGTTCTTTTGTTCCTCTTCTGGCATCTGGTCTGTTTCCGGACCGGTAGAGTCGCTTGTATTCATTGGTAACGGCTGCTCGCATGACAAAATCTAAGGGCGTCCTCCTGCGGTGGGTGCTGCAGCGCGAACATGGAATCGAATTCACCATTGGAGAACCGAATAATGCTCGCACGTCTTCGCATTGGTCAAAGACTGACCCTCGCCTTTGGCCTGGTTCTCGGGTTGCTGATTCTCGCCAGCGGTTTCGCGGTGCTGCAACTCTTCCGCTTGGGAAATGACCTGACCCAGGTGGTCATGGTCCTCGGGCGCCAGAGTGACCTGGCAAGCGACATCCAATTCGAGGTCCAGGCGATCCAAAGCCAAGTCCGCACCATCATCCTTTCCGACAACCCCGAGATCGTCGCGGCGGCCCAGAAGAAGATCGAGGGTGCGAGAGAACACTACCGCAAGGCCTCAGAGGAGCTCGACCGCCTGCTGGTGTCGGACCGAGGCCGCGCGGCCGTGAAGGTCATGAAGGAACAGGCGGTTCTCGCGAGGGAATTCAACGATCGGGCCCTCGCCTTCGCCGCGCAGGGAAAACGGAAAGAGGCCACGGACCTGACAGTGGGAGAAGGTGGCGCGGCCAATGACCGGTGGATGGCCGAGCTCCAGACCGTCTGCGACTTCACCTCCGAACAGATGCGGCAGGGCTATGAAGAGGCTGAGGCGGCGCGGCGCTTTGCGACCGGCGCTCTGATCGTCATCAGCCTCGTGGCGCTGGGCCTCGGGCTCGCAGCCGCCGGACTGATCACGCGGAGCATCACCCGTCCCATCACGGCCTTCATGGGCGTGCTGAACGAGGTGTCCCAGGGCAACATGACCCTTCAGGCGAAGGTGGATTCCACCGATGAGATCGGCCAGCTGGGCAATGCGTTGAACAAGACGCTGGAGGCCCTCCGCGCCACGCTCAGGAAGGTGTCGGATTCGGCCATGGCGGTGGCCAGCGGCGCGACCGAGCTTTCCGCCTCGGCCGAAGAGATGTCGGCGACCACGGACCAGATAGCGAAAGGCGGCGAGTCGATCCACCTATCGGCTGGATCCATGGCCGCCGCCATCACGCAATTCTCGGCCAGTGTCCAGCAGGTCGCGGAAAACGTCCGCGCTTCGTCCCGCCACTCCGATGCCGCGGTCAAGGCGGCGGAAGAGGGCGGCCGCGGAGGAATGGAGATGGCCGAAGGCATGGGCCGGATCAAAGAATCGACCGCCAACATCGGCAAAGCCATCCAGGTCATCCAGGACATCGCCCGGCAGACCAACCTGCTGAGCCTCAATGCCGCCATCGAGGCGGCCAAGGCGGGGGCCCAGGGCAAGGGCTTCGCGGTGGTGGCGGAGGAGGTACGCAAGCTGGCGGAACGCAGCCGCGCCTCGGCCGCCGAGATCGAAGGGCTGCTCGTCGAAAGCCGGGATTCCGTCGAAACGGGCGAGACGGCGGTGGAACGCACTGCCCACCTGCTGTCTGACATCCAGCAGGCGATCACAGGGATGTCCAGCATGGTGACCCAGATCGGGACCGCGACCGAGGAGCAGTCACACACATCCGAAGACGTGGCTCACCGGGTGGAGGAGGTCAGCCGGGAGATTGGACAGAACGCGGCCGCCACGCAGCAGATGTCCGCCACGGTCCAGGAGATCGCCCGGACGGCCAGCGATTTGGCGCGGGTTTCCGAAGAGCTTTCCGCGGCCATGAAGGTGTTCAAGATCTAGCGTCCGCCCGGCGGGCCTTCAGCAAGTCCGCGAGCCGGGCCTTCTGCGGGAGGCCCGCTCCCGGATCCACTTCCAGGGTCCAGCTGGGCTGGCCGGAAGCGGCGGGAGCGGCGAAGCGGAGCCCGAAGCAGTCCAGGGCTTCGCGGTAATCCAGCTCCTCAGTGGACGCCAGGTGCCTGCGGAACCAGTCCCGGAGGCTGGTTCCCGCCACCTCTTCGGCGGCGGCGCGGAACTGGGCTTCGGTGAAACCCGTCCTCCCGCTGAAACGGCGGAAGGCGAGCCGCATGAGATCGTCCAGGCTCCGCTTGTCCTTGCTGGCCATCCGGATGCGCGCGTCGAGCAGGAACCCCACCACGGGGCCCTTCACGTAGTAGCTGACGCCCTTGTCCGGGTCTCCCCCCACGCCGGAGCCGCCTTCATCCCAAACGTCGAGGGAGGCCCGCTCCAAAGTCTGCTTGAGCCGGCCCGGGGCCTGCTGAAGGCGGCGGATCGCGCCGCTCAGTTCCGCGAGGAAATCCTCCGGTGTTCCCAGGCCTGCGCGGACGGCCATCACAGGGCCGTAGTAGGTGGTCAGGCCCTCGGCCACCCAGAGCCCCGCCGTGCGCGGCGGACGCTCGTAGTCGAAGGGCCCCAGTTCCACCGGGCGCAGGCGCTTGACGTTGTAGCCGTGGAAGAATTCGTGGCTCACGTACGAGTACCAGCGGAAATCGGCGCCAGTCTTGCCCTCCGGCGGCGGCATGGAGCTGAGCATCGCGGAATTCTGATGCTCCAGGCCCCCTGCCCCCGGGCCGAAAACGTTGAGGAAGACGTATTTCCGGTAGGGCAGCCGACCCCAGAAAAGCTGGTTTTCCTTCACCACCGTGGCGAGGTTCTCGCCGGCCCGGGCGCCGTCCCAGGCGCCGTAGTCGCCGATGTCCACCAGCTCGTGGCGGATACCCCCCACCTCGAAGGTGTGGGTGGAGAAGGCCCCCGCGGCCAGGGGGCAGTCCAGCAGGGTGTCGTAGTCCGGAGCCGTGAAGTGGCAGGACCGGCCGGCCGGCGCGGCTTCCAGGCCCGTGGCGCATTGCGTCCAGCCCGGGGGAAGGTCCAGCACCACCTCGTAGGACCGGCCCGCGAAAGGAACCGGCGTGATGAACGTGGCCGGGCCGCTCAGAATGGCCATCTGCCCGGTCACCAGGTTGGTGGTGACGAAATGGGAGGGGCAATCCAGGCGGTAGAACAAGGTGATCTCGCGGGCGCCTGCGGCACGCACGCGCCAGCGGTTCGGGGCCGGATGCTCCACCTTCAGCGGCTTGCCCGCCACCCCGGCCGCGGCCAGATCCTGCACCCGGGCCGCGAGGTCCTGGACCGCGTAATAGCCCGGCGACCACCGGGGCATCATCAGATCGAGGACGGCCTGGCCCTCCGTGGGAATGCGGACGCTCACCTCGGCCTTGTGGTCCTGGGGCCTGGGAATGCGGATGGTGTAGGCGATCCCACCCCTGGACCGAGTCGTGGCCCGGGACCAGACCATGGCCGGGCCAAGCAGAACAAGGCAGATGAGCAGCCGCAGCACGCGCACAAGACCTCCCGGATTCAGTGTGTCCATTGCAGAGACGCGTTCCCGATTCTGCTCAGGCGAGCAGGGCCCTGGCGGCCTTCACCACATGGTCCACCGTGAGGCCGAACTGCTCGAAGAGGATGTCCGCCGGGGCGCTGGCCCCGAAGTGGTCCAGCCCGATGCAAGCGCCCTTGGCGCCGGTGTAGCGCTGCCAGCCGGTGGTGACGCCTGCCTCGATGGAAACCCTCGCGGTGACGGCCTCCGGCAGGACCTCCGCCCTGTAGGCGGCGCTCTGGGCCTCGAAGAGCTCCCAGCAGGGCATGGACACCACGCGGGTGGGCACGCCTTCCGCTTCGAGCGCCTTGCGGGCCCGCACCGCCAGGTGGACTTCGGATCCGGAAGCCAGAAGCAGGAGCCGGGGCGCCGCGCTGGCCTCCTCGAGAATGTAGGCGCCCTTGGCGGCACCTTCGGCCTTCGTGGCATCCAGCGTGGGCAGTTTTTGGCGGGTGAGCGCCAGCCCCACGGGTCCGTCCTTCTTCGCCACCGCGATGGCCCAGGCCTGGGCGGTCTCGTTGGCGTCCGCGGGACGGATCATGGTGAACCCGGGGATGAGGCGCATGCTCATCATCTGCTCGATGGGCTGGTGGGTGGGGCCGTCCTCGCCCACACCGATGGAATCGTGCGTCCACACGTAGGTCACGGGAATCTTCATCAGCGAGGCCAGGCGCGCCGTGGGCCGCATGTAGTCGCAGAAGATGAAGAAGGTGGCGCTAAAAGGCTTCAGGCCGCCATGAAGGCTCATGCCGTTCAGGACGGCGCCCATGGCGTGTTCGCGGATGCCGAAATGGAAGTTCCGCCCATTCTCCCGGGGCCCGAAATCGCCGCCATCCTTCAGGTGCGTGTTGTTGGAAGGGGCGAGGTCTGCGCTGCCGCCGATGAGGTTGGGGATGGCCGCCGCCAGCGCGTTGAGAACCTTGCCGCTGGCCTCGCGCGTGGCGTATGAGTCACTGGTGGAGAAGGTGGGCAGGGCCTTCCGCCATTCCGGCGGCAGCTCTCCCTTCATAAACGCCTCGTACTCGGCCGCCAGTTCCGGGAAGGCCTGCCGGTAGGCCTCGAAACGGGCCCTCCACTCGGCCTCGGCGGCAGCTCCGCGGGGGCCGCACTGGCCGCGCCAGTGGGCGAGGGCCTCCGCTGGAACGGGGAACTGGACATCGGGATCGAAGCCCAGGATCTCCTTGGTGGCGCGGATTTCCGCGTCGCCCAAGGGAGCGCCGTGGGCATGGTGGGTGTCCTTCTTGCTGGGAGCCGGAAACCCGATGACCGTGGTGCAATCAATGAGGGTGGGCCTGCCGCAGGCGGGTTCCCGGAAGGCCTTCAGCAGCGCTTCCAGATCTTCGCCATCAGCCACTTTCAGCACCCGCCAGCCCATGGCCTCGAAGCGGCCCGGGACGTTCTCGCTCCAAGCCAGGTCCGTCCGTCCCTCGATGGTGATCCTGTTGTTGTCCCAAAGCACGGTGAGCTTTCCCAGGCCCAGATGCCCCGCGAGGCTGGCGGCCTCGTAGGCGACGCCTTCCATCAGGCAGCCGTCGCCCGCGAAGGCGAAGGTGCGGTGGTTCACGATGTCGTGGCCCGGGCGGTTGAAACGGCCGGCCAGCCAGCGCTCGGCGATGGCCATGCCTACCGCGTTGCCGATGCCCTGCCCCAGGGGGCCCGTGGTGGTTTCGATGCCGGCAGTGTGGCCGAATTCCGGATGGCCGGGGGTCCTGGAGCCCCACTGGCGGAAGGCTTTCAGGTCATCCAGCTCCAGTCCGTAGCCCGCCAGGAAGAGCAGGCTGTAGATGAGCATGGAAGCGTGGCCGCAGGACAGCACGAAGCGGTCGCGGTCGGGCCAATGGGGGTTGGCGGGATTGTGTTTCATGACCTGGGCCCACAGGGCGTAGGCCGCCGGTGCCTGGGCCATGGGGGTGCCGGGGTGGCCGCTGTTCGCCTTCTGCACGGCATCCATGGCCAGACAGCGGATCGTGTCGATGCAGCGCTTGTCGAGGTTGTTCATCGGCGGCTCCTGGAAGGGAGAGATACGGCAAGCACCCTGGAACCTGGCCGGGGCGTCCAGAGGTTCAGAAAGGGGGTGCAAACGGGCTGCGAAGGATCGTTGCAGGGAGGATACACGCCTGGCCGCAAGATGGCTGAGGCCAAGCGCCTGAACGGCCCCACCAGCATCAGGGGGCGGCGGGCCCGTGTCCAGCAAAATGATACCGATTTCTGAAACCGATTTCTGAAACGAAATCCGGACCAGGCACCAGCCTCCTGGCCGATCAGCCCCGGGCCCACTTCCGGTAGGCGGCGGGACTCAGGCCGGTGACCTGCTTGAACTGGCGTGTCAGCGCCGCCTGGTCGCAGAAGCCCGTGTCCACGGCGATGGCAGAGATCGGAAGTTCCGTGTCGGACAGGGCGTCGGCCGCCGCCTGGATGCGGACTTTCATGACGTACTGGCCCGGGCTGAGGTGGAAGACCTTCTTGATGCGCCGTTCGAACTGGACCATGGACAGCCCCGCCATGGCGGCCAGCTGTTCCATGCGGAGCCCCTCGGCGAAGTGGCCGTGGATGTGGTCCACCGCCGCCGCGAAGGGGGCGTCGATGAGGCCGGCGCGGCTGGGCTCGGGCAGGTCCGTGCTGAGGCAGGCCAGGGCGATCACGCGGCCGCCGTGGTCCCTGACGGGAACCTTCTGGGTGAGGCACCAGCCCGGGCGGCGGTCCGGATAGAGGGTGAGGTCCAGCGCGTCGACGATGGGGCTTCCGGTCCTCAGCAGCCGGGCGTCCTGATCCGCATAGCGCTTGGCCATCTCCGGGGGCCACAGCTCGAACACCGTCTTTCCCATGGCCGCCTGCTTCGAGGCCAGGCCGCAGCGCTCGACGCCGCTCTGGCTCATGGCCAGGTAGCGCCCCGCCGTGTCCTTCACGGTGAAGACCGCCTGGTGGAGGCGGTCGAAGAGCGCTTCCACGAAATCGAGGCTCCCCGCCTGACTCAACAGGGCATCCAGGCTCGATTCGCGGAAGGGCGGCATGGCTCGCAGTTTACCTTGCCTCCCTCGGCTGGCGCCCCAGCGCAGCCCCCACCCATGACTTGGACGGGCTCCTGGCCCGGCCTTGTGCTCTTTCGGCATCCGCAAGGGGGGAATCGCACAAGACCCGCGCGGGTGCCCGGCGGAAGATTGTGTTCAAACAAGGACATCCATTGGCACCTGCGACCCGAATCCACGTTTTCGACAGCCATACGGGCGGCGAGCCCACCCGGGTGGTGCTGGAGGGCGGCCCTGATCTCGGCGCGGGCCCCCTGGGCGAGCGCCGGGCGAAGCTGCTGAGCGGCCACGCCGCCTGGCGCCGGACTTTGGTTTGCGAGCCCCGGGCGTCAGAGGTGGTGGTGGGGGCCCTGGTGGTGCCGCCCCACGCGCCAGGCTGCGACCTCGGCGTGATCTTCTTCAACAACGTGGGCGTCCTCGGCATGTGCGGCCACGGCATCATGGGCGTGGTGGAGACGCTGCGGCATGTGGGCAGGATCCGGCCGGGGCGGCTCCGCATCGACACGCCCGTGGGCGTGGTGGAGGCAGAGCTGCTCGAAGACGGAAGCGTCGTGGTGGTCAACGTGCCCGCCCGCCGCTGCCTCCGCCGCGTCCCCCTGCAGGTGCAGGGGCTGGGCCTGGTGCACGGAGACGTGGCCTGGGGCGGCAACGGGTTCTTCCTCGTGGAGGACCACGGCCTCGAATTGCGCCGGGAGCAGCTGCCCGCGCTGATGACAGCCGCCTCCGCCATCCTGCGGGAAGTGGAGCGCCAGGGCCTGAGCCGCCAGGCCGGCTTCGAGGTCGATCACGTGGAGCTCACGGGCCCCGCCGCCGATCCGGCCAACCAGGGCAGGAACTTCGTCCTCTGCCCCGGGCTGGAGTGGGATCGCAGCCCCTGCGGAACGGGGACCTCCGCCAAGCTCGCCTGCCTGGTGGAGGAGGGAAAGCTGGCGGAGGGCCAGGTCTGGCGTCAGGAAAGCCTCATCGGATCCGTGTTCAAGGGGTGGATGGCCCGGCGGGAGGGCGTCCTGCTGCCGCACATCCAGGGGCGGGCCCATATGACCGCAGAGGCGGCCCTGATCCTCGATCCCGAGGATCCATTCACCGCGGATTTCCTCCGTGGCGCCTGATGTCCTGATCGTGGGCGGAGGCATCGTGGGCGGCGCCTGCGCCCTGGCCCTCGCGCGGCAGGGCTGCCGCGTGGGCCTGCTGGAGGCCGAGGGCTGGGGCCTGGGCGCCACCGGCGCGGCCATGGGACACCTGGTGGCCCTGGACGGTTCGCCGGAGGAGCTGGCGCTGTGCCGCCTGGGACTGGAGCGCTGGAAGGAGCTGGCGCCGGAGCTGGGAGCGGCCCTGGACATGACGACCTGCGGCACCCTCTGGGTGGCCGCCGACGATGAGGAGATGGAGCTGGTCCGCCCGCGCTGCGAAACCTACCGCGCGGCCGGAATCCGGGCGGAGCTGCTGGACGCCGCCGCGCTGCGCGGCCTCGAACCCTGCCTGGCCACCGGCCTCGCCGGGGGCATGCTCGTGCCCGGAGACGCGGTGGTCTATCCGCCCGCCGGGGCCCGGCTGCTGGCGGAGGCCGCGGCCCGCGCCGGGGCCGAGCTCCTGTGCGGCCGCCGCGTGGCAAGCCTCGAACCGGAAGGCCTGCGCCTGGACGATGGCACCCGCCTTCCGGCGGGCCGCGTGGTGATCGCCGCGGGGAGCGACTCCAAGCGCCTGCTGCCGGACCTGCCCCTGGTGAAACGGAAGGGGCACCTGGCCATCACGGACCGCCGCCCCGGCTTCCTCAGGCACCAGCTGGTGGAGCTGGGCTACCTGAAATCCGCCCACGCCTCGCGGGAGGACAGCGTGGCCTTCAACCTGCAGCCCCGCCCCAACGGCCAGCTTCTGCTGGGATCGAGCCGCCAGTTCGGAGATGAATCGCCCGATCTCCGCCCCCACCTGCTCCAGCGCATGATCCGCCGGGCCCTGGCCTATGTGCCCGGCCTGGCGGAGGTGCCCGTCCTGCGGGCCTGGACGGGCTTCCGCCCCACGACGCCGGACCACCGCCCCCTGATCGGTCCCTGGCCCCACCGGCCGGGAGTGTTCCTGGCCTGCGGCCACGAGGGGCTGGGCATCACCACGGCCCCGGCCACGGCGGAGCTGCTGACGGCTTGGATCCTGGGCCAGGCCCCGCCCCTGGATCCGGCGCCCTACCTGCCCAGCCGCTTCCCGGAGGTGGCCCGTGCCTAGGGTGTGGGTGGACGGCCTTCCGGTGCAGGTGGCCGAAGGCGCGCGGCTCACCTCGGCCCTGGGCCTGCCGCCCGTGGCCTGCCGGGATCTTTCCGGCGCCCCGCGGGGACCCCTCTGCGGCATCGGGCAGTGCTTCGAATGCCGCGTGCGGGTGGATGGGCGGGAAACCCTGGCCTGTCTGGCCGTGGCCCTGGAAGGCATGCAGGTGCGCCGTGACTGAGCATCTCCCTGGGCGTTTCACTGGGCCTCTCACTGGCCCTCTCACTGGGCGCCTCCTCGTCGTGGGCGCGGGTCCGGCGGGGATCGCGGCCGCCGTCAGCGCCGCGAAGGCCGGCATGGCCGTGACCCTGGTGGACGCCCAGCCCGAACCCGGCGGCCAGATCTGGCGCGGACAGTGGGACGCCCCCGTGTATCCCGCCGCGCGGTCCTGGTTCGCCGCGCTCCGCCAAAGCGGCGTCCGCCTTCAGATGTCCCAACGGGTCGTGACGGCTCCGGCTCCGGGCTGGCTCGGCGTGACGGGTCCGGCGGGGGCCGCGCAGCTGGGCTACGACCGGCTGGTCCTGGCCACCGGGGCCCGCGACCGCTTCCTGCCCTTCCCCGGCTGGACCCTGCCGGGCGTGTGCGGGGCCGGGGGCCTGCAGGCCCTGGAGAAGGGAGGGCTCGATGTGCGCGGGAAACGGATCGTCCTGGGCGGCAGCGGGCCTCTGCTCCTGGCCGTGGCCACGCACCTGCGCCGCCGGGGGGCCCGCGTCCTCGCCGTGGCAGAGCAGGCGCCGACGGCCTCGCTGCCCGGGCTCCTCCCTGGCCTGCTCCGGCATCCGGGCCTGCTGCTGCAGGGGCTCTCGGCCCTGGGGCTGCCCCTGAGGCCGGACACCTGGGTCACCCGGGCCGAGGGGGACGGGCAGCTCCGCATCGTTCATCTCCAGACGCCGCGAGGGCCGGTGGCCCTGGAAGCGGATCTCCTGGGGGTGGGATACGGGTTGGTGCCGGATCTGGAGCTGCCGGGCCTGTTGGGCTGCGCGGCCACCTCCGATGGCGTCGTCGTGGACGAAGGGCAGCGCACCTCCGTGGCCGGCGTTTTCGCGGCGGGCGAACCCACGGGCATCGGCGGCGTGGACAAGGCTCTGGCCGAAGGCCGCGTCGCGGGGCTCTGGGCCGCCGGCCGCGAAGCGGAGGCCCGCCTGCTGGGCGCGGAGGTCCGCAAAGGAAGGGCCTGGGCCGCCGCCCTCGCCTCGACCTTCGCCCTCCGCCCGGAACTGCGGCGCATCGCCACCCCCGACACCCTCCTCTGCCGCTGCGAGGACGTGTCCGTGGGCGACCTCCAGTCCTTCGCCAGCGGCCGCGAGGCCCGCCTTCACGGCCGCTGCGGCATGGGCCGGTGCCAAGGGCGGACCTGCGGCCCCGCCACGGAATTCCTTTTCGGCTGGCGCCCCGGCGGCCCCCGCCAACCGCTCGCCCCCACGACCTTCGCCGACCTCGTCGGCCTTCTCTCCCCACCGGAGCCACCATGAATCCCTTCCAGGGCGTCCTGCCCGCCATCACCACCCCTTTCCGCGCCGACGGATCCGTGGACCACGAGGCCCTCGAGGCCCACGCCCGCTGGATGCTGAGCCAAGGCTGCAGCGGCCTCGTTCCCTGCGGATCGCTGGGCGAAGGCGCCACCCTGGACTTCGAGGAAAGGGTGGCCGTGATCCGGACCTGCGTGAAGGCGGCCGATGGCCGGCCCGTGATCCCCGGCATCGCGGCGCTGTCCACCACCGAGGCGGTGCGCCTGGCCCAGGCGGCCGAGGCGGCCGGGGCGAAAGGGCTGATGGTGCTGCCCCCCTACGTCTACGTGGGCGACTGGGCGGAGATGCGCGCGCACATGAGCGCCGTCATCCGCGCGACCGCCCTGCCCTGCCTGCTCTACAACAACCCGGTGGCTTACAAAGTGGACTTCGTTCCCGAGAACATCGCCGAACTGGCGGCCCTCCATCCCAACCTGCTGGGGGTGAAGGAGAGCAGCACCGACGCCCGCCGCATCGCGGGCATCCGCGCCCTCATCGGCGATCGGCTCGCCCTGGGCGTCGGCGTCGACGACTGCCTGGTGGAGGGCGTGGCCATGGGCGCCTCCTTCTGGATCGCGGGCCTGGTGAACGCCTTCCCCAAGGAAAGCGTGGATCTCCTGAACCTGGCCCTGGCCGGCAAGCGCGACGAAGCCTTCCGCCTCTACGCCTGGTTCCTGCCCCTGCTCCGCATGGACACGGTGCCGAAGTTCGTGCAGCTCATCAAGCTCGTGCAGCAGGAAATGGGCTGGGGCAGCGAACGCATGCGGGCCCCCCGGGCCGTGCTGGCGGGGGCGGAGCGGGAGACGGCGCTGGCGGAGCTCGCTTACGCCCTGGCCCACCGGCCCTAGAGCCCTGGCCTGAACCTTCACCTCCACTTCCGCGTTCTCCCTTTCCTGGCGGCATCCCATGATCCACGGCTTCTCTCTCATCGGCCCTGCGCCCGGGCACCCCGGCGGCGCCACCTTCCACGCCCAGAACCCCGCCACCGGAGCGCGGCTGGATCCGCCCTTCCATTCCGCCTCCGGCGCCGAGGTGGACCGCGCCGTGGAACTGGCCGAGGCGGCCGCGCCGGCGATGGAGGCCGCCCCCCGCGAGGCGCGGTCGGCCCTTCTGTGCCGCATTGCCGCGGGGCTGGAAGAGGCCGCCGGGGAGTTGGTGCCCCGGGTGATGGCCGAGACCGCCCTGCCGGAACCCCGGGTCCGGGGGGAACTGGCCCGCACCTGCGGCCAGCTGCGCCTCTTCGCCGATGTCGCGGCGGAGGGGTCCTGGGTGGAGGCGCGCTTGGATTCAGGACACCCCGGCCGGACGCCGCTGCCCAAGCCCGATCTGCGCTCGATGCTGCAGCCGCTGGGACCCGTGGCCGTCTTCGGCGCGTCCAACTTTCCCCTGGCCTTCGGCGCCGTGGGAGGGGACACCGCCTCGGCCCTCGCCGCCGGATGCCCGGTGGTGGCCAAGGCCCACCCGCTGAATCCCGGCACCAGCGAACAGGTGGCCCAGGTGGTGCAGGCCGCCCTGCTCCGCGAGGGCCTGCCCTCCGGGGCTTTCAGCCTGCTCTTCGACGCGGGCCACGACGTGGCCCGGCGCCTGGTCGGACACCCGGCCATCCGCGCGGTGGGCTTCACCGGTTCGTTCCGCGGAGGAAGCGCCCTTCTGGAACTGGCCCGGAACCGGCCCGCTCCCATTCCCGTCTTCGCGGAAATGGGAGCGGCGAATCCCGTGGTGGTGCTTCCCGGGGCCCTGGCGGCGCTGGGCTCCCGCCTGGGCCAGACGCTGGCGGCCTCGGTGCTCAACGGCGTGGGCCAATTCTGCACCTGCCCCGGGATCGTCCTCGCCGTCCAGGGCCCCGGTTTCCGGTCCCTGCGCAGTGGCCTGGCGGAAGCGATGAGCGCCGCCCCCCCCGCTCCGATGCTGGGCGAAGGCCTCGCCCTCGCCTACCGCCGAGGTCTGGAACGGCACCAAGCTGAAGGCGCGAACCCCGTCTTTCCTTCGTGTCCCTCCCAGGGCTGTTTCGGCGCGCCCGCGCTCCTGGAAACCACGGCCCAGGATCTGCTCCGGCGCCCGGACCTGATGGAGGAAGTCTTCGGGCCCGCCACGCTGCTCGTGGCCTGCGCAGACGAGGCCGAACGCCGGAAGGTGATCGCCGCATTCCCCGCCCAGCTCACGGCCACCCTGTGGATGGAACCCGGGGACGAAGCCCTGGCCGCGGACCTGCTGCCGGAGCTGCGCCGCCTGGCGGGACGGGTGCTTTTCAACGGCGTTCCCACGGGAGTGGAAGTCGGCCACGCCATGGTGCACGGAGGCCCCTGGCCCGCCACCAGCGCGCCCCAGTCCACCAGCGTGGGAACCCGCGCCATCGCCCGCTGGGCACGGCCCATCTGCTACCAGGACGCGCCTGAGAACCTGCTGCCCATGGCCCTGCAAACCGGGAATCCGCTCGGCCTCTGGAGGCTCCGCGACGGCGCGTTCGACCGCCACTGAAGCCGTTTGGCATTCGAACAAAGCTCAGGGCATCTTCGTGCGCTCATAGGGACCGTTTCAACCTGAGCCGGACCGGTGCGCGGGAAAGGTTTTCTCAGCCGGAATGCAGGGGGATGGATGCCGGATGTTTTTACCGGTGTTCATCCGTGTTCATCCGTGGCGCCCCCCGGTTCGTGTATGGTCGACGAGATGGAGGCTGGCTTGTCACACGTCGAAATCCTGTTGGGCTCTGCGGCGGCGGTGTGCACCACCCTGAGCTTCGTCCCGCAGACCATCAAGATCATCCGGGAGCGCCAGACCGCGGGCATCTCTCTGGTGATGTACTCCCTGTTTACGCTGGGCATCCTCCTCTGGACCATCTACGGCGTCCTCATCCAAAGCGCCCCGGTCTACCTGGCCAACGGCGCCACCCTGCTCCTCGCGGGCACCATCCTCGCCATGAAGATCAAGTTCGGGTAAGCCCCCCTCCGGAGCCGGCCGGGTGAACCTCCCGGGGGCCTTCCGCATGTGAACCGGGCCGGAAGCCGCGAATCCGCGCGGTTTCTGGCCATTCGAATATTTTTCAACCCGACGCTTGACCCCCCTGCGGTGGATCAGTAGATTGGTATCGGTTTCTGAAACCGATTTCATTCCCAACTTGAACCCGCTCCACCCGCCTGGTTTCAGGTGGGTTTTTCTGTGTATTCCCGGCCCTCCGCCGGTGAGAGGCAAGCATGAGTGCGTATAAAGACCTGAAGATCGCCGCATGGAACGCCAACATGCAGCTCAAGCATGACGGCCTGGCCATACAGACCTTCGGGAATGTCAGCGCCTTCGACCCGGCCGCCGGCGTTTTCGCCATCAAGCCGAGCGGCGTGCCCTACTCCCGGATGCGGCCCGGCGACATGGTCGTGGTGGATCTGGACGGCCGGGTGGTGGAGGGCGCCCTGCGCCCCTCTTCCGACACCAAAACCCACGCGGTCCTGTTCAAGAACATCCCCGGCATCCGGGGCGTCGCCCACACGCACTCCACCCATGCCGTGGCCTGGGCCCAGGCCCAGCGCGCCATCCCCCTCTTCGGGACCACACACGCGGACCAGTTCCCCGCGCCGGTCCCCGTGACCCCCCTCCTTTCAGACTCAGCCATCCAGGGCGACTACGAGGAAGAGACCGGAAAGCTCATCCTCGAAACCCTGGCCGCCCTGCCCGGACCATCTCCCGAAATGATCCTCGTGGGGGGGCACGGCCCCTTCACCTGGGGATCCTCGCCCATGCAGGCCGTCCTGAACAGCGGCGTGCTGGAGGAGATCGCCCGGATGGCCCTGCTGACGCTGCAGATCAACCCGGACGCCGTGCCCCTGAAAGCCACGCTCGTGCAGAAGCACTTCCAGCGGAAACACGGCAAGAACGCCTACTACGGCCAGGAATGAGACACCCATGACCATCTACGCAATCGGACTGGATTTCGGCACCAACAGCTGCCGCGCCCTGCTGGTGGACCTCCACACAGGCGAAGAAAAGGCCACCGAGGTGTTCAACTACCCCTCGGGACAGGCCGGCATCATCACCCACCCCAAGGATCCGCACCTCGCCAGGCAGAACGCCTCGGACTACCTGCTGGGCATCGAAACGACTGTGCGTTCCGTGCTGGCCCAGGCCCAGGACCGCGATCCCGCCTTCGACGCGGCCTACGTGGTGGGGCTCGGCATCGACACCACGGGCAGCAGCCCCATGCCCATCGATGACCAGGGGAATCCCCTCAGCCTCGATCCGCGGTTCAAGGAGAACCCCGCCGCCTGCGTCTGGCTCTGGCGGGACCACACCTCCTTCGAGGAGGCGGGCCAGATCACGGAACTCGCGGCCAGGATCCGCCCGCAGTACCTCGCGCAGGTCGGCGGGACCTACAGCTCTGAATGGTTCTGGAGCAAGATCCTGCACTGCCGCCGCGCGGCGCCTGATGTGTTCGATGCCGCCGCCACCTGGGTGGAGATCTGCGACTGGCTTCCCGCCGTGCTCACCGGCAACCAGAGGCCGGACAAGATCGTGCGGGGCATCTGTTCCGCCGGGCACAAGGCCATGTTCAATCCGAAGTGGGGCGGCCTGCCGGACGCGGATTTCCTCGGCCAGCTCGACCCGGCCCTGGCCACCCTCCGCTCCCGCCTGTTTTCAGAAGCGCACCCCGCCGACCACCTGGCGGGCGGCCTCTGCCCTGAATGGGCCGCCCGCCTGGGCCTCCGGGCCGGGGTCGCCGTGGCGGCAGGCGCCTTTGACGCCCACATGGGAGCGGTGGGCGCGGGCGTGGCCGAAGGCAGCCTGGTGAAGATCATGGGCACGTCCACCTGCGACATCATGGTCTGGCCCAACGGGCAGCCCCTGGCGGACATCCCCGGGGTCTGCGGCATCGTGGATGGCTCGGTGGTCCCCGGCTACTTCGGCATCGAAGCCGGCCAATCCGCCGTGGGCGACCTGTTCCTGTGGTTCGTGCGCAACCTCGCCCCCGACAGCCTGGGCGCCGACCTCGACGCGAAGTTCAAAACCCTCGGAGAGCTGGCCTCGCAGCAGGCACCCGGCGAGAGCGGCCTCCTGGCCCTGGACTGGAACAACGGGAACCGCACGGTCCTGGTGGATGCCCGCCTGACGGGCCTCCTCCTGGGACAGACCCTCCACACCCAGCCCCACGAGATCTACCGGGCCCTCATCGAGGCCACCGCCTTCGGGGCCCTCACCATCATCGAGCGCATCGAGGAATACGGCGTGCCCATCCGCGAGGTGGTGAACTGCGGCGGACTGGCGGCCAAGAACGCCTTCCTCATGCAGACCTACGCCGACATCACCGGAAGGCCCATGAAGATCGCCCGCAGCGAGCAGACGCCCGCCCTCGGGGCCGCCTTGTTCGGGGCCATGGCCGCGGGCGCCTTCCCCTCCATCCGGAAGGCCCAGGAACGCCTGTGCGGCATCCGCAAGGTCTACCAGCCCAACCCCGAGGCCCACGCGGTCTACCGCCGCCTCTACCAGCTCTACCGCCAACTCCATGACGGTTTCGGGACTCCGTCCTGGAACGGCTCCATGGCCAACGTCATGAAGGAACTCCTCACCATCCGGGACCAGCAGTGCCAACGCCAGGAGCAAGCATGATCGACTTGAAGCAGCAGGAAATCTGGTTCGTCACCGGAAGCCAGCACCTCTACGGGCCCGGCACCCTCGAGAAGGTGGCCGCCAACTCCCAGGAGATCGCCCGGGCCCTGGACGCCTCGCCCAGCATCCCCGCCAAGGTGGTTTTCAAATCCGTGCTCACCACGCCCGAGGCCATCACCGCCCTGTGCGAGGAGGCCAACTGCGCCCCGGCCTGCGCGGGCCTGGTGCTTTGGATGCACACCTTCTCCCCGGCCAAGATGTGGATCCGGGGGCTGTCCGTGCTGCGGAAGCCTTTCCTGCACCTGCACACCCAGCACAACCGGGACGTGCCATGGGCCACCATCGACATGGATTTCATGAACCTGAACCAGGCCGCCCACGGCGACCGGGAATTCGGCTTCATCGCCACCCGCATGCGCAAGGAGCGGAAGGTGGTGGTCGGGCACTGGACGGAAGCCGGCGTCCAGGAAGAAGTCGGCGTGTGGGCCCGTGCAGCCTGCGCCTGGCAGGACGCCCAGGGCGCCCGGATCGTCAGGTTCGGTGACAACATGCGCGAAGTGGCCGTGACCGAAGGCGACAAGGTGGAAGCCCAGATCCGGCTCGGCTATTCGGTGACGGCCCACGCCATGGGCAGCCTCGCGGCCGCGGTCAAGTCCGTGAGCGATGCCGAGGTGGAGCGCCTCTGCCGTGAATTCGACGACCGGTACGAGCTCATGCCCAGCCTCCGCCCCGGGGGCGAGCGGCGGGCCTCGCTTCAGGAATCCGCCCGGATCGAGCTCGGCCTGCGCGCCTTCCTGATCGAGGGGGGGTTCAAGGGCTTCACCACGAATTTCGAGGATCTACACGGCCTCAGCCAGCTTCCCGGCCTGGCCGTGCAGCGTCTCATGGCCGACGGCTACGGCTTCGGCGCCGAAGGCGACTGGAAGACGGCCGCCCTGGTCCGGGCCATGAAGGTGATGGGCTCCGGCCTGCCCGGGGGCACCTCCTTCATGGAGGACTACACCTACCACCTCGATCCTTCGGCCCCCCAGGTGCTCGGCGCCCATATGCTAGAGGTCTGCGCTTCCATCGCGGACACGCCCCGCCCCTCCCTGGAGATCCACCGCCTGGGCATCGGCGGCAAGGATGATCCGCCGCGCCTGGTCTTTGGCACTCCCTCTGGTCCCGCCGTGAACGCTTCTCTCATCGACATGGGCAACCGCTTCCGCATGATCGTCAGCGTCCTGGACGTGGTGGAACCTCAGCACGCCCTGCCCCGCCTCCCGGTGGCCCGCGCCCTGTGGGTGCCCCGGCCGAGCCTGAAGGTGGCGGCCGCCGCCTGGATCCACGCCGGGGGCGCCCACCACGCGGCCTTCAGCCAGGCCGCCCTCGCGCCCCACATCGAGGACTTCACGGCCATTGCCGGCATCGAGTACCTCTGCATCGATGAGAACACCCGCATTCCCGACTTCAAGAACCAGCTCCGCTGGAACGAGGCTTCCTACCGCTAGCAGGCTTCCGCCTTCTCACCCTGTCCCCCTTCGAAGGGATCCACCATGTTCCTCACCCTCCTCACAGGCGATCCGACCCAGGCCCTGCCTCAGTCGCGGTCGGCCCTTCAGACTTTCGACTGGCTGGTGATCGGCCTCTACTTCAGTGTCCTCCTCGCCGTGTCCTGGTGGGTGATCCGGAAAAACCGCGAGACCACGGACGACTACTTCCTGGCGGGCCGGAACCTCAGCTGGTGGATCATCGGCGCTTCCATCTTCGCCTCCAACATCGGCTCCGAGCACGTGGTGGGCCTGGCCGGATCCGGAGCCACGGACGGCGTGGCCATGGCCCATTACGAGCTGCATGCCTGGTGCCTCCTGGTCCTGGCCTGGGTAATGGTCCCGTTCTACATGCGGAGCCGGGTCTACACCATGCCGGAGTTCCTGGAGAAACGCTTCTCCCCGGCTTCGCGCTGGATGCTCTCCATCGTCTCCCTGGTGCTGTACGTGCTCTCCAAGGTGGCCGTCGGCATTTTCGCCGGTGGCGTGGTCTTCGGCTTCCTGCTCCCTGAAATGCACCTGAACCTGGGCTTCATCTACCTCGACAGCTTCTGGGTGGGCTGCCTCACGCTGCTGCTGCTCACCGGCCTCTACACCGTGATCGGCGGCATGCGCGCCGTGGCCTACACCGAGACCATCCAGGTGGTGGTGCTCATCCTCGGGTCCCTGCTCGTCACCGTGCTGGGCCTCCACAAGCTCGGCGGCTGGCAGGCGCTCCACAACGCCCTCCCGGCGGACATGTTCAACCTCTGGAAGCCCATGGTGCCCCACGGCGTTCAAAGCACCTGGGCGCCCGTCATCGAGGCCAACCAGGCAGGCGTGGTCACGCGCATGGCCTGGTATTTCAACGGCCACTATCCCTGGCTGGGCATGATCATCTGCGCCCCGGTCATCGGCTTGTGGTACTGGTGCACCTGCCAGTACATCGTCCAGCGCACCCTCGGCGCCAAGAATGAGCAGCACGCCCGCCGCGGCTCCATCTTCGCCGCCCTGCTCAAGCTGCTTCCGGTGTTCATCTTCATCATTCCCGGCATGATCTGCTTTGCCCTCGCCAAGAGCGGCAGCGTCCCGGCCCTCAATGGCATGGTCGACGCGTCCGGACAGCCCGTGCGCTCGCAGCTGCAATACGCCTTCCCCTCCATGGTCGCCTACGTGCTTCCGGTCGGCGTCCGCGGCCTGGTGGTCGCGGGCCTCATCGCCGCCCTGATGAGCTCCCTGGCCGGCGTCTTCAACGCCAGCTCCACCCTGTTCACCCTCGACTGCTACGCCAAGATGCGGCCCCAGGCCAGCCAGATCTCCCTGGTGCGGATGGGCCGCACCGCCACCATGGTCATGGTGCTCATCGGCATCCTCTGGATCCCGGTCATCAAAGGCTCCCACGGCCTCTACGACTACCTGCAGTCGGTCCAGGGCTACCTGGCGCCGCCCATCTTCGTGGTGTTCTTCCTGGGCATCTACTGGAAGCGGCTGAACGCGAAGGGCTGCCTGGCCGCCCTCACCGTCGGCTTCATCCTCGGCCTGTTCCGCCTGGCGGTGGACACGCCCGGAGCCCTGATCCACGGATTCACCTACGCTCCCGGCTCCTGGCTCTGGATCATCAATCACATCTACTTCCAGTACTTCAGCATGATCATCCTCGTGGTCAGCGCCATCGCCATGGTGGTGGTCAGCTACCTCACCAAGGCGCCGGACGAGGCCCAGCTCGTGGGCCTCACGTTCAGCACCATCACGAGCGAGCAGCGCGCTGAAAGCCGCAGTTCCTGGAGCCGCCGCGACGTGGCGGTATCCGCCCTGGTCGTGGCCCTGATCGCCGCCGCCTACCTGTATTTCCGCGGCTGACCCCCCCTTCCGGAGCCCCTTTTGAGCCCTCTCGGCCCCATCGACGCGGTGATGTTCGATCACGACGGCACCCTCGTCGACTCCATTCCCGCCGTGATTTCCGCCTCCAACGGCGTCCTGTGGGAGCGGGGCCTGGGGAAGGCGGACCCCGGCCGGATCGTGGCGGGCATGGTCCATCCCACGGCCCGGCGGCTGGGCCTGCTCGCGGGCATCGGCGACCCCGCGGCCCAGGAGAACATGGCCCGCCGGTACAGCCAGCTGGCCCTGCACCACGCCGATCTCGCGGAGCTCTATCCGGGCGTGCGGGAGGCCCTGGAAACCCTCGCGGGCCGGGGCTTCCGCCTGGGAGTCGTCAGCAACAGCCGTGGCGCCTTCATCCGCACCATCCTCCACCGCCTCGGCGTAGCGGACAGCTTCGCCGCGATGGTGGGCGAGGACGACATGCCCGCGCCCAAGCCCGATCCCAGGGGGCTCCTCTCCGCCCTGGGCGCCATCTCCCCGGGCCGGGCGGTCTACGTGGGCGACAGTTCCGCCGATCTGGAAACGGCCCGGAACGCCGGGATTCGCGCCGTCGGCGTGACCTGGGGCACCCATTCCCGCTCCGAACTCGAACCCCTGGGCTTCGATGCCCTGGTGGACACTCCCCAAGCATTGGCCGACCTGATTCCGGTCCGGCCCTCCCTCCCTCTCTGCGAGCCTCTGCCCTGAGGCTGGTCCTGCCCAGGAACCGAACATGAAATTCTTCATCGATACCGCCAACGTCGCGGAGATCCGCCGGATCAGCGCCTGGAGCATCCTCGACGGCGTCACCACCAATCCCAGCCTCATCGCCAAGGAATCCGGCCGCCCCTTTGAAGCCATCATCGAGGAGATCTGCGGCATCGTGGATGGCCCCATTTCCGCTGAAGTGATCGCCCTGGATGCCCCCGGGATGATCGAGGAAGGCCGGAAGCTGGCGAAGATCCACCGGAACATCGTGGTGAAGGTGCCCTTGACCGCCGAAGGGCTCAAGGCCACCCATGCCTTCAAGGACGAGGGCATCAAGACGAACGTGACTCTCTGCTTCAGCGCGACCCAGGGTCTGATGGCCGCCAAGGCCGGTGCCACCTACGTCTCCCCCTTCATCGGCCGCCTGGACGACATCAACCTGCCGGGAATGGACCTCATCTCGGAATTGACCGCGATCTTTGCCACGCACGGCCTGCCCACCCATGTCCTGGCAGCCTCCATCCGCAGCCCCCGGCATGTGACGGACGCGGCCCTGGCCGGCGCCCAGGTGGCGACGATCCCCACCAAGGTGTTTGACCAGATGCTCTTCCATCCCCTGACCGAGAAGGGCATCGAAGGCTTTCTGGCCGACTGGAAAAAGAGCGGAAGGTGAGGCCCGGAATCCCGCCCGTTCCACCCCACGGCCCGGAAATGCTTCGAGTGGAATTCACGGCGCGGAAACCTGAAGGAAACGCAAAGCAACACACGCAAAAAAAGATGTAAAAAGCCTATTGACCAAGCGACATGTTCGAGCGCAATAATGTAACCGATTTCAGAAACCGATTGCATCTTGCGAGATCCTTTCCAGCCGAATGCTCCTGGCGCTTCATCCCCACGGATATGCGCCACGGAATCTTGTGTCCTGCCTTTGCCGCAGCCAGCGGAATTTCGCCCGCTGCGTGCGCGAGTTCCCGATCCATTCCAGTCCCGATGGCGGCCACCCCCAACGGTCCCGTTGTCCCCTTCTCCTCCACCCCACCCACTTCGGAGGTACCACATGACCACCCGCGTTCGAACCGCGGCTATCCGCCTTGCGCTGGCGGCAGGCATGGCCCTGCCCATCCAGGCTCAAACCATGCCTGACCTTTCCTTCAAGATCCGGGCGGGCAATCTCTCCGGCCCGGTGTCCAAGGATTCCTTGGGCAACCGGACCATGGGCTTCGGCCTGGAAGCCGCCTTCCCGCTTAGCAAAGGGCGCCTGACCACCGAGCTCACCTACGACGTGTTCAACGGCTACCGCCGCGACACCACCCAGTACGGCCCCGCCTACTACACGCCCAACCAGGACCCCTGGAATCCCGGCAGCGTCTCTCAGACTTATTTCGACGGGACCAGCACCCACCCCGTGGTCATCAACCCCGACTTGTCCCTTCAAGGCGAGTCGATGACGTTCAAGGGATTCGGGCTGAAGGTGGGCTACCAGGCCGCGCTGCCCTTCTCCTGGGCCGAGGGCTGGGACTGGCAGGCGGGCCTGAGCCTCGACTACCGCCAGACCCACCACGAAATCTTCATGACGCTGACGCCGGGTTATTACGATTCGACCCACACCTTCCAGGTGATCCCCCGCATCAGCGGCTACGGCGACTGGAACTACTACGAGGGCGCCAACTACTCGAAGGACGTGAAGAAGGTCCAGCCGGGCGCCTACGCCGGCGTGAGCACGACCTTCTCCGACATCTTCCGGCTGGAGCTGAACCTCCGCGAGACCACCTTCAACGGCATCTACTACCACCCCTTCTCCACGACCGGCGCGGCGCCCAAGTACACCGAGTCCAGCAAGACCGGACTGGTGCTTGAAGTCGCCTTGGGCGTCCGGCTCTGACCCGCGGCCACCCGGATCCCATCCAAGGAGACATCCACATGCGCCCATTCACCCGCCTCTCAACCCTCACGCTCCTCCTGGCCGGCGCCGCATCCCTGATGGCGCAGGAAACCGTCGGAACCCTCGTCGGCTCCATCACGGACCAGAAGACAGGCAAACCCCTCCAGGGCGTCCGCCTCATCCTGCGGTCCCCCAAGATCCTCAGCGACCGGACGGTCTTCAGCGACGCCGACGGCAACTACCGCATCCCCTTGCTTCCCAACGGCGAATACGCCCTGAGCTGTTCCAAGGACGGCTACGTGTCCGGCACGGTCAAGTGTTTCGTCAGCCCGGGCCAGACCATCCGCCAGAACATGCGCGTGGCGCCCATCCAGACAGAAGTCCAAGGCGCCGAGGTTCAGGTCATCGCCGCGGCCTCCCAGATCGACAAGACCGAGACCACCACCCAGTCCGTCTATTCCATGGACACCCTCACGGCCCTCCTGCCGTCCTCCGACCTCCTTTCCATCACCTCGATCGCTCCAGGCGTGGTGACGGACTCCAATGACAACGGCACCACGGTGCACATCCGCGGCGGCAACACGGTGGGCGGCAAGTTCCTGGTGAACGGCATGTCCGCCGGCGACGCCGGATGGGGCAACTTCAAGGGCAGCCAGCTGATGGTCACGGACATGATCGAATCCGTGTCCCTCATCCAGTCGCCCCTGAATGCCCGCTACGGCAACACGGAAAGCGGCATGGTCTCCTACGTGACCACCCGCGGCACCAATGAATTCAAAGGCAGCATCCGCGCGAACTACGGCCGTTCCACCCTCGGCGCCACAGGGGACCCCGGCTACCCCGGCCGCCAGGTCGCCCGGTTCGGCACCGACTGGAACACCCGCCAGATCTCACCCACCGATGACGCCATCGACCGTTCCTACGAAGCCACCCTGAGTGGCCCGCTCTGGAAGGACCACATCACCTTCGCCTGGGGCGGCCGTTTCAAACCCACCAAGAGCAGCCAGAATTTCGTGCCCAGGTGGTGGTCGGACTACAACGGCGGCAGCAGCTCCATCAGCCACGACTACGCCAATTCCACGGACGGCACCCTGTTCGTGACGCCCGGCGGCGCGCAGATCCGCAAGGCGAATCTCTGGGACCAGGGCAAGACCTACAAGACCAGCCAGGAAGACACCTTCAACCAGTACTCGCTGTTCTACCAGATCACGCAGGACCAGACCCTGGAGTGGTCCTACTCCCAGGCCAGAAGCGCCCTCACGGACATGTACAACCGCGACTGGAACGCCTCCATCAGCCCGGGTCTCTACGGCAACACCGGTGAAGTCAACCGGGTCTGGAACCTCGGCTACAAGGGCGTCTTCGGCAACCATGTGGTGGAAGCCCGCCTGGCGCGCCACACCAATGAAACGATCGTCCCGCCCAGCAGCGGCTACCTGATCACTTCGGGTTCGAACCGTACCTGGGAGAACGGGAACTACGCCAACGGCGCCAGCAGCATCCCCGGCGCCTTCCTGCATCCCGGAAGCCCCAGCGCCGCGGGCGCCTGGTATCCCTACACCAACCTCCTGGAAGCCCGCAAAAGGCAGGGCTGGACGCGGGACGAGGCGGTCGCCGGAAGCCCCTACGACCAGGGCGACAAGAAATCCAACACCACCTTCTACGTCAACGTCCAATCGCTCATCGGCGATCATCAGATCGACTGGGGCCTCAACTACGAGCGGACGGACTGGGACACGTCCACCGGAGCGGCTCCCCGCCAGTTCTACACCCCCGGCGGCCAGATCTCGCCGGACCTGTCGGCGGCCGATATCCTCTACCCCACCGGTTATTCGGGGGCTCTGCTGGATCCTTCCGCCTACGCGGGCAAATGGGTCATGTGGGCGGCGCATTCGAACCTCACCAGCCTCTGGCCCGGGACAACGGACGCCGTATCGGCGAGCCGCCCTTACGCCTACCAGTGGTACCAGGTCGCCAGCATGCGGAACTTCATGGGCCCGGAGAGCGGGAGTTTCAACCAGCCCACCACCAGCCTCTACGTGAACGACCGCTGGGCCTTGAATTCCAACTTCTCCGTCATGGGCGGCCTGCGCTTCGACCGCTTCCAGCTGGGAGACGACAAAGGCAGCGTCCTCGCCTACAACATCCTGACCCCGCGTTTCGAATTCAAGTGGGACCTCGGCGGCGACCAGAAGCGGCTCCTCAGCTACTCCTTCGGCCGCTTCCACAACCGCATCCCGGCGGCCATGTACATGGCCTTCGTCCACCGCCGGAAGCCCTACATCGCAAACTACAGCTGGGATCCCACCACCAACGGGCTGCCCTACGATGGAACCAACCTGGCCAATGACGGCTACACGCTGGCCAGCACCTCAGAGCTCCTGAATCCAGCCAACTACACCTACTTCCGGAGCCTCTGGTCGCCGGACTTCATCGGGCTCGACCCGAACTTCAAGGCGGAGTACTCCGACGAGCACAGCATCTCCTTCCGCCGCGCCTACGACAACGGCTCCAACATCCGTTTCACCCTCGTGCGGCGTGATTGGAAGAACAATTACCAGTGGCTGGCCGATCCCTACCAGCACTCCGTCAACAACGCCTACACCAACGGAACCACCGTCACCAGCTACCGCAACCTGCTGGCCAACGATCCGGGCTTGTACCACGACTACTCGGCGGCGGAGATCGAGTGGGACTTCAAGCTCTCGAAACGCCTGAGCTTCGGCGGCAACTACAACTACAGCCGGAACCACCAGAACCTCCAGTACTGGTCCGCCCAGTCCAACCTCCGGGTGGATAACATCGGAACCAATCACTGGGTGTGGGGCCTGCGCTGGGAAGACCTCTGGAAGCGCTTCGGCTACAGCACCGAAGACATCACCGAGCCCAGCCTCACCATCAACCAGGTCACCAATTTCTGGTTCACCTACGACCTCAGCCACGGCGCCGTGAAATCCTCCCTCGTGCTCCGCGGCAAGTACACCGCCGGAAGCACCTGGACCCAGCAGGAACAGTGGGATCTGAACCCCTACTCCGCGGAATACCAGGCCGTGATGGCCAACGCTCCCGCCAACTACGCCACCACCAACATGATCAACGGCGGCGCGGGCACCTACATCTTCAAGGCTCAGCGCGGCACATCGGTCGGCGGCTTCCAGTACCCGGACACCTTCGAGTTGAACCTCCGCTACAACTTGGAGATCCCCATCGGTCCTCTGGCCCGCTGGTGGATGGGCGTGGAAGTTTCCAACCCCTTCAACCATGTCTACACCCAGAACCAGGTGGGCGACAACGCCGCAACGTTGCGCATGGGCCAGAACCTGGCTGATGGCAGCCAGTCCACGAACTTCTACGGCAAGAACGGCTATTTCATGGATCCCTCGACCATGCAGTACAGGGGGCCCTACTACGCCGGGATGCCCGGAGGACGCTACTTCACGGTTGAAACCGGAATCAAGTTCTGAGGCCCGAGGAGATTCACATGAAAAGAACCACCATCATGATCGCGGGGCTGGCGTTGGCCGCCGCCGCCACTCCCCTGCTCGCCGAGGGGCCGCTCAACCTGTACATCAAGGGAGGCCTGGTCAGCAGCCAGGGCGATACCCGGGACATGACCAACAAGGGCCATGGCTACACCCTCGAGCTCGGCTACATCGGGGCGCCCGCCTCCTGGGATGGATTGCAGTACCGTGTCTACGGCGGCACGGTGACCATTCCGGGGGATTCGGGCTTCAGCCCTTGGCTGCGGGTGGACCGCGGCAACGGGAGTGAGACCATTCCCTACTCCACCTACCAGGCCATGACGCCCAGCCAGCAGAGCGCCATGACTGTCTTCGAGCGGAAGTTCTCCTACGATGTCCGCGGCAATTTCATCGGCTTCGACATGATCCACCCGGTCAAGCTCGGCAACGTCCCCTTCAATGTCTTCCTCGGCCCTTCGCTGCATCAGTGGTTCGTGACGCGCGTAAACCCGAACGAGCCGCAGGGGGACCGCAACTGGCGCGCGGGATGGCGCGTGGGCCTCGGCCTCCCCGTCGCCAAGGACATCGAGCTGAACCTGACCTACGTCTTCACCGAGTGGCGCTCCAAGGATGCCGCCACCATGCCCTATGAAAAGGGCGGAAACCCCAGCCGTCCGGCCTACCTGACGCTGACGGGATCCTACCGCTTCTAGCTGGCCTCAAAATGGCGGGGAGGGCCCTGCGCCCTTCCCGTCATCTCTCTTTGAACCCGCCCCTCCGGCGGGATGACAAGGTGCCCGTGAGATCCATCCGATTCGCATCCCTCTTGGTGTTGGCGGCCGGCATTCCCTGGCTGGGAGCCCAGCCCCCGGACCGGAGCCCCCGCGTCCCGTCGGCCGTCCTCACCGTCGATGCCCGGAAGCCTGGCGCCGCCATCAACCCGGCCATGTGGGGCGTTTTTTTTGAAGACATCAATTTCGCGGCGGATGGGGGCCTCTGGGCGGAGCTGGTGAAGAACCGCTCCTTCGAGTTTCCCAACCGCCTTCAGGGCTGGTTCGAGGTGCGGCGCAAGCATGCCCGCGGCACCATGACCATCCAGGACGAGAAACCAGCCATTCCGGAGAATCCCCACTACCTCCGTCTCCAGTCCCAAGCTCCTGACGAGGGCTATGGCGTCGGCAACGAGGGATTCCGCGGAATGGGAGTCAAGGCCGGAGAGGCCTTGCGTTTGACCCTTTGGGCCCGGCGGGGGGCGGCACCGGTGCTCCTCCGTGCCACCCTCCGAGGGGCTGAAAACCGCATCCTGGCCGGGGGGCAGGTGCGGGTGGACAGTCCCGTCTGGGCCCATTTTGAATTGCAGCTCGATCCGGCGGCCACGGACCCCGGCGGCCGGTTGGAGCTGACCCTGGAAGGCCCCGGCCAGGTGGACCTCGACGCGGTCTCCCTGATGCCGGTGGCGGCCAAGCATGGCTTCCGCCCCGACCTCATGCGCCTCCTGGCCGACATGAAACCCGGCTTCGTGCGCTTCCCCGGGGGCTGCGTGGTGGAAGGCCACGACCTCGCCAACCGCTACCAGTGGAAGCAGACGGTGGGACCGGTCGACGCCCGGCGTCCCATGCCCAACCGCTGGCTCGACAACCTGGCGGGCGAGGGCCGCTTCGCCGCGGACTACCAGCAGTCCTTCCAGCTGGGCTTCTTCGAATTCTTCCAGCTCTGCGCCGACCTGGGCGCGGAGCCGCTGCCGGTGCTCAGCTGCGGCATGGCCTGCCAGTTCGAGACGGGGGAGATGGTGCCCCTCGACCGGCTGGAACCCTTCATCCAGGACGCCCTGGACCTCATCGAATTCGCCAACGGCGCCCCCTCCAGCCGCTGGGGCAAGCTCCGGGCGGCCATGGGCCACGCGGCCCCCTTCGGCCTCAAGTTCCTCGCCGTGGGGAACGAGCAGTGGGGCCCGGAATACCTGGACCGCTTCAGCCGCTTCGAGCAGGCCATCAAGGCCAAGCACCCGCAGATCCAGATCATCGGCAGCGCCGGTCCCTGGATGGGCGGCGCGGACTTCGACACCCTCTGGGCCGGCCTGCGGGCCCGGAAGGCCGACCTGGTGGACGAGCACTACTACGCGCCCCCGGCCTGGTTCTTCAACAACGCCCATCGCTACGACGCCTACCCCCGCACCGGCCCCAAGGTGTTCGCGGGCGAATACGCCGCCCACCCCGCGCGGCCCGCGCCAGGGGCGCCGAGGCCCAATTCCTGGGAAGCCGCCCTGTCCGAAGCCGCCTTCATGACCGGCCTCGAGCGCAACGCCGACGTGGTGCGCCTGGCCTCCTACGCGCCTCTCCTTGCCAGCGTGGACGCCTGGCAGTGGTCCCCGAACCTCATCTGGTTCGACAGCCTCCAATCCGCGCCGACGCCCTCCTACTGGGTGCAGCACCTTTTCTCCGGGAACCGGGCCAGCCGGGTGCTCCCCGTGGAGCTGGCCCTGGCCCCCTCGGCCACCGCCACGGCGGGCCTCTACACCACCGCCGCGCTGGACGAGGCCACCCGCGAGGTGGTGCTCAAGGTGGTCAACGCCGGTCACCGCCCCTCGGATCTCGCCGTGCGGCTGCAGGGATTCCAGTCCCTGGCCGGGAAGGGCCGCCTCACGGTGCTCAGCGCCGGCCTTGCCGATGAGAACCCCGTGGGCGCGCCGCCCAAGGTCGCGCCCGCCACCTCCGAGGTGGACATTCCGGGGCCCGAATTCACCCGGACCCTCCCTCCCCAATCCCTGACCATCCTGCGCCTTCCCCTCGTGAAAGAGATCCCGTGAAAGCCCCTGTGCAAGCCATCATCCCCTTCTGTCTGTTCGCCGCCCTGGCCCCAGCCCAGGTCGCCCGGCCCATCCAGCCCGTCATCGCCGACGCGGCGCGGCCCCTGCCCCTCCAGTCCGTCCGCCTCACCGGCGGTCCGCTCAAGCAGGCCCAGGATCTGGATGCCGCCTACCTGCTCCGGCTGGAGCCGGACCGGATGCTGGCCAACTTCCGCAAGCGGGCCGGCCTCCAGCCCAAGGCCCAGCCCTACGGCGGCTGGGACGGCGACGGCAAGAACCTCTCCGGCCACATCCTGGGCCACTACCTGTCCGCCATCAGCCTGATGGGCAGCGCCACGGGCGACCCCCGCTTCAAAACCAAGGTGGATTACATCCTGGCCGAACTCAAGGTGGTCCAGGACAAGCAGGGCGACGGCTACCTGGGCGCCCTGGAGATGGGCAAGGAGCGGTTCCAGGAAGTGGCGCGCGGCGACATCCGCTCCGGCGGCTTCGACCTCAACGGCCTCTGGTCGCCCTGGTACGTCCAGCACAAGATCTACGCCGGGCTGAGGGACGCCTACCGCTGCACCGGGAACCCCCTGGCCCTGGCCATCGAGATCAAGTTCGCCGCCTGGGCGGAGCGCACCCTCGCCGGGCTGAACGACGCCCAGCTCCAGAAGATGCTCAACACCGAATTCGGCGCCATGAACGAAGTGCTGGCGGATCTCTACGCCGACACCGGGGACCGGCGCTGGCTCGACCTCTCCTACAAGTTCGAGCACACCGCGGTGCTCGATCCCCTGAAGCGGCACGAGGACAAGCTGAGCGGCCTGCACGGCAACACGCAGGTGCCCAAGCTCATGGGCAACCTGGCGCGCTACGCCTACACCGGCGATTCCGGAGACGGCTTCGCGGCTTCCTTCTTCTGGGACCGTGTAGCCCAGCACCACACCTTCGCCACCGGCGGCCACGGCAAGAACGAGTACTTCTTCGACGCCGACCGCATGTCGGACAGCGTCGACGGCCGCACTGCCGAGACCTGCAACGTCTACAACATGATCAAGATGGCCAGGAAGCTCTTCGCCCTGCGCCCGGATCCCCACTACGCGGAATTCCACGAGCGGGCCCTGTTCAACCACATCCTGGCCTCCATGGATCCCCAGGACGGCCGCACCTGCTACATGGTGCCCGTGGGCCGGGGCGTGCAGCACGAGTACCAGGATCTCGACCACGACTTCACCTGCTGCGTGGGGTCGGGCATGGAAAGTCACGCCCTGCACGCCTTCGGCATCTACTACGAGGCCGGGAACCGGTTCTGGGTCAACCTCTACGCGCCCTCCACCGCCGCCTGGGAAGCCGCCGGAGTATCCGTGGCCACCACCACGGACATGCCCCTGGGCGACCAGGCCACCCTCACCTTCACCGTGAAGGCCCCCAGGGCCTTCACCCTGAACCTGCGCCGTCCCGCCTGGGCCCAGGAAGGCTTCCAGGTCCAGGTCAACGGCGAGAGCCTGCCGTCCCTGGCCAAGCCCGGCGCCTATGTGGAGATCACCCGCACCTGGAAGAGCGGCGACGTGGTGCGCCTGCTCATGCCGAAAAAGCTGCGCCTCGAAGCGCTGCCGGACAACCCGCGCCGGGCCGCCATCCTCTGGGGCCCGCTGGTGCTGGCCGGCAACCTGGGCGCCGAGGAGAACTTCGAAACCTGGAAGGAAGGCAACGTGCCCGTGCTGGTGGCCGCTGAGCGGCCCCTGGACGAGTGGATCAAACCCGTCCCCGGGAAGCCCGGCCAGTTCCGCACCGAAGGCGCAGGCAATCCCCACGAAGTGGACCTGGTTCCCTTCTTCCAGCTGCACCGCCGCTCCTACGCCGTCTACTTCGATCTGTTCACGCCCAAGGAGTGGCAGGCCCGCTCCGCCGAGTACGCCCAGGCCGCGGAACGCCAACGCAGGCTCCAGCTGGCCACCGTCGCCTACGCCCAGCCCGGCGAGATGCAGCCCGAACGCGATTTCAACTTCAAGGGCGAGGGCCTGATCCTCGAGGAGATGCGCCGGATCCAGGGCCGCCCCTTCCGCCACGCGAAGCAGTGGTTCTCCTTCGACATGCCCGTGGACACGGCCCATCCCACCTCCGTGGTCCTGACCTATTTCCAGGATGAATGGCGCAAGCGCACCTTCAGCGTTCTCGTGGACGGCCGCAAAGTGGCGGACGAGGTCATCGAGCGCGGCGGCGTCCCGCGCTTCTTCGACCGGGAATACGCCGTGCCCCAGGCCCTGGTCCAGGGCAAGAAAACGGTCACCGTCCGCATCGAGGCGGCCCCGGACAGCGAAACCCCAGCCATCTTCGGCGTCAGGACCATCCGCGCGGATGCCCAGCGCTAAGCTCTGATCCCTCCCCGTTCTGGAGCAGCCATGCTTTCCTTCAAACCCCGCATCCTGCCTTCCCCCTGGAGGGCCCTGGGCCCCGCCCTCGCCCTCTGCGCCACCTTCGCCACCGCCGCCGACTACCCGGTGAAGCCTGTGCCCTTCACCTCCGTGCGCATCACCGGGGGCTTCTGGCAGCCCCGCCAGGAGGTGAACCGGAAGGTGACCCTGCCCTTCGCCTTCGAGCAGTGCGAGGCCACCGGGCGCATCAAGAACTTCGACCAGGCCGCCGAGGTGATGCGGCGCCGGGCCGCCGGCGAGAAGGACTTCCAGATGAAGCCTCTCACCGAGTACACCTTCGACGATTCGGACGCCTACAAGAGCATCGAGGGCGCCGCCTACGCCCTGAGCCTCCAGCGGGACCCCGCCCTGGAAGCCCTCTGCGACGGCATCATCACCCGGATCGCCGCAGCCCAGGAGCCGGACGGCTACCTGTACACCTGGCGCACCATGCACCCGGATTCGCCCGCCCACCCGTGGATCCATCAAAAGCGCTGGCTCAACGACCCCGACCTCAGCCACGAGCTCTACAACCTGGGCCACCTCTACGAGGCGGGCACGGCCTACTACCAGGCCACGGGCAAGCGGGCCCTGCTTGACGTCTGCCTGAAGAGCGCCGAGCTGCTGTGGAAGGATTTCGGCAAGGGGGACCTGAAGATCGCCCCCGGCCACCAGGTGGTGGAAATGGGCCTGGCCAAGCTCTACCGGGCCACGGGCGACGAGCGCTGGATCAAGCTCGCCAAGTTCTTCCTGGATGTCCGCGGCCCCGGCGGCGACACCTACGCCCAGATGCACAAGCGCGTGGTGGACCAGGACGAGGCCGTGGGCCACGCCGTGCGGGCCGGCTACATGTATTCGGGCATGGCCGACGTGGCCGCCCTCACCGGCGATCCCAGCTACATGAAGGCCATCACCCGCATCTGGGACAACGTGGTGGGCCGCAAGCTCTACATCACGGGCGGCATCGGCGCCCGTGGCTCGGGCGAAGCCTTCGGCGACGATTACGAGCTGCCCCAGCGCGCCTACAACGAGACCTGCGCCGCCATCGCCAACCTGATGTGGAACCACCGCATGTTCCTCATGACCGGCGAGTCCAAGTTCATGGATGTCTTCGAGCGCACCCTCTACAACGGCTTCCTCAGCGGCGTCTCCCTCAGCGGCGACCGCTTCTTCTATCCCAACCCCCTGGTCTACGACGGCAAGAGCCGGAACAACCACGGGCATGCCGGCAGGGCCCCCTGGTTCGGCTGCGCCTGCTGCCCGCCCAACGTCCTGCGCACCCTGGCCGCACTATCGGGCTACATGTACGCCGTGAAGGACGACCGCCTCTTCGTGAACCTCTACGCCCAGAGCCAGGCCACCGCCGAAGTGGCGGGCACCAAGGTGGCCCTGAGCCAGACCACGGACTATCCCTGGTCCGGGCGGATCCGCATGGGGGTCGACCCCAAGCGGCCCGGCGCCTTCAGCCTCTGCATCCGCATTCCCGGCTGGACCAAGGGCCAGCCCCTGCCCAGCGACCTCTACGCCTACCGGAATGCCCTGGCCGGCACCGGGGCTGAAGCCGGGGCCTGGACGGTCTCCGTGAACGGCAAGACGGTCCCGGCCGAGCTGCGGGACGGCTACGCCATCCTCACCCGGACCTGGCGCCAGGGAGACACGGTGGAAGTGGATCTGCCCATGCCCGTGCGCACGGTGGTGGGCAACGCCCATGTGGCGGCCACCCGCGGCCGCGTGGCGCTGGAGCGCGGGCCCATGGTCTACTGCCTGGAAGGCAGCGACAACGGCGGCGATGTCTTCGACGTGGCGGTTCCCGCCCTTCATGACGTGAAGCCCGTGAGCCGGCCCGGATTCCTGGGCGGCGTGACCGTGCTGGACATCCAGGGAGCCCACCGCATCTCCCGCCTCAAGGACGGCGGAACCGCCTCGACCGCCGCCACCGTGACCGCCATTCCCTATTTCGCATGGGCGAACCGCGGCCCCTCGCCCATGCAGGTCTGGCTGCCCACCGACGCGAAGGACGTGCCCCTGCCCCCCAAACCCACCCTGGCTTCCGAAAGCAAGGTGACCGTCTCCTTCATGCGGCAGGGCATGGGCACCGAGGCGCTGAGCGATCAGCTGGTGCCCCAGAACGCCACCGACGGCTTCGCGCCCCACTTCGACTTCTGGCCCCACAACGGCGGCGTGGAGTGGGTGGACTACCAGTTCAAGGCCCCTGCCACCGTATCCCAGGTGTCCGTGTGCTGGTTCGACGACCAGCCTGCGGGCGGCGGCTGCGCCGTGCCGGAATCCTGGCGCCTGCTCTACCGCACCAAGGAGGGCGGATGGCAGCCCGTCAGCGGCGCCGCCTACCCCACCACCCGCGGCGTCCTGCTGAACACCACCTTCGCCCCCGTGGCCACCACCGGCCTCCGCCTCGAAGTGCGACTCAAACCGGGGCTCTCGGCGGGCCTCTACGAATGGGCTGTGCAGTAACCGGCGCAATAGCCGGTCCCGGCGATTCCACTTCAGGAGACCTGGCGTGACCATCCATCGATTCCTGCCCCCGGCTTTTCTGGCCTTTTGCCTTCCGCTCCTGGCCCAGGCCATTCCCCCGGTGAAGCCTCCCACCGAAAAGATGTTCAGCACCTTCGAGGCGAAGCGCCGGGAGACCGCCCGGGCCTTCTACCGCAAGAGCCTCGATATCCAGGGCATGCCGGTGCTGGCTGGGGAGGCCGTGGCTGACGAGGCCCTGCACCGCACCTACGACATCGTCACCCACGTGCTGGCGGGGCGGCCCGACATCATCCAGGCCATGGCCGCCTTCGGCACGCGGCTGGTCATCATCGGCAAGGACCAGGTCTACACGGACCTTCCCGACTACCGGGACACGCCCGACCCGGCCTTCTGGAACGAGCGGGTGCGCGGCACCGGCGGAGACGATGTCACCAGCTTCGGCGAAGAGAACCTCCTGAACCTGGCCAACGACCGCTACGACGACATGAGCGTGGGGCTCCACGAATTCGCCCACACCATCGACGCCACCCTGGCCCGCATGGACCCCAGCTGGCAGAAGAACCTGGAGGCGCTGTACCGCCGGGCCGTGGCCCAGGGGCTATTCCACAACACCTACGCAGGATCCAGCGCCACCGAATACTGGGCCGAGCTGGTCACCATGTACTTCGACTGCGAGCGCGGCAACAACTGGAACCACGGCCCCGTGACCACCCGGGAGGGGCTGAAGCGGTACCAGCCCGAGGCCTATGCCTTCGTCCACCGGGTCTTCCACCTCAGCCCGGCCCAGGACTGGCGGCTGCGCCCTCTGCGTAGCCAGCCCTCGGTCATCGCCCCCCCGCCCGCCCTGGGCGCCGCCTCCGTCTACACCAAGCTCACCTACGCCCGGGAGTTCCCGGTGCTGGGCACCGCCAAGGTGAGCGACCGGGCGCTGCTGAAGGCCAACGACACCATCCGCAAGCTGTTCGCCTACCGCCACGACCTCCTGAAGGTGCTCATCCACCAGGGGGCGCGGCTGGTGGTGCTGGGCCGGGGCGAAAGCCTGAGCGATCTCCCCGAACTCAAGGCGGACAAGGCCGCCCACGGCTTCGACGAGGTGCGCTTCCTGGACTACGCCCCGGAGCTGAAGCTGATGGTGGTGCCCGAGGAGAACGTCCTCAGCCTTCCCGGCGAGCCCTTCGCCGGGGAATGCATGACCCTCAGCGTGCTCGCCAAGGCCGTCTACACCGCCGCCGGCGGACGCCTGGTGGATGCCGCCTTCGAGCGGAAGGGGGCCGAGCGGCAGCAGTACGAGCTGCGCGTCCAGCGCATGGACGTGCGCTTCGACGCCCAGGTGCGGGCCGCCTTCGCCCATGCGGCTCAGCTGGGGCTATGGCGCGGGACGCCCGGCGCCCAGGACCGCTTCGCCTACTGGACCGCCGGCGTCTCCGCCTATTTCGACGCCGCCGGCGACGGCTTCGCGCCCCTGAAGGCGGACCGGCCCATCACCACCCGCGAAGCCCTCAAGGCCCACGACCCCGAGCTCTACCGCCTGGTGGACAAGACCATGGCCTACGGGGAACACGTGGATTGGCGCTTCCAGCCCTGTCCCCGGAATCAGGAGTAGTCCATGCCAGTCCCTTCCCGTCCAGCCCTCCTGCTGGCTTTGACCTGCATCCTGGCCGCGGGCCAAGTCAAAGCTGAGATTCCGGCTAAAGCTCGGCCGGGAACTCCAGCAAAAACCTGGCCCTTCCCCATCCCGGCCCGCGTGAAGGACAGCGCCAACGGCGATCTGTTCGTGATGACCCTCGGCGACGTGAAGACCAGCCTGGCCCAGGGCACCTACGATCCCGCTGCGGACGAACTCGTCCTCCAGGACGGCAGCCGGATGCCGCACTACTACCGCGACACCCTGAAGCTGAAATTCTTCAAGCCCGTGGACAAGTCCATCTTTCCCGTGGCTCCATCGGGTTTCTGCACCTGGTACTACTACTACCAGGATCTCAACGAGCAGGAAGTGCGACGCAACACCGACTGGATCGCCCGGAACCTCAAGGACTACGGGGCCCGGATCGTCCAGATCGACGATGCATGGCAGGCGGAGAAGGCCGACGGCAGCCATGGTTCCAGGGACTGGAGCGCCGTGGACCGCCACTTCCCCAGCGGCATGGCCGGCCTCGCCCGCTACATCAAGGACAAGGGCTTCACGCCCGGCCTGTGGATCGCGCCGCACGGCCAATCCAACGACCAGGTGGTGCAGGCTTCGCCGGGCGTGTTCCTGCGCAAGCCCGACGGCACCTCGCCCTCGGACACCTGGGAAGGCAAGTGGCTGGTGGATCCCTCCTCGGACGCCTCCCAGGCCTACCTGAAGGGCCTCTTCTCCCGGCTCGCCGGTTGGGGCTACGACTACCTGAAGATCGACGGCCAGCCCATCGTGGTGGAGGAGTACGGCAAGACCCAAGCCTTCATGCAGAAGCCCGGCGCGCCGGACCAGCTCTACCGCCGCACCCTGGACGCCATCCGCGCGGGCCTCGGGCCCGACCGCTACCTCCTGGGCTGCTGGGGCCTTCCCGTGGAAGGCATGGGCATCATGAACGGATCGCGCACCGGCGGCGATGTGGTGCTGGGCTGGGAAGGCTTCCTCACGGCCCTGGCGCCCACCCTGCAGTCCTACTACCAGCACAACATCGCCTGGTACACCGATCCCGACGTGATGCTGCTGCGCGCGCCGCTCACCCTGGACCAGGCCCGGGTCTGGGCCTCGCTCCAGGGCCTCACGGGCCAGGCCCTCTTCGCCAGCGACCGCCTGCCGGACCTGTCGCAGGAACGGGTGAACATCCTCCGCAGGGTGTTCCCCGCCACGGACATCCGCCCCCTGGACCTCTTCCCCGCCACCCGGAACAAGCGCATCTGGGATCTCAAGGTGCAGCACCTGGGCCGCGGCTACGACGTGGTGGGCGCCTTCAACTTCCGCCAGGACCGCCCCGACCAGCTCTACCTGGGCTGGAAGGATCTGGGCCTGCCCGCCAACGCCCCCGTCCACGTCTTCGATTTCTGGAACCAGGAATACCTCGGCGCCTGGGAGGCGGGAGTGGCCCTGGACCTCGCGCCCACCAGCTGCCGGGTGCTCAGCCTCGTGCCCAGCGACGGCCAGATCCAGCTGGTATCGACCAACCGCCACCTCACCCAGGGCTGGGTGGACCTGCAGGAACTCCAGCGCCACGACACCGGGTTCTCCGGGAAGAGCCAGGTCGTCAAGGATGATCCCTACGAGCTGCACTTCGCCTTCCCGCGGGGACAGAATTTCGAGATCAGCCAGGCTTCGGCCCGCTCCGCCTCCGGCCCCTTGCCCGTGCAGATCACCCAGCACCAGGGCTGGGCCACGCTCCGCATCACCTCCCGCAAGACCCAGGCCGTGTCCTGGAAGGTGGCCTTCAAGCCCGCGGACTACTACCACTATCCCACCCAGGCCCCCGTGGGCCTGCAGGCGGAGCCCCGGGGCCTCGACGGCGTGGATCTGCAATGGAAGGATCAGTACTACCTCAACGCCGGCTACCAGGTGTACCTGGACGGCCAGCTGCTGGGCCGCACCGGCACGCCCCGCTTCCCCCTGCGCGGATTGGACCCAGCCCGGAAGCACACCGCCGAAGTGCGCAGCGTCTGGGAGGATGGGATCGAGCAAAAGGGGCCGAAGAAGGCCGAGCTGACCTTCACCCTGGCGGCCCTGCTCCCCGACACCGCCAAACTCGAGGAGCTCGAGCCCTCGCGCTCCGAAGGCCGCGGCGCCGAGCCGCGAACCTTCAGCGTGGCCTCCCGCCACCGCCAGGGCCTGGCGGCCCACCCCGCCTCGGAAGTGGCGTTCGATCTGAAAGGCCTCTTCACCACCTTCTCGGCCGAGGCCGCCTTCGAGGATTCCGATCGGGAGAAGACGCCGGTGACCTTCGTGGTGCTGGGTGACGGCCGGGAACTGTGGACCAGCGGCGCCCTGGCGAAGGCCGCCGGGCCCAAGACCTTCCGCATCGATGTCACCGGCGTGAAGCAGCTGATCCTTCGCGCCGTCGCCAAGGATGCGGCTCCCGAGGACGACGACTGGCTGAACGCCCCGCACGCGGCCTGGCTGGATCCCCTCCTGGCCAAGCGCGCCCAATAGCTGACAGGAGCCGCGCCATGGAAAGCACCCGCCGGTCCTTCCTCGCCTCATGCGCGACGGGCCTTTGCGCCTGCGGCTTCTCGCGCCTGGCCGCCGCCTCGCCTGCGGAGGCGGCTGGGGAAGGCATCCAGACCGTCAAGGACCCCATGCCCTCCAAGTGGATCGCGGCGCTGCTGCCCCAGCTGGAGCAGAGCGTGGACCGCAAGGCTGCGAAATCCGTGCTGAAGGGCTGCGCCGCCGCCCACTTCGACCACCTCGACATGGGCAGGCAGGTCGCGCCCTACGCCGGGAACATGGACGCCTTCCTGGCCTTTCTCGCCGCCGAGTGGGGCTGGAAGATCGAATACGACAAGGCCGCGGGCCAAATCCGCATCGACGAGGCCAAGTCCTATTGCGTGTGCCCCCTGAACCACCAGGAGGCGCCGCAGAAATCCGCCCTGCTCTGCGACTGCTCCGAGGGCTTTGCCGAGAAGCTGTTCTCCGCCGTGGCGGGCAGGCCCGTGAAGGCCGAAGTGGTCGCCTCCATCCTGCGGGGCGCCAAGAGCTGCCGCTACCGGATCTCCCTCGCCTGAGGGTCCACCCTCCCTCCCCACAGGAGCCGACATGGGCAATCTAGGCTGCATGGAACTGCTTCTTCTCCTCGCGGCCCTCGTGCCGGGGGCCGCCCTCATCGGGGGCGGCGTCCTCGGATTCCTGGCCTTCCGCAGGGTCCGCCGGCTGGAGGAACAGCTCAAGGCCAAGAACCTTCTCTAGATCCCCATCTCCCCTCCGTAAGGCGGTTTTGATGTTCAGAAAGATCCCCTTCGTCCGCGCCATCGCGCGCCTGGCCCTGGCTCTAGCCCTGGCCCCTGCTTTTGGGCTGGCCGCATCATCCATGGATGCGAAACTCGAGGGTGGCTTTCTCGTCAGCCTCAAGGGCCCGAAGAGTCATCACGGCATGGAGTACATCGCCCCGGGGAAGCGGCTCGGCGATGTGAGCGCGCGCTACCGGACCGCCGGGGAGGACTGGCGCGAGGCCACGAACGGCGGCCCCGGGCTGTCCGTGGACAGCCGCTTTGAAGCCAGGGGCGGGGGCCTCTTCTGGACGGTCAAGCTCAGGAACACCACCGGCAAGCCGCTGGAGGTGGGCGATCTGTCCCTGCCCCTGCCGCTCCGGACGGATTTCAGCCGCCACGGTTCCGAAAAGACCTCCGTGCTCAAGCACAGCTTCATCTCCGGATCGGGATCCTTCCTGTTCTGGATGCGGCCCGACAGCGCCAAGCCCTACCTGACCATGACCACCCTGGGAGACACCAGCCTGGAATACTGGGAGGCCGAGGGTGGCTACCGGATCTACATCCATGCCAAGCGCGCCCTCGAAGCTCTTCGGGGGGAGGGGACCTGGCGCCAGCCCGGAACGGAGCTCCGGCTGAACCCCGCCGGATCCGAAGGCGATTCCCACACCTACGGGTTCAAGCTCCAGTGGGCGGACGGCTACGACGGCGTGCGAAAGGTCCTCGTGGACGAAGGGCATGTGGATACCCAGGTCGTTCCGGGAATGACCGTCCCCAGCGATTTGACAGCCACCGTGGCCCTGCGGTCGAAGGCCCGCATCCAGACCCTGGAAGCGGAATTCCCAACGGCCACCACCATCGTGGAGGTCGGCTCCCGAAAGGACGGAACCCGGCTCTTCCAGGTCCGCTTCGCCAGGCTGGGCGAGAACCGCCTGACCGTGAGATACGGAAACGGCCGCCACCTCTACCTGGAGTTCTTCAGCACCGAGCCCCTGGAAACCCTCATCCAGAAACGGGGCAGCTTCATCGCCCGCCACCAGCACCGCGATCCCGCCAAGTGGTACCGCGGCCTCCTCGCCGAATGGAACATGGAGAGCCACACCCTGCTGGGCCCCGACAACTACGACCAGATCAAGGGATGGCGGATCTATGAAGTGACCTGCGACGATCCCGGCCTCGGCAAGCCCGCCTTCCTGGCTTCCAAGCTGGCGGAATACCCGGTGCAATCCGAAGTCGACGCGCTGGACGAGTACCTCCAGCACTTCGTGTGGGGCGGCCTCCAGCAGACCGAGGCCGAGCCTTTCCCCTACGGCATCTACGGCATTCCCGACTGGAAGCAGAACCGCGAAAGCCCCGATCCGGGCCCCAAGGGCCGCCAGCATCTGTGGCGGGTCTACGACTATCCCCACATCGTGGCCACGTACCTGGGCATGTACCGCGTGGCCCGGCACCACCCGGAGGTGCGCACCCTCCTGGGCGCCGAAACCTACCTCCGGCGGGCCTACGGCACCTGCCTGGCGATGTTCACGGTCCCCATGGCCATCGCCAAGTGGTCCCCCTACGAAACCGGGTACTACAACGAGACGGTCATCCCCCACCTGATCGGCTGCCTGGAGAAGGAGGGGTGGAAGGCCGAGAGCCGCACCCTCGCGGAGCATTGGGACAGGAAGGCGCGGTTCTTCGTCAACGGGCGGCCCGACTTGTTCGGTTCCGAGTATCCCTTCGATTCCACGGGATTCGAATCCACGCATGCCCTGGCCACCTATGCCTTGAAGAGCTCAGCCCAGAAGAGCCCGGCCCTGAAGAGCCCAGCCATCGATCGCGCCAAGGCCAAGGCCTTCCTGGAGCGCCAGCTGAAGGCCAATCTCTTCTGCCGCGGATGGATCGAGCCCGCCTACTACCTGCTGGGGAGCGACTACCGTGGCACGGGCGGAGACGCCTTCACGCTGTCCTACATGTCCCCCATGGGCGGCGGCGCCATCCTCGACCACGGGTTGAACCATGCTGGAAACCAGGCGCGGAACCAGGCCCCCTTCCTGCGCCTGGGCTATGCCTCCATCCTCAGCGCCTGGGCCCTCATGAACACGGGAACGGCGGAATCCGGCTACGGCTACTGGTTCCCCGGCCCGGAGAACGACGGCGGCGCCGGCGGCGGCTTCGAGCCGGCGGCCAAGGGCCGGACTTGGCTCGGACAGCCCCATCACCGCGGCCCCTGGTACTACAGCTCCGAATCGGATCTCGGGTTCTGCGGGGCGCTCCGGAGCGCCTCGACCATCCTCGCCGACGACCCCCTGTTCGGTCGCATCTGCTACGGCGGCACCTGGAAACCGGCGGAGGGATTCCTGGAAGTGGCGCTGAAAGATGGCGTGAGAAGGCGATTCCACGCCCTTCTGGGCGGCCGGAAGCTGCACCTGCAGCTGGACAGCGACCGGTTCGCGGCATCCGGCTCCATGCAGGTGAAAGAGGATCTCTCGTCGCTCCGGTTCCGCATTGAAACCGCCACCCCGGGGCGCCACACCGTCGAATTGCGGTTCGCGGGAGAACCGGGCCTCTACCGCGTCGAGCGGCCCGATGGTTCCGCGGAACGGTTCCGGCTCGGGCAGGACGCCGAGGCTTCGATCGCCTTGCCCGTGGATCCCGCCCTGGCCGGGTTCTACGCGATCACGCGACTGCCCGGCAACCGGAAACCTGCGTCGAAAAACGCGGGTTGATCACGGCGTACCGGCGCCCACTCTGAAACCGATTTCATTTTTCGACTTTTTGCGCGATCATGGCCGCTGGAATGCCGTTCCCAGGATCGCAAGCCGTGTTCGATTGGAGAATCCCAATGAGCCCCACTGGTTTGGCCCCCACCCGCCGCACCGCGATGACCAGCGCCCTGGCAGGGCTCTGCGCCGCCTTCGCCATGGCGGCGTCCCCCGCGCCCCGCCCCTTCGGAACCACCAAGGACGGCGTTCCGGTGCAGCTGTACACCCTCACCAACCGCAACGGCCTGCAGGTGGAAATCACCAACTACGGCGCCACCGTGGTGCGACTGCTCGTTCCCGACCGGGCCGGGAAAGTGGATGACGTGGCGCTGGGCTTCCCGTCCCTGGACGGCTACACCAGCGAGGCCTTCCGCAAGAGCAATCCCTATTTCGGGGCCATTGTCGGCCGCTTCGGAAACCGCATCGCCCACGCCTCCTTCTCCCTTCAGGGCAAGAGCTACCAGCTGGCCGCCAACAACACGCCCGGCGGCCTGCCCTGCTCCCTCCACGGCGGGGTGAAGGGCTTCGACCAGGTGGTCTGGGAGGCCAAGCAGGTGAAGCGGAAGGGGGCGGACTGCCTGCAGATGAGCTACGTCTCCAAAAACGGCGAGGAAGGCTACCCCGGCAACCTGCGGGTGACCGTGTCCTTCTCGCTCACGCCCGACAACGGGTTGAAGATCCAGTACCGGGCCACCACGGACCAGGCCACTCCGGTGAACCTGACCCATCACGGCTACTTCAACCTCAAGGGCGAGGGGAACGGGGACATCCTCGGGCACCAGCTCACCCTCCAGGCGAGCCGCTTCACGCCCGTGGACAAGGGACTCATCCCCACCGGCGAACTCCGCTCCGTGAAGGGCGGGCCCTTCGACTTCCTGGCGCCCCATGCCATCGGCGAGCGGATCTCCGCCCAGGACGAACAGCTCGGCTTCGGCCAGGGGTACGATCACAACTGGGTCCTGGACCGCCAGAAGCGGGGGCTCGCCTTGGCCGCGACAGTGGATGAGCCGGCCTCGGGCCGCCGCATGGAGGTGTTCACCACGGAGCCCGGCATCCAGTTCTACGCGGGGAACTTCCTGGACGGCACCCTGGTCGGAAAGGCCGGACAGGCCTACCCGAGGCGCAGCGGCTTCTGCCTGGAGACCCAGCACTACCCGGACTCTCCCAACCAGCCCCTGTTCCCCTCCACCATCCTGTGGCCGGGGCGGGTCTACCGCAGCGAGACGGTCTACCGCTTCAGCGCAAAGTAGCGAGAATATCCTTGGGTTAGGCCGTCGAACTGCGCATGAAGGACCGAGAAGGAAGGGGCAGCGAATTGAAGCAAGCAATCCGCCCGATCAAAATGTCCACCATCACGGACGTGGCTGAAGAGGCCGGCGTGTCCCGCGCCACGGTGAGCCGGGTCCTTTCCGGAAGCGATGCGCCGATCCGCCCCGCCACGCGCGAAAAGGTGCTGGCCGTGGTGGCGAAGCTGGGCTTCCGGCCCAACGCCGTGGCCCGCAGCCTCTCCGGGAAGCGCACCTTCACAGTGGGCGTGCTGGTGTCCGACATCGGAAATCCCTTCTACGCCGAAGTGATCAAGGGCGTCGAGGACGCGGGTCTTCCCGAGGGCTACAACCTCTTCCTGGGCAACACCAATTTCGACCTCGACCGCGGCACCACCCTGATCCATTCGCTCATCGACCGCCGGGTGGACGGCGTGATCATCCTGTTCAGCCGCACCTCCCAGGAATGGCTCACCACCCTCGCCGGCCACAACATCCCCGTCACGGTGGTGGACCGGGATCCTTCCATCCCGCCCCTGGAATCCGTTTCGATCAACGTGGATTTCCGCCCCGGCATCCGCGCGGCGGTGGAGCACCTGGTCGGCCTGGGACACCGGCGCTTCGCCCACGTCAGCGGGCCCCTGGACCTCCAGACCAGCCGCCGCCGCCGGGACATGTTCATGGAGGAACTGGCGGCCCATGGCATCAAGCCCGGCCAGATCCAGTGCGAAGAGGGCGACTTCCACATCGAGGGGGGCCGGGAGGCGGCCCGGCGGATCTTCGACAACAACAAGACCTGGCCCACCGCCATCTTCGCCGCCAACGACCTCATGGCCCTCGGCGTCATGGGCGAGGCCCGGGCCCGGGACCTGCGCGTGCCCCAGGACCTGTCCGTCATCGGCCTGGACGACATCTGGCCGGCAGCCCACTCGACCCCTCCGCTGACCACGGTGGCCATGCCCCGCTACAAAATCGGCTTCCAGGCCATGAGCCGGCTCATGAAGCAACTGAAGGAGGCCAAGCCTGGACGCAAGACGCCCCAGGAGATCAGCCTCGCCACCCAACTCGTGATCCGGGAATCCACCGCCCCTCCCCGCCGCTGAATCCCAGCGCCCCCTCCGAAGACGAGCCGCCGCCGCGCATCCGCGGAGGGAGCCCTTCTGCGGCCAGCCTCCACCGACGGAGTACCTGATGAGCCCAGACAGCCACCGCCACCCGGCAGGACTCGCCACCCTGTTCCTCACGGAGGTCTGGGAACGGCTGGGCTTCTACACCCTCATGGCCGTCCTCACGCTCCACATGGACAAGGAAATGGGCTGGAGCGACGGGACCAAGGGCATGGTCTACGGCCTCTTCCTGGCCGGGTGCTATTTCTTCCCCCTGCTGGGAGGCTGGCTGGGCGACAGGATCCTCGGCCAGATCACCACGGTGCGGCTCGGCGCCGCGCTCATGACCCTCGGCTACATCGCCCTGGGCCTCTCCTCGCGGGCCCAGGCGGCGCTTTTCGTTTCGGGGCTCTGCCTCATCGCCCTCGGCACCGGCATCCTCAAGGTGAACATCTCGGTGCTGGTCGGCAACCTCTACGCCGACCGGCTGCACCTGCGCGATGCGGGGTTCAACATCTACTACATGGGCGTCAACATCGGCGCGGCCGCCGCGCCCATCGCGGCCACGGCCCTGGGTTTCTGGTCCGGCGGCTACCGGGCTTCCTTCTGGGTCGGGGCCGCGGGCATGCTCCTGGCCCAGGCTGTCTTCTACCGCGGCCGGGCGCGACTGGTGGAAACCGACGGCTCCGGGGCGGCGGAGGAAGGCGCGGCGCAGGCCATGTCTTCCGGGGAGTCGCGGCGGCGGGTGCTCGTCCTCCTGGGGCTTTTCGCGGTGGCCGCCCTCTTCTGGACCGGCTTCTACCAGAACGGCTTCGCCATGACGCTCTTCGCGGAACGCTCCACCCGGGCCGTGCCCCTCATGCGCCCGGAGACCTACCAGTTCTTCCAGCCGGCCTTCATCCTGGTTTTCACGCCGGTCCTCCTGGGCCTCTTCACCCTCCTCCGGGCGCGGGGCGCCGAGCCGTCCACCCCCCGGAAGATCCTGCTGGGCATGCTGGTGATGGGCCTGGCCATGCTGGTCATGAGCTGGGCCAGCCACCGGGGAGGCGACCTCGACCGGCCCCTCATGTCCCCGGCCTGGCTCATCGGTGCCTACGGCATCATCACCGTGGCCGAGGTCCTGATCTCCCCCCTCGGCCAATCCTTCGTCACCAAGGTGGCGCCGCCGCGCCTCCGCGGCCGGATGATGGGATGCTGGTTCGCGGCCACGGCCACGGGCGGCTACGCCTCCGGCCTCATCGGCAGCTTCTACGGGCGCATGCCCCACCATCAGTACTACCTGCTCCTGGTCGGCCTGCTGGCCTGCTCGGCCCTGCTCGTCCTCCTCCAGCTTTCGCGTCTGGAACGCTACGCCGCATAGAGGGTCCCCATGATGATCAAGGAAAAAATCCAGCAGGCGGCCCAGATCCTGGCCGAATGCGGACTCGGCTGCTGGATCACCTTCACCCGGGAAACCGAGATCAACGGCGATCCGATCCTGCCCTTCCTGGCCCCCGGCCCCCTCACCTGGCATTCGGCCTTCATCGTCACGCCCGATGGCCGCGCCCGGGCCATCGTGGGCCGCTACGACCGCGCCGCGGTGGAAGAGACCGGCGCCTACGATGAGGTCCACGATTTCGTCGCCAGCTTCCGGGAGCCTTTCCTGGCCTGCCTCCGCGCCCTCGACCCCGCGAGCATCGCCGTGAACTATTCCGAAGGCAGCGAAATCTGCGACGGCCTCACCCACGGCATGTTCCTTACCCTCCAGGGACTGCTGGGAGAGCTGGGCATGGCGGACCGGCTGGTCTCCGCCGAGCCCGTGGTCTCCGCCCTGCGGGAGCGGAAATCCGCCGGGGAGCTCGCGTCCATGCGCGAGGCCATCCGCCACGCCCAGGAGATCTTCCATCTGGTCCAGGCGCAGATCGTCCCAGGCCGCACCGAGCGGGAGATCGCGGCCTTCATGCAAAGTGAAGTCCGCCGCCGCGGCCTGACCTTCGCCTGGCACCCCGACACCTGCCCCTCCGTCTTCACGGGCCCGGACACCGCCGAGGCCCACTACAGCCCCACGGCCCGGGCCGTGGAACCGGGCCACCTGGTCACCATGGATTTCGGCGTCCGGGTCGACGGCTACTGCTCGGATCTCCAGCGCACTTTCTACGTGGCCAGGCCCGGCGAGACCTCGCTTCCCGAAGCCGTCCGCCGCGGCTTCGACACCCTGCGCCGCGCCATCGAGGCCGCCAAGGCCGTGCTGAGGCCGGGCGCGCAGGGGGTGGAGGCCGACGCCGCCGCCCGCCGGACGCTCCTGGCCGCGGGCTACGAGGAGTACCCCTTCGGCCTGGGCCACCAGGTGGGCCGCTTCGCCCACGACGGCACCGCCCTGCTGGGGCCCGCCTGGGCCAAGTACGCGGGCAAGCCCTTCAGGCCCCTGGAAGCGGGCATGGTCTTCACCATCGAACCCCGGCTCAGCGTTCCGGGCCATGGCATCGTGTCCATCGAAGAGATGGTGCTGGTCACGGCCGCCGGCGCGGAATGGCTCAGCGATCCGCAGGTCGAACTGCCCCTCCTGGAATGGGCGGACTGAGCGGCCGCGGCAAAACCCCGGGCGGTCCGCGCCCCCATGAACCTCCAACCTCTCAGGGAGTCTCCATGTCCTCCAGAACCTTGATCCTCGCCCTCTGCCTGGGCTGCGTCCTGGGCGCCCAGGGCACCCGCGCGGACTACCAGCGCGCCGCCCGCATGAAGGAGCTGGTCGCGGAGGAAAACCGGCGGATGGCCGTCGATCCTGCCTGGGCCGAGGACGGCGCCTCCTTCTGGTACCGCAGGGGTCTCCCGGGCGGGGGCCAGGAATGGCTGCGGGTCCAGGCCCGAACGGGCCGGAAGGCCCCGGCCTTCGATCACGCCAAGTTGGCCGCCGGCCTGGCCAAGGCGACGGGCAAACCCGTCGATCCCGTCAAGCTGCCCATCGAAGGCCTGTCCTTTCCCGGCGACGGGAGCCAGCTCCTCTTCCGCACCGAGGAGGGCTGGTGGCGGTTCAACCTGAAGAGCGCTGCCCTGACGACGGGCGCCCCGCCCAAGGCCGGCCCCCAGCCGCCCGCCCCCGACAGCGACGATGAGCCGTCCCAGCGCACCGCGGGCCTGGTCATCAGCCCCGACGGCCGCTGGTCCGCCCAGCTGCAGGATTCCAACGTGGTGATCCGCGCCGCCGGCGGAAAGGAAATCTACCGCACCACGGACGGCACCACGGCCGATGCCTACACCGGCTCCTTCCTGTGGAGCCCCGACAGCCGGAAGCTCGTGGCCCAGCGTTCCAGCCAGGTGCCCATCCACAAGGTGACCCTGGTGGAATCCTCCCCCAAGGACCAGCTGGAGCCCAGGACCCACGTGCTCGACTACGCCAAGCCCGGGGATCCTCTGCCCGTGGTCCGGCCCGTCCTGATCGACCCCGCGGCGCGCACCCAAAGCGCTCCGGATCCGGCCCTGGCTCCCACGCCCTACTTCGGCTACGGGGAGGATCTCCGGGTCATCTGGGCCAAGGATTCCAGCCGCTACTTCTACGTGCACAACCAGCGCGGCCACCAGGTGCTGCGGGTGATCGCCGTGGACGCCGCCACCGGCGCGTCCCGCCTCATCGTGGATGAGCGCAGCGCCACCTTCATCGATTATTCCGGCAAGCAGTTCCTCGAAGTCCTGGGGGACACCGACGAGCTGGTCTGGATGAGCGAGCGCGACGGCTGGAACCATCTCTACCTGGTGGATTCCCGCACGGGCGCCGTGAAGAGCCAGATCACCCGCGGCCAATGGGTGGTGCGCAACGTGGTGCATGTGGATGCCAAGAACCGGGAGATCCTCTTCATGGCCGGCGGCATCGTCCCCGGCCAGGATCCCTACTACCTCCAGCTGGCCAAGGTCCGCTTCGACGGCACCGGCCTAAAGGTGCTCACCGCGGGTGACGGCACCCACACCATCACGCTGAACAAGGACCACTCGGCCTTCGTGGACGTGTGGTCGAGGGTGGATCAGCCCCCCGTGGCGGAGCTTCGCCGCCTCTCCGACGGCGGCCTCGTGGCGGAGCTGGAGCGCTTCGACGCCAAGGCCCTGGCGGCCGCCGGCTGGAGGGCCCCGGAACGCTTCGTGGCCAAGGGCCGCGATGGCCAGACCGACATCCACGGCGTCATCTACCGGCCCAGCAACTACGACCCGGCGAAGCGCTACCCCGTCATCGAGTACATCTACGCCGGCCCCCAGGATTCCTTCGCGCCCAAGGCCTTCCGGCGCCAGCCCCTGCACTGGGACATGGTGGAGCTGGGCTTCATCCTGGTCTCCATCGACGGCATGGGCACCAGCAACCGCTCCAAGGCCTTCCACGATGTCTGCTGGAAGAACCTGGGCGATGCCGGCTTCCCGGACCGCATCCTCTGGATGAAGGCCGCCGCCGCCAAGGACCCCGCCATGGATCTCACCCGCGTGGGCATCTTCGGCGGCAGCGCCGGGGGGCAGGACAGCCTCCGCGGCCTGCTGGCCTTCGGCGATTTCTACAAGGCCGGCGTCTCCGACTGCGGCTGCCACGACAACCGCATGGACAAGGTCTGGTGGAACGAGCAGTGGATGGGATGGCCCATCGGCCCCCACTACGCCGAGCAGAGCAACGTGACCCAGGCCGCCCGGCTCCAGGGCGGGTTGCTGCTCCTGGTGGGCGAACTGGACAGCAACGTCGACCCATCCTCCACCATCCAGGTGGTCAACGCCCTCGTGAAGGCCGACAAGGATTTCGAGATGCTGGTCGTGCCCGGCTCCAACCACGGAACCATGCGCATCCCCCATGTGGAACGCCGGGTGAAGGATTTCTTCGTCCGCCAGCTGCTCGACGTGCGGCCCCGCGCGAACTGAGCGGAGCGGCCACGCCCCGCCGGCCGGTCAACGCGCCGGCGGGCGGGCCGGCACACCCTCATGGGTGAGCGTGACGGGCCTGATGCGGCCCTCGGCGTCGAATGACATGATCTCGGCGCAAATGACGCGGTGGTTGCCGTCGGTCTCTCCCAGGGGGCGGCGATGGTAGACGATGTACCAGGTTTCCTCCCGGCCCCGGCCGGCGCGGATCACCGAGTGGTGGCCGGCCCCGGTGGCGATCCGGGGATCCTGCTGAAGGATCTTCCCGATCCGTTTGAAAGGGCCCGTGGGGTGGTCGGCGATGGCGTAGGCCACCGAATAGTCCGGGCCGGTCCATCCTCCCTCGGACCACATGAGGTAGTACTTCCCCTCCCGGCGGATCATGTACACCCCCTCCACGTACTGGTCGGGCGTGATCTCCTTGAAGGTGCTTCCGTCGGGAAAGGGCAGGAAACCCGTGAAACCGGCGTTCAGACGGGCGATGTTGCAGTGCCCCCAGCCGCCGTAAAGAAGGTAGTGGGCGCCGTCCTTGTCCTGGAAGACGCATTGATCGATGGGCTGGGCGCCATTGTGGAAGGCGCCCACCAGGGGTTTCCCGAGGTGGTCCTTGAAGGGGCCTTCGGGGCGGTCGCTCACCGCCACGCCGATTCCCCCCAGCTCCTTGTCGCTTTGAATATCATTGGCGCTGAAAAAGAGGTAGTACTTCCCTCCCTGCTGGATCGCGCTGGGGGCCCAGATGGCCCGCCGGGCCCAGGGAACCCCCTTGGTATCCAGGACGCGCTCGTGCTTGGTCCAATGGACCATGTCCGGGGACGAAAAGGCGTCCAGGCGCGTCTGCTGGCCGTAGGGCGCGGAACAGGTGGGATACAGCCAATAGGTGGATCCGAACACCACGCCGTCGGGATCCGCGTACCACCCCGGCACCATCGGATTGCCGGCGGAAACCGCCTGCGCCGACCAGACGATGAAGAGGGCGGCCAGGCGCCGCGAAGCGGATGAAGCCACAGTCCAGAGATTCATGTGGACCTCCTGCGAAAGCGATTGACATGATTCAAGCCCCGGAGAATCCCCCGGGGCTTGAACGCCATCACGATGCCCGGCCGCCGGCGTGCGGCCCGGTCGGTCGAACCCGCCAGGAACGGCGGGCTAGAAACTGTATTTCACGCCCACCTGGATCCAGGAGGGATTGATCCCCTGCTGGCCGAGGATGTCGTTGCCATTCTTCTGGAACCGGGCGTCCGAACCGAGCTCCGTCTGCTGGAAGAGCGCGGCCACGGCCAGAGTCCGGGAGACCTGGTATTCCAGGCCGGTCCGGAATCCGAACTTCCCGAAGAACTTCTTGACGGAGCCGGAAGTGCCTTCCACCGCGGGATCCTTGGAATCCTTCAGCGTCGAGCTCGTGTGCCAGTTGTTGGCCGAGATTCCGGCCACCAGCGCCCATTTGGAGGAGGCGATGGGCACGATGACATCGGCGCTGAGCTGCTCCGAGGTGAAGCTGACTTTCCGGGTCAGCGTGCCCGAGGTCTTCTCTTGGCCGGGGAAGACGTTCACCCCCAGCCCCAGCCGGACGAAGGTGGAGGAGTCGGCGACCGGAAGCTGGTAGGCCCCGTCGAGGCAAAGGCCCATCACCGTCCGGTTGGTGAACGAACTCAGGCTGTCCATGGAATACGGGATGGCGGCGCCCGCTTTCCAGCCTGCGGTCTGCTGGGCCTGCGCCGCGCTCCCCGTGAGGAGCAGGAGCCCGGCCATCGTCATTGCGCGAAATTGAGCCATGTCGTTTCTCCTGTCCCTAGAACTTGAGGCCGATGCTGAAGCTGCCGTTGCGCGGCGCCGTCACGTAGTTCCCGGCGCCCTGCTCGTACTTGGTTCCGTAGTTCGGAACCCGCACGAAGTAGCCGCCGGCGTTCAGGCTCTTGTCGGAGGCCACGGCGTTCTGCTGGGGGCTTCCGTTGTAGTAGGTGAGCTGGGTGATGTGGTTGAAGAGATTGGTGACCCTCAGGAACCCGAACAGCTTCACCTTGCCCAGGAGAGGAATCTCGTAGGCCACGTTGAGGGAGGCGTCGAACAGATCGTTGTCATGGTAGGCGCCCCGCTCCGACCAGTACTTGGTCCAGCTGGTCGGCGGCGCGACCGGCGTGGGGTATTTCACGGGATCCGCCTGGTTCTGCGCCACCTGGGCGGCATAGGCGTCGTTGACGGCCTTGGGCATGTTCTGCGAGTTCGTGGCGCTCCAGTTCTGGCCGCTGGTGTAGCTGAAATCGATGGCATAGCTGATCCAGCCCTTGCCGATGGGAATCACCAGGGTGGGCATGATGTGGCCCGCGTGGGGAACATCGCCAGGCAGGGCGCCGGCGGGCGCGAACTGGTCGGAGCCGATGCCGGCCGCATTGAGCACCCGGGACATGCTGTAGAGCTCGGAGGCCCGGCCGAAGGATCCGGTCTGGTTGTAGCCGCCCCAGGTCGGGGATTCCCCGGCCGTGAAGTTGCCGCGCGACCGGCCATAGGTGTAGTTCAGGTGCCACCGGAAGTAGTCGTTGACCTTGAAATCGCCCTCGATCTCGAAGCCGTTGTAGTCGCGCCAGAGATCCTTGCTGTTGAAGGCGTACCGCACCTGGGTATACAGGGGAGGCAAGCCGGTTCCGGTGAAATCGGAGATCAGCACCCGCTCATCGTAGCCCGTGCCCCACTGCCGCGAGAAGGCAATGCAGTTCTGGTAGGACTTGTTGACGTAGGTCAACTTGACCCACGAGCCGTTGTCCAGCGCCCGGCGGTATTCCAGCGAGTACTCGATGTTGCTCTGGGGCTTCAGGCCCGGCTGGTTGACCGTTCCCGCGATGGTGTTGGTCATGCTGATGGGGTACCGGTAGTTGTCCGGATTGGTGAGGGCGGCGTAATCCACGAATCGCACGCCATGCAATGGATCCGAGGGATCACCCGCTGCCGGCTGGTTCTGCCCTGTCCAGCCCAGGGTGGCGAGGTGGCTCTCCGCCTTCCGGAACATCGAATTGGTGAGATCGGCGGGGAACGCATCCTGGTACCGGGCGGCGGAAAGCTTGAACACGTGCTTGGCGTCGCCCCTCGGATCGAAGGTGAGGACCAGGCGCGGGCTCAGGCCCGTGACAGGATCGAGGATGTCCAGACCGGTCTTTCCGTCTTTCGAGGACGTGCGGTCCACGCGAAGGCCCACCATGACATTCAGCTTGGGGTTCACGGTGATCTGGTCGTTGAGCCAGAAGGAGAGGTTCGTGTTCTGGGAGAGTCCGTCATCGTCGTAGGCGCGGAGCATCACGGGAGCCAGGCCGACGTTCCCGTTCTGGCCGTTCACATCCTGGCCGCCCGCGCCTCTGCTGTAGACGATGGTGGGGAACAGCCAGTCGCCATCGTAGGAACCGCCCTTGGCGTACCAGCCGCCCACGTAGAACTGGGTGTGGTTCGACCCCAGGTAGGAGGAGGAATACACGTGGGTGCGGTACCACTCGGCGCCCATGTCGATGTCGTGCTGGAGGCCCCAGAATTCGCGGTAGAGCTTCACGTTTCCGTTCAGGCTCTTGGAACCGAAATTCTCCGACGGGTTGCCGCGTCCCGTGCCGCCCACCAGGAGGTCGACGCCATACACGTGGCTGGGGTCGGGAGCGTTGTCAAAGGCGTCCACGTAGGCCCGGACGGGATTGTTGAGCGGGTCCCTGCCCAGCTTGCCGGAGTTCTGCTTGAACTTGTTGCTGGAGGTGTTTCCGGTGACCTCCAGGAACGTGGTCGAGCCGAAGGTCGCGGTGTAGTTGAAGCCCGCCGATTCGTGGGTTTCCTTGGAAGGACTGCGGCCTGCCAGGAAGTAGTCGTCGCCGTCCAGCTGGCCGCCGTAGGTCCATTCGCCCTTGGAACCCATGATCTGCAGCCGCTGGTCCTGCGTGATGGCCCAGGACAGCTTCCCTTCGTTGTACGCGTACTTGGTCGTCTGGCTGTACTGCGCGCCCGCGTCGGTCTTGGGCATGCCGTAGCCCTGGATCTGCGAAGCGGCCGTCGAACGCGCCATGAGCGTATTGGGGTCGATGGCGGTCAGGCCGTCGATCAGTGGGTTGCCGGTCCTCTGGACATTCATCACGGACTTGTCGAGGGTCCCCACCGTTCCATAAGCCTGGGTATCCGGCCTCAGCTGGGTGGCGTAGTTGAACCAGAGCTTGTCCTTGACGATGGGGCCCATGAGTGTGATGTACCACTGCCGGGTCAGGCCCTCCGATGTGCCGGTGGCCTGCTGCCGGTAGTCCGTGGCCCGGTAGGAGGGACGCGAGTAGGTGGCCCGGATCGATCCGGCGAAATCGTTGCCGCCGGATTTGGTGACGACGTTGACGCCGCCGCCGAGGGCGCGGCCGAATTTCGCGTTGAGGGGCGACAGGACCACGGCGATGTCCTCGACGTTGTCCTCGATGAAGAAGTCGCCGGTGGGCTGGTTGTAAATGGGATCCTTGATGTCCACGCCGTTCAGGGTGTACTGCGTGGCTTCCACCGAGGCGCCGCGGAAGGAAGGCAGCCCCATCTGGGTGGGCGTGGCGCCTGGGACCATGCGGAGGGCCGCGTTGATGTCGCGTCCACCGGAGGTCTGGAGCAGCTCGTCGGCGGTGAAGGTGGAGACCACCTGGGCTTCGGTCTTGTCCACGTCCGAGCTCGACCCCAGCACGATCACGGTCGCCGCGGCGGCGGACGTGTGCTTGATGACGAGGGACTGGAACATCTGGGAGCCAGGACCCACGTGGACGTTCTGGGCCGAGGAGCCGACGAACCCGTCACAGGTGGCTGTGATCTTATAGTCTCCAGGCGGGAGCAGGGCCGCGTTCCAGCCGCCTGAGGCGTCAGTGGTGATGCGGCGGATGCCCATGAGCTGGGGAGCGGAAAGGCTCACCAGCGCATTCGCCACCGGCGCGCCTGTCTCATCCTTGACCACCCCGCGCAGGATGCCATTGTTGGAGGCCTGCGCCGAAAGCGCCTGCGCCGCCAGCAACATGGTCAGGGACGTGATCCCCAAGGTTAAGTTGCGAAACTTCATGTTTGACCTCGCGTGCGGAATGGGTTAGAAGCGGATGGCGTAGGCCAGTTCGAGGTGCGGCATCATGCGGGTGGCCGTGCTCACGGAATCCTTCGAGTTGTGCGTCCCCTGGCCCGCGGCCGTGCCGGCCACGTGCACATAGGTCGCCGAGGTGTAGCTGAGGCCCACCAGCTGAACTTCCAGGAACTGGTCCTTCATCACAGGGAAGGAAACGCCGACGTAGGGACTCACCGCCAAGGCGCTCTTCTCGATCACACCGTTGTAGGCATCGCGGTACGAACCATCCGTCCCGGTGACATCGCCGATGTACTCTTCGCGGAACTTGGCCTTGCCGATCTGGAGCCCGGCGCGGAGGCCCACGCCGTTCCAGGGCTTCTCATAAGAAAGGCGCAGGGCCAATGTGTCGACCTGCCCCTTCCGCATGTCCACGGAACGGGCCGGGTCCACCTTGATGGCGGAAGCCGATCCGATGGCGGACACATCCGCGCCGTAAAAACCCCCAGGTTTGTAGAGGAGGCCCAGTTCAGCCCCCCAGCGCCCCAGATCGTTCTGGTAGCCGGCTTCCACGCCGAACCCCAGGTAGTACCCCTTGAGGGCGTCCTTGTGCTCCGAGGCCTGGACCGCCGTCCGCAGCTTCAGCCCATAGAAGGGCCCCGCTTCCTGCGCCTGGGCATGATGGGCGGCCGCCAGAAATCCGAGGCCCAACCCGATATTGCGGATGATTTTTACATTCATGCATATCCTCCTATTACTTGCGTTTCCCAAAGCGTAGACAGAGCCTCTCTGGTCCAGCTAAGGCCAGCCGGAGGTGCCTGAGTCGCCTGGTGGGGTTGAAGGGAATGATTAAAGAATTAAGAGCTTGTTTCTATGCATTCTGCATGGGGGTTTCCGCGGCCGAACCAGCTATTGATCCATACCCAATAACGCGTAAATCGATGACATGGATCGGCTCCGGAATGCTTGGCAGTCTCAGCTCCAGGGTGTGGCCGTTCGGGCTGATTCTTGGCGAATTTGGGGTGAGTGGAAACACCTGGCTGGGCCTCGCCATCCCAGCTTGGAAGCATTCTGCGCGGAGGTTCCAGCACCCGAACCATCTAATGGTCCATATCGATTACCGTTGAAATCGATGATTTACGGCGAATGTCACCGTTGAAGGGAATCACCATTCGAATTCAGCGGTCTTCCCCATCAGTTTCCAGCGCCTTGGACGGAGGGTTTCCATCCAATCCAGGGGCTCGGCCACAGGTTGAGGCCGGGCGGCGATGGCCATGGCCTCACGGAGGGCCTGCATCTGGTCCGGGTCGAGGGCCCCCCTTCGAACCGAAATGAAAAGGGGCATTCCGCTCCGCGCGGCCAGGTCCAGCCACTGGCGGTTCTTTTCCCAGGGAATGGCGCCCGCCTCTGCGAGGCCCATGCAGTCAGGATCGGCCAGGTAGAAGGTCCCCTGCTGCGGGGCCCGGAAAGCCAGGCAGTTCACACCCATCTTCCGCGTGCGGTCCCATTCCTTCCCGCTGGTGTCGTCGCCGATGCGATTGACCTCGAAGATTCCCGCCGACAGATGGCTGACGGTGTTGCAGCCGATGACGATGGCATCGCCCGAGGCCTCCCGGATGCAGCGGTACAGGTCCAGAATCACTTCGGCCGTGGTCATGGAGCGGTTCGCGAAGGACCAACCATCCCTGGTGAAGCCATCTCCCATTTGGAAGCCCCACCTGCCGGTGAGGTCGTAGGTCGTGAAGTCATGCTTGATGAGCGCGAAACCCCATTGGCGCAAGCGCCTCACTTCCCCAGCGATCTGGCTGCGGACATCGGGAAGGGTGGGATCGAGCACGCCAGGGCGGCGGCTCAGGCGCCAAGGGCCCGGATCCTCCTTCGCCGCTTCCAGGGGGCGGTACCAGATGCCCGGAAGACAGCCAGCCTTGCGAATGTCCGCCGCGAGTTTCGGCATCGACGGGAATTTGGCATTGCCTGCCTTCCACGGCCTGGGCCCGGCCTCGGGATCGCCCTGCCAGCCATCGTCGATGACCATGAACGGTCGAGGGCCGCCCCTGGGAGAAATCGAAGCCGTCAATGCGGCGTCTTCCAGAATCCCCTCGGCGGTGTTTTTCCCGTAGGCGTAGTACCAATCGTTGAACCCGTACACAGGTTCCTTGGGAAGCCTGGGCCTGGGGCACATCATTCGGCAGAAGGCTTGAGCCGCCTGGAAGGCGGACTCCCCCAGCCTCCCTTCCCGGCTGACCACCGTGCAGAGCGGAAGGCGCCGAGAACCCAGCCGCACCCCCATGCCGCCGCAGCGGACATCGGCCCATAGGCTGATGCCGTCCTCTTCTGTCTTCCAAGCGCAGAGCGCGGAGGGTCCGGTCATCACTCCGTAGCCATGGACGCACTGTCCATCCGAGGCGAGAAAGTACCAGGGCATCACCCGGCGGGGGTCGGGCTTCGCCCACTGAAGATCACCGTAGGCCCGCTCCCAGGCGTCTCCCAGCAGGTTCCACGAAGGATCGATCCGGACCTTCCACCAGAGCTGGACATGCTTCACCGGTTCGGTGGGAGACGAGAGGCTGACCTGAAGCCCGCCGCCCTTGACCTGGGTGCGCAGCAGGGTGTCCCCCCGCTTCCAATGGCCCGGCTCCGTCTGAACGAGAGGGGAGGATCCCGATTCGGTGACGAGGGTGATCCGGTCCGGCGGGCGCAGCAGGTTCAGATAGGCCGATGGGCCCCTCTCCTTGGGCTTATCCGCCAGACACAGTGTCGAGCAGGCGCCCAGAAGCAGAGACAGAATCCCGCGAAGCACGCGCCCCCTTTGAATCGATTGGCCAAGAGACATGGGCATGGTGGATACCTCATCACTGGACTGAATTCAAGCTTGATGACCGGAACGGACCTGGAAAGTCCAAGCCTCGGCCTGGGGTTCCTATGTCCATTCCAGGTTCATCTGAAACACATCAGAAGGTCTGGATGCGACGCGGACCATCGGCATGCCCGCGGAGAGACGGAGGGTGCTGGAGCAAACGATTGCGCCACTTGGGTGATGGATCCAGAAGTTCAGAATGGGACGGGTGTCGCAGGAGAAATTTACCCTGGGGCTCCCGCGCATGAACCATCTCTTGGTCCATGACCGATAACGTGAACCACGATGTTCTATTGCCCCTCCTGAACAGTCATGACAGTCTCAGACCGAGGATCCCGTGACCCGACTGCCGGATATCGACCTGAATCTCCTGGTGGTGCTAGACACCCTCCTGAAAGAGCGCAACGTCACGCAGGCGGCCATCAGCCTCGGCACCACCCAGTCCACGCTCAGCAGCGCGTTGGCGCGGTTGCGGAAAGTCATCGGCGATCCGCTGTTCGTGAGGGCCCCCCGGGGCATCACGCCCACGCCGCGCGCGCTGGCCATCGAAAAGCCCCTTCACGACACCCTCGCCAAACTGCTGGACGTGCTCCAGCCTGTGGAGTTCGATCCATCCGCTTCCAACCGCATCTTCGTCTTCGCCGCCACGGACTACCTGCAGTTCGTGATGGCGGGGCCCCTGATGCGGCGCGTCCAGGAGCTCGCGCCCCGCGTGCAGATCGTCATCCAGCCCATCTCTCACCATTTTCCCTGGGAAGAGCTGGCCAACGGAGAGTTGGATTTCGTCCTGGCCGGGTATTCGCAGCCGCCCGAAGGCCTCCAGAGCCGTCTCCTCTTCAAGGATGAAGTGGTCTGCCTCCTCCGCAAGGACCATCCGAGCCTGCGGCGCCCCTTCGACCAGGAGGCCTACCTCGCGCTCTCGCACATTGAAGTCCAGGCCCTGGTGGGCCCGACCCTGGTGAACCAGCAGATGGCCACGCTGGGCCTGGACCGCCACATCAGCCTGACGGTGCCCCATTTCCTGTCGGCGCCCTTCGCAGTGTTGGAAACGGACCTGTGCTTCACGCTGGCCCGGCGCATCGCCGAGCCTCTGGCCGCGGCCTTCCCCCTGGAAGTGGTGCCCTACCCCTTCGAATCGCCCTCCTTCCAGGTGAGGCAGTTCTGGCACCTGCGGATGCAGGATGATCCGTCGCACCGCTGGCTGCGCGGGGTCATGGCGGGCCTGACGCTCGGAGAGGAAAGCTAGGGCCTGCCTGTTATCGATGGGATTGATGACTCCTATGGGGCGCCCACACTATCTCGCGGCTGGGTTCGCGCTCAGGATCACTCCATCGCCCTGTCGATGCCCGGAGTCCACCCATGCAGCTGCTTCGCGCCCTCCTCCTCCTGCCCGCCGCGGCGCTATTCGCCGCCCCTCCGGTCCCGGCGCCGACGGGTCTTTCGAAACACGTGCGCCCCTTCGTGGGCACCAAGGGCGAGGGGAACACCTACCCCGGCGCCCAGGTGCCCTTCGGCATGGTGGCCCTCAGCCCTGACACGGACAAGAAGGAATACAACACCGCATCCGGGTACGAGTACTCCGACAAGACCATCCTCGGCTTCTCCATGCTGCACCTCTCGGGCACCGGCATTCCCGACATGGGGGACATCCTGTTCCAGCCCACGGTGGGCGAGACCCGGCTCGATCCCGGCGCCAAGGACCTGAAAGAGAAGGGCTACCAAAGCCGGTTCAGCCACGACCGCGAATCGGCCTCGCCCGGCTACTACTCGGTGGTGCTAGACGACTACGGCGTGAAGGCCGAACTCACGGCCACCAGCCGCGCCGGCATGCTGCGCTTCACCTACCCCGCCTCCAAGAATGCCCACGTGGTGCTGGATCTCTCCCACGTCCTGCTGCACAAGGTGATCTGGTCCAACGTCCGCCAGGTGGACGCGCGGACCCTCCAGGGCATGCATCTCGTGAAAGGCTGGGCCAAAGACCGCCCCGTCTACTTCGCGGCCCGCTTCTCCAAACCCTTCGGCGGCCTGCGCCTCTTCAGCGACAAGAAGGAGCTCAAGTACGACTCCTTCAAGTCCTACCGCTACCTCAGCTCCACCTCCGGCGCCGGAGCCAACCTGCAGGCCGTGGTGGACTACGAGACGGCCGCGGACGAGCAGATTTCCGTGAAGGTGGGCATCTCGGCCCTCAGCGAAGAAGCCGCCCTGCGCAACCTCGACACGGAGATGCCCGACTGGGCCTTCGAAAGCTACGTGCAGAAGGCGCGCGCCGCCTGGGACGCGGAGCTGGGCAAGTTCGAGGTGGAGGGCACCGACACCCAGAAGACCACCTTCTACAGCGGCGTCTACCACGCCTTCATGGCTCCCAACCTCTACACGGACAGCGATGGCAGGTACCGGGGCCAGGATCAGCAGGCCAAGGTGGCCAAGGGATTCCAGAACTACACGACCTTCAGCCTCTGGGACACCTACCGCGCCACCCATCCCCTCTTCACCCTGGTACAGGCGGACCGCGACCGGGACATGATCCAGTCCCTGCTGGCCGCCTACGACCAGAGCGCCGACCATCTGCTGCCCATCTGGCATTTCTGGAGCAACGAGACCTGGTGCATGCCCGGCTACCACGCCGTGCCCGTGATCGTCGACGCCTGGGCCAAGGGCATGACCGGCATCAACTGGGAGAAGGCGCTGGACGCCTGCGTGGCCAGCGCCAGCCACCCCACCTTCGACGGCCTGGCGGACTACGAGCGCCTGGGCTACGTGCCCTTCGACCTGGAAAACGAGAGCGTTTCAAAAACGCTGGAATACGCCTACGATGACGCCTGCATCGCGCGGCTGGCGCGGGGCCTGGGCAAGACCGCCATCGCCGAGCGGTTTGAGAAGCGCGCCCAGTCCTACCGGAACCTCTACGATCCCAGCCTGAAGTTCATGCGGCCCAAGGACAGCAAAGGCCAGTGGATGACGCCCTTCAACCCCCTCGAGTACAAGCATCTCGGCCCCTTCACCGAAGGCACCACCTGGCAGTACACCTGGTCCGTGGCCCAGGACGTGCCCGGGCTCATCGGGCTCATGGGCGGCCGGGACGCCTTCACCCGCAAGCTGGACGAGGTCTTCCAGGAGCATGAGAAGCGGACCGATGCCGGCGTCGAAGACATCGAGGGCCGCATCGGCGAGTACTGGCACGGCAACGAGCCCAGCCACCACGTGGCCTACCTCTTCGCCGCGGCGGGCCAGCCCTGGAAGACCCAGGCCCTCGTGCGCAGGCTCATCGACACCCAGTACGGCGACCAGCCCGGCTCCCTCTGCGGCAACGATGATTGCGGGCAGATGAGCTCCTGGTACATCTTCAGCGCCATGGGCTTCTACCCCATGTGCCCCGGCGACAACCGCTACGTCATCGGCAGTCCCGCGCTGCCCAAGGTGTCCATGCACCTGAGCAACGGCAGGACCTTCACCGTGCGCGCCGAGAAATTCTCCGCCGGGAACGTCTATGTCCAGAAGGCCACGTTGAACGGCAAACCCTGGACGAAGGCCTGGCTCTCCCATGCCAATATCACCGAGGGCGGCGAGCTGGTCTTCACCCTGGGGCCCAAACCCAACAAGGCCTGGGCCAGCCAGCCCGAGGCGGCCCCCGGCGCCATGCGTGATGTCCAGCCCTGATTTGCTTCTCCTCTCCTTGCCTGCCCTACCCTAGGAGCGCCCGATGAACCTGAGGACCCTGCCCATCTTCCTGGCCTTCCTGCTCATGGGAGTCGCCGATGCCATGGGCCCCCTGTCGAGCGCGGTCGCGGCCAATCCCGTGATGGCCGCCCTGATGCCCTTCTTCGTCTTCATCGCCTTCGCGCTGTTCAGCGTCCCGGGCGGCCTGCTCGCGGCCCGCGTCGGGAAGAAGAAGGTGCTCCTCCTGGGCCTGGCCCTCAACACCCTGGCCGTGGGCGTCCCCGCCTTCCTGAACCCGCCCTTCGCGCTCCTCCTGCCCTGCATCTTCCTGCTGGGCGTGGGCACCACCCTGTTGCAGGTGGCGGGCAATCCCATCATGCGGGATGTCAGCGGCGCCGGGGACTACAGCCGCAACCTGGCCCTGGCCCAGGGCATCAAGGGGGTGGGCAGCAGCGCTTCCGCCTACCTCGTGACGGCGGTGACCTCCCTCGCCTTCTTCGCAGCCATGGGATGGCGCGGGGCCTTTCCCATCTTCTTCGCCCTCATGGCCCTGGCCCTGCTCGCCGTCAGCTTCCTGAAGGTGGAAGAGACAAAGGCCGACCAGCCCCCGAGCATCGGCAGCTCCCTCGCCCTGTTGAAGACACCCGTCTTCACCCTTGCGGTCATCGGCATCTTTCTCTACGTGGGAGCCGAAGTCTGCATGGGCACCTTCCTCAAGCCGGCCCTGCAGGCCATGGGGCGCAGCGAGAAGGAGGCCGCCTTCTTAGGGCCCGCGCTGTTCTTCGGCGCCCTCACCGTGGGCCGGCTGGTGGCGGGCAGCATCAAGGTGCAGCCCCACGCCTTCTTCCGGATCAGCGCCCTGCTGGGACTGGCGGGGCTGGCGATGCTCATGACCGGGTCCGGCGCCCTGGCCCTGCCCGGCGTCCTGCTCGGCGGCCTGGGCTTCGCCAACATCTGGCCCATGCTCTTTTCCATCACCGTGGAAGCCCAGCCGGAAAGGGCCAGCGAACTCAGCGGCCTGATGTGCATGGCCATCAGCGGTGGCGCCATCGTGCCCCTGCTGATGGGCCGGCTGGGGGGCGGAGCGCGGCCTCTCGCCTTCGCCGTGCCTCTGGCCTGCTTCGCCTACCTGGCCGTCCTTTCGCTGCGCGGCAAGGCCCAGAACACCTCCTCCAAGTGATCCTTCCGACTGACCCGTTTTCCCGAGCCACGCATGAACCCAGCCACTGATCCCCGCCACGTTCTCACCCTCGATGCCGGGGGCACCACCTTCGCCTTCCACGCCATCCGCGGCAACGAAGATGTGGCCGAACCGGTGGTCCGCCCATCCCATCCCGATGACCTGAAGGCCTGTCTCGACACGCTGGTGGAGGGCTTCGAGCAGCAGCGCCGGGCCGTGGGGGGCACCATCCAGGCCATCAGCTTCGCGTTCCCCGGCCCCGCCGATTACGCCGCGGGCATCATCGGCGACCTTCAGAACCTTCCGGCCTTCCGCGGCGGCGTGGCCCTGGGCCCCATGCTGGAGGATCGCTTCGGCGTCCCTGTCTACCTCAACAACGACGGAGATCTCTTCGCCTACGGCGAGGCCCTCTCTGGCCTGCTGCCCGAGATCAATGGAAAACTGGAGGCGGCGGGAAACCCCAAGCGCTTCCAGAACCTCCTGGGCCTCACCCTGGGCACGGGCTTCGGGGGCGGCATCGTGCGGCAAGGCCAGCTCTTCCGGGGCGACAACGGCGCCGCCGGAGAGATCTGGTGCACCCGCCACAAGCTGCACCGGGACAGCTACGCCGAAGAGGGGGTATCGGTCCGGGCTGTGAAGCGGGCCTACGCCACCGGCGCGGGCCTGCGCATCACCGACCAGGTGCCCGACCCCCGGGAGATCGCCGCCATCGCCGAGGGGCTGCAGCCCGGCAGCCAGGGAGCCGCCTGCGAATCCTTCCGCCTGCTGGGCGAAGTGGCGGGCGATGCCATCGCCAACGCCATCAGCCTCGTGGACGGTCTGGTGGTGCTGGGCGGCGGGCTGTCCGGGGCCTGGCCGCACTTCATGCCCGCCCTGCTGGCGGAGCTGAATGGACAACTCACCAGCGTCACCGGGCGCGATCCCATCCCCCGCACGGAACTCGCCGCCTTCAACCTGGAGGACGAGGCTCAGCTGGCCCGGTTCCTCAAGGGCCGCTCCCGCCACATCGTGGTTCCCGGCTCCGGGCGCCTGATCCCCTACGATCCCATGAAGCGCATCGGCATCGGCATCTCCAAGCTGGGAGCCGGCCGCGCCGTGGCGCTTGGCGCCTACGCCTTCGCGCTCGACGCCCTGGACCGCAGCGCCTGATCCCGACACCCCCTTTCCAGGAAGCGACAACAATGCAGAAACCCGACAGCCTCCATGTGGACAAACCCTGGGGCTCCTTCGATCAGTACGCCCTGAACACGCCCTGCACGGTGAAGATCCTCACCTGCAACCCCGGCCAGCAGCTGAGCCTCCAGCGCCACAGCCACCGCGACGAGCTCTGGGTGGCCCTGGATCCCGGCGTGGTGGTGGATCTGGACAGCACGGTCCTGCGCCCCTCCGTGGGCGAAGAGATCTGGCTGCCCCAGGGCAGCGTCCACCGGCTGCGCAGCGAGCCTGGCGCCGCCCGCCCCGTGCGGGTCCTCGAAGTGAGCCTGGGCACCTTCGACGAAGCCGACATCGAACGCCTGCAGGACGACTACGGACGCCGGTAGGTCGAGAGCAAGAACCTTTCACCACCAAGCACCCCGGCCGCGTGGCCGGGGTGCTTGGTGGTGATCCTTAATTGTCCATCAAGAACTCAAAAAGCCTTGGAAGCCTCGGGATCCCGGCTGAGGGAGTAGGGCCGGTCCTCGGGGCGGGTGCCCCGCTTCAGATTGGGCTGACTGGACATCACCAGCCTCAGGACGCCTCCGGCCTGGATTTCCGCGTGATCGATCCAGTTCCGGTTGAGGGGCTTCCCGTTCAGCGTGGCGCTTTGGATGTAGGGCGTGCCCGGACCGTTGCCCGGCGCTTCCACCGTGAAGGTGCGGCCGTTCTCCAGCTTCAGAGTGGCCTTGGCGAAGCGGGGCGAGCCCAGGGCGTACTGGGTCTGTCCCGGCGTGACGGGGTAGAAGCCCAGGGCGGAGAAGACGTACCAGGCCGAGGTCTGGCCGTTGTCCTCGTCGCCGCAGTACATGCCAGGACCGGGGCGGTACATGCGGGCCATGGTCTCCCGGGCCCAGCGCTGGGCCTTCCAGGGCTGCCCCACCCAATCGTAGAGGTAGATCATGTGCTGGATGGGCTGGTTCCCGTGGGCGTATTGGCCCATGTCGCCCACCACCATCTCGGCGATCTCATGAATGACGCCGCCGTAGTACGAACTCTCGAAGGTGGGCCGGGTGGTGAAGACGCTGTCCAGTTTCGCGGCCATGGCTGCGTCGCCGCCCAGCAACGAGGACAATCCTGCGGGATCGTGGAACACGCACCAGGTCCAATGCCAGGAGCAGCCCTCCGTGAAGACACCGCCCCAGGAATCGGGCCGGAAGGGGCTCTGCCAGGCGCCGTCCTGCATCCGCCCGCGCATGAAGCCTGTGCCGGGATCGAAGAGCTTGCGGTAGTTGCGGGAACTGCGAAGGTAGGGTTCCACCTCGGCGGCGGGCAGGCCCAGCCCCTTGCCGAAGCGCCACATGCACCAATCGTCGTAGGCGTATTCCAGGGTGCGCGCGGCGCTTTCATCGATCTTCACGTCGCTGGGCACGTAGCCCAGACGGTCGTAGTGGGCAGCCCCCAGGCGGCCCAAGGATGTGGAAGAAGGCTCCGCCGCGTGGGCGCCTTTCACCATGCCCTCCCAGGCCTTGCGGCCATCCCAGTCCCGGATGCCCTTGGCCCAAGCATCGGCCAGGATGGACGAGCTGTTGGTGCCGATCATGCAATCCCGGTAGCCGGGGCTCTGCCATTCAGGGATCCACCCCCCTTCGCGGTAGGCGTTCACGATGCCCTGCATCATCTGGTTGTCGAGGCCGGGCTGCATCAGCGCCATGAGCGGGAAAGCGGCGCGGAAGGTGTCCCAGAAGCCGTTGTCCGTGAACAGGGGGCCGGGCTCCACCCGGCCGTTGTAGGGGCTGTAGTGCACGGTCTTTCCGGCGGCGTCCACCTCGTGGAAGGTGCGGGGGAAGAGGTGGGTCCGGTAGAGGCAGCTGTAGAAGACTTCCAGGCTGGCCGCATCGCCGCCCTCCACCTTCACGCGGCCCAGGGCCCCCTCCCAGGCCTTGAGGGCCTTGGCCTCCACGGCGGCATAATCTGATTCCCCCACCTCCCGGCGCAGGTTCAGTTCGGCCTGCTCAGGACTGATGAAGGAGGTGCCCACCCTGGCCTGCAGGGTCAGCCCGGCGGGGGCCTTGAACTCGATCCACACGCCCACGTGATCGCCCTGGAGGGAGGTTTCCTTTCTCGGACCGGAGGCATCCCAGGTGCCGCAACTGGCGATCTCCTGATCGAACTCCACGACGAAGTGATGCCCGAAGTTCGCGGGCACGCCGCCGTGGTTGTAGCGGCTGATGCCCACGATGCGGCGCCGGCCCGCATCCACCTGGACGCTCACGTCGCCGAGGCTCTGTTCCCCGGCGGTCTTCCGTCCTTTGGGAAAGGCGTCGAGCACCACATAGGCCTTGGGCGTGGCGGGGTAGGTGAAGCGCAGCACGGCGGCGCGGGAGGTGGGCGTCACCTCCGCCCAGATGCCCGATTCCAGCAGCTTCACCTTGTAAGCGTAGGGACGGGCCGTTTCCCGCTCGTGGCTGAAATAGGCGCCCCGGTCCTTGTCCAGCACGCGAAGCTCCCCGCTCATGGGCATGAGCGAGAGACTGCCGTAGTCGTTGATCCAGGGGCTGGGCTGGTGGGTGAGCTTGAGGCCCCGGATCTGCTGGGCGTCGTAGCGGTAGGTCCAGCCGTCCGGATCCAGGCCGGTCTGGGGCGTCCAGGCGTTCATGCCGAAGGGCACCGCCACGGCCGGATAGAGGTTGCCCCGGGAAAAAGCATGGCTTGAATCCGTTCCCCCCAACGGATTCACCCAATTCACCGGGGCTTGGGGTGCCGGCCTGGGCGGAGCGGCCCGGACCGGAGTCAGCGCGGAAGCGAACAGCAGAGCACAAGCCAGGCGAAGGATCATGGACATGGGATCTCTCTGGTAGGCGGTGGCAGCCGCAGGATCATGCTGCCCCCTCGCCCCGTGGAGCGGAACCTCTCGAATGCATTGGGGAGTATCGATTCCAGCGATGGCGATTCCGGGAGCGCCTAGACCAGCCGGCCGAATCCGTTCCAGGGCTCCAGCCCAGGCAGAGGCACCGCGCCGGCGAGCGTGGCAGGCCGCTCGCTGGGCCGTGGGTGGGGCGAAGGGGAGTCCACAGCCTTCTCTCCGCCCGCGGGCTTTGGGGCGGGGGCTTCTGGGACAAGGGCGCTGGGCTGCATGGAATCCAATCTAGGCCCGGCGGATGGACAGTAAATGACGCATCCGAGGTCAGCGGTCTCCTCCGGCGGCAAGCCTTGACTTTCGCCTTTTGTTCGCCATTCTGAATGGCCCAGGAGGCACCATGGAAGTCATCGTCCACACCACGCCGGAGAGCCGCCAGGCGCTGCGCAGCTACCTGCGGAACCGCCGCATGACTGGATCCGTCCACCAGACCATCACCGCCCTGACTCTCAATGATCTTGAGGAGGCCCTGCGGCTGCTGCAGGGCATCCAGCATCCCTCGGCTGCCTGGACCGAGGAGATCGAATCCTTCCTGAACAAGACCGTGGGCACGGTTCCGCCCGATCCCGCCTCTGCGCTGCCAGGCCTGCTCGAAGGGGCGTGAACGGGGCGCCGAAGAAGGGTGCGGCCACTCAGACGACCACGAGGGTGGTCTGAGTCCGCTTCCAATCGCGGATGGGCTGGGGCCGCGGTTCTGGGATACTGGCTGCAGCGAGCGGATCCCCGCATCGCCGGAGGGGCGCAGTGCCCCAATCCCCGCCAGTCAATGGCCGCTGGCAGCCCTGTCCCGGCCTGGAGAACGCCATGTCCATCCCCATCCGGCCCACCCGGGCCCTCCTGCTCCTCCTCATCGCCGGCACCGTGCCCACCGCGCTGTCCGCCTCCGGCTTCCAGCTGCGCGAGCAGAGCCCCAGCGCCCAAGGTAACTCTTTCGCAGGCATCAGCGCGGGGGGCACGGACATCGGCAGCATGTTCTTCAATGTCGCCACGCTGACACGCTTCGAGGGCCATCAGGCCGTCCTCGGCTTCAGCAGCATCGCCCCCTCCGCCCGGCTGGAAAGCGGCCAGGCTTCCCGCGCGGCGCTTCTGGGAGCCACGGCGATTCCTGGTTCGACGGGAGGAGATGCGGGCCGGCGGGCCGCCCTGCCGGTGGCGTACGGACTGTGGAGCCTGAGCCCCGATGTGAAGCTGGGCCTCTCCCTTAACAGTCCTTTTGGTTTGGGCAGCGAATACCAGGCCGGCTGGATCGGCCGCTACCACGCCGTGAAATCCGAGATCAAGGTGGTGGAGGTGGCTCCCAACCTGGCCTGGCGCCTGGATCCGCGCTGGTCCGTCGGAGCGGCCGTGGTGGGCCGCTACGTGGATGCGGAACTGACCAACGCCGTGGACTTCGGATCCGTCGGCGCCGCGCTGCACGTGCCCGGCTCCATCCCCGGCGGCCAGGACGGCACCGCCAAAGTGACGGGCCACCAGTGGAAGGTCGGCTACAAACTGGGCGTCCTCTTCGAACCCACGCAAGCCTTCCGGATCGGCGCCGCCTACCACTCGCGCATCGACTTCAACCTGAAAGGCGATGTGAGCTACGAGGGAGTGCCCACGGCCCTGAAGGCAGCCTTCCCCAACGGCGGTGCCACCCCCATCGCCCACCAGCCCGCCACCGCCTCCTTGGGCGCGGCCTGGGAAGCAGCGCCAAACCTGACTTTGCAGGCAGAGGCCGCCCGCACCTTCTGGAACGCCTTCCAGGACATCCGCATCGAATTCGCCTCGGGCCAGAGCGCCTCCGTCACAGAAGAGAAGTGGAAGGACACCTGGTTCCTGGCCCTGGGCTCCACCTGGAAGCCGGACAGCGCTTGGACCTTCCGCACCGGCATCGCTCACGACCAGGCCGCCACCTCCGACACCTACCGCACGCCCCGCATTCCCGATGCGGACCGGATCTGGCTCAGCGGCGGGGTGGGCTATGCCTTCTCCCGGTCCCTCGGGATGGATCTCAGCTACAGCTACATCTTTGTGAAGGATTCCGTCCTGAACCTGAAGGCGGGCTCCCCCGGACATCCGGATTTCTTCCGGGGCAACCTCGCAGGCACCTACCGGAACCACATCCAGGTGCTGGCCCTCCAGGCCCGCTACAGCTTCTAAGCCGGCGATCACCGGACCTCGGGCAGGAGGCCCCTGCGGCCCCCTGCCCGATCGGAAACCTATTCTTTCGCCAAAGCCTCGCGGCGCCCGGAGAAACGCTGCCACCACTCGACCACAGGGCTGGCGATGTAGATGGAGCTGAAGGTCCCCGTGATCACGCCGATCACCAGCGGGAAGGCCAGGTCCCGCAGGGCGGGGCCGCCCCACAGCCAGAGGCAGACACTCACGAACAGCACGGACAGGGACGTGAGAATCGTGCGGCTGAGCGTCTGGTTGATGGAGTCGTTGATGATCTGGCGCATGGGTGTCCGCTTGTACTCCGGCTTGTGGCTGTTCTCGCGGATCCGGTCGAAGACCACGATGGTGTCGGCCATGGAGTAGCCCATCAGCGTCAGGAAGCTGGCCACCACCGGAACGTTGAACTCGTAGCCCATGATCGTGAACAACACCAGGGCCATGAGCATGTCGTGGACGAGCGCCACGATGCCCCCTACGGCGAAGGCCGTGGTGAAACGGAAGATGACGTAGACGAGGATGGCGCCCATGGCCCAGCCCACCGCGGCCAGCGTCTTCTTCGTCCACTCGCCCGAAATGGAGGGAGCAAAGCTCTCATCTTTGAGGATCCCCACCTGGCCCAGGCGGTATTCCCGCTCGACCAGCCCCTTCACCTCGGGGGGAAGGTTCTCCGGAAGCTCCGCGTAACTTCGGTACAGCCCCAAGGGCAAGCGCTCCCGGGCGGCGGTGAGGCGGCCGGCCAAGTCTTCGTAGACGGCCATGGCGGCTTCCGCATCACCGCCCACATGCAACGGGTTGGCCCTGATGAGCGCCTCCGCAAGCGCGCCGGCCCCCTCCAGGTTGAGGGAGTTCCGGCCTCCAGGCTCCGCATCCAGCGCCGTCAGGGTCGCCCGGATCCGTGCGGATTGACGGATGGAATCCGCCGCCTCCCTGGTCCGGTCGGCCCGCACCTTGATCGAGAATTCCCGGACGGAAGGGTCCGCGTGCTGGTAGGACACCACCGAGGCGTCCGTGAATCCGTCCTTGGCGAGGGCCGTCCGGACCTCGGCGGCATCGATGTCGCGGAGGAACCGGACGGTCATGTCGGTTCCGCCCACGAACTGCATGCCCAGCTTGATGCGTTCGTTGCCTTCGATCCGCCATGGCCGGATGACCACGACGCACATCAGGATCAGACCCCAGGAGAGGGCCAGGGCGGTCTTCTTGTACTTCATGAAATCGATGTCCGTGGACTTGAACAGGCTGAAGGCGCCGATGCTGATGCGGGCCACAGCCGGACTCCGTTCAAGGATCCATTCGTAGATGTACCGGCTGATGTAGATGCTGGTGAAGAGGGAAGCCGCAACGCCCACGGTCAGGGACACCGCGAAGCCTTTCACCGGACCAGTCCCGAAGATGAACAACAGGATGGCGGCGAACAGCTGGGTCACGTGGCTGTCCACGATGGTCCAGAACACCCGCTCGAATCCAGCATGGATCGCCTTGGCCGGGGTTTTCCCCAGGGCCAACTCCTCCTTGATGCGCTCGAAGATGAGGATGTTCGCATCCACGGCCATGCCCACCGTCAGCGCGAATCCGGCGATGCCCGGCAGCGTGATGGTCGCCCGGAAACTGCCGAGCAGGCCCAGCATCACGACGATGTTCACCACCAGGGCCACCACGGCGTTCACGCCTGACCACCGGTACCAGAACACCATGAACGCCACAATGACGCCAAATCCCACCAAGGAAGCGCCCACGCCCTGGTTGATGGAGTCTTGGCCGAGGCTCGGCCCCACCACCCGCTCCTCGAGAACCTTCATGCTGGCCCTCAAAGCTCCTGAGCGCAGTTTCAAGGCCAGGTCGTCAGCTTCCTCCGCCGTGAACTCGCCGGAGATGCGGACCGCGCCGCCGACAATTTTCTCCTTGGCCGAAAGCACGCTGATGATTTTCTTGTCCAGCACGAAAGCGAAGAGACGCCCCTCGTTCGCAGCGATGCCCGTGACCCTCGCATTGGCTTCGGCTCCCTGCGTGTTCAGGGTGAAGTTCACTTCATGGTTGCCCAGTTCCGACTGGGACCGCTGGGCATCGGTGATGCTCGAGCCATCGAGCTGGACTTTGCTTTCAAGCAGAACCCAGCGGCGGATGGGAACCCGCTTCTGGTTCTTGAGGGCCTCCCGCTGTCCGGTGCTGGCGCTTCGCTCCGTCAGCGGCTCGGGAAACAGTTCGGTGCCTTCCGGAGGCGGTCCGTTGAAGTGGGCCCGCGCTTCCTCCTCCGTGGGGAAATAGGGAGCGTCCGTCTTGGCCAGCAGGCGCAGCTCCAGCCGACCCGGCGTCGAGAGCAGGCTCTTGATGCGCTCACGATCGGCTTCTGTGACTCCCGGCAACTCCACGATGATGCGATTGCCCTCGGGACCGCCGGAAGTGATCTCCGGCTCCACCACCCCGAATTGATTGACGCGGGTTTCGATGATCTGCAGAGCCCGCTGGTTTGCGCTGGCCTTGATCGCCTGCTGATGGTCGGCCTTCTGCGTCAGCAGCACGGCTTCCCCCTCCGTCGAAAGGGCATAGCCTCGAAGGTCCGAAAGGCCTTTCTCCATGGCCTGTTTCGAGACGCCAGCCAAGCGAAGGCGGCCGCCCTCCAGATGAACCGCCGCAGCGGTGAGGCCCTTGCCCCTCAGGGTGTCCTGAACCCGGTCCCGGGTTTCCTCGAGATCCCTCTGCAAGGCCTCCTGGCCCTGCACCTCCAGTTCGTAGTGAACGCCTCCTTTGAGATCCAGCCCCAGCCGGACTTTGCTTAAGGGGATAAAGAAATAGGCGCAGGCGAGGCAGATGCCCATGACCCACGCCAAACGCGTGTACGTATGCTTACTCACGGATGGCTCCGTCGAATGGAATGGAACAAACGCCGGGCGTGCCCGGCGCGGATCGTCAGCTGAGGCTGGCGGCATCCTCCGGCGGGCCAGTCTGGCCCCCTTGTTCCGGTTGCATTCCCTGGAGCGCGGAAGCCCTGAAGAGCCTGCGGGGCTGGGAAGTCGAATCGCATGCTTCCGCATAGGGACCTGGGCCAGCCGGCCCGCAGGTCAGCCAGGCTTGCCGATCCTTGGGAGGGGCGCCATCCCCATCCCGCCGCGCCCCCTTCTTGAAGACGGGTCCATGGCCATCCGAGTCCTTCGCCAGATTCGGCGCGCGCAGAAACGCCACCAGCTCCGACAGGCGGAATTCCGCGGACCCCGCCCCCGGCCCCGGTGAGGAGAGCTTGGACGCATTTGGGACGCGGTGTTCGGGCGGGTCGAGGTTCAGGAATGGGGCTGGCAGGGCCCCGCTGACCAGAAGCGTCAGCGTCAGCCACCATCTGAACCAGAAGCGATCCATCGACCTCAACCCAATCTGATCATTCTAGACAGTCGGCGCTCCCCTGTCCTGGAGGATGCGGCCCAGAAGGGTCAGATCGGGACGCACCTCACCGCGGGTGATCGCGTGAACCGCCGCCACGATGGCCGCATTGGTGTTGGTTTCAACGCCGAATCTCCGGCCCAGGTCCACCACATAGCCATTGATGAAATCGATCTCGGTGGCCCGGCCCCGCTCGAAATCCTGCAGCATGGATGGCTTCAGGTCCCCGTAGGCATCGAGAATCTGCCCAAGCCAAGCCTCGTGGGCAGATCCCGGCACGCTGCGCCCCTCCCAGCCAGGCGGAACAGGATCCGCGAACATCCGCTCCGGGCGGGTGCCGCTGGCCAGGGCCACGGCGAGAGCCTCGTCGTAGGCCCGGTCGAAGAGATCGCGGCCCTCCGGACGCCCGATGTACTCCCGCATGGTGCACCCGGCGACGGCGCCGATGGTGGTGACCGAACAATTCAAGAGCAGCTTCGACCAGGCCGCGCCCCGCATGTTGGATGTCACCCGCACTTCCACGGCCTGGCCCAGCCATTCTCGAACCCCTTCGGCCCGCCCCTGTCCGCCCCCCGCCAGTTCGCCGATCAGCAGATGACCGGCGTTGCGCTGTTCATAGTGGCCCGGCGCCGACATGGTGGCGCCGAGGTTGGAGAGGCCCCCGAGCACGCGCTCCGCCCCATACCGCTCGGCGAGAATCTGGGAGACGCCGCCGTTCTGGATCGGCAGCAGCGTGCCCCCGGACGTGAGCAGCGGCATCAACTGTGGCGCCGCTGCAATGGCGTCCTGAGCCTTGGTGGCCAGGACGATCAAGTCGAAGGGCGCGTGTCCTGAATAGGCCTCCATCGCCGCCACGTCGGGCGAGTGGGCCGAGGCATCTCCCCCCACGCCGGTCACACGAAGCCCCGAGGCCTTCAGCCGTGCCGCCGATTCGGCGTTGCGCGCAGCCAGCCAGGCAGGCGCGCCCATCGCCTGCAACCGCGCCGCGATCAATCCACCCAGCGCCCCGATGCCGACGATCAAAGTCCTCATGCGGCCTCCCGTCATCCGGAAGGACTCTACTGGAAGGCGCTCCGCGATCGCAGTCTGAACAGGCATCGCGGTCTGCGTCTCGCGCCCGAGGTGAAAGGATCGATCGGGATCTCTCGAACGCAGAATTCACGACCGCGGAGTCATTCAGATTGGATCTGTTGAGACCCGCATGCCTCTTGCATTCCAGGCGAAAGACGCAGCGCCGTTCCCGCAGACCGCCCTCAAGGGCAGCGGTAGACCATGGCATTGATGTTCATGCCGGCGCCCACGGACGCGAACACCACCTGATCGCCGCTGGCCAGGGACTGGCCTTTGAGCTCGCCGCGCAACACCAAGTCAAGGAGGGTGGGCACCGTGGCCACGGAGCTGTTGCCCAGCCATGAAACGGTCATGGGCATGATGCCCTCCGGAATCTCCGACAGGCCGTAGAGCTTGAAAAGGCGCTTGAGGATCGCCTCGTCCATCTTGCCGTTGGCCTGGTGGATGAGCACCTTGTCGACGTCCGCCAGGGTGAGGCCCGCCCTCTCAAGGCTCTGCCGCACCACGCCGGGCACGGTGGCCAGGGCGTACTCGTAGAGTTTCCGGCCCTTCATCTTGAGGGTGAGCTGGCCATCGCCTTCTGGATTGAAGGAGGGGTCCATCCACAGCAGCTCCGAGTGCTCCAGGGTATCGGAGCGCACCGCGTGGGAGAGGATGCCCACGGGCCGGTCGTGGATCTGGGCCTCCAACACCACAGCACCGGCGCCATCGGCGTAGATGAGGCTGTCGCGGTCCGCCGGGTCACACACCCGGGACAGCGTTTCCGCCCCGATGACCAGCGCCCGTCTCGCCTCGCCCGAGCGCAGGAAGTAGTTCGCCTGGATCACGGCCTGAAGCCAGCCAGGACAGCCGAAGGGCAGGTCATAGGCCACGCAGAAGGGATTGGCGATGCGCAGCCGGGCCTTCACCCGCGCCGCCAGCGTGGGCACGAAATCCGAGCGGCGGTTGTCCGCTTTCACGTCGCCGAAATTGTGGGCCACGATGACGTAGTCGAGCGTCTCCGGATCGATGCCGGCGGATTCCAGCGCCCGCCTTCCGGCTTCGAAGGCCAGATCCGAAGCCACAAGGTCATCCGTGACGTAGCGGCGTTCGGCGATGCCCGTGATCTCCTCGAACTTCTCCACGATCCGTTGCGTGCCGCCTTCGGGATAGGGCTGGCCGCGGTCCTCGAAGAACTTCCGATCCAGGAAGGCCGCATTGGGGATCTTCCGGAGGGGGATGCAGCTTCCCGTTCCGGTGATGACGCTTTGTGGCTGAGCCATCCATGCCTCCAGCGGCCGGCCATGCGCCTTCACCGCATGCAGCCATTCTACGCACACACCACCGCCGGATCTTGAAGGATCAGGACGGCCAGCCCTTCATTCTTGATATCGTTCATTCATCCCCCCCCTCGCCCGCCCCGCCGCCGCCGGGGCTATGGGGTTTTTGTCCAAAAACGGAAACGCGGCCTTTCTCCTGAAGCGGGCTCCCTGTCATGGTGGTCGCATGAGCCCCTCCAAGCCAGAACCTGCGGCCAAGCCCAAGGTGGACCTGGCCCGCGCCTGGCGCGAGGCGCGGACGCTGCTGCACCAGCACCGGGCCTCCCTGGCCCTGGGCCTCTTCCTCATGCTCATCAGCCGTCTGGCGGGTCTGGCGCTGCCCGCCAGCACGAAATACCTGATCGACGAGGTCATCGGCAAGCACAACGGCCACCTGCTGCTGCCCCTGGCTCTGGGGGCCGGCGGCGCCACCCTCCTGCAGGCCCTCACCAGCTACGCCAACTCCCAGGTGGTGAGTGTGGCGGCGCAGCGGGCCATCATGGCCATGCGCCAGCGCGTGCAGGACCACATCCTGCGCCTGCCCATCCGCTACTTCGACAGCACCAAGAGCGGCGTGGTGATCTCGCGGGTGATGAACGATGCCGAAGGCGTCCGCAACCTGGTGGGCACCGGCATCCTTCAACTCGTGGGCGGCGCCCTCACGGCGGTCATCTCGCTGGCGGTCCTGTTCTGGCTGAACTGGAAGCTCACCCTGGCCACGATCCTGTTCCTTTCTGCGTTCGGCGGCGCCATGGCCCTGGCCTTCCGCAGACTCCGGCCCCTGTTCCGCCAGCGCAGCGAGATCACGGCGGACATCACAGGACGCCTCACGGAATCCGTGGGCGGCATCCGCATCCTGAAAGTCTACGTAGCCGAAGCGCGCGAGCGGAAGATCTTCGCCGAAGGCTCGGAGCGCCTGTTCCGCAATGTCGCAGGCACCATCTCGGGCACCAGCGCCATCACGGCCTTCGGCACGGCCGTCGTAGGCGCCCTGGGCGTGCTTATCATGATCATCGGCGGCCAGGCCATCCTCGCCGGGTCGATGACACTGGGCGATCTCATCATGTACACCTTCTTCGTGGGCATCATGGCCGCGCCGGTGGTGCAGATCGCCAACATCGGCACCCAGGTGAGCGAGGCCTTCGCGGGCCTCGACCGGGTGCGGGAGATCCTCGACATGCCCACCGAGGATCAGGAGGACGAGTCGCGGGAACCCCTGCCTGCGGTAGAGGGCGCCGTGGCCTTTCGCAATGTCCATTTCGCCTACGAGGAAGGCAGGCCCGTGCTGAAGGGCATCAGCTTCGAGGCGCCCGCTGGCAGCACGGTGGCCCTGGTGGGCTCCAGCGGCTCGGGCAAGAGCACCATCATCTCCCTGGTCATGGCCTTCAACCACCCCCAGCAGGGCCGGATCTTCGTGGACGGCAAGGGCATCGACGGGCTGCGCCTGCGGGAGTACCGGGCCAAGCTGGGCGTGGTCATGCAGGACAACTTCCTGTTCGACGGCACCGTGGCCGACAACATCGGCTTCGCCAAACCAGAGGCCACCCGCGCCGAGATCGAGGCCGCTGGCCGCATCGCCCACGTGCACGAATTCGCGGATCGCTTCGAGCAGGGCTACGACACCGTGGTGGGCGAGCGGGGCGTGAAGCTGTCAGGCGGCCAGCGCCAGCGCGTGGCCATCGCCCGCGCCATCCTGGCGGATCCACGCATCCTGCTGCTGGACGAGGCCACCTCCAGCCTCGACAGCGAAAGCGAGGCCCTCATCCGCGACGGCCTCCGCAAGCTGCGCGCGGGCCGCACCACCTTCGTCATCGCCCACCGCCTCAGCACCATCGAAAGCGCCGACCAGATTCTGGTGGTCGAACAGGGTGGCATCCTCGAGCGCGGCACCCACCGGGAACTGCTGGCCCTGAATGGCCGCTACAAGCAACTGCACGACCACCAGCACGGCGTGGAAATGGATCAGTTCATCAACCCCGGTGAGGATTTCACGGCCCCGACGGTCTGAGCGGATGCCATGGTCAACCACCTCCGGCCCGGCGCCTGCGGGCCGCGAGTGATGCCTTCGAATTGAGAGGAGGGCCCTTCAATTTGATGGGGTGGCTCTCCGGCCCGGCGGCGTTGAAACCCTAAATGGGATATTCGAAGGCAGGTTAGCCGGTGGTCCGAAAGCTGCTAAGGAATCCTAGAAAGAAGGGGCCAACGCGAGGGATCAGGTCTATCCGTAAACCAATTGAGCAGATATCCAGGAAGCCATGAGGGCCTGGATGTCACCAGATCTCAGTGGCCGGATCAGACGCTCGTCCCCCTTGGCAGGGTTTATGACATGTTGAAATCAGCCAAGGGCGCCTCACTCCACCAAACCATCTCCCGCGCCCTCACTCAGCAAAGTGAAGGCGCCACGGCCGCCAGCGTGATCGCAGGAATGGGTCTGGCTGCCTGGAACGAAGCCGTCGCCAGGCTTGCGCCTGTCATTGGAGCCGGAGGGGTGGAAGCACTTTTCATCCGCTCCCTCACCGTGACCATCAAGCACTACCCATGGCTTGCGCAGGAATCACAATCCACAGGCAACGCCACTTACCTGGAGCGCTTCCGCGCCAATCTGGAAGCTCAGCAGAAGGAGAGCGCCATCGAGGCCTGTGCGGCGCAGATGGTGACGTTCTACGGGTTGTTGGAATCCTTGATCGGAGAATCCCTGGCTGAGCGCCTCCTTGGCCCAGTCTGGGCGCTTCCCGGGAATGGCGTCCACGAAGGGGGTCGGGCAATGAGTGCCAAAGTCGATATCAAACGGATGGCCACTGGAGTGCCCGGGCTCGATGCGATCCTGGGTGGAGGCCTGCCCGAATTCTCCTTCAACCTCATTGCGGGCCCACCCGGATGCGGCAAGACGACCCTGGCCCATCAGCTGATGTTTGCCATGGCGACGCGGGAGCGGCCGGCCCTGTACTTCACAGTTCTGGGCGAGGCACCCCTGAAAATGCTGCGCTACCAACAGCAGTTTTCGTTCTATACCCCAGAGAAAATCAAGGATTCGATCCGCTTTGTGAATCTGGGCGAGGATGTCGCCACCGGGCAGTTCGACCGAGTTCTCGCCCGCATCATGAAGGAAGTGGAAGTCTATTCGCCAGGTCTGGTCTTCATCGATTCGTTCAGGTCGATGATGCTTGAGGGGAATCCCCTCACGGGCGCATCCATCAGTCCGCAACACTTCATCCAGCGGCTGGGTGTCCAACTCAGCAGCTGGCAGGTCACCTCCTTCCTTCTGGGTGAATACACCCCGGAAGAAGGCGTCCACCCCATCTTCACCGTGGCCGATGGCCTGCTTTCCTTGTGCCAGAGCGTATCCCGCAATTCCATGGTGAGAAAAATCCAAATCCTGAAAATGCGAGGCCAGGCCACCAGCCCAGGGGTTCACACCTTCCGCATCGCCGGTGATGGCATCACCATCTTTCCCACGGCCTCCATTGCAGGCGATTCCGGGGCTGCGGTAATGGCGTCCCGAATCCCGCGGAGCGACAAGCGGCTGGCCATGGGCCTGCCGGAGCTGGACACCATGCTGGGGGGCGGCCTGCCCTCGGGCTATTCGCTGCTGGTGGCGGGTCCTTCCGGCTCGGGGAAAACCATCCTGGCCACGGCTTTCTTGGCTGAAGGTGTACGCCTCGGGGAACCCGGCGTCATCGTCGCGTTCGAGCAGACACCGAGCCAATCCTGGACTCACACCATCGATGACCTGGTTCGGGCGGGAAAGATCGGCCTCATCAATACCCGAGAGCTGGATCTATCCATTGATGAAATCGTGCAGCGGATGATTCATATGATCGGCGAGATGAAGGCCACCCGCGTGGTGATCGACTCCCTGTCGGGATTTGAATTGGCGGTGGCGCCCACCTTCCGCGAGGATTTCCGGGAGTCCTTGTTCCGCATGGTCTCCTCGCTGGTAGGCATGGGCGTGACCGTGTTGATGACTTCGGAACTGGAAGATCGGTACACCGATTTCCGCTTCAGCTCCTATGGCTCGGCCTTCCTCACAGATGCCATCATCGTCCAGCGCTACATCGAACTCGAAAGCCGCCTCAAGCGCGTCATGGCCGTCGTCAAAGTCCGGGGAAGTTCCCATAGCGATGAACTAAGGCAATATGAAATCACGAACGATGGCATCGTCATCGGTGAGCCTCTGAAAGATATCGAGGGCCTTCTGGGTGGCCAGCCTACCCAGAAAGCAGCCCCGCTCCTCGGCGTGCCCCAATGAGCTCCCCCGAGAAGGCGTTCACGGTCCTGAGTGGCGAAGGCAAGACTGAATCGCCCGAAGGCAGCGCTGCTGCGTGGATGGAAGCCGCCGGCCTGAAGGCAGACACCGGGCTGGAGATAAATACCAGCGGATTGACCCACTCCCAGCTGGTGGAAGCCAATGAAAGCCTGGTCATCGCTACCGTCGCCGCCCAATCCATGACCGACGCCGCCGACGAGGCCGTGGCCAAACTGGCCTTCCATGCGGAGCACGATTTCCTGACTGGCCTGCCGAATCGGGCTCTGCTCTCCGACCGGTTGACCCAGGCCATCGAACTGGCCAAGCGCCAGGGCAAAACCGTCGCCTTGATGTATGTGGATCTGGATCATTTCAAGGCCATCAACGATTCACTCGGTCACGCGGTGGGTGACAGCCTTCTCCGTCAGGTCTCGAGGCGCCTCCAGGCCTGCGTCCGCCATTCCGACACGGTCAGCCGCCAAGGCGGGGACGAATTCCTGGTGCTGCTGCCTGTGGTTGAAACCTTGGACGACGCGGCCCACATCGCACTGAAATTGATCGACGCCATGGCCCTACCCTTCGTCATTGATGGCCACCGAATCCTGGCGACACTGAGCATCGGCATCAGCCACTTCCCCCATGACGGGGAGGATGTGGATGCCCTCCTCAGAAATGCGGATACCGCGATGTACCAGGCCAAGGAACGCGGCCGCAACAACTGCCAGGTGTTCGCGGCGGGCATGATGATGCGTCCGACCCAGCTGGTTTCCCCCGATGCGCCTCCTGCATCATCCGACTCCCTGCGGGGCGCGAATGGGGAACATCCCCGACGGCGCGAAACCGACCGGCTGGGGCCATCACCCTCCTCCCTGACGCTGCCGGAACGCGAAGCCGCCGTCCTGGCCAACGAACGGACCACCAACCTTCGGGAAGAGGCCGCCGACCTCCGCGCCGACGCCGCCACTCTGCAGGAAAGGGCCCTCAGGTTCCAAGAACTATCCATGGACCTTCGGGAAGACTCCGCGGATCTCCGTGAGAACGCCGTCAGCCTGCGCGAAAGGAACATGCGTCCAAAGGAAGCGGCGGCGAGAGTCGAGACGGACCTCAACACGAGCATCCAGGTGCAGTTGAAAGAGGCCAATGAACACCTGGTGCTCGCGGCCGTTGAGGCGCAAACCATGAAGGAGGCCGCCGAGAAGGCCGCGATTCAGATCGCGCGCATGGCCAAGCTGGACGCCGAACTCCAGGAAATCCAGAAGCAGGAGACCCTGGGTGTCCTGGCGGCGGGCGTCGCCCACGATTTCAACAACCTGCTCACCGCCGTCATCAGCAGCGCGAATATGGGCAACCTCGTGGTTCAATCGGCGGGCGATCCCTCGCCCCACTTCCGGGCCATCGAAAAAGCAGCCATGCGGGCCGCTGATCTCTCTCGACAACTGCTGGCCTACGCCGGGCAAGGCCCCCTCACGACCTCGGAGGTCGATCTCGGCATCGTGATCAAGGAAGTGGTCCTGCTCCTCCAGGTCACCCTCCCTCGCCAGGTGACCCTCCACTACGATCTGGCCGAGCGGCTTCCCCTGGTGAAGGGTGACGCCACCCAGCTCTTCCAGGTCCTCATGAACCTCATCACCAATGCCGGGGAGGCGAGCCTCCCTGACGTACCTGGCTCCATCACCATCCGCACCTGCGCCGAACCTGTTGACGATGCCACCACCCACTCCGGCTTCTGGATTCTTCCCGTGGTCCCTGGCCTCTACGCCACCTTGGAAGTGAAGGATGCAGGCGTGGGCATGACCATTGAGACTATGACCCGCATCTTCGATCCATTCTTCACCACCAAGCACACCGGCCATGGCTTGGGCCTCGCCGCCGTCATCGGCATCATCCGCACCCATGGGGGTGGCATCCAGGTGGAAAGCGCCCCAGGCCGCGGGTCGTCCTTCAAGCTCTTCCTGCCCGCCCTTCCAGAACCCGCGACTGGCGCAGCCAAGGAATGCCTCAGCCCGATCCAAAAACCAACGCCACTCAGGTCAACCTGAGTGGCGTTGGAATCGCGGCTCCCCGGGTAAGTCAGGGGTACGGATGTTGATCAGTCCAGTTCCTTGGCGCTGGCGGAAAGCAGGGCCTTGTCCTTGATCTTCTCCGGAGCCAGATCGGCGGCGAGGCTCACCTTCTCGGCCTTCGCTATATCGCCCACGATGCTGCGCACGGTGGTGAAAGACTTGGTCTGCTGGGGGATCTGCTGCACCACGGCGCTGAGCAGGCTGATCTGGGCGGTCACCTGGGCGGCCTTGCCGGCCTGGAGCGGGTTGCTCGCCAGGCTCTTGCTGGCCTCCTGCAGGGTGGCCAGGGTCTTGGGGGCAGCGGAGGCGGCGATGGCGTCGGCGCCCAGCATCAGGCCCAGGCGCGAATTGGCCTTGGTCACCACGCCGGCCTTCTCCTTCTTGTAGCTCTTCCAGTCGTTCTTCAGGGCGGCCATTTCATCGCCCGCGGCGCTGGCCAGCTTCAGCTGCTCGGCGTCGATGTTGCCATCCTTGCGCTTGGTGGTGAGCTCCGCGTACTTGGCGCTCAGCGCCTTCACTTTGGCCACCTTCTCTGCGGGGAAGACGTCCAGCATGGTGTTCACGGCCTTCATGCCCTGGTCCGTGGCCACGGTCACGAACCCGATCATTTCCGCGCCGGAGGTCAGGGCGGCGCCCACGTCCACCTTGGAGGCGGAGGCGGCCGGCGCCTCGGGTTTCTTGAGCAGGCCGCCCAGGCCCTGGGCGGGCAGCACGGCGGCGCAGGCGAGCAGAAGGAGGGTGTGGCGGGCGTTCATCGGGGCTCCTGTTGAGAGGCCAGCACGGCCTGGTTGAGGTTTTTCTTGGCAGCGGATTCCGCCAGGCGGCGGAGGGTGTCCCGCAGGTAATCCATGGCCCAGGCGCCGGTGTCCAGGGGGCGGAGGGCCTGGGCCGGATTCTCCAGCTTCTGGGCGTGATCCGTCTGCAGGCCGGCTTTCATCAGCGGCTCCGCGCCCTCGGACTGGAGGCGGAGGCGCCACTGGCCGGTGAAGGTGGTGGTGTCGCCCTGGGTGGCCGAGGCCAGGGCGCTGGCCTGCAGCACCATCCGGGGGCCCGACGAGGCCTCTTCCACCAGGAGGAAACGGCAGCTGCCAGGGCCCATGAGGGCCTGGGCGGCCATGGGCGCCAGCCAGCGGGCCTCGGGCAGCCAGGCCGGCTGGTTTTCCACCAGGGGCGGCGCCATGGCCACAAGGGGTTCCGGCGCGGCGCTGCCGCTGAAGCGGAGCACATCGCCCGGGGCGGTCTTTTCCCCCGGGAGGACGGACAGATTCAGGAAGCCCTTCGCGGGCGCCTGCGGCAGCAGCAGCGGCCCCAGGGAGCGCCCGGCGCTGTCCTTCAGCTCGCCTGCGGGACGGAACCACTGCAGGGGCGTGAAGCGGGCCGGAGCGGCCGCCTTCCAGCGGGGCTGCCGCTGGGCGTCGATCCCGCCTTCCTGCCAGGCCAGGTCGCTGGAGGGAATGGCCAGAAGGTCCGCCTGCACCTTGGCCGCCAGGCGGATCACCGCGTTGCGGCAGACCGTGAACCAGGCCGCATTGGCATCCAATTCGCGGATGCCCGCCTGCTCCACCTGGGCCAGTTCCTCCGTGTGCTCCAGGAAGGCCCGCAGGGGGTAGCAGGCGGCGTCACCCTCGCCCACCCTGGGAAAGATGGCCGCGCCCATCTGGATGCGGTAGTAGTGCTCAAGGCTCCCATCCGCCTTCCGGCGGGTGCCGTGGTAGGCCCCCAGGAGGCCCAGATCCACCCGGCGGTCCGGCGTCTCCTTGGCGGCCTGGGCGGTTTCCCGCTGTTCGAGGCTGAGGAAGTTGGCCTGGGTGAGTTGGGAGTGGCGGGCGATGTGATCATGCAGGCGCTGCATCTGGGCCCGGGCGGCGGGACGCCGGGGGTCTCCCGGAAGCAGGCGGAGCCCGCCCGCCTGGGACAGGTAGTTCCCCAGCAGGCCCAGGAAGCCGTCCGCATCAAGGGTGCGCAGATGGGAGCCTTGGGGCGGCCGCGGCGGTTCTCCGCGCCAGGCCAGGGCCACCGTGGGTTCCGGGCGCTCGGCGGGCTTGTCCACCACGGTGAGGGTGTAGCGTTCGCCCGCGGGCAGTTTGCGGCCGGGATCTGCCACATCCTGGATCAGCGCGTACTTGGGCGCGACCTCGGTGACCTTGGCGAAATGCCCCTGCCCGCGCAGGGTGGTGCCGCGCTTCACGCCGCGCTCCCGGCCGAAGGGCCAAATGCCGCCCCGCAGGCCGGCCGCGGGCGAAGCCAGGGTGCCGCCATCCAGGACAAAGGGCGCCGCTTGGGTCTTCAGCTGCGCCATGCAGACCTCGATCCAGCGAGCCACGGCGGCCTCGAAGGCCTGGCCCAGCAGCTCCTCCCGCCGGGCGGCCTGGCTGCGGCCCAGATCCACGCCCACCGCCACCATGCGCGTGGCGGAAAACAGGTTGGCGTTGGTCCACGGGTCCAGCAGGGAGAGATCCCCCACCACCACGGCCTCGTAGCGGTCGATGACGCCGGCGGTGACTTCCCGCGTGAGCCGCGCGGCGCGCAGGGTGGGCACCAGGACCAGCACGCGCTCGTCAGGCGAGATCATGTCGTCGGCGGACAGGCGCATCAGCTGGCCCGGGAAGGCCTCCGCGGCCTTCTTTTCGAAAGCCTCCCGCAGCTTCGATGGGGCGGGCAGGCGCGGGTCCGCCGCCGTGTCGCCCACCAGAAGCTCCGGGGCCAGGGTCAGGCGGACGGGCGCCTGACCCTGCAGTGGAAAGGCCATGGATGAGGCCAGCAGGCCCGCGGCGAAGAAGCCTGCCTTCAGAAAGCTGCGCCGCATCACTTGCCCTTGAGGACAGTGGCGCGCTCGTCCATGGTGTCCACGTCGTAGGCGCCCAGGTGGGGCTCGATGAGGGCCATGACGTCGGAACCGCTCTTGCCGTTCAGGGCCACCTGGATGGTTTCGCTCTTGGCCTCGCCGCGGAACTGGGGCGTCACGGTGAATCCGGCGTTGCGGAGGGCCTGCTTGAGGGCCGCGGTGGCGGCGGGGCTCTTGATGTTGTCCACACGGATCACGTACGTCGTGGCCGCGGCAGCGCTGCTGCGGGCCTCGGCGCGGGTGGTCTTGCGCAGGGCGGCGCGCAGTTCTTCGGGCAGCACGCTGTCGGCCTTCCGGATGGCCAGCTTGGTGGCGCTGGCCCGGCCCAGGTCATCGGACACCTGGTCGCCGCTGTCGCCGGTGACCACCTTGTCGGGCAGCAGGGTATCGCCGTCCTTGATGCGGATGACGCGGTAGACCACCTGCGAGGTGTAGCGGTGGGTGGTGTTCACCGGGGTGACGCGATTCAGGGCCACGGCCACGTAGTCGCCGGGGGCGATGTCGGGATTCTTCTTCAGATTCTCGCGGATGGTGAGGTAGAGGTCGTCCTCGGTCTCGAAGGTTCGGCCCATGAGATCCATGTCCACGAACCGGGTGTTCAGGCCCGATTTCTCCAGAACTTCTCCCAGGGCCGCCCTCACCTCGTTGGTGGCCCCGGCGCCCTTTTTGGTGGGGTCGGCGTAGATGGTCACGCGGTGGTACTGGCTGCTGCGGTCGCTGAAGGCCGAGCCCGAGGCGGCGCTCTGCTGGTAGGAGGAACTGGCCTTGGAGCTGCGCGCGTCCAGGCTGGCCGCGGCCCGGTTGTCCCACTCCTTGGAGGCCGCCACGTCGCGGCTGGCGCTCAGCTGGGCCGAAGAGGCGCCCCGGTCCGACACGCGGTCCCTGGAGGCGTCGAGGCGGGCGCTGCCCTGGTAGGCCGCGTTGCCCTTGCTGCTGGCGCTGGCCGCGGCCTGCACCGAGGATTGGCTGGAAGAGGCGGATCCGCTGGCGCTACGCGCGGCGAAGCTGGCGGACTGCACGTCGGTGCGGTTGTCCGTCACTTCTTCCCGCAGCACCACGGGCTTGGCGCGATTGGCATCCTGCCCCTCCACCGTGTAGGAAAGGACGACGACTTTGAATTTGCCTTCGGCTTCCTGGGCCAGCGACAGGTTGAGGCTGTTCTCAAGGAAGGCCCGGAAGGCCTTGCCGTCCACCTTGACGGCCAGTTCCACCATGGCCTTCCCGTTGTCCACGTTGGAGGCCCGCACATCGCTGCCCAGCACCAGGGTGGCCTTGTGGTTCACGACCTCGCGGAGCACCCGGTCGTGGTCGGCTCCCAGCTTGGCGCGGTTGCCGTAGACGCTGTAGAGGGCCTGGGCCAGGGCATCCTCCAGGGCCAGGGTCTCGGCCCGCTCCAGGGCCTTCTGGTTGGCCTCGGCGGCGTTCCACTTCTTCTCCACGGCCATCTCGCCCCGGCCAGCCACGGTGAGGATGTCGGCGGCCTTCAGGGCGGGCGCCGCGATGAGCGCGGGCATCAAAACAAGCGAGGAATACCTTGAGCGCGCCATAGGGTGCCTCCAGTGCGATTCGACCATGGGTGATGGGAATTTCCAGCGCGGGGGGAAGCGCGGAAAGGAATGATTCTAGCAGAGGCCTCTCAGCGCCCCGCCCGCAGCGCCCGCTCCAGGGCCTCGACCAGAGTCTTCATCTGATAGGGCTTCTGGATGAAACCTGCCAGCCCCCGGCCCAGGAACTGCTGGATGGCTTCCTGCTGGTTGTACCCGCTGGAAAGGATCACCTTCACGGAGGGATCCAGTTCCTTCATGCGCCGGAAGGCCTCTTTTCCGTCCATGCGCGGCATGGTGAGATCCATGAGCACCAAAGCGTAGGTGTCAGGGCTGAAGCGCTCCAGGGCTTCCTGGCCATCCTTCGCCGCCTCCACCTGGAAGCCGAGGTGCTCCAGCATGGACTGGATGCTGTCGCGCAGATCCGCCTCGTCATCCACCAGGAGGACCTTGCCCTGGAAGGGGACCGGAGCCGCTGGCGCCGCCGTTTCAGGCGCAGGGCCCGGTGCCGCGAGGGCCCGCAGGTAGATCTGGAAGGTGCTGCCCTTGCCGGGCTCGGAGTAGATCTTGATGCCGCCCCCGTGGCCGCGGAGGATGCCCAGCATGGCTGAAAGGCCGAGGCCCCGGCCTGAAGCTTTGGTGGTGAAGAAGGGATCGAAAATCTTCGCGAGGGTTTCCGGGTTCATGCCGCAGCCGGTGTCCGACACCTGAAGGGTGACGAAGCGTCCGGGTGCCAGACCCTGGCCCGCGAAAAGGGAGTCCATGGCCCGCTGGTCCAGGTCACGGGCGCCCGTGGCGATGCTGATGACCCCTTCCCGGTCCCCGATGGCCTCGGAGGCATTGGTCACCAGGTTCATGACCACCTGCTGGATCTGGCTGGCGTCGGCCTCGATGCCCGGCAGGTGCTCCAGCAGGTCGTAGCGGAGCACGACCTTCTTCGAGATGGAGACGGAGAGCAGGTGCGTGATCTCTTCCACCAGATGGCTGAGATCCAGCCGCTCCACCACAAAGCGGCCCTTGCCGGAATAGGCCAGCATCTGCCGGGTGAGATCCGCGGCCCTCAGGATGGTGCTCTCCATGCTCCGGAGGTAGGGCTCGGAGGCGGAGTTGGGCGCGAGTTTCGCCTGCGCGAGGTTGAGGTTGCCCAGCACCGCGCTGAGCAGGTTGTTGAAGTCGTGGGCGATGCCGCCCGCCAGTACGCCCAGGCTTTCCAGTTTCTGGGCCTGCCGCAGGGCCTCCTGGGATTTCCGTTCATCGGTGAGATCACGGCTGATGCCTGCCATCAGGTAGATGCGCCCCGCGGGATCCCGGATGGGCACCAGCTGGGTGAGCAGCATCCGCTTGCCCAGGGGCGTGTCCAGCACCTCCTCATAGTGCAGGTTGCGTCCGGCCGCCAGGCACCGCTGGAGGTTTCCCATCATGAAATCGGCCACTTCCCGGGAGAGGCATTCCTGGGGCGTCTTGCCGGCCACCTGCTCGGTGCTGATGCCGAAACTCGCCGTGAAACTCGGGTTCACGCCCTCGAACCGGAACTGCCCGTCGGATGCCACCCGCAGCACCTTGATCAGGTCGGACGAATTCTGATAGATGCCGCGGTAGCGGTCCTCGCTGGCCTGCCGCGCCGCCTCGGCATCCTCCCTGGCCGTGATGTCCACCACCATCCACACTTCGCAGGTGGGCAGCGTCCTCATGCTGACCTCCACGGCGCAGCGTCGGCCATCACAGCGGATCACGGTGGCCCGGAGGAGCGAAGCGGGATGGGTGCCCCGCTTGACGGACCAGGCTTCTTCCAGGCGCTTGGCATCGCGGGGATCGAGGATGTCCAGCCAGGCCTGCAGGTCCGAAAGCCGCCCGCGGTCGTACCCTGTCATCACCTCGATGGCCGCGTTGGGATAGAAGCCGCTGTCATCGATATAAACCGCCCCCACGGGCAGGTTCTCCACCAGCAGCCTGAAGCGCTGCTCCCGTTCCGCCAGGCTGGCTTCGACCACGCGGCGGTGGCCGATTTCCCGCTGAAGGTCAAGCGTGCGGGCCCCCACCTGCCGCCTCAGCTGGATGATCCAGCCGCCTGCGATCACGCCGCAAACCAGGAGCGCCGCCAGGCTCAGGCCGGCCCACTTCAGCCAGACCGTCCCCGCGGGATGCGGCGGTTCGAACAGGAAGCCCTCCGGCGGCCGCACGGATTTCAAGGTTCCGAGCCTCACCGACAGTTGGGCCATCCGGTTGAAGCGGCCTGGATTCACGTGGCCGATGTCCACCAGGCCCGGCATCATCAACTGCCGCATCTGATCAGCCTCGTACTGCAGCTTCTCCCGGGTGACGCCCCGCTCCCGGACCCCGGGCAGGACCAGGATGAGATCAATCACCTCCGATGTGTGCTCCATGGCGTAGTCCCAACCGCGGAAGGAGGCCCGGCGGAAACGTTCCGTCACCTCCGGATTCGCGGCGGCGAAGGCCCGGGTGGTGAAGAGCAGGTCCCCATAGAAATCGACGCCGTATTCCACGGGCCTCATGAGGTTCAGATCAGCACCCCGTTCCCTCAGCAGGTAGGGCTCGTTGGTGATGTAGCCTGAGATTGCGTCCACCCTGCCGGTCAGGAGGTCGTCGAGGTTCCAGCTGTGCGGCAGGGAGGCCAGGGAGCCGGGGTGGATCCCCTCGGACTCCAGCATGGCCGCCGCCTCGGCCCGGCCCTGGTTCCCCGCGAACATCACCTTCCGCCCCGCCAGATCCGCGGGCCGGAGGATGCCGCTTTTGCGAAGGGAGATAATGACGGAAGGCGAGTGCTGAAACACCACGCCCAGGGAGACCAGGGGCCGCCCCTCCTGGTAGGCCTGGAATACTTCCATGTCGCTGACGCCGAATTCCGCCTGCCCGCCCTCCACCACCTTGAGGGGCAGCCGGCCGGGTCCGGCTTCGCGAAGAGCGACCTCCAGGCCCGCTTCGGCGTAGTAGCCCCGCGCCTGAGCCACGTAGTAGCCGGCGAACTGGAACTGATGGGCCCACTTCAACTGCAGCGTCACCTTCCTGGGCGCCCCCCCCTGCAGGCCCGCAGTCAACGCGAACGCGGCCACCCCGAGGAGGAATCGCCAAAGGATTGGAGAGGGGAAACGCACAGGGCCCCTGTGGAGCAACGATGCAACCCGGATATTTCCGTCAATGAGATCGTCATCGATCGGGCGGATATGGTTCTTTCATTATGGAACGGTGTGTCCCCTATCTTGCACTCTCATCGTGATGCATGTCACGCCCGCCCCGCGGGGCCCCCGGTACCCTGATGCCGTGGCCCCACCCCCCTGCTGCGGGCCGACGACCTTTGGGAGGCCCTGTGAACGCCCTGCTTGAAACCCTCGAACCCAAGACCTTCTGGTCCTACTTCCTGGAATTATCCAAAATTCCCCGGGGTTCCAAGAACGAAGCCGCCGCCGCCGACTGGGTGGCCGATCAGGCGAAGGCCCTGGGCTGCGACGTGGAACGCGATGCCGTCGGCAACGTCATCATCCGCAAGAAAGCCGCCCCCGGCAAGGAAGGCCGCCCGACCACCTGCCTTCAGGCCCACGTAGACATGGTGTGCGAAAAGAACGAAGGCACCGTCCATGACTTCCTCAAGGATCCCATCCAGGTCTGGCGCGACGGCGACCTCCTGAAGGCCAAGGGCACCACCCTCGGCGCCGACAACGGCATCGGCGTGGCCGCCGCGCTCGCGGTGCTGGCCAGCAAGAACATCGCCCACGGCCCCATCGAAGCGCTCATCACCATCGATGAGGAGACCGGCCTCACCGGCGCCAACGGCCTGCAGCCCGGCCGCCTCAACGCCAAATACCTGCTCAACCTCGACAGCGAGGAAGAAGGCTTCCTTACCATCGGATGCGCCGGAGGCGAGGACACCATCGTCACCCGCAAGCTCGCCCGCAGCGCCGCTCCGGCCGGCGCCAAGGCCTACCGGCTGAAAGTGTTCGGCCTCAAGGGCGGCCACTCCGGCATCGACATCAATGCGGGCCGCGGCAACGCCATCCGCATCCTGGCCCAGGTCCTGGGCGCCCTGAAGCCCGCCTTCGGCTTCGGCCTCTCCGCCATCAAGGGCGGCAACAAGCGCAACGCCATCCCCCGCGAAGCCTCTGCCTACATCCTGATGGATCCCAAGCAGGAGCAGGCCTTCCGGGACGCCCTCGCGGGCCAGGAAACCCACTGGCGCGCCGCCCTGGGCGCCCATGATCCCGGCCTGCACCTGGCCCTGGAAGCGGGCGAGGCGGGCACCGTCCTGTCCGCGGCCGATAGCGACGCCCTGCTCCACCTGCTCCTCGCCCTGCCCCACGGCGTCGAGGCCATGAGTCCCGACATCGCCGGCCTGGTGCAGACGTCCACCAACATGGGCGTCATCGACACCCGCGAAGACGAAGTGGAAGTGAACCTGCTCACCCGCAGCTCCATCAACGCCTCCAAGAGCGCCCTCTCCCAGCGCATCGCCGCCACGTGCGCCCTGGGCGGCTTCCAGTCCCACGTCACCGGCGGCTACCCCGGCTGGAAACCCGAGCCCAAGGCCTCCCTCGTGCAGATCGTGAACGACACCAACGAGAAGGTGTTCGGCAAGAAGCTGGAGATCATGGCCATCCACGCCGGCCTGGAATGCGGCCTCATCGGCGAGAAATACACCGCCATGGAGATGGTCTCCTTCGGCCCGAGCATGTGGGATGTCCACACCCCCGACGAGCACGTGAGCGTGCCCTCCGTGGGCAACTTCTGGAAGCTGCTGGTGGCCGTCCTCGAGGCCGTGTAGCCCCATCCATCACGGCCCTTGGCTGAAGCCTGGGGCCGTGATAGCCTTGATGCTTCCGCCCGAGCGCGGGAACCCTGGAGAGTTGTCCGAGTGGTTTAAGGAGCACGCCTGGAAAGTGTGTGTAGGTCAAAAGCTTACCGGGGGTTCGAATCCCCCACTCTCCGCCAGAAAAGCGCCCCCGAAACGGGGGCGTTTTTCTGTCAGGCGGAGTGTGGGGGATTCGAAATCACAGAATCACCGGCTTTCGTTTTGGCCCGGGGCAGACAGCCCGGGGGGCTGTCGGACCCGGGACAGAAAGTCGAGTGATTCGTGCGGCCGGAGGGGACGCCACGCAGTGGTGGCCCCGGAGGGAATCCCCCACTCTCCGCCAGAAAAGCGCCCCCCGAAACGGGGGCGTTTTTCTGTCAGGCGGAGCGCGGGGGATTCGAAATCACAGAATCACCGGCTTTCGTTTTGGCCCGGGGCAGACAGCCCGGGGGGCTGTCGGACCCGGGACAGAAAACCGAGTGATTCGTGCGGCCGGAGCGTGACGCGAAGAGAACCCCGCTGATGGTTCATCCTCCCCCGAAACGGGGGTGTTTTCTTTTAGCGAAGTGTGACGGTTCAGGCGTTCCAGACATCCGAATGCCCGTTCGCCCCGTGAATTGACCCCGTTCGGCGGAAAACCGCCGCCCCCGGCGTGTGCGCTCATCCTGATTTGGGACCCGCTTCGCCTGGTGGAGCTTTGCTTGGCGCAGGAAGCCTACCGCCCACGAATCAGGCCCATCTCAACAACCCAACACCATCCAAGGAAAGTTATGAGGCTGCCCTTTATCATCTGCCTTGCCTTGTTGTTTTCCCTGACTGGAGGGCAAAGCCTGGCGGCGAAACCGATGCTCTCGCCATCCATCTCCGTTCCGCCGAGCGGATATAAATCCGCGGCCTGGAAATCTCTTCAGGTCAATCAATGGGTTTCGGAATGGAGAGTGGCTTATCGGTACGCCTACCAGATTCCCATCGCCACCGTTTTCACTCAAAACGAGGCCTTTGTCGAATCGGTGAGGGTGTCCCTGGATCCAACCTTGATTCCCGGGGATGAACTGGCAGCCGTGCAGGCGACCAAAGACTTAATCGCGTCAGCCTGGGGTCAGGCGTTCAATGTGCTGTACGGACCTCCTCCGGTGGTTCCGGGGACCCCACCAGACCCTCCGTGCGTAAGCATGCGAAAGCTATTGACAACACTTGAAAACAGGCTGTTGTACTTGCAAAACAATATTATATTTAATGAGATGCAACAGACCATGCTGAGCAGCGAAATAAAAGACATCATAGACTGCAAGCGAGGGCTTCAAATCCTTAAAGAGTGGTTACCCTATTTCGATGCAAGGCCCTTCGAGGATATTCTCGATTCCATGTTGAACCACGACCTTGACTACATCTCCTTTAACGACATAAGCACCCAATGGCGTCAGAATGAGATCGTGAGAATACAGGGATTGATTGATGCCACCCGTCAAAAGATGAATGAGGCGGGCTGTTAGCCGGGACGAACAACCTGGATCCTGCGCCTTTGAATCCGACAGCGGATCACTTCTGCGATCGCGCCTGAAATCCGGAATTCGCGGAGGAATGGCGAGAGAAAGATCGAGCCGGCGGACCGGACCACGATCAACCATGCCCAATGGACCATTGGCCTGATGCGGGCCTGATTCCTGCACAGAATCAGGCCCGCATCGCCGTTTTAGATATGCCTCTGCGGATTCATTTCCATGACTCATGGAACAATAAGTTACACATATATAGCTTTTACTTGTTTCAATCTAAATACTATTAAACAAAATTTTAACCCTTTCTTGATTGAGTAAAAACGAGCTTGAAAAAGAAGCTCTTATGACACAAAAGGTATTAAAATGCTCCATCCCACCTCCACAGCATCGACCTTTTTGAACCCTCCACCGGATCGATCCGCCCCCGGCCCCTTTGGGCCCCTTCACCCATGGAGACACCATGACCAAACGCACCTGCCTGACCTTCCCCCTCGCCGCGCTCCTGGCAACAGCGGCCTTCGCCCAGCAGAACACCACCATGGGCGTGGATGCCCTTCGCTTCAACACCACGGGGTGGCAGAACACGGCCTTCGGCTACGAGGCCCTCCGCGCCAATACCTCTGGAAGCTGCAACGCCGCAGTGGGCCACTGGGGGCTCTACTCAAATACGATCGGTTTTTGCAACACGGCCCTGGGCTCTTACGCTCTTGCGTCCAACACCGCAGCCAGCCAGAACACTGCGGTAGGCTCCAGCGCGTTGAGATCCAACACCCTGGGAAGCAACAACACGGCGCTTGGAGAAAGCGCGCTCATGGCCAATACAACCGCAGGCAATAACACCGCAGTCGGTTTTAGCGCTTTGAAATTCAACATCACTGGACACAGCAACACTGCCATCGGAGAAAGCGCGCTCTCAGCCAACACCGCGAACTGCAACACCGCCGTCGGTGCCTGCGCGCTGGCCGCCAATACGACCGGAAAACTCAACGTGGCTCTTGGGAGATACACGCTGGTGAACAACATCATCGGAGAAGCCAATACGGGTTTAGGCGCACAGGCTCTTTACTACAACACCTCAGGGTCGGAGAACACGGCCGTGGGTAACAATGCTCTCGAATCAGTCGCAACGGGCGATTCCAACACGGCCCTGGGTCGTGGTGCGCTCAACAGCCTTTCTTCCGGATCGGAAAACATGGGGGTTGGCAGAAACGCAGGCAACGGTTTAATTCGGGGTGATGGCAATATCTACATTGGCAGCCAGGCTGGTGGAGGCGTCGAGAGTCGCACCTTGCGCCTTGGGCACTCCCAAATCCGGGCCTTTATTTCGGGCATCTACAGCAGGACCACCGCTGGCGCCGCGGTGCCCGTGGTCATCGACGCCAACGGACAACTGGGGACCATTTCCTCGTCTCTCCGCTACAAGGAGGACGTGGTGGATATCGGTGATCGCGCGAACCGCCTTTATGATCTCCGGCCTGTCTCCTTCCGCTACAAGAGCCAGCCTGGCCAGGTGCACTTCGGCCTCATCGCTGAGGAAGTGGACCAAGTGATGCCCGAACTGGTGGTGCGGGATCTCAAAGGACAGGTCGAAACCGTGGCTTACCACGAGTTCATTCCCATGCTCCTCAATGAAATCCAAAAGCAGAAACGGGAGACCCAAAAACAGAAACAGGAAAACGATGCCCTCAGGATTGAATTGGCGGCCTTGAACCACCGGGTGGAGGCGATTCTCCTTCATATCCGGCAGTAGATCCCTGAACAGAGATTGAGGAACCTGGCCGCCCACCCAGGCTGGCGACCCTATGCGATTTCTTGTCCGCGAAGCGCCGCGCCAGGCATTAAGATATGCGGGTGCCCTAGACAAAATATCAATAAAACAATATTTACGGACAAGCATACGGGATTAGTAAATGCCCTACCGCACCGAAGTCATCAACCAGGGAACCGGGATTCTGAGATATGGGAGCGGCATCCTCACCGGAGCGGAGATGATCGCTTCCGCCCGCGCCAACAAAGCCGCGGAGATCGACTGGACGCGCATTTCACACTTCGTCCTCGATCTCACCGAAGTGACCCGGTTCGACGTGTCAGCCTCCGATATCGATCAACTCGTAAGCGCCGCAAAAAAGAATTCGGACATTCTCGCGGAGGTGCATCACCTGGCCATCGCCGCGCCGTCAGATGTCGCCTACGGCATGTCCAGGATGTTCCAGGCCTATCAGGCCCTCCCGGATCTGGTCATACAGGTGTTCCGGGGCCGGGCGGAGGCCGACGCTTGGCTTCAGTCCGTCTTGGAAGTGCCGAAATCCTGAAGGAAACCCGGAGCCTTCGGCGAAGCGGCATCAACGCAGAACCGTAGCTCCGGGCATTCAGGAAGGCGAATGACCGACTCCACCTGGAACATCGACTTGCCGGACAAGCCGCGGCGCCGGGGCTGGCCGGTGTGGGTTCATGTGTCCATGGTCATCCTCTTCGCTGGCGCTGTGATCGGCCCGGCCCTGATGAGGCACACCTCCGGAGTGCGGATCAAAGCCTGGCCGCTTGCCCTTGCGGTGCACCGGCGCATGGCCACGGATGAAGGCGCGAGGGATCTCTTCCGCCACAATCCGCTCTGCGCCAATGGATATGAATCCGAAGAAGCCTTCCTGGAACAGGTCCACAGGTGGCGTCCAAGAATCGGTTCGCTTCCGCCCGGGGAGCCTCCCGAAAGCGGGGAGACCTATGGGGTCGAAGCAGACTCCTTCGCCATGTCGGTGGCCTGTAAAGGAGCGGCCGGAGGCTGGCTGCGGATGCGCTTCGTGACGGGCCCCGCCGCCGGCGGGAAGGATGTGGGAGAGGGCCTGGCCCAGCTGATCTTCGGCCATTCCATCAAGGACATGCATGAATCGGCCAAGATCGCGGGCCTGCATGCGCGAAAACACCTGTGGACGGAATTCCGGGACCTTCTCCTCAAGCTCGGGACAGATGACACGGCCTTGGCGCTCTACCGCGCCGGGCCCGCCCTCCAGTCGCGGTGGACCACGGAGCAGGCCTCTCTCCGCGAAACCCGGGCCTGGCGGCCCCGCGCTTGCCCATCTCCCGGCTGAGAAACCTGACCAAGCGAAAGACCCGGCCCAGCGGGTGTCCTTCGCCCAGGAGCAATCGCCCCTCGGTTCGAGCCGCGTGATCCGCTTTGAAGGCAGAGGAGTCGCATGGGAGGCCGCGTGGCGCGATGGCGCGTTCTCCGGCCTCGACCACAGGCGCTAGACTCACTCGCTTTTCAAAGCCCCCAGCGGGTCGATGCGGAGCATCTCGCCCCTTGGTCCCAGGGCGGCGGCGCTCCAGACGGCTTCGCCGCCTTCGAGGCGCAGGGTCCAGCCCTCGGGAAGCTTCAGGTCCTCCAGGCCCAGATCCTTCAGGGTGGCGGAGTATGTCCCGGAGGCCGCGCGGCGGTTGCGCTGGGCGTAGTAGATCCGGCGGAGGGCCCACCGGGCGTGATCTCCAGGCTGGAGGTCCGCGGGCTGTTCCGCAGTGCCCGCGGGGGCGGCGCTGAACTGCACGAAGCCCCACATCTCCGGATAGTGCATATCGACCAGCCCCTGGGGACTCCACACCCAGTTGTCTTCGGGAAGGGGTTTCCCGTCCGGCCCCTTCTGCTTTTCGTACCGGCCATCCGCCACCCGGGTGCGCCACTCCACCCGGGAGAAGTTCACCCGCCAGCGCTCGCCGGGCCGGGGAGCGCCCTGGCGGCCCGCCACTTCGGTCAGGGCGGCCCAGGGCAGGGCCACCTCCAGGGTCCAGCCCCGGTCCCTGTCGCCAGGATGGTTGAGCGTGCCTTGCACGGCCACACCGCGTTTGAGCCCATGAATGTCCCAGCCGTTGACCGCCACCCGGCCCCCTTCCCGGTAGGGCCTCAACAGCAGCAGATCCCACACCGTGCCCAGGGCGTTCATTTCGAATTCGTAATAGGGGCTGGTGGAACCGTCCGGATCGATGAAGATCTCGAAATCGTTGTCCTGGAAGATGACGCTGTCCCGGGTGGTCTGCCTGGCCCACACATCGGGCTCCTCCAGTTCAGCGGCCACGTAGAAATAGGCGTCGTCCCAGGCCATCTTCACGCGGGTGCGCCAGCGCGGCGCGGGCTTGAGCGGCCCTTCGATATCCACGAAAGCCTCGGTCCACGCGGCCCGGCGCCAGACGCCGTCGTCCAGGCGGCCGTCGATGGCGGGCGGCTTCAAGGCCCGCTGGCAGACGTACTGGCGCGGCGCGAAGGGGATTCCCGGCAGGGACAGGGCCCCCGGCTGGGAGGCGGCCAGGAGGGGCGCAGCGGCGAAGGGGAGGAGGAGGTTTTTCAGGATCATCGTCATTTCACCCGCAGGGGGTCTCCGGGAGTGGCGGCCAGGATCCTGCCGCTGCTCCGTTCCACCAGGGCCAGGCGGGACCGCCCCGCGGCGATGGGCACCTCGATTGTCCGCACGCCCACCCGGACGGTGCGGCGCACATCCACGGGCGATTCGTTCAGGCAGACCACGAGGCTGGCCTCGCCGGCGTCGAGAACCCTGGAGGCCGCAGGCCCGCCCCAACCGGCCTGGGGCACCCCAGCGGCCTTCAGGGCGGCGCCCAGCAGGCGCGCCAGGGGTTCGTCCTCCCGGGCGAATTCCAGGGGAAGCGGCTCATGCCAAAGGCGGCCCTTCGGATCCTTCAGGCCGGGCGCCCCGCTGCGCCGCAGCTTTTCGCCCAGGTTGCCGTCGAAGGTGGCCCAGCCTCCCCAGGACGTGGGTTCCCGCAGGGAAAGCGGCCGTCCCGCATCGGCGACGCCGAGCTGGCGCAAGGCCTCCGGCACCTTGCCGAGGGCATCCCCCTGCACCGCTCCGGTCACCAGGATCAAGGCTCCGCGCTCCTTCGCGGCCAGCAGAGCCCTGGCGGCGGATTCCTCCAGCAGCTCGGGCATGGGCACCAGGATGAGCCTGGCGTCCTGGAGGCGGGTGCCGCTCAGGGCCAGGTCCGAAATCAAGGTGGGCGCAAGGCCGTAGCGGTCCGCCAGCAGGCGCACCACGCGCTTGGCTGCGTCCGCGCCGAAGGGCCGCCCCGCCAGGATGCGGGACGTGGGGTAGACGACCAGCACCGGGTCCGGCGCGAAGTCGCCCAGATGGGGCGCCGCTTTGGCGAAGAAATCCGCGAAGGGCCCAAGCACGCGGGTCTCCTCCTTGGCGGTGCCGTCGGGGCGGTGGAAGCCGATGACCGCCTCGTTCTCCAGGGGCTGGTAGGGATTCACATTCCAGGCCCATTCCACCACGCCGGCTCCCCGACTGCCGAAGGCGGCGGCGAACTTGCGTTCCAGCAGCCGGGCTGCTTCCTCGGGGCCGCGCCAGGGCGCGCCGTCCATGTCCTCCAGGCGCATCAAGCCGGTTTCCTGGGCCAGCATCGGCTTTTCCGGCACCTTGGCCGCGAGGCCGTCCCACAGCAGATCGTCCGTGGCCCACCATGTGTGCAGGGCCGTGTAGTCGAGAGACGGGGCCATGAGCTGCTGGGCCGGGCTGGTGGAAAGGCCCGCCTCGTCCTGGCCCACGGTCACGAGGGCGGAACCCCCCGCCTCCCGCAGCACCGCCCGCATGCTGGCGGCCCACTGGGCGAAGAGTTCCTGCGCGAAGAGGCGGAAGTCGCGCCCCTTGCGGGGCCGCCGGTCTTCCTTGAAGGCCGAAGAGGCGAGATCCTCCGCCCGCGGCAGACCGGAGAGCGCTCCGGAAGCGTCCTGCCACCCGTCGCGCAGCCGCGCGGGATCTCCGCCCGACCGGGTTTCGATCCAGCGCTGCCAGGCCGCGCATTCGAAGCGATCCTGGTGGGGCCGATTGGTCCAAAGGGCGTCGGCCGGCGCGTAGCTGGGTTCGTTGATGAGGTCGTAGTGCACCCATGGGCTGTCCTTGTACCGCCGGGCGATCAGAGAGAGCAGGCGCTTCTGCCCCTCCAGGGCCCGAGGGTCCAGATAGGGGTTCTCCCCGCCGAAGGCTGGTGGAAGGAAGGCGAAGAAGGTGAAGCAGAGGGGCAGGCGATGCTTGGCCGCCGTGAGGACGAAGGCATCCAGGGCGCGCAATGCATGGTCGTCGATGGCCCCCGGATCCAGCATCAGGCGGTCCCAGGCCGTCCAGAGCCCCGTTCGGACAAGGTTCACGCCCGCCCGCTTCATCTGCGCGAAGTCGCGGTCCCACAGGGCCGGGTTGGGCTCGAAGAGGAACTTCCGGTGCACGTCCGAAGCCATGTACGTGGTTCCGATCACGGGAAAGACCCGGCCCTCCCGCCTCAGCCAGTCCCTGGAGGCCGCGAGAGGCGATCCTTCTTTGAGCAGCGGCTCGTCCTTCACCCACACGCCGCTTTCCGCCCGCCATGGGCCGCCCGGCACCGAGGCCTCCAGGCGGTACAGGCCCGGCACCAGGGGCAGGTCCGGCCTCAGCGCCAGTTCGGCGCCCAGGATGTCCGCGGGGCCTGAGAGCGCGGCCTCGCCGGATCCGACGGCGCGACCCTGAGGGTCGCGCAGCACCCCCCGGAGGACCATTGGAGCGCCCCCGGCCGCCGCCCCGGGCCGGTGGAGGCTCACCCGGAATCGCGGGATCTCGCCCGCCTCCAGGCAGGCGCTAACGGGGCGTACGTCCAGGTCCGAGGGGCCTTCCAGGGCGCGAAGGACGCAGGCGCGGATGAAGGCCGCGTCCAGCGGGGCGTCCGAAGGGGCCAGCACCCAGCGCCCACCGGTCCCGAAACCGCGCAGGCGGTCGATCTCCAGCAGGGGGCAGGCCCGCGGAACCCCCGTTCCGTCCACCATGTGCAGCAACGGCCGCAGGATCGCCTCGCGGTAGCCGGCGCTGCCGTCCTCCCGGGGCTGGTCCTTCCGCGTGGCGAAGCGCACCGTGAGCGCGAAGACGCGGGCCGGACTGGGCAAAGAGGCCTCCCACCCGGACCGCTCGACGCCGCGGGGTTCGTCCAAGCCTTCCGTGCCCAGCGCCTCCGCTGGGCCGATGAGGAGGTCGCGGGCGAAGGTCGGCTGGTGCGTTCCCAGCACCCACCGTCCTCGTTCCTGGGCCCGTTCCTGGGCCCGTTCCTGGGCCCGTTCCTGACCCTGTTCCTGACCTTGACCCTGGCCTTGACCCGGCCCGGGTTCAGCCTGCCAGAGGACCGGCTGATGGAAAGGCGCGCCCCCCAACACCACCAACCCTCCACCCCGCTCCAGATGGGCGCGGATGGCCTCCCAGGCGGCGAGGGGGAAAGCGCTTCCGTAGGGCAAGACCAGCACGCCGCCCGCCTCCGCCTGAAGCCGTCGCGTCAGGGTCTCCGGTGTGGACGCCATGCCGCAGGGAATGCCCCGCAAGGCCGCTTGGAGGGTTCCAGCAGAGAGCGCGGGCGCATCCGCGGTGGGAAAGCCCTCGGCCAGGAATACCGTCACTGCCGGCCGCGTTTCCCCCCCGCGGAGGCCCAAAGCCAGGGCCCATGCAAGGATCAGGAACGCCTTCGGAAAGTCGATGCGCATGGCCGCTCACCCCGACTTCGAGCCTAACCTCACCCTCCGCCCGGAGGGACCCAAGTCACAGAATGGCCGACAACCGGAATCCAATGGACCATTCTGGAGCGGGGCCTGATCTGATCCCAGCTGATGTCCTTCCATCCACCCACCCGCATCAAGGCCACTCATGCCCTTTGCGTTCACCGATCTCGGCAGCCACTACCTGCTCGTCCTTTCCGGCGTGTTCACGGACCGGGATCTGAGGGAGTTGGCCCTCACCGTCAAGGCCGCCGAAGAGGCGGCCCCCGTCACCCTCAACCGGATCGTGGACGGCACCCAGATCGAATCTTTCAAAATCGGCTTCCCCATTCTCTCGATCCTCACCGAGCGGCGAAGGGCCTTCCCCGTGAAAAACCCCATCAAGACCGCCCTTCTGGTCCGGGGGAAGGTCGCCTTCGGCCTGGCCCGGATGTTCCAGTTGCTCAACACCGCCCCGGGGGTGCAGGTCCGGATCGTGGACAGCCGGGAGGAAGCCCTGGCCTGGTTTGAAGGGGGCGCCCCGAACCGCATGGACAACTCCGCCTTTCCCGGCTGATCCCGGTGGCGCGGCCCAAGGGAAAGCACCTGCTCCATCCCCTTCATCCCGGATGCACGTCTTTTGTTCTTTCTTATGCCGAGAGAGGGGAGGAAGGGGATGGGAATCAGGGCCGCCGGGGCGCCCAGGAGTCTGTGCCTGTGGTTCCCATGGCTTTTCAAAAACGGGTCGGCCACGGATGGCACGGATTTGAAAAAGGGCGGACGCGCGTCTTTTGAATCCGTGTCCATCCGTTTCATCCGTGGTTTCAATAGGTCCTAAAGATCATCTGGTTTGGGCCGTCCGTCCGCGCCCCTCCTGCCGCCCAGGGCGGAAATCACATCCCGTCTTGGAGATGCCGAAAAGTCAACCGCCTCGCCATCCCCTTGCCGGAGCCTGAGGAGGGACCCCCGTGTCAGCCCCCACGCCCAACCCACCTGCCTGCCGGCGGCAAGACCGCGGGGCCCATGTCCTCGTGGTGGAAGACCATCCCATCACCCTGCAGTTCCTCCAGACGGCCCTGGAAAGCAACCACTACCGCCTGACCCTGACCACCAACGCCAAAGAGGCCATGGACGCCCTGGACGCGGAGCTCCCGGATCTGGTGATTCTCGACCTCCACTTGCCCGACATCCACGGCCTGGAAGTCTGCCGCCACCTGCGGCGATGCCTGGGCGGCGACGACATCCCCGTGCTCGTGGTCACCATCGAGGACGGCCCCGAGGGCCACTCGGAGGCCGTCCGCGCCGGGGTGGACGACTTCCTGAGGAAGCCCATCCTGCCCGTGGAACTCCGCACCCGGGCCCGGAGCCTCCTCCGCCTCCGGCAACTGCGGCAGGATCTGCGAACGGAGCGGGAATCCCTCCTGGACATGCACGCCCAGAAAGAGAACCTGCTCCAGTACGTGGCCCACGACCTGAAGAACCTGCTGAGCGCGGCCCAAGCCACGCTGGAAATGATGGGAGCGGAGGAGGCTCCCCCCCAGACCCTGCGCTACCAGGACCGCATGGGCGCCTCGCTTCACGCCATGCTCGCCATGGTCACCGACCTGCTCGATCTCTCCATCAACGACCGGGCCGAACTGGTGGTCGAGCAGAAGCCCTTCGAGATCGGCCCCTGGCTTGAAAAGGTGGTCCACGAATTCGAGCCACTGGCGGCCCGCTGCCGGCGGAGCATCGAACTGCGCGTGCCTCCCGGCCTGCGGGTAGACGCAGATCCCCACCTGCTGCGACGGGTCGTCTCCAACCTGCTGGAGAACGCCATCCGCTTCGCGCCTGAGGAAACCCCGATCCAGCTTTCGGCCCGCGGGGAACAGGGGCCATGCGGCTCCAGGATCATGGTCAGCGATCAGGGCGCGGGCATTCCCCCCGCGTTGAGGGATGACATCTTCGACCGCTTCGTGCGCCTGAAAAGCGCGCCTGACGCCCAGTCCGGGCGCGGCCTGGGCCTGGCCTTCTGCCGGCTGGTGATGAACATGCACCAGGGGCGGATCTGGGTGGAGGACAACGAACCCCGGGGCAGCCGCTTCGTCCTGGAGCTTCCCGTCTCCGCCGGGGCGGCCCGCCCGTAGATCAGCCCAGCATCTTGTGGGGCAGGCTCTCGATCCTTCCCGCCTGGGACACCATCACGTAGTTGAGCTTGCGCTGCAGCTCCCGGATGGTGGCCGCGCCCGCGTAGGTGAGGCCGGAACGCAGCCCTCCCACGATGTCCGCGAGGATCTCTTCCTCATCGTCGCGGTAGGGCACCTTGGTGGCGATGCCCTCGGCCGTCTTCCAGCCCGTGAGGCCGCCCAGGTGGTCGTCCGCCGCCTCCTTGCTGGCCATGCCCCGGTAGACCTTGTGCGCCTGTCCGCTCGCCTCATCGAAGATGGGCGCTCCGGGCGTGGGACGGGTGCCCGCCAGCATGCCGCCCACCATGACGAAATCCGCGCCGAAGGCCAGGGCCTTCACGATGTCGCCCGGCGTGCGGAGGCCCCCGTCGGCCACGATGGACCGGTCCGCCCGGGCGCATTCCTGGATGGCGCTGAGCTGGGGCACGCCGAAACCCGTCTTGATGCGGGTGGTGCAGACGCTGCCCGGGCCGATCCCCACCTTGATGATGTCGGCGTGCACCGAGGCCAGGTAGTCGGCCCCGGCGTAGGTGGCCACGTTGCCCGCCATGATGCAGGCATTGGGTAGCATCAGGCGGATGCGCTTGACCATCTTGCCCACGTATTTCGCGTGGCCGTGGGCCACGTCCACGCAGAAGTAGTCGGCCCCCGCATCCCGCAGGGCCTCGATGCGCTCCATCTCCCCCTCGGCCGTGCCCACGGACACGAAGGCGGGAAAGCGGCAGCGCCGGAACATGGCCACGTTGTCCTCCACGGACACGAAGCGGTGCAGCACGCCGATGCCGCCCCGCTCGCCCACGAAGTTGGCCATGGCGTCTTCGGTCACCGTGTCCATGTTCGCCGTCATGACGGGCAGGCCCAGCTTGAGCTTGCCCGATTTGTCCGTCATGCCGATGTCCACCACCCGCCGCGATTCGTGGTGGTTGTAGGCCGGGATGAGGAGCACATCGTCGAAGGTGATGGCAGTCTCGGACATGGGCCACTCCAATCGGGCGCTGAACCGTTCAGGCCCCGTAGGTTTTGTAGAAGTACCAGGCTGCCAGCGCGAAGCCGATGCAGACCACGCCGGCGCGCACGGGGCCCCGGCCCACCCGGTGGGCCATGTGCGAGCCGAAGAGCCCGCCCAGGCCCGCCGCCGCGGCCATGGGCAGGATGAGGACCCACTTGGCGTTGCCGGGATGCCGCAGGGCTTCCATGAGCATGAAGGCGAAGATGGCGATGCCGTTGATGCAGAGGGCCAGCAGGTTCTTGAGGCCGTTCATCTGGTGGATGTCCGTGAGGCCCAGCAGGCTCAGGGCCGCCAGCATGAGGATGCCGATGCCCGCGCCGAAGTAGCCGCCGTAGATGCCCACGATGAACTGGAAGGCGATGGCGGCCGCCCACCACCCCGCCGTGCGCTCATGGCCGTGGACCTTCTTCAGGAGCTTGCTGACGGGATCGTTGGCCGCCAGCAGCACCGTGGCGCCGAGGATGAGCCAGGGCACCAGCTGATCGAAGACCTTCTGCGGCGTCACCAGCATGAGCCAGGCGCCCAGGGCGCCCCCCAGCAGGGAGGGCGGCATCAGCCGCAGCGCGAAGGCCTTGATACCCGCCAGATCCTCCCGATGGCCCCAGAACCCGCCGATGGAGCCTGGCCACAGTGCCAGCGTGCTGGTGACGTTGGCCTGCTGGCCCGTGAGGCCGATGCCCAGAAGCGCGGGGAAGGACACCAGGGTGCCGCCCCCGGCGATGGAATTGATGGCCCCGGCCACGAAGGCCGCCGCCATGACGGTGAGGATGTGGAGGAGGGTCATGCCCACACGATGACAGGCTCCGGGGCCCTTCTGAACCCCAGGATCCCCGCTTCAGACAGGGCGTCCGCGGCCTCCGCCGGGTTATCCTGAGAGGATGCAGCTCTCCTGGCCCACGCCCGCGCGCTTCGCGCTCATTCTCGCCCTGCTTTGGGCGGCCTACGTGCTGCTCTGGACCCCAGGCCCCCTCTCGCTGCGGACCCTGGGCCTCTATCCCAAGAAGCTGGGTTCCCGGGTGGTGGGGTGGGCCGCGAACCGCACCCTGCCCGCCTCCTGGCGCCTGCCTCTGCTGGGCCGCTTCGCGGCCCACTACGGCATCGACCTCGGCGAGGCGGAACATCCCCTGGCGGACTATCCCAGCCTGCAGGCCCTCTTCACCCGCCGCCTCAAGCCGGGCCTGCGCCCCCAGGATCCGGCCGTTCCCGGTTTCGTGAACAGCCCCGTGGACGGCCGCATCATCGCCTGCGGGCGCATCGAAGCGGGCATGGCCATCCAGGCGAAGGGCCTGCCCTACGGCATCGCCGAACTGCTGAAGCATGATCCCCGGGCCCCGCGCTTCGAGGGAGGGCACTTCCTGACGCTCTACCTGTCGCCCAAGGACTACCACCGCATCCACGTGCCCATCGAGGGCCAGGTTTCCGCCGTCGGCCGCGTGGAAGGCGAGCTCTGGCCCGTGAACGACGCCAGCACCGGCCACGTGCCGCGCCTCTACGAGCGCAACCGGCGGGCCACCTGGACGGCTCTGGGCGCCGGCGCCGACGAGGGCCTGGAAGTGGCCGCCGTGCTGGTGGGCGCCACCCACGTGGGCGGCGTGGTCATCGATGGACGCTGGCTCGGCGGCCGCGCCCTGCCCCAGGACGGCGGCTTCCCCGTGGACCAGCTGCCCTGCGCCCCGGGCGAGGATCTGGGCACCTTCGAGTTCGGCTCCACCGTGGTGCTGCTCATCGGCGGCCCCAGGGCCGCCCAGTGGGAAGCGGGCCGCACCGCGGGCGGCGTGAAGGTGGGCCAGCGGCTGGGAGGGTACCGGTGAGCGAGTCCGAGATCTTCAGTCAGAACCCGCTCTGGGACGAGGGGGGCAGCCTCACGGGCGCCCTGGAGGCCCTGTTCACCGCCGCGGGCGAGGTGCTGGATCTGGCTCGGCTCCGGGAATTGACGGGCCTGGGCGACGGCGCCCTGCAACAGGGCATCGAGAAGCTGCAGGAGCAGTTGCAGGGCGCCCGGGGCCTGCGACTTCTGGAAGTGGGCGGCGGCTGGCGCATGGCCACCAGTCCCGTCTACAAGGAGATGGTGTCGCGCCTGGTGACGACCACCCGCAGCGGCAAGCTCACGCCCGCGCAGATCGAAGCCCTGGCCATCATCGCCTACCGCCAGCCGGTCACCATCACCGAGCTGAACGCCATCCGCGGCGTCACCAGCAGTGCCAACCAGGTGAAGAGCCTCATGGAACGCCAGCTCATCGTTCCCGCGGGCCGCAAGCCCGTGGTGGGACGGCCCATGACCTACGCCACCACCCAGGCCTTCCTGCTGCACTTCGGCCTGAAGAGCCTGCACGACCTGCCCCGGCTGGAGGACTTCGGCGAAGGCCGCCTGGAAGCGGAGGCCCTGGCGGCCCTGGAACCGCCCATGCCCGAAGACGGCCTCTTCGGCGACGGAGCCATGATCACGGAGCCGGACCTGGCCGCCGAGTCCGGCCTGGACGAGGAACCCGCCGCCGACCTCACGCCCGAAGACGGCCCCGGGCCTGAAAGCAGCACCTCGACGGAACCGGCCGTCCCCGACGAAAGCCCAGAGCCATGATCCAGACCACCCTCAGCCTCGAACAGCAGCCCACCCAGCCCAAGGCGGACAAGCCCTCCGGCTTCCATCTCCAGCCCATGCAGAAGGGCGGCCTTCTGGTGGTGCTGCTGGGCGTGCTCTACCTGCGCATCTGGCGCCGGAAGCAGTCCAAGGCCCTCTATTGCAGCCACTGCGGAAAAAAGAATCCCCCGCACCAGAGCAACTGCCAGAAGTGCGCAGCTCCCCTCATGCGGGTGGATTGATCAGGCGGATTACCCGGCCTAGAACTCGATCTCGATGGATTCTTCCGCCAGATCGTTCTCCTGGCCCAGCACTTCGCAGGCGGCGCCGTACATCTGAAGCACGGCCGTCTTGCGGTTGCTGAGGCTGGTCAGCAGATCCTTCACCCGCTGGACTTCAGAGGCGATGGTGTTGTTGATCTGGGACACCTCGGAACGGCAGCGCTCCCGGGTGGTTTCATAAAAGGCTTTCTGGTCCTGGCTCAGATCCATGGAGAACTCCAATAGGGATGGAAAAACTGGGTTGGAAGGTCGAGTTTATCCTGTTTCAGGACCAGGCGGCCACGATCAGCATGATGACCAGGATCACAGCCAGGGACAGGATCACCGGCAGCAGCCAGCGCGGCCGCTGGGGCTTTTCTCCGAGGGGGAGCGTCAGTGAAGCCTCAGTGACGGCCCGCTCCTGGACGTACGAAGGATCCCGGTGGGTGGCCGTGTTCGCCGCCTGGTCCACGACCGGGCGGGGCGTGAGATCCACCGGTACGCGGTGGGTGCCGCTGGCCGGATTGGCGGTGGCGGGAAACTTGGTGGAGACCAGCGTCTCCAACTGCTCCTGGGTGCCCTTCAGCAGCGTGTTCATGTAGTCGGCCACGTCGTGCTCGGTGATGGGCGCGCCCAGCCGCTGCAGGTAGTCGCGCAGGTCCCGCTCCATGAACCGGGCCGAAGGATACCGGTGGTCCACGCCCTTCTGGAGGGCGCGGCTGACGATGGCGGCGATCTCCCTCGACACGTTGGGATTCATGCTGACCAGGTCGGAGATGCGGCCCAGCCGGACCTTCTCCAGCACGCCCAGTTCCGAATCCGCCTGGAAGCAGCGCTCACCGGTCAGCAGCTCGAAGAGGACGAGGCCCAGCGAGTACAGGTCCGAACGGTTGTCCAGGGGCTGGCCCGTGGCCTGCTCGGGGCTCATGTAGAGCAGCTTGCCCTTCAGCGCCCCGGCCACGGTGTGGCTGGCCTTGCTGGCGGCCTTGGCGATGCCGAAATCCACCAGCTTGACGGCGCCTTCCGTGGAAAGGATGACGTTCTGCGGACTGATGTCCCGGTGGACCAGCTTCAGCTCCCGGTCGTCGAAGCCCCGCTTGCGGTGGGCGTAGTCGAGGGCCGCGGCCACCTTCATCACCACGAAGCCCGCCACCTGCTCGGGGATGGGGACGCCGTATTCCCGCACCTTCTTCAGCAGGGTGCGCAGATCCCGGCCGTTCACATACTCCATGGCGATGTAGTAGGAGCTCCCCGCCTTTCCCAGATCGAAGATCTGCACGATGTTCGGATGCGTCAGCTGGGCCGCCAGCTTGGCCTCGTCGATGAACATGGTGACGAAGTCCTCGTTGTCGCTGAAGTGCGGCAGGATGCGCTTGATGGCCACGATCTTCTGGAAGCCCTGCACGCCCCGCTGCTGGGCCTTGAAGAGCTCCGCCATGCCGCCCACGGCGATCTTCTCCAGCAGGAAGTAGTTGCCGTACTCTTCCATGATTTCCGGCTGCCCCTTGCTGTCGAGGCGCGGCGCGGGCGGGGCTGCGGGCGCCGGCTCCAGCGGCGGGGAAGCCCATTCGAAGGGATCCTTCACGCCGGAAATGCCGCTGAGGGTGAATTCGGTGGCCCCCAGGGGCTCGGCCGCCACCGAAGCCTGGGTGTCGATCTTCTGGGCCGGGACCACCTTCACCGTGGGCAGGGGCAGGTTGCTGCGCTCCGGAGTGGACAGGGAATAGACCTCCTCCAAGGGGAGGGCGGGGCTTGCGGAGGGGGGCATGGCCGGAGCCAAGCCCGATTGGGTGAAGCGCGAGAAGGAGGTCGCCGGAGCGGAGGTTCCTTCCAGGTCCGCCAGCAGGTCGCCGAAGATGTCGTCGGTGGTGAGCTTCCGGGGTTCCTGCAGGAATGGGCGCAGCGCCGCCACCAGGGCCGCTTCCGGCTGGGCGCGGTCCAGGAAGCCCTGCACCTCCACGCCATGTCCCTTGGCGGGACCGCCCGGGCCCGAAGACGCGGCCAGGGCCAGCACCGGCAGCTGGGCTTTCCGGGCGCGCAGCTTCCGCACCACGCCGAACCCTCCCTCATCCGCATCCAGCAGGAGCAGGTCAGGCACCGGCAGGGTTTCCGGGAAAGCCGCGGCATCCGCGGACCTGACCCATTGCAGGCCCCAGCCTTCCTTCTCCAGGCAGGACACCAAGCCGGGCGTCTTGATGGATTCGCCGTCCACGATCAGCAGGAGGGGGCGGGACATGGGGCTCCGAGGTCAGATATCCCAGAGTAACGGGAGGGATTCGACCTCGCCATAACCAGGAATCCGGGATACACTTCTCGTTCGGTCCGTTCCTGCCCTGCAGCCCGGCCGAAATCCACGGGAAAGGAGGTGCATCCACATGCCTTTGGTCAAGGTCAAAGAAGACGAAACGTTCGAGTTCGCCCTTCGCCGCTTCAAGCGGAAGTGCGAGAAGTCCGGCATCCTCAGCGAGCTGAAGAAGCGCCAGCACTACGAGAAGCCCAGCGCCAAGCGAAAGCGGAAGATGCTTGCCGCCCGTAAGAAGACCCTGAAGCGCCTCGCGCAAGAGCGCCGCATGATCGGTTGATACCGGCACGACGCAGCGCGTCGCGTTAAAAAGGCCCGCGCGAGCGGGCCTTTTGCTTTACTGAAGACTGACACCTGAGCCCCGAAGAACCCCCGATGAACCCTGAACTCGAAGCCCTGGAATTCTCCGAAGCCCTGCGTCTGATCCAGTCCGGAGCGAGAACCGGATCCGGACGGGCGGCCCTGGGCGCCATGCATCCCTGGGATCATTCCGCCGGATTGCGCCGCCTCCACCAGCTGGAACTCCAGGAAACCTGGACCACCACGCCGGACCGCCTTCCCATCCTGGCCATGGATGAATCCCTGGCCGAACTGCTGAATCCCGCGGGCTGGCTGCTGCCAGAGCATTGGCGGCAGCTGCGGGACGGGCTGCGGGCCCTGGCCCGCCTGCTGCAGACCCTGAGCGACCTCGCCTGGCCCAGCGCCCGCCCCGCTCCCCCCGGCACGCACCTGGGCATCGACCCGCTGCAAGTGACGGCGGCCCTGTTGCCGGACCCTGGCCCCCTGGCCGAACGGCTGGCGAAGAGCTTCAACGAAGACGGCCAGCTGGACCCGCTGCGGATCCCCGCCCTGGCCAGCCTGCACCGCAGCCGGCAGGACGCCTTCCAGGCCGTGCAGGCCAAGCTCCAGAAGCTGCTGCGCGCCACGCCCGACGCCTTCAATGAAGCCACGGTGGTGGAACGCAACGGACGCTTCTGCCTGCCTGTGCGCCAGGAGCGCCGCGGATTGATGCCCGGCCTGGTGCTGGACCGCAGCGGCAGCGGAGCCACGGTGTTCGTGGAGCCCATGGAGGCCGTGCCCCTCAACAACGCCTTCGTGGAGGCGGACCGCGACTACGCCCAGGCCGTGCAGGCCTTCCTGCGGGACCTGCTGGCCGAGCTGCGCGCCCGGAAGGAGGATTTCCTCCGCTGGCGCGACCTCCAGGCCCTGGCCGATCAGGCCCTGGCCCTGCTGCGCTGGGCCGCCCTCTGCGACGGGCACCTGCCCGAGCTGGCCAGCGACCCCCGCCAGGGGCGGCTCTGCCTGCTGGAGGCCCGGCACCCGATGCTGCTTCCCACCGTGCGGGAGGCCATGGGCCTCGACCCCCTGCCCCACCCGGTGGTGCCCCTCAACCTCGTGCTGGAAGCCGGCAAGCCGGGGCTGATCATTTCCGGCTCCAACACCGGCGGCAAGACCGTGGTGCTCAAGACTGTGGGCCTCCTCTCGACGCTGGCCTCCTGCGGTTGCGCCGTTTCCGCCAAAGAGGGATCGGCCTTCCCGGCCCTGCCCAGCCTCCATGCGGACATCGGCGACCATCAGACCATCACAGGAAGCCTGTCGACCTTCAGCAGCCATATCCTGCATTTGAAGAAGATCCTGAAAAACGTCCATGACGGCGGCCTGGTGCTGCTGGACGAACTGGGCACCGGCACGGATCCCAAGGAGGGGGCGGCCCTGGGCATCGCCGTGCTGCAGACGCTATCGCGGCGCCACTGCTGGATCCTCTGCTCCACCCACCTGGGCGAGATCAGTCAATGGGCCCTCCGGCACGCGCGCTTCCAGAACGCCTCGGTGCAGTTCGACGAAGAGCGCCTGGCGCCCACCTATCGCCTGCTGGTGGGCCAGCCCGGGCAGAGCCGGGCCCTTGCCATCGCCGCCCGGCTGGGCCTGCCCAGGCCCGTGCTCGACCATGCGGACAAGGTGCTGGGCAAGCGCGAGCAGGATTGGCGGGACTTCCTGCGGGAACTGGAGGGCGAGCGGACCCGCCTGCTGGAGGAGGCCGAAACCCTGCGCCAGTCCCAGGCCGCCGTCGAGAAGGACCGGACCATCCTCGGCCAGCGGGAGGAAAAGCTGCGCGAGGAACGCGAGGCGTTCCAGAGGGAATCCCGGGAAAAAGTGGCCCGGGTGCTGGACTTCCTCGATCACGAAGGCAAACGCCTGGTGCGGGAGCTGAAAGAGAGGCAGAAGGCCGGGGCCGTGAATCCGGACCGGCTCGGCACCGAAGCCCACGAGCGGGTCAAGCAGCTCACCCGCCTTGCCGAAGCCGAATTGAAGCCCGCCCGCCCGCCCGCCCGCGCCTCCGCCCCCCTGGAAGTCCGGGAAGGCGGCTATGCCCGGCACAAGGGCTTGGGGGTGGAGGGCCGGGTGGTGGTCCTTCGGGCCGACCGGGCCACCCTGGAAACCCCCCAGGGCCGCAGGCTGGAATGCCGCCTGGGCGAACTGGAGCCCATCGCCGCCCGGGAGGCCGCGCCGAAAACCGGCGGACGCGTTCGGGTGCGGACTGAGACACAGAATGTCGAGTCCGAAATGAACCTCATCGGCCGGGCCAGCGACGACGTGGACAGCGAGGTCTACCGGTTCGTGGAGGAGGCCCTGGCCGCAGGCAGCAGGTATATCCGCATCGTCCACGGCCACGGCACCGGAAAATTGAAAGCCGCCGTCCGGGAGGCCTTGCAGGGCCACCCGGGCATCTCCCGGGTAGAGGACGCTCCCCAGGCCCAGGGCGGGGCCGGAGCCACCGTCATCACTCTGAGATAAACCCCAAAAATTCAACTCCCTGAAGAAGGGTCCCGATGCAGTGGCATACCTGTTCAGGGGCGGACCATGGAATTCTGGAACAACCTCAACATTCGAAAGAAGCTGCTGTATTCGATCCTGGCCCTTGCGGTCGTGCTCGGGCTGGCTTCCACCGTCTTTTCCCTATGGCGGCTGAATTCGGCCCTCAACGACGGCCTGCGCCTCAAGGCGGACAGCCTCGCGGGCCTGGTGGCTGACGGCATCCAGTCCGGCGTCCAGTTCGAGGACATGGGCCTGGTGGAACGCGGCCTCGACGGCATGAAGGACGACGCGGACGTCACCCAGGCCGCCCTCATCACTCAGGATCCCGGCACCAAGGCCGCCAAGGTCGTCACCAAATCCAAGGCCAAGCCCTCCCAGATCGACATGGCGCCCTTCGCGGAAGCCGTCATCAAAGAAGTCACCAAGGATCCGAGCAAAGACCATCCCTCCTTCGAGAAAGACGGCTACCTGGTGATGGCCGCCCTCGTGAAGGTCGAAGGCGCCACCGCGAAGTCGTACCTCATGCTCCTGGTGAACCGGGACCGCCTGCGCAAGGACCAGGGGGGCGCCCTGGTGGGCATGCTGATCCTCGGCGCGCTGATGGTCGGCGCCGGAATCGCGGCAGCCTTCCTGTTGGGGAATGCCATCGTCACCCCCGTGGAGAACATCCAGCGGCGCATGAGGGACATCTCGGAGGGCGAAGGCGACCTCACCGCCCGCCTGGAAGTCCACGGCAACGATGAGATCGCCGCCCTGGCCGGCCACTTCAACCGCTTCATCGACAACATCCATCAGATCGTGCAGCAGGTGATGGTCATTTCCACCAACATCGCCTCAGGCTCCCTGCAGATGTCCGCGGGCATGTCGGAGATGCACAGCACCGCCCAGAGCATCGCGCATTCGGCCGAAAGCCAGAAAGCCAGCGTCAGCACCACCACCGCCAGCGTCCAAGGCATCGCCGGAGCCTCCCAGGTGGTCAATTCCAACGTGGGCGACGCCCTGGGCGTGTTCGAGCAGGCCCAGCAGGCCGCCGGCAAGGGCGGCACGGCCGTGGGCAGCGCCATCACGGGTATGCAGGCCATCAACCAGAACTCGAAGCAGATCGGCAACATCCTCACCGTCATCACCGAGATCGCCAACCAGACCAACCTGCTCTCCCTCAACGCCGCCATCGAGGCCGCCAAGGCCGGCGAGCACGGCAAGGGCTTCGCGGTGGTCGCCGAAGAAGTGCGCAAGCTGGCCGAGCGCAGCGCCACGGCCGCCAAGGAGATCACGGCCCTCATCCAGACATCGAACCGCGCCATCGGCGACGGCACCAAGATGGTGAACACCGCCGGCGAGGCCCTCACCAGCATCCAGAGCGCCATCACCGAATCCGCCGAGCGGATGAAGACCATCGGCACCCAGAGCGAAACCCAGAGCCGCGACAGCCAGTCCGTGGTGGCCGCCATGGGCAACCTCACGGCCATCGCCGAGCAGAACGCCGCGGCCATGGAGCAGATGGCCGCCACCATCAAGGAATCCACCCGCACCGTGGACGAACTCAGCCACCTGGCCGAACAGCTCAATGCCCTGGTGGCCCGCTTCAGGATCTGATCCCTCCAGCACCTGCAAAAAGGCCCCGCGAATGCGGTAATGCCGCTCAGTTAATCCTGAGCGGCATTTTTCTATGTACTTATCTACAAGCCCGTTGTACAAGCCAGTGATGGCGATGGCAGCCCTATTCGAGTCTGAATTCGGCGCAGCTTGCAGCGGTTTCCCGATGGAGGGGCTGGGGCGGCTGGGCGCACACCTGCCGTTGGCCTGGATCGAGGAAGCGCTCTCGGCCACGGGCTCGGCGAGCATACGCAGGCGGCGGCTGCCCGCGGAGCAGGTCGTCTGGCTGGTGATCGCGTTGGCGCTCTACCGCCGCACGTCCATGTCTGAGGTCCTGGAGAACCTGGATCTGGCGCTGCCCAATGGGTCCGCCTCCGCGGTCACGCGCGCCGGCATCTGTCAGGCTCGTCAGCGCCTTGGGGCTGAACCGCTGGCAGTCCTTTTTGAACGCACCGCCCAAGCCTGGTGCGTCCTCAATGCGCCCTCCTACGCCTGGAAGGGGTTGTCGCTGTGGGCGATGGACGGCACGACGTTCCGCACGCCCGACAGTCCGGAGAACCGCGCCTTCTTCGGCGCCCAGGGCTACGCCAGCGGGAAGGTCGCAAGCTACCCCCAGGTGCGCGGCGTCAGCCTCACTGCCATCCCGACGCGCCTGCTCGCCGACATGGCCTTCGGCGAATACGAAACCAACGAGATGCGTTATGCCGAGGAGCTGATCCCTCGCGTTCCCAACCACTCGCTCACCGTCTTCGACAAAGGCTTCTTCTCGGCCTCCATCCTCCTGGGACTCACCCTCCAGGGCCAGAACCGCCACTTCCTTATCCCATCCAAAGCCCACACGAAGTGGGAAGTCCTTTCTGGAACTCCGGAGGACGCTCTCGTGCGGATGAAAGTCTCACCCCAGGCCCGCGTCAAGCATCCCGGCCTGCCGGAATACTGGGAAGCCCGCGCCGGTGCTTCCGGACGGGCGGGAACGTATCCTGCTGACCTCTCTGATGGACCGGCGGACATTCAAGGCTTCTGACATCGCCGCCTGCTACCTACGCCGTTGGGAGGTGGAAACCAGCTACCGCGAGTTGAAGCAGACGATGCTCGGCGGGCCCCAGACCCTGCGCAGCCAGGACCCAGCAGGCATCACCCAGGAGATCTGGGGCGCCCTGATCGCCTACAACCTCGTGCGCCTCGAAATGGCCCGCGCGGCTCTAGAAGCGAAGACACAGCCCACAGACCTGAGCTTCATCCGCGCCCTTCACTACATCCAGATCGAACTGAGCTTCGCCGCCCTTCTCCAAGCCCCTGGCAACATCCCCGGCAAGCTCCACCGCCTGCGCAAGCAGCTTAAAGAGGCCCTCCGAGAAGAAAGGCGGGGGCGACAATGCCCCCGCCTCGTTAAATCCAGACCCTCACGCTACGACGTCCGCTTTGTCTTCAAAACCTTAAATGAGCGGCATTACCGCGGTTGCGGGGCCTTTTCGTCGTTCGCGCAGACCGTCAGAACTTCACGCGGATGCCCAGTTGCATCTCGCGGGTGCGGTCCTTGTTGACATTGCTCAGCTGGCCGAAGGCCCCGTTGGTGATGATGTAGCCGTTCGGGGAAAGCACGCTGAATTCGGCCTTGTTGAACAGGTTGTAGATGTCGATGATGCCCTCCACCTCGACCTTGCCGTAGACCTTGAAGTTCCGGCTCAGGCGCACGTCGAACTGGGTGTAGCCCGGCTGGCGCAGATCCCCGCGGGTGTGGCCCGGAGCGAAGTGGTTCTGCATGCCGTCGCCGTTCAGATCCGTGGTCACATAGGCGGAATAGGGCAGGCCACTCTGGTAGAGGCCGCGAACGGAACCCTCGATGCCCCAGGCGATGGGGAAAAAGGCAACCACGTTGGCCACCCAGCGGCGATCGCTGTCGCCGTAGCCGTAGTTGGACCCGGGATCCTGAGGATCGGGCGTGAGCGAGGCGCCCAGTTCGCTGCTGAAGTTGGAGTTGGCCGACGTGTAGGTGCCGCGCTCGAAGGAGCCCGTATCCTGCGCCTTGGCGTAGGTGACATTGGCCATGATGCCGGTCTTGGCGTCCCAGGTTTTCTTGGCCGAGAGGCTGAGACCGCGGTAATTGCCCCAGCCGTCGGTCTTGACCAGATAGACGTCGCCAAAGCCGCTGCCCGGATTGCCGGGAGTCGTGCCCAGGAAATCGACCCGGTGGCCGCGGATGACGGCGTACCCGGGCCGGGTGATGAAAGACCACGCATTGATCCCAGGGGTGTATCCGTCGTTATAAGGCTGACCACCCGTCTGGGTCAGGTTGATGTTCTCGAAGCGCTGCAGGTTCTCGTACTTCACGTAGGTGGCCGTGAGGCCCAGCACCAGGTTGTTGCCCAGGTCATGCTCGATCCCCACGCTGGTCTTCTTAGAGCGGCTGAGCTTGTTGTCGGGGTCCCACAGCGAGGTGGAGGAGGAGCCCGCGGTGAACAGCCCCGAGCTGGCGACCGAGGCCAGTTCAGCATCTGTCAGGTGACGCATGGCAGAACCGCTGATCAGGTTGTTGGCGCTGAGAAGGCCGGAGTTGAACAGGGCGAGCACCCCTGCGCTCGGAACCGCCGGGGCCGTGGGACGCAGGTTGAAGCTGTAGTTGGTGATGATCTGGCCGTTGCCGGTCATGGTGTTGGAGTGCAGCAGCAGCGGCGTGGGGCTGGTGAAGCTGCCGTAGCCGCCGCGGATGACCGTCTTGCCTTGGCCGTCCAGGTCATAGCTGAAGGCGAACCGGGGATCCAAAGCCTTGGCGCTGGTGGCCTGGTCGAGCCCCTGGAAGTTCGGGTTGGGAGCCGGATTGTCCGAAAAGGACTGATTGAGGCTGCGAAGGCCGGCAGTCAGGGTCAGCCGCTTGTCCAGGAGGCCCGAGTACTGAACCTGCCCGAAGAACCCTTCCGTCTTGGTCCACATCTGGATGCGGCCCCTGTAGGGACTGACGGCGCCGCTGTAAGTGATCTGGCCGGTATTGGGCGTGGCGGCCAGGGTGCCACTGGCCCAGGCGGCGGCGGCTCCGTAGGTTCCAAACTGGAAGCGACCGGCGTTGTTCTGGAAGAACTGGTTGTCCACGTCCACCTTCATCAGGTCCAGGCCGCCCTTGATCTGGATGTCGCCGTGGTTCCAGGTGGTGGAAGAGAACAACTGCATGGTGTTCTCGTTGCTCTCGCGGGGTGTGGAGGTCTTGGTGCCGAAGGCCATGAAGCTGGCGCTGGTGGGCACCTCGATGGAAGGCACGCCCGCCACGGAGTTGTTCCGCATGGGCCGGGCCTCGCGGGCGATCTGCAGGCGGCTTTCCGTGAACAGTTCGTTGGTCCAGATGTCGTTGGCCTCCACCACCCAGCTGATGGCGTTGGTGACCGTGGGGATGTTGTTGCTTTCGGCGTTGTTCGCGTTGGCGCTGGTGTTGAGCAGGGTGTCCGTCATCGTCTGGTAGTTCATGCGCAGCACGAAGCGGTGGTTCTCGTTCAACGAATAATCCAGGCGCCCGAAGTACACCGTGTTGGTGTTCTCCATGGGGTAGGGATGAGCCGGGGTCCCCTGGCCCGGGTTGCCGAGTTCCTGAGCCAGGGTGAGCCCGTTGGGATTCGTCAGCACCTGGCCGAGGCGGGAGCCGACCATGTTGTTGAAATCGGTCTGGGTCATGCCAGTGGCAGTGGTGATGGCCGTGGGGATGGGATTGGCCGTGATGCTCTTGTGGAAGCGCTCGACGCCCACGAAGTACCACAGCTTGTCCTTGATGAGGGCGCCGCCCACATTGAAGTTGACGTTGTTGGAGTCGTTGAAGCGCTGGAGGTTCGTGGGCGTGTTGAAGGTGTGATTGGGATCGTAGGGAATGGCCTTGGGCTTGGCGCTCCAGCTGGTGCGGCGGATCTGGTAGAGGGCGCTGCCGCCGAATTCGTTGGTGCCGGTCTTGGTGACGGCGTTCACGGTGGCACCGGCCTGGGCGTACTGGACGTCGAAGCCATTGGTGACAATCTGCAGTTCCTTGATGGTGTCGGCGCCGAAGATGAAGGGCGTGTAGACGCCACCGCGCTGCTCGTTGAAGAAGGCGGAATTGTTGCTGGCGCCGTCGATCTGGATGGCGTTGAAGATCTGGCGGCCGCCTTCCACCACCATGCGGTTGCCGTTGCCGGCCACCACACCCGGCGACAGCTTGGCCACATCGGTGAAGTTGCGGCTGACCAGGGGCACAGCCTCGATGGTGGCCGAATCCACGCTGGTGATGACATTGATCTGCTTGGTGTCCACACCAGCGGAGGCGCCCACGACCTCGACCATGGCCGAGGCCTCGGCCCGGTCTACGCTGAAGTTTGCGATGGCGTTTTGGCCCAGCAGCACCTGGATGTTGGCATCCTTCACCGTCCTCATGCCGGAGGCGCTGACGGTGATCTCGTAGGTGCCCACGGGAAGAAGCCCCACGCGGTACTCGCCGTCGGCGTTGGAGCTGGTGCTGCGGGCCAGGCCCGTCTCACGGTTGCGCAGGTTGATGGTGGCGCCGGAAATGACCTTGCCTCCCTTGTCCCGGATCACGCCGCGCACCGCGCCGGCCGTGGAAGTCGTTTGGGCTGAGGCGACCATGCAGCAGGCCAGGGCTGTGAGGGTGAGGGTTGCGGTCCTTCGATTCATGCCGTTCTCCTAGGCCGGGGGCGGCCGTGATGAAACCACACGGACCCGATGCCGAAGCGGGGTCCCATATGAGGGTGTGCCCCAGCATCCCTGATTACAGCGGGGCAGCTCAAGTGCCTTTTTTGCTGTAAAAGTTTCCAAAAATTTTACAAAATGCCGCCCAGCCGCGCCCACCAAGCCGCTACATTTAGAACCATCAGGTCAGGTTGCGGGCTTTCAGGAAGGTGACGAAGCCAAAATCGCCGTCGCTGATGTGGTGCTTCAGCCAGCCTTCCATGAAGGTGGGCACCATCAGCGCCATCACCTGATGGTTCTCGCGGAATTTCCGAAGCAATTCGTGGAGGTTGGTCAACATGGCCGCGTGTTCGGACACGTGCTGCGCCAGGTCGGGATAGCTGAAGCGGGCCATGTAGGCTTCCTCGGTGGCGAAGTGCTTCTCGGAGCAGGACACCAGCTCCGCCAGAAGGCGCTCCAGGGCAGGCCCGGAGTCCCCTTCCCGCATCACCTTGCGGAGCTGCTCCAGCAACCCGAAAAGCTCCTGATGCTGCTCGTCGATCACCCGGATGCCGGTGTCGTAACGTGAACTCCAGGCGACTTCCATGATCCAGTGGCTCCCATTCAATAACGATGCGGCTGGCATTGCCAGGCCCGCCTCCCAGCAGCTCATGCCGACGGTTGAATGTAGATTTTCTTGACCTGGGGATCAAGTGAAATTGTTGCCGAAAATGAAAACAATGGCTTCTTTGCTGGCGCCTGCCGGGCCGCCAGCTGCGGCACCGTCCCACCTACCCAGCGGAAGGGCCCATGAGGGCCCTTTGAACGTGGTACCGGTGGTCGGACTCGAACCGACACTCCTTTAGAGGGAAACGGATTTTGAGTCCGTCGCGTCTGCCATTTCGCCACACCGGCCAGAACCGTCAGGATATCGCAGGGGCGCGGCTTTTCAAAGGGCCGTCAGCGGGATGCGGCGGCCGGCGCCAAAGGCTTTGGGGCTCACCTTGAAGGCGAAGGGCAGCTGGCGGCGCTTGAATTCGGTGCGGCGCAGCAGGCTCAGGATGCGTGGCAGGGCGGCCCTGGCCTGCTCCAGGGCCGGGCCTTCCAGCAGCAGGGCCAGGTCGTCGGCCAGGCCTTCTTCGGGCCGCTGGGCTTCCAAAGCAGAGCTGAGGATGGCATCCAGCTGGGCGTAGGGCAGCAGGCTGGCCTCGTCGGTTTGGCCCGGGCGCAGCTCGGCCGTGGGCGGGCGTTCGACCACGCCGCGCGGCACGGCGGGCCCCAGATCCCGGGCCATGGCGTAGACCCGCGCCTTGAGGCAATCGCCCAGGGGCGCGAAGGCGCCGATGCCGTCGCCATAAAGCGTGAAGTAGCCCGTGGCGGCCTCGCTCTTGTTGCCGGTGTTCAGGACGGCTACGCGGTCGGTGTCCAGGCGGCGCTGGATCTCCGGCTCGGTGGTGAGGGCCATGAGCAGGCTGCCCCGGCTCCGGCTCTGAAGGTTCTCGTCGGTCAAACTGAAGGCCCGGCCGGGGAAGGCCTGTTCCAGGGCCGCGCCGAATCCCGCGAAGGGCGCGTCCGCATCCAACCGCAGGAAGCCCATGCCCAGGTGCCGGGCCTGCTCCTCGGCCAGGGCCGAACTTTCTCCGCTGCTGAAGCGCGTGGGCATGGCGGCGCCCAGAACCCGCCCAGGCCCCAGCGCTTCCACGGCCAAGGCCGCGGCCACGGCGCTGTCGATGCCTCCGGACAGGCCCAGCACCAGGGCCTGCAAGCCCTGCTTGGCCAGGTTGTCGCGGATGCCCGTCACCAGGGCCTTCCGCAGCCAGGGGCCTTCCTCCACGCTGCGCCAGGGCTGGCCGGGCGCGGCGGGATCCACCATGAGCGTGCCCTCCTCGAAGGCCTCGCTCCCCTGCCAACGGCCATCGGGCAGGGCCAGTCCTGAACCGCCGTCGAAGAGGAGCCAGCTTTCGGCCCCCACGCGGCTGGCGTAGGCGATGGGCACCTTGTGCTTCTGGGCCAGGCCCGGCAACAGGCGCCGGCGCTGAGCTTCCTTGGAGGGGATGGCCCAGGGCGCGCTTTTGCCCGGGGGCAGCCAGCTTCCCAATGCGCTGGGGCTGGCGCTGGCATTGAGGATCAACGTGGCGCCCGCGGCGGCCAGATCCGCGATGGGATCCACGCCGTAGCCCACGGGGATATTGCCGAGCTGGGGATCAGCCCAGAGATCCTCGCAGATGGACAGCCCAATGCGATGGTCCCCGAAGGCCACCAGGGGCTGGGGCGAGGCGTCGGGCTCGAAGTAGCGGTGCTCGTCGAAGACGTCGTAGCTGGGCAGCACGCGCTTGCGGGCGCAGTGGCGCAGACTGCCCCGTTCACACCACCACAGCTCGTTCCAGAGGCGCCCCGAGGGCGCAGGATGCGCCGTGCCGAACACCAGGGGCACACGGCCTGACAAGGCCGCCAGCCGCATGGATTCCGCCTGGATGCGTCGCCGCATGCGGGGTTCCCAGAGACGGTCCTCCAGCAGGTAGCCGGGGATGGCCAGCTCCGGGGCCAGTACCAGCTCCGCCCCTTCGGCCACGGCTTTGGCATAGGCGGCCTCCACCTGGCGGCCGTTGGCCTCGGGATCCCCGAGGCGGGCGTTGAGCTGGAGAAGCGCCATTCGCATGGAACCAAGTTACCAGCGGATCCCTACCAGCGGATCTCGGCGCAGGTGCCGCCATCGGGACGGGGCGACAGGCGCAGGTCCGCGCCCTGGGCATTGAGCCACTTGAGGGCCAGGGGCAGGCCCAGGCCCGTGCCGTCGGGGCGGCCGCTCTCAAAGGGCCGCAGCATGCGGATGGCCGTGTCCTCGGACAATCCCGGCCCCTCGTCCAGCACGTCCAGGCGCCGGTCGGCGATCTTCACCAGCACCCGCCCCCCGATCGCCGTGGCCTGGCAGGCATTCTCCAACAGGTTCACAAGGGCTTGGTGCAGCAGCAGGGGGTCGCCCGTGGCGGCGCCCCGGCCCTCGAGAGAAAGGGCCCTCCCCTGGCTGGCGGGGCGGCGCCGCACTTCGTTCAGGGCCTGGGCCGCCACATCCTCCAGACGCAGCGTTTCGGAGATGGGGTCCAGGGGTTTGGCCCACTGGAGGAACCGCTGCACCAGGCGCTCCAGATCCTCCGTCTCTTCGAGCAAAGCATCCGCGGCGCTGTGATGCCCCGCCCGCTTCAGCAACTGCCCCTGCCCCTTCAGCACCGCCAGGCCATTCTTCAACTGGTGGGCCACGCCGGCGGTCATTTCGCCCAGTTCGGCGAAGCGTTCGCGCAGCTGAAGGCGCCTTTCCTCCTGCTCGGCCTCAGTGACATCGTCGAACTGCACCAGGGACCCGATGCGGTCCGGCGCTTCCATGCGCTGAAGCCGCCACCGGCGCCCCCCGGCATCGAGGCGGCTGGCGGGACCCGGCTCCAGATCCAAGGCATCCCGCAACCAGGGAAAGGGCTCCAGCACGAATCCCGCATCGAGGCCGATCACCCCTGGGGTCACGCCCAGCAATTCCTGGCCGCGGCGGTTCAGCGCGGCCAGGCGGCGCCGCTGGTCCACCCACACCAATCCCATGGGAAGGGCGTCCAGCAGGCGCTCATGCACCGTGCGCAACTCGCCCAGCGAGGCGGCCAGCTCCCCCCGCTCCCGCAGGCTGCCCGAGACCGCCGCCAGCACCAAGGCATCGGGATCCTGCCGTGTCCGCCGCCGCAGCCGAGCCCACCGGAAGAACAGCAACAACACGCCGCCCACCGCGGCACCGATGGGAATGGCGATGACCAAGCCCGCGAGGGCATGGGGACTCATGCCGCACCTTTCCGGCCTGGCCCTGCGGACTCCGGTTCCGCCAAGGGGACTCCCCACTGCTGCTGCGCGCTCATGCCCCCAGGTTATGCTGAAACCCATGGACAGGCATCCCATCTACATCGTCTCTGGCGGATCCGGCGAGACCGCCCACCGCATGGTGCAGGCGGCCCTCACGCAGTTCGCCGAGGGCGAGGCCTCAGCCCTGGTGCGGCGCTTCCAGAACGTGCGCTCCCACGGGGACCTCGACCGCCTCCTGGAGATGGCTTCCGAAAAGCGCGCCGTCATCATCCATACCACGGTGTCGCGGGAGATGCGGGACTATCTGGACAAACGCTGTTCGGAGCTGCGCCTCACCCAGGTGGACCTTTTCGGCAACCTGCTGGACACCCTGGCCCTCTACCTCCGGGAGCGTCCCGAAGAGCGCCCCGGCAGCTTCCACGCGGTGGGCGACAAGTACTTCCGCCGCATCGAGGCCATCGAGTTCGCCTTGAAGTATGACGATGGCATCGATATGGCCGGCCTTGCCGAGGCTGACATCGTGCTGGTGGGCATCAGCCGGACCAGCAAGACGCCCCTCTCCATGTACCTCGCCATGGAGGGATTCAAGGTGATGAACGTGCCCCTGGTGCCGGGCGTGCTCCTGCCGCCGGAACTCGCCACCATCCCCCAGGGCCGCATCGTGGGCCTCACCATCCAGGCAGACCGCCTGCAGGAGATTCGCGCCTACCGCCTGAAACGCCTGGGTGCCACTGGAAGCGCCGACAGCTACAGCGACATGGGCCGCATCCTCGAGGAGCTGGCCTACGCCGATGGGATCTACAAGCACCACCGGCGCTGGCCCGTGCTCGACGTCACCGGCCGCAGCATCGAAGAAACCGCCGGCCTGGTGCTGGACCGCGTGTTCGGCAAGGAGCGCGCGGTCTGAGCCGGGTCGTGATGAAGGCTCACCACGGAGGCACGGAGAGCGGATCCTTCCTCATAGCTCATCCTCCAGCCGCCGCACGAGGGTGCGCAGGATCTTGATGCGGCCGTAGTACTTGTTCTCGCTCTCCACCAGAGTCCAGGGGGCGATCTCGGTGCTGGTGCGGTCGATCATGTCGCAGATGGCCCGCTCGTAGAGGGGCCACTTCTCGCGGTTGCGCCAATCCTCGTCCGTGATCTTGAAGCGCTTGAAGGGCGTGGCCTGGCGTTCCTCGAAACGGCGGAGCTGCTCCTCCTGGCTGATGGAGAGCCAGAACTTGAGAAGGATGGTGCGGCTGCGCTCGATCTGCAGCTCGAACTCGTTGATCTCGCTGTAGGCCCGCTGCCAGTCCGCCTCGGAGCAGAAGCCCTCCACCCGTTCCACAAGGACACGCCCATACCAGCTGCGGTCGAAGATCTGCACCTTCCCCCGCCGGGGCAGGTTCCGCCAGAAGCGCCAGAGGTAGGGTTGGGCCCGCTCCTCCTCGGTGGGCGCCGCCACGGGCTGGATGCGGTAGGTGCGCGCGTCCAGGGCCTGGGTGATGCGGCGGATGCTGCCGCCTTTCCCCGCGGCGTCGACGCCCTCGAAGACCAGCACCATGGAATGCTTCTTGAAATTGCGATGGCGGGTCAGCAGGTTCAGGCGCCCCTGGAGCGTGAGCAGTTCCTCTTCATAGTCCTTCTTGTCCATGCGTTTCGTGAGGTCCAGCGCCTTGAGGATGTTGAGCCCGTCGAGGGCCATGGGCGGCTGGGAGACCACCGGCGCGGCCTTGGGCGCGGGGCTGTCGAAGCGGGCCCGCAGCTTCTCCAGGAGGACCTTCCCCACCGTGAGCTTCTGGTAGCGGGGGTCCGTGGCCTCCACCACGATCCAGGGGGAATCCGCAGTGCTGGTGGAACGGAGCGCCCGCTCCGCCACCTGGCGGAACGTGTCGTACATCTCGAAGTGCCTCCAATCCCGCGGGGTCACGCGCCAGCGGGTCTTCGGATCCTTCTCCAGGCTCTTCAGCCGCTTCTTCTGGGCCTCCTTGCTGAGGTGCATCCAGAACTTCAGCACCAGGGCCCCTTCATGGATGAGCATCTGCTCGAAGCTGGCGATGCGGGCCATGTCCTGGTCCAGGTCCGAGGTCTTCATGCGGCCGTGGGCCCGCTCCAGGATGGGCCAGGTGTACCAGGAGCCATCGAAGATGCCGATCCTCCCCTTGGGCGGCAGCATGCGCCAGTAGCGCCACATGTGGGGCCGCTCCCGCTCCTCGTCCGAGGGCTCGTCCAGGCCGTGAGTCTGGATGTGGCGCGGATCCATCCACTCGTTGAGCGCGTTCACGGTATCGCTCTTGCCCGACCCGTCCACCCCAGCGACAAGGATGACCACGGGGAACTTCGCCTCGGCCAGATCGAACTGCGCATCCAGCAGGGCCTCCCGCAGCGGCGGCAGTTCCTTGTCCCAGGCCTCCTTGCTGACCTTGTGGCCGAGTTCCGCGGATTCGAACATGGTTCCTCCGGGGCAGGTAGGCCACGATATCGGATTTCTGGATGGATGGGTTCAGTATTCGTTGGCCAGGTCCCCCGCCCGCACCTGCTTTTCGAAGGGCTGGAACACCGGGGCCCCGGCGGATTGGGCGATCCATTCGGCCACGCGGATGCCGTCCACGGCCGCCGAGGTGATGCCCCCGGCGAAGCCCGCGCCTTCGCCGCAGGGATAGAGCCCCGGGTGGGACACGGATTGTCCGTCCTCACCCCGCATCAGCTGGATGGGGCTGCTGGTGCGGCTTTCGATGGCCAGCAGGATGGCCTCGCGGCTGGCGAAACCGTGGATCTTCTTGTCGAAGGCGGGCAGCGCCCCCGCCAGCTGTTCGCGCACGAAATCCGGCAGGCAGGTGCTGAGATCCGCCGCCACGGCGAAGGGGCGGAAGCTGGTGCGCGGCAGGCGGCCCGTGGCGCGGCCCTTCAGGAAATCCTGCACGGCCATGGCGGGCGCGCCATAGGTCTCCCCGGCGGCCCGGAAGGCGGCCTGTTCCCACCGGCGCTGGAAGTACATGCCGCCCAGCAGGTGCTCGCTGCCGAAATCCGCGGTGTTCACCTTGGCCACCAGGCCGGAATTGGCGAAGCCCGAGTTCCGCTTCTCGTTGCTCATGCCGTTGACCACCACGCCGCCTTCTTCGCTGCTGCACTGGATCACCTCGCCGCCGGGGCACATGCAGAAGCTGTAGGCCGCCCGGTTCAGGCCGAAGTTGCAGACCAGCTTGTAGTCGGCGGCGGGCAGCGAGGGATGCCCAGCGCTGGGGCCGTACTGGGAGCGGTCGATGAGATCCTGGGGATGCTCCACCCGGACGCCCATGGCGAAGGGCTTCTGGCGCATGGCCACGCCATGGCCGTGCAGCATCTCGAAGGTGTCGCGGGCGCTGTGCCCCGGGGCCAGCACCAACGCTTCGCAGGGGATCTCCTCGCCGCCGGCCAGCACCGCGGCCCGCACCCGTCCCTGCCCGTCGAAGCGCAGATCCGCCAGCCGGGAACGAAAGCGGTAGCGGGCGCCCCGGGCCTCGGCCTCTTTGCGGATGAGCACGGCGCAGCGGCGGATCACGTCCGTGCCCACATGGGGCTTGGCCAGGTAGAGAATCCTGGGATTCGCGCCGAAGCGCACGAAGGCCTCCAGCACGTAGCGCGTGGCCGGATGGCCGATGCGGGTGGTGAGCTTGCCGTCGCTGAAGGTGCCTGCGCCGCCCTCGCCGAACTGGGCATTGGCCTCGGGATCCAGCACCGCCTCCTTCCACAATCCGCCGATGGCCTGCACGCGTTCGCCCATGGCGGGCCCCCGCTCCAGCACGATGGGTTCGATGCCGTAATCCAGCAGGCGCAGGGCGCAGAAGGTGCCCGCGGGGCCGCTGCCCACCACCACGACACGGGGTCGGCGCGGCGGCGGCGGCACCGCATAGGGCGCCAGGTCCGGGGCCAGGTCCAGCCTGAGCCCGCCGGGAAGCGGGCCCAATGCCAGGGGCCGTTCCGACTCGAAGCTGAGGGCCGTCAGGAAGCGGATGGCGCCCTTGTGCCGGGCATCCAGGCTGCGCCGCTCCAGCACGACCGCCTGGTATTCCTTCGGCGCACCGCCCAGCGCGTGGGCCAGGGGCTTGGCCAGATCCAGCGCCTCCTCGCCCAGGTTCAGCGGCAGGTTGGAAAGCAAATAGCGCATGGTCGCCCCGGCGGGTGGAGTCCACGGGACTCAAAGCCAGACCTCAGATTAACCGGGAGGAGAACCGGAGTGGCCGCCCCGGTCTCCGAGCAATTCACCGATGAGCCCCAACAGCTGGTTGAGGCCATAGGGCTTGGCCAGGATGCGCAACCGGGCGTCCCGGGCCTGGCCTTCTTCGATGCCTTCCAGGCCGTGCCCGGAGATGAGAATGACCGGAAGGCCGAGGTGCCCTTCCCGCAGCCGGGCCAGGAGCTCCAGTCCCGTCATGCGGGGCATCTGCTGGTCGCAGATGACCAGATCGAAGGCCCCCTGCAGGAATTTCTCCCAACCTTCCGCGCCGTCCTGGGCCGCCGTGGCGTCCGCGCCCCGCAGGGTGAGCATCTCCATAAGCAGATCGCGCAGGTGGATTTCGTCCTCCACCACGAGGATGCGGAGTCCCCGCAGGGAGGGGAGCTGTTGCAGGGCCGCCGCGGCGGCGGGATGGCTCTCCCCGGGGGCCCGCCCTTCCGGCAGGAAGATCTGGAATTCCGCGCCGGCACCGGGCTGGCTCTGCACCTCGATGCGGCCCGCGTGAGCCCGGACGATGCCGGAAACCATGGCCAGACCGAGCCCATGGCCCTGCTCTGCCGCCTTGGTGCTGAAGAAAGGCTCGAAGACGCGAGGCAGGACATCGGCCGGAATGCCGAGCCCCGTGTCCTTCACGGAGAGGCGCACGGCGCCGCCCGCGGCCCGGCCTGTCGCGATGGTGAGGACTCCGCCCCCGGGCATGGCGTCCCGGGCATTGATGGCCAGGTTCATGATGACCTGCTCCAACCCCACGGGATCTCCCTGGACAGGGCCCAAGCCCGGCTCCAGGGTCAATTCCAGCTGGATGCGCCCCCCGAGCAGGTGGCCGAGGAGGGCCGCCGTGCTGCGAACCAGGGCATTCAGGTCCACCGGCAGAAATTCATGGCGGGTCTGATGGGTGAACTTCAGCAGGGACCGCACCATCGCCGAGCACCGATGCGCCGTCTCCTCCGCCAGATCCATGCGGCGCCTGGCCGGATCGCCCTCCGGCAGGGCCTGGCGGGCCAGGTCCAGCTGGCCGACGATGGCCGCCAGCTGGTTGTTCACATCGTGGGCGATCCCGCCGGAAAGGGTGCCCACCACCTGCACCCGTTGGCTGCGCAACAGCTGGCGCTGGAGCGAAACCTCCTGCTGGACGGCGGCTCCAGCGCGCTGGATGGCCTGCCCGAGGGTCTGGATTTCCTGGATCCGCGTTTCCACGGGCCCCGGCGTTTCCCCTTCGCCCATGGACTGGGCCATGGCGGCCAGGGCCTCAAGCGGCGCGCTGAATCGCCGGGACAGGAGCACCACCCGCCAGGCGGCCAGGCCCATGATGACCAGCCCCGCCAGCAGCAGAATCATCGAAAGGCGTTTGGCGGGGCCTTGGACATCCCGATCCGGAATGGCGAGGCTCAGGCGCCAATCCACCCCGGCCGCACCCACCAGGGGCTCGGCGATGCAGGTGTAGCCTTCGCCGCCGAAGCGGAGCCGGAAAGGCTCTCTCTTGTCCCTGGCCTTCGACCATACCCCTTGCAGCCGGTGGAAGAGGGGCAGGAAGTCCGGCCCCAGGGGCCTAAGGAAGGGCAGCCCCTCGGGCGAAGCGGCGTTCCCGGACAGGACCCCCGGCAGGATCAGCGCCGTGCCCCGGTCATCGCTCACCAGCACCTGCGCGTGGGGTGTGGGCTGGGCCTCCCAGGCGCGCTGGCTCAGGGTCCGCAGAAAAATGTCGACGCAGATGGCGCCCTGCAGCTCTCCCCCGGGGCCGCGCAGCGGCACCATGTAGGAGAGCCCGTGGGTGGGAAGGTTCACGAACCGGTAGGCCCCCACCCACTGGGCCGAGGTCGATTCCGTGGCGAGCTTCCACCAGGGGCGCTGGTACACCTTGTACGGCGTGCGTTCCCACACCGCGAAGGGCAGGCGCCGCCCCCCCTGGCGGAGGTACCGTTTCATCGCCTGTGGCCGCCGGGCGTCCAGATGGTACGTGGCCAGACCGTCGGACAAGCGGCTCATGGAAAGCCCCCATCCCTCGGCCGAAACGAACACCAGGTTCGCCACCAGGGGGAACTCCTCCAGCACGGGTGCGATCTGGGCCTCGGCTCCGGGCAGGTCCCCGAAGGACACCCGCCCCTCCCGCCACCAGCGGTCCACCGTGCCGCCAACCCGCTCCACCAGGGCCAGATCACCCTTCAGGTCGCTTGAAAGCCGCGCCAAGCTCTCCCGGGAACGGGCCTGGATCTGCTGGTCCATGCTCCGGCTCATGCCCGCCCAGGCGAGCAGGGTCGTGAGGCCTGCGAGCAGTCCGATCAAGAGCAGCAATTCACGCTGAAGGAGCCGCCGGAGCGGAACCATGAAATCTCCTCAACCCATGGACTCACCCACTATGGCGCCAATCGGCGGAACGCGCCTGCCTCGGCGGTGCAGGGGAGGCGTGTTTCCCGCCATCATGGATCCAGTGGCGGCGCCAGGCCCGCCAGGAGATCCGATGACCGAACCCGAGCTGCATCCCTGTCTCAATTGCGGCATTCCGCTCCAGGGCGTCTATTGCCACCGCTGCGGACAGAAGGACCAGAACCGCCGTCTGCCATTGAAAGCCCTGCTCCATGACGTGATGCACGACCTCTGGCACGTGGACCACAAGCTCCTCGAATCGCTATGGCTCCTGCTGCGCCGGCCGGGCTTTCTGGCCGAGGAATACCTGGCAGGCCGCAGGGTGCGGCACGTGCCGCCCTTCCGCCTCTACGTGATCGCCAGCTTCGCGCTGTTCATGGCCTTCTCCTTCGTGAAGGTGGGGAATACCCGCGGAGGATCCGCGACCGTTCAGGTGCATGCGGTCGAAGGCCCGACGCCCCATGCCCCCGCGGCATCTGAACCTGCCGTCCCGGAAGAGGCCGGCGCGGGAAAGAAAACGAAGAAGTCCCAGAAACCCGCTTGGGCCGAGCATCTGAAGGTCCGCGCCAAGGAGGTCCAGAAGGATCCCGAGCGCTTCTACCGCGCCTTCCTCTCCAACCTTTCGAAGAGCCTCTTCGTGCTCATGCCTCTCTTTGCCGGGTTGCTGATGCTCCTGCACCTGCGCCGCAACCAGAGCTTCTTCGTGGACCACATGGTCGTGGCGCTGCATCACCATGTGGTCTGCTTCCTGGCCATCCTCCTGCTCATGGGCCTGGCGGCGCTGCCGGGCGAGGATTGGGGCTGCCTGCCCGGCGGCATCATCTTCCTGGCCCCGCCCCTGCACCTGGGCGCCACCCTGCAGCGGCTCTACCGCCGGGGCTGGCTGCGCAGCCTGACCAAGGCTCTCCTCATTTCCACGGTCTACGGATTCATCGTCACCGCGGCGCTGGTGGGATTGCTGCTGTGGTCCCTGCCGAAGGCCACCTGAACGGGGGCCCTCTGAACAGGACCTTTTGTTCAGGCATATCATTGGACATGGATACGAGCCCAAACCGAATCGTGGTGGCTGGAGGCACGGGCCTGGTGGGGCGGAAGCTGGTTCGCGCCCTCCTGGATCATGGATTCCGCGTGCAGGTGCTCACCCGGAACCCGCAAACCCTGCACGCGCCCGCCGGGGCTTCGGCCTGCGGCTGGGCGGAACTGCCCGGCCTCCTGGAGGGTGTCTCCGCCGTCATCAACCTGGCGGGAGAAGGCATCGCCGAAGGCCGGTGGACCTCCTCCCGCAAGGCTGCCATCCGCCGCAGCCGGCTGGAGACCACCGCGCGGCTGGTTTCCGCCATGCAGGCCTGCGCCAAGCCGCCCGCGGCCCTGGTGAACGCCTCCGCCATCGGCTACTACGGTCCGCGAGACGCAGCGCCCGTGGAGGAAGGCGCCGCGCCTGGCTCCGGCTTCCTCGCGGAAGTCTGCCAGGCCTGGGAGCAGGAAGCCATGAAGGCCACCGCCCTGGGCGTCCGGGTGGCCCTCATCCGCATCGGCGTGGTGCTGGCCCGGGAAGGGGGGGCCCTTCCGAAAATGGTCCGGCCCGTCCGTTGGTTCCAGGGCTGCCAGCTGGGCACGGGAAAGCAGGGCCTCAGCTGGATCCACCTCGACGACCTGGTGGCCATGCTGCTGGAAGCCGCGCGCCATCCGGCCTGGGAAGGGCCCTTCAATGGCACCGCCCCCCAGCCCCTCGACAACCAGATTTTCATGCGCCTGCTGGCCCGCCGCCTGCATCGGCCCCTGCTGCCCGTGCCCGGATTCCTCACCGCCTTCGCCGCGAAGCTGCTGCTCGGAGAAATGGCCGAGGCGCTGCTGCTACAGGGAGCCTTCGTGAGGCCTGCGCGGGCCCAGGCCCTGGGCTTCCAGTTCCGCTTTCCCACGGCCGAGACAGCCCTGAGGGACCTGATCTAACAGAGGAGAGCCACCTCCCGTCCAGGTGCGCCCTTGGCTGGTTTGGTATGCTCGGTCATCCCCCCAGGAGATGCCGTGCGACGCTGGCTGAAGCCCTTGCTGATCGCCCTTGCGCTGTTGCTGTTGGCCGCGAGCCTTTGGATCTGGTTCGCCTTCCTGCGGGTCTTCTTCGTGAAACCCGGCCCCGGCGGCGCCCATCTCCACCTGGCCGCCCAGGTGCTGGCGGGGTCGCCGCAAGGCCAACCTGGCTTCATCGACAGCCGGGGGTCCCTGGCACGTCTGGACAAGCCCATCCGATTGGCCCGGCTCAACGCCACGGCGGTGGTGTTCGCCGACATCAACAACCACGCCATCCGCAGCGTGGACCTGGAGGGCCGCGTCCGGACCCTGGCCGGAGGCCCCGGCAAGGAGGGCTACCAGGACGGCCCCGCCGAAACCGCCCGGTTCAAATCCCCCCATGGTGTGGCAGTGCGCGCAGACGGCGCCATCGCTGTGGCCGAGGTGGGCAACAACACCATTCGTTTGCTGGTGCCCCGGGGCGACGGCGGCTACGAGGCCATGACCTTGGCCGGACGGGGCGGCCGCGCGGGCATGCAGGACGGCCCCGCGGCCACGGCGCGCTTCAGCTCGCCCCACGCGGTGCTCTGGGGCCCCAGCGGCGAGCTTTTCGTGGCTGACATCGGCAACGCCCGGGTGCGCCTGATCCAGAACGGCCAAGTCAGCACCGTGGCGGGAGACGGCCGCCGCGGCCAGCGGGACGGGGCCCCGGGGCGGCTGTCCTGGCCCATGGACCTCTGCCTCGACGATCAGGGCACCCTCTGGATCGCCGACTGCGGGGCTCTCACGCTGCGCACATGGAATCCCGCGACGGGTCTTGGAACCCCCTTCCCTGGCCTGCAGGTGGCCATGCCCCACGGCATCTCCAGCCTCGGCGGCCAGGTGCTGGTGGCCGAGATGAACGGGCAGCGCATCCTTGCCTTCGACCGGCGCAGCGGCCAGGTTTCCACCCTCTACGGCAGCGGCCATCGGGGCTTCGGCGAAGGCGAGCTGAACCGTCCCGCCGCCCTGCTGGCGGATGGCGGCCGGCTGTGGGTCGCCGATCTCTACAATCACCGCATTCTGGCGCTGACGCTGCCTCCCGGCGGGTTCACCAGCCGCGACTGACCACCAGGATCACGATGGCGAGTCCGCCGACAGCCAGCCCCGCGGCCAGCAGTTTGGGGCCCGCCAGCCGGGTCCACAGCAGGACGCCGGAGAGGGTGAGAAACACCAGGGCCCCGGTGAAAGCGTCGGACAGGAGGATCCAGCCGACCTGTCCGCCGTCGCCCTTGTGGAGGCGCTTCAACACCTGCATGAAGTTGGCATCCTTCTGTTCCAGTTCCACGGTGCGGTTGCCTGGGGTGTAGGTGGCGAGGGCGAAGTGGGCGTGCCCGAAGAAAGCCACGGTCCACTGATCCGCCACCTTGACCTGGGCGCCGCCCATGCGGCCGGGCTTTCCCGCCTTGATGAGCCACTTGACGCGGCTCATGGGCACGTTGAACCGCGCCGCCAGAGCCTGCGCCAGGGCCTCGGGGCTGGCCGGAGCTTCGGGGAACTCCACCATCACCTTGCGCTCGGAAATCTGGCCCGCCTCGATCTTCATGACGCCCCGGTGGTTCAGCAGGAACCCCGTGATGCCGAACAGCAGGCCGAACACGGCGCCGCTGAGCCCCACCCAGGCATGACATTTCCTGAGCAGGCGGAGGAAGGCCGCCTTGCGGGAATGCCGGGGAATGCGGCGGAATCCCGTGGCGTGGCTGGGATGGGACGGGATTCCGGAACGGTTCATGGGCCTCAGAAGCGGCAGGAGAGGGTCAGCTGGGCGCGGCGCGGCGTGCCCACGGTGATGTTGTAGTCGTTGCCCGCATTCGGATAGTAGCGGCGGTCGAAGAGATTCTCCACGTTGAGGGAAAGCCGGTTCTGCTTGCCGAAGGTGAAGTAGACGGCCGCGTCGGCGCGGGTGAAGGCCGGCAGCAGCACCGTGTTGGTGGTGCTCGCGTAGGTGTCGGCCTGGTGGATGAGGCCCAGACCCACCGCCCAGGCATCCGACAGATCCACCTTGTTCCACCAGCTTGCCGCGCTGCGGGGCACCAGCGGCACCCGCGTTCCCGCGGGGACCGCCGCGCTGGTGGCGCTGCCGCCAGTGGCCTTCACGACCCGCGCATCCAGCTGGGCGAAGCCGCCGTACATCTGCCAGCGGTCCGTGACCTGGCCCTGGAAACCGATCTCCACGCCATCGGTGCGCTGAAGCCCCGAGAGCACCAGCTTGGTGGGATCATTGGGGTCCTTGCTCTTCACGTCGGCGCGATCGAGGCGGAAGACCGCCGCCGTCAGGGCGAAACCCGCGCTGAGGTCCCACTTCCCGCCCACTTCCCAGTTGGTGGCCTTCTCCGGTTTCAGGTCGGCGTTGCTGGCGCTGAGGGACAGGGTTTCGCTGCTGGGCAAGAAGGCGTAGCTGTAGCTCGCGTAGTAGGAGGATGCGGCATTGGGCTGGTAGATCAGTCCCGCGCGGGGCGAAGCGGCCTTGTCCGTGCGGGCCAGATCGAGGTTGGCGGCGCTGCGGTCGTCCAGCGATACGCTGAAACGGTCGTAGCGAAGCCCGAGCACCGCCTTCCACTGGCTGGAGAGCGTGATCTGGTCCTGCAGGTACAGCGCCGCGATGTTGGCGGTTACGTCGTTATTGGTGTCGCTGCTGGCGGCGGCCCAGCGGGTGACCGAGGCGCGGGGGCTCGAAGCGTTCACCGTGGCCGTGGTGGCCGATCCGCTGGTTCCGAAGTAGCCCGTCAGGCGCGTGTTGTCGCTGTCCTGGTGACCCAGCTCCAGGCCGGCCAGCAGCAGATGTTCCATGCCCCCGATCCGGCCCCGGACTTCGAGTTCGGTCTGGTTGAACACATTGGTGCGGAGGTTGGACTGGCTGTAGGCGGATACCCTCATCAGTCGGGTGGCGGGATCCACCACGCTGTTGGGCTGGACGTTCTGGCGCAGGGTGTCGTAGCGCGTGGCGCGGAGAGCGTTCCGGAGGAGGACGCCTGGAGCCAGGCTGGTCTCCACCTTGGCGCCGAGGCTGTCCACCACCGCCACACTGGGGCTCTGCGCGGGGTCCCCGAAGAAAGTCTCCCGCGCCCCATCCAGGGGCCGGCCATTGAGCGCGGGGATGCCGCGATCCGTGGTGCGCCGGTCCTCAAAGTGCTCCACGCCCACCAGGGCGAGGGTGTCGTTGCCCAGCGCGAACTCCAGCACCGGATTGATGCCCGAGCGGCGCAGCTGGAAGCCCTCGCGGAAGCCCTTGGCGTCCTCCGCCACGGCATTCACCCGGAAGCCCGCCTGGGTGCCGAGGCGGTTGCTCAGGTCCACGCTGGCACGTTTGTCCTGCCAGCTGCCGAGGCTCAGCTCCGCCTGGGTGAGGGGCTGTTCCAGGGGCCGCTTGGTCACGCGGTTCACCACGCCGCCGCCCCCGCCGCGGCCGAAGGTCATGCCGCTGGGCCCCTTGAGGATCTCGATGCGCTCGGCGTTGTAGGGGTCCCGGAAATAGAGGGCGTCGTCGCGCAGGCCGTCCACGAAGAAATCCGACGTGGTGCTGATGCCGCGGAGCACTGGCTGGTCGCGGCCGCCTTCGCCGGGATTCATCGAAGCCCCCGGCACGTAGCGGATGACCTCGGCCATGCTCTTCATGCCCTGGTCCTTCACCAGCATTTCGGGCACCACCTGGACGGACTGGGGCACGTCGCTGAGGGGCGTGTCCGTCTTGGTGACCGTGGCCGAACGCTTCGCCCGGTAGCCCTTGACGGGCCCGTCGGCCCGTTCCCGGTCCTTGGTTTTCTTGCCCTTCACCTTCACCTCGGGCAGGGCTGCCTCCTTGGGCGGAGGGGCCTGGGCGGGTTCCTGCGGGGCCGGATCCACCGGGGCCAGGCAGGTGAGCAGGGAAAGCAGCAGGGCGTGCGACATGGGAGCCTTTCAGGCAGAGGAATCCCTGGCCCCGCGGGGCCGGGTTTCGAAAGAATGCGGCGGACTAGGCGTCCAGCTGGAAGGAGAGGGGCACGAGCACCCAGGCGGCGAGCCGTTCGGCGCCGCGCCGCGCGGGGGTGAAGCGCCAGCGCTTGACCGTGCCCAGGGCGGCCTGGTCCAGGCGCGTGTGTCCGCTGCTCTGGCGCACCTCCACCTGTTCGGGCTGGCCTTCGGGGTTGACGAGCACCCGGAGGATCACCTTGCCCTCTTCGCCGAAGCGCTTGGACAGGGGCGGATAGGCCGGTTCGGGGTTCTGCAGGTAGGCAGCATCGAAGCGGGGAGCCACCACCGCGCTGGCCGAGCCCTCCAGCGAGCCGCCCACCTGTCCGCCAATCACACCCCCGGGCACGCCGCCCCCCTGGCCGCCGGGAACGCCTCCCGCCGGGCCCTGGGAGCTGGAACCCGCCACGGCTCCCACCACAGGGGCGGGACTGGGTTCAGTGGGCTGAGGCACCGGCTGGGGCTCCTCTGAGCGGGGCGCTGAGGTGGCAGGCTGGCTGGCGGGGGCCGCGGGCAAGGCAGGCGGAGGGGGCGGGGCGGGCGCGTCGAAGGTCTCCAGGGCCACGGTCACCGTGCGCAGCGGAGCCGTGGTCGCCGGCGCCGCCACGGCCAACATCAGGGCCGCTCCGAAGATCGCCCCGTATGCGGCCCCGGACAGGGCCATCACCCGCGAGCGGGGGCTCCTGGGCAGGGTGCCTAGGCTGGGAGGCTCCGGCAGGGGAGCGGAGGTCTGGAGGGGCTGGGAGGCACCCACGACGGGCTTGGAGCCTGGCATGGACCAGTCGCCCATCGGGGCAGAGAGCGTGGAGGGGGTGAGCAGGTTTCCCATGCCCCCAGTCTACACAATTGAGATAGCGTCTCAATACTGTTTTGATCCAAATCACACCCACAGGGCGTCTGAGTGCGAGGCTCCTGGCCTCAGGCCCTCTCCAGCCCGCCGAAGCGCGCCATGATGCGCTTGTCGCCTCCCTGGTCGAACCGTACGGTGTAGGTAAGCCCGTCGCCACGCCCCGAGGCCGCCAGAATGCTGCCCAGGCCAAATCGGGCGCTCTTCACGCGGGTGCCGGCGGGAAAAGCGCTGGCATCCTGCGGCTCGAACGGCTCTGGCGGAGGGGTGGCGTTCTGCGCCGCCGGCGCGGAAGGCTCCTTCGCGCGGTCGAAAAAGCTGCGGATGCGCTGCAGTTCCGTGGCCACGGAGGCCCCCCCGCCGCCGCGGCTGAAGGAGCTGCCGGGCCGCACGCCCTCCCCGGCCTGATAGATTTCCGTGCCCCAGCGGATGGGCGCGGTGAGCGCCTCCGGCGGGATCTCCCGCAGGAAGCGGCTGGGCATGGCCAGCATCTCGGTGCCCATGATGCGCCGCCGGCGGGCCGCGCTGAGGGTGAGGCGGCGCTGGGCGCGGGTGATCGCCACGTAGAAGAGGCGGCGCTCCTCCTCCAACCCTTCCGGCGTCTCCCGGGCGTTGCGGTTGGGGAAGACATCCTCCTCCATGCCCACCACGAACACGAAGGGGAATTCGAGGCCCTTGGCGCAATGGATGGTCATGAGACTGAGGTGGGCGGCCTCTTCGATCTGATCCGTGTCCGCCGCCAGGGTGATGCGGTCCAGGAACTCCGAAAGGCGCAGGCCCAGCGATTCCATTTCCGCGGCGGCGCTGAGGAATTCCTCCAGGTTGCGGATGCGGCCTTCAGCTTCGAGGGTGGCTTCATCCTCGAGGCTCTGCAGGTACCCGCTTTCCTGCAGCACCCATTTCACCAGGCCCGCCAGGCCCTGGGCCTCGCGTTCGCCCGCGGCCCGCTGGAACAGATCCAGGAACTTGCCCATTTCGCGCTGGGCTCGGCCCTTGAGCTCGCCGGAACGGAGCAGCACGGCCAGCCCTTCCAGCGGCGTGCCGCCCTCGGGAATGGCGCCCTCGATCTTGCCCAGCGTCGTGGGCCCCACGCCCCGGGTGGGCGCGTTCACGCAGCGGCGGAAGCTCACCAGGTCGAAGGGGTTCGAGATGAGGCGCAGGTACGAGATGAGATCCTTCACTTCCTGGCGCTCGTAGAACTTCACGCCGCCCACCAGCCGGTAGGCCAAGTTCTGGGCCCGCAGCGCCTCTTCCATCTGCCGGGACTGCCAGTTGGCGCGGTAGAGCACGGCGATCTTCGCGTCCGGCTCCTGGTAGCGCAGCTCCTGGATGCGCTGCACCACCCACTCCGCCTCCAGCCGTCCCTCGTCGCACAGCTTGAAGAGGATCGACTCGCCTTCGCCCAGGTCCGTCCTCAGGGCGCCCTTGCCCTCCACGCGCTGCGAGTTGTTGGAGATCACCTGGGAGGCCGCATCCAGGATCTTTTCCGTGGAGCGGTAGTTCTGCAGCAGCTCGATGCGCATGGCTTCCGGGAAGTCCTGCTGGAAGTCGAGGATGTTGCGGATGTCGGCGCCGCGCCAGCCATAGATCGAGTTGTGGGTCAGGCATCCGTTGGCGATGAAGTTGTGGACGCCTTCGATGTCCAGATCGAAGACTTCGGCCTTCAGGGGCACCCGCTCCACCTTGGCCACCACCTCCAGCCCGCCTTCGCCGTCGAACAGGGCCATGCCCGGTTTCACATTGCAGGCGGGCAGGAAAGGAAGGCTGCTGGATTCCCGGCCAGGGCTGGCGCCCAGCCGGGCCTGGAGCAGGATGTCAGCTTCCAGGTGTTTCCGGATGCGATCCGCCGTTTTCCGAACTTCCGAAAAGGAGGCCGCGCATGTTTCTACTCGCCAGCTGCTCGAACCGGCCTTCGCCGGCCGCACCGACAGACCCAGCCCCTCAAGAACGCGGCGGTCTCCAGCATCCTGCCCCACCATGGAGATGCGATGCATGGGACTCTTTCCCCGCCGGTCGCCGCAAAGGGTCACCACCACCTGACGGCGTTTCCCCGTGCTGGCCTGGGCCCGGTGATGGGGGACTTCCACCGCCATGCCCAGGTCCACCAGCAGGCGCTTGGCTCCGGCCTGCGAATCCACCGCCGCGAACACCTGGCGGATGGCCCGGGCGTCATGAACCAATCCATGCGTGGATTCGCCTTTCCGGGGGACGAAAGGCAGCGTCGGCAGTTGGTAGCGCAGCGACCAGATCTCTTCCTGGAGGCGGGCTTCCTGCTCGCTCCCATGGGTGGACAGCACCCACACCTCATCCGCATGCTCCTGCCGCGCCCTCTGAAGGAACCCCACCACCGGCTTCACCTGGCCGCGGGTGTGAGTCTGGCTGGTGCCCAGGCGCCAGCCCACTCCCTGCTTGCGCATGAGGTAGACGAAATGAAGCTGCGGCGTGGATCCCAGGCGGTAGCCCGCAAAATGGACGTGCTCCGCCGTGCTGAGGAGCCTCCGGCCAGACTCGGTGGTGATGCGGATCCCAAGCCCATTCCGGCTGCGGGCGGAGGTTTTCAGCACCTTCGCGGGCCCGAACTCGCCGCTGCCGCGGCCCGCAAGCACCAGGTCCCCCGGCGCCAGTTTCTCGATGGGCCGTTCCCTCCCATCCGCCAGGCGGATGCGCGTGCCCTTGGCCAGGCACTGGTCTTCATCGCCCACCACGCAGATGTTGTGGTGCCTCCGCGCCAGATGCTGCACCAGCAGGTACTGGGCGCGGTTGGTGTCCTGGTATTCGTCCACCAGGATGAACTTGAAGCGCTCGGCATAGACCGATTGCATCGCCGTGTCCCGGAAGAGGCGCTCGGTCCACAGCAGCAGGTCGTCGAAGTCGCAGGCGCGGTGGTTCTTCAGGCCTTTCTGGTAGAGGTCGTAGGCGTCCAGCACTTTTCGGGTCCAGGGATCCAACGCCTCTTCCCGGGCCTCCTCCGGCAGCAGGCAGCGGTTCTTGAAATCGCTGATGAGCTCCAGCACCTTCTTGGGGTGGAACTGCTTCTCGGGCAGCTTCAATTCCGCCAGCACCTGCTTGACGAGGCTCTTCTGATCCGAGGGATCGAAGATGACGAAGTCCCGGCCCACGGGCGTGCGGTCGCCCTCCCGCCGCAGAATCCGCGTGCAGAAACTGTGGAACGTGCTCACCCACATCTGACTCGCAGGCACGGAGACCAGGCGCTGCACGCGCTCCCGCATCTCCTCGGCGGCCTTGTTCGTGAAGGTCATGGCCAGGATGGAGCCCGGCTGGACCCCCTCTTCCTCGATGAGCCAGGCGATGCGCCTCGTGATCACCGTGGTCTTGCCCGAACCGGCCCCCGCCAGGATGAGCAGGGGACCATGGGCATGGCGCACGGCCTCCCGCTGGGGATCATTCAGGTTCCGGAGGAGGGGATGATCGTTTGGTTCGGAGGCGTGGCCAGGCATCCCACCATGCTACAGGCCCATCCCTGGCCAGTGCGATGTCCTTCCCCTTCTCAGCCTTGCGGCAGTCAGTGGACCTGCTCGGGGCGAGGGGCGGCCTGGGAAGACGCGCCGGTCTTTTTCCCTCCCCGCGCCAGGGGCCGGAGGACCTCCGCCACCAGACGCCGGGCCTCCGCCTCGTCCAGGTGCCGCCGGAACCCCGGCATGGCGCCCCGGCCCTTGAGGATGGAGGTGGCCAACTCCTTTTCATCCTGCTTGGCGAACCAGCGGGCATCTGCGAGGTTGCGGCCTCCCAGCCGGGCGCCCGTGGATCCTCGGCCCGTGCCATCCGGACCGTGGCAGACCGCGCAGCGTTCCTGAAAAAAGGCCTTCAAATCCCGGACTTCCGCAGCAAGAGGGGCGGCAAGGAACGCAAGCAGCAGCGCGGCGGAACGCGGGACCATGCGTCGAACCTACCACGCGCGGCTGTCCCTCGTCAGGCTGGAATGGCCGGCGGGTCAGGCCTCGAATGGAGTCCGACGGCCAGAGGTGGTGCGGGTGGCGGGAATCGAACCCGCATGAGCTACGCTCGACAGATTTTAAGTCTGGTGTGTCTACCGTTCCACCACACCCGCATCCGCCCAGTCTACTGCACGTACCGATAAAGGAGCGGCGGCGTGACCGGCGAGGTGGTGCTCCACCAGACCGAGGACGGCCGGACCCGGATCCCATTCCAGGCATCGGACGGCACCGTGTGGTTTTCCCAGATCGAAATCGCCGATCTTTCGACACCACAAAGCAGAATGTCGGCGCCCACGCCGGGTCCATCGGCAACGAGGACATGAAGGCCATCGCCCACGACCGGTACGGCGCCTTCGACCAGAAGCGCCGCCAGGCAGAGGCTCTCGCGGCGGCTGAGGATGACATCAAATCCCTAGAACTCGTTGAGAAGCAGGCGAAAGGGAAGAGGGTTTTCCAGCGGCCTGGTGCTTAGGTTTTGTATCTTCCCAGGAGGCTGCTCAAGCCGTCGGCGGTCCGCACGAGGTCCTGGGTGGTGGCGGCATTGCTGTCCACGGTGCCCGAAAGCTGGATGGCCGCGCTGGCATTCTGGATGGCCTGCTGGGCGCCCAGCTCCACCTGCTTGGCCACTTCCTCGCTGGCCTTGGCCTGCTCAGCCGAGGCTCCCTCGATCTGGGTGGACATGGCCGCCACTTCGGAAATGTGGTCCCGGATCATCACCAGGGAACCCACCACCTCCTGCACGGTAGCCTTGCCCTGGGCCACAGCCCTGTTGTTGCCTTCGATGAGGGAGGCGATCTCCCGGGCCGAGGCGTCGCTGCGTTCCGCCAGCTTCCGCACTTCTTCGGCCACCACCGCGAAGCCCTTGCCCAGCGATCCCGCCGTGGCGGCCTCAATGGCGGCGTTCAGGGAAAGCAGGTTGGTCTGCCGCGCGATGTCCTGGATCACCTGGACGGCCTCCACCATCTGGGCGGTGGATTCCTCCACGCGGTTCATGGCCTCGAGGGCGGCCTGGCCGGAGGCGTCGGCCGTCTGCGCCGCATTGGCCGCCGATGCGGAACGCGCATGGCTGACCTGCACATGATCCGCGACTTCCTTGACCGAGGCCGACAGCTCGATGATGGCCGAAGCCATGCGGTCCGTGGAATGGCGCTGTTCCTCCGCGCTGCGGGCGATCTCGCGGCTGGTGACGGCGATCTCGCGCGAGGCCGAGGAGATGATGCCGCTGTTCATCCGCACCCAGTCGACGTCGAAATGGATGCGGTTGATGGTGTTCTTCAGATGCGCCTGCATGCGGCGGACCATGTAGAGAAGGCTGCTGCGGTCGCCGATGCGGATGGGAATCGGGGTCCGGGGGCTGCCTTCTGCCAGCTCCCGGGCGGCAATGAGGGCGTATTTGGGATCTCCCCCCAAACTGGTAGTCGAGGATCTGGATGAGCTTGCTGAACACGAGGAAGCCCGCCACCAGCACCAGGAGGCCTCCGCCTCCGAGCACCCAGGAGCCGGTGGTGGCATGGGCGGACACCACCGACAGCCTGCCCTCCACATCCTTGGTTTTCGAATCCCGCTATTTCCGCACTTGGCTCGTGATGGCTTCGGAGGCTTTGTCGAAATCGGCCATGATGTGATTGCCCTTCGTCGCCCCCTGAGTCTGGTAGGCGGTGACCATGGCCTGCCCGGTGGCGTAGAAGGCGGCGAAAAGCCGGTCGAGTTCATCCAGTTGCTTCGCATTGCCCGTGTCGCGGCGGGCCCGCTTCCGGAATTCCTGACTGGTCTTGCGGAAGGCTTCCACGGCCGCGGCTGTCCACACGCGGTTCTTGAAGCCCATGTCCTGGAAGAGAATCCGCAGTTTCCGCTCGGGATCCTCCATGGGCCCGCCCGCCCTGGCGGAGGCATAGAGGCGCTCGGCCTCTTCCACCTGGTCGGGGGCCGGCTTGCTGCGGATCGACATGTAGCCCACGATCTGCCCATTCTCGACGATGGCCGACACACTGGCGTCCACCCAGTAGAAATCCCCGTTCTTGCACCGGTTCTTCACCATGCCTTGCCAGGACCTCCCGGCCTTGATGGTGCGCCAGAGATCCTCGAAGGCGGCCGGCGGCATGTCCGGATGGCGCACCAGGTTCTGGGGCTGCCCGATGAGTTCTTCTTCCGTGAAGCCGCTTACCCTGACGAATTCCTCGTTCACGGAGGTGATGACGCCCCGCAGGTCCGTGGTGGAAACGATGAAAGCGCCTTCCTGGAGGTGCCGCTCAACACGCGTGACCGGTTGATTGATGCGCATGGGCGGCTCCGGGGGTCCGGACAGCCGCCCCTTTGAATGCCTCAGAAGAGCAGGAGTCTCAATCCCCGTTTTGGAGCAGATGCGGCGGTTCTTGACTAAGAGCGCCGGGTGGGACCCGTGCGGATGGTCCTCAGGTGTTCTCCGGCAGCAGCTTCAACAAGGGAATGAGGATCCCATTGAACCGCTTCCAGCCGGACAGGTCCCCATGGACCAGCCGCCTCACCTTCACCCAGTCGTTTTCGGCGGCGGCCTTGGGCACGCCTTTCAGCATGAAGTCGTAGGCCAGGATGCGGGCGGCCACGTCTGGCTCCAGGGCCAGGTCCGGATTCTGGACAAGGTCCGCGCCGACCAGTTTCCCGAAGCGCGCGTACTCGGCGCGACCCACCAGGGGAATGAAGCCCCGGCCGCAGTATTTCACCCCGTCGCCGGGCTCCACATTGCCCAGGCTGCGGTCGAACTCGTACATGCGGCGGAAGTAGGCATCGCTGCCCTGGTCCTTCTCAGGCGCGAACACATAGCTTTCGGCTCCGATGGTGGCGATGGCCGCGATGTCCACGTGGACATCCCGGAGGTCGAGCGCCGCGAAGGCCTGGGTGACCAGAGGCCAGTTCGCCTCCACGTTGGCCAGGGGGGCATGAAGAATGGTCGCGATGGCATCCGCCGTGAACGGCATGACTGGCTCCCAGGGGAAAGCGGCGTGCATGAAACGTGCATGTAGGACGGCGAGGCCAATCTACCACGGGCAGGGCATCATGTCGGAATGGACATTCACCGTCTTCACCTCGACACCCCCAAGGGCAGCTCAGCACCCAGCCGCTCAGCACCCAGCCTTGGCGCCACCATCTCCGCGGCCATCTCTGCGGCCGGGGCCGAACTGCAGTCGCTGCGCTTCGGAGACGCGGAGGTGCTCTGGGATGCGGGGCCGCTCTGGCCCCGACACGCGCCCCTGCTCTTCCCCATCGTGGGCACCCTGAAAGGCGGCTCGGGCTTCGCCCTGCCTCGGCATGGCTTCGCGCGGGACCACGCCTTCGCCTGGATCAGCCGCAGCGAAAACGCCTGCGTGCTGGAGCTGCGCGACGATGCTGAAACGCGCGCCTGCTATCCGTTCCCCTTCCAGCTTCGGGTCAGCTACAGCCTGGACGAAGCCGGCTTCCACATGGGCCTGGAGTTGCGCAACCCCGGCGAAGGCCCGCTGCCCGCCAGCCTGGGCCTGCACCCGGCCTTCCGCTGGCCCCTGGCGCCGGGCCTAGCGAAAAGCGCCCACCGCCTGGTTTTCGATGAACAGGAGCCCGGCCCCTTGAGGCGCCTCGACCACGAGGGACTGCTCACGCCCGCCCAGCATCCCACGCCCATCCTGGATCGCGTGCTGCCTCTCCACGACGGGCTGTTCTCGGAGGACGCCCTGCTCTTTTTGGAGCCCCGGAGCCAGGGCCTCCGTCTTGAGGCCGAAGGAGGCCCCGCCCTCGCCTTCCAGTGGGAAGGCTTCCAGCACCTGGGCATCTGGGCGAAACCGGCCGAGGGGCCTGAGGCTGGGCCGGGCTTCCTCTGCATCGAACCCTGGTCGGGTTATGCGGATCCGGCGGACTGGAACGGCGCATTCTCCGACAAGCCTGGAAGCTTCGTTCTGGCCCCCGGCGGCAGCCGACGCTGGTCCTTCGGCATCAGCCGGGCCTAGACCAGCTCAGCGCCCAGAAAGTGCGGGCTGGCCAGGGTGACCTTCGCCTGCACCAGTTCGCCGAAGGGCAGGCTGCGTCCGGGCCCAGCAGACAGATGAACGGTTTTCCACTCGCCGCTGCGGGCCAGCCACCAGCCATGCTCATTGGGCCCATGGGTTTCCACACGCACGGGGATCTCCCGGCCCAGGAAGCGCTCGTTGCTGGCGCGGGTGAGTTCCGTCTGCCGCGCCTGCAGCCGCTTCAGCCGCTCGGACTTCACCGAGGGGGGCAGGTCGTCCTTCAAACGCAGGGAGGGTGTGCCGGGCCGGGGCGAATAGATGAAGCTGAAGGATGAATCGAAGGCGACCTCATCCAGGACGCGCAGGGTGGCCTCGAAATCCTCATCGGTTTCTCCGGGAAAGCCCACGATGAAATCCGTGCTCAGGGCCAGTCTCCCGCGGCCCTCGCCCAGGTAGCCCAGCCGCTCCAGGTACTCGGCCACGGTGTATTCCCGCAGCATGCGCTTGAGGATGCGGTCGCTGCCGCTCTGCATGGGCAGATGGAGGAAGGGGGCCACCTTGGGGTTGGACACCAGCACCCGGGCCAGATCCTTCGTGAAGTTCATGGGATGGCTCGTGGTGAAGCGGATCCACTCCAGGCCTTCCACCTCGGATACCCGCTCCAGCAGGTCTGCGAAGGTGCAGCCTCCAGCATAGCTGTTCACGTTCTGCCCCAGCAGTTCCACTTCGCGGTAGCCACGCGCCACCAGGCCGCGCACTTCAGCCAGCACGTCCGCGGAGGGGCGGTGGCGCTCCACGCCGCGGGTGGTGGGCACGATGCAGTAGGTGCAGGCGTGGTTGCAGCCCTCGGTGATGGTGACCAGGGCCTTGGCCGTGTCTCGGCGCCGCATGACGCTGGGGGGGAACAGATGGTTGTCGGGGTACTCGCCCGTGTCCATCACCCGGGCCTTGCCGGCCTGGGCCTCGGCCACCAGCCGGGGCAGTTGCCTGAGGGCCATGGTGCCCAGCACGAAGTCGATGTGGGGAGCCCGCTTGAACAGCGCGGCCTGCTCCTGCTGGGCCAGGCAGCCCGTGACGCCCACCAGCAGGGGCCGGCGCTGTTTTTCCTCCCGCAGCCGGCCCAGTTCCGAGTAGACCTTGTGCACGGCCTTCTCCCGGATGGAGCAGGTGTTCAGCAACACCAGATCCGCATCCTCGGCTGTCTCGACGTGCTCGAAGCCCTCCCCGGATAAAAGCCCCGACAGCTTTTCGCCGTCGTGATCGTTCATCTGGCAGCCCCAGGTTTGGATGTGGAACTTCATGGCACTCCCGAACCGTCCATTGTACCGGCCGCCGGAGACTATGCCAGTCAAGCCTTTCGCAGTCTCCCGGCTGGTGCCCGGCCGGCTATCGGGGCATCCGCGCCACCGGGCCACCGGGCGTTTCTTCAAGACGGATGCCCATGTCCTTTCCAAGGGCCCGCAGCCAGAGGATGGGCAGGTTCTTCGGGGTGTCGGCCGAGGGATCAGGCTTCAATCCCAAAGGCAGGGGCGCATCGCCCGGCCAGGTCAGCACCCAGGCCTCGGGCGTGATGGAAGCCTCCAGCCGCAGGGGGCCGGGCACCGACCAGGGAAGGATCTGCCGGGTGAACGCCGCGGCCCAATCCTGCAGCAGGGGCGCAGGCCAGATGCTTCCCTCCAGCCCGGTCCCGCTCAGGTGGCAGGGGCAGCGGAACAACTCGGCCAAGGGTTCCATCCGCGCTTCGAGCCCCGCTTTCCACTCGGCCCAGGGCACCAGGCCGGATTCGGGACGGCGGCCCAGAGCCAAGGCCCGGGCCATGGCGATGAGGGTTTTCCCCTCTTCGATGGAGGTGCTGAGCCGCAGGCGGTTCCGCGCGTCCAGAGGCAGGCGGGGATCGCTGAGATCCAGCGCGCCCTGAAGGCCCGCCAGCAGGTTGTTGAAATCGTGCAGCGTCGCGCGCCAAAGGTCCTCGGATGTCATGCTTCCACCGCCTGCACAAAAGCCTTGTATATAATTACCTTGGATATGACCCTCTGTGCAGCAGTGTGACGATTCCGGGACTCCTATGCAGCAACCGATGAAGCGGCTTGGCGAATTGCTCGTGGAGGGCGGCCTCATCACGCCAGCTCAGTTGCAAAGCGCCATCACCCACCAGAAGATCGCCAGGGGCAGGCTCGGCAGCAACCTCGTGGCCCTGGGCTACATCTCGGAGGAAGTCCTCATGGATTTCCTCAGCCGCCAGACGGGTGTGCCGCGCCTGGATGTGCGCAACCTCGACGTGGCGCCCCAGGTCCTCCGGCTGGTGCCCCACCGCCTGGCCGATCAATTCACCGTGCTGCCCATCTCCACCAAGGAACCCAAATCCCTGGTGCTCGCCATGTCCGATCCTTCGGACCTCAACGCCATTGACAGCGCCCGCTTCGCCTCCGGCCTCAGCATCGAACCGGTGGTGGCTTCCCACAGCGCCCTGCGCAAGGCCATCACGGACCTCTACCGCCGCCTGGACGCGCCGAGCGAGGGCCTCACCGTGGATCTCGGCACCGATCCCGGATTGGACGAGGCCCTGCCCGTGTCATTCACCCTGGCGCCCCTGCCCCTGCCTTCGCCGCCACCCCCCCCACTCACGGCCTTTCCCAAAGACCCCTTCTACGACGGCCCGGCGGCTCCCACGCAGCCTGTAAACATCGATCCCTTCGGCCTCTTCGAGGCGGCGCCTCAGCGGGTTCCCCCGGTAGCTACGCCCAACCCGGCCCTGGTCCACAGCCGGGTCGCGCCCCAGACCGTTCGGCGCCTGGAGAACTATCAGACCCGCACCCTGGTGCTGGGCCTCATCCGCCTGTTCCAGCGCCGCGGCATCATCGGCCAGGATGAGCTTCAACACCTGCTCCTCAACCTCATCGAGGCCGGCGAAATCAAGGACGACGATCGCGTCGGCTAGTTCTCGACCTTCAGGATGGCCAGGAACGCCTCCTGGGGGATCTCCACGTTGCCGATGGACTTCATCCGCTTCTTGCCCTCTTTCTGCTTGTTGAGGAGCTTCTTCTTGCGGCTGACGTCGCCGCCGTAGCACTTGGCGAGCACGTCCTTGCGGCGGGCCTTCACGTTGGTGCGGGCGATGATCTTGCTGCCGATGGCGGCCTGGATGGCCACATCGAACATCTGCTGGTGGATGACTTCTTTCATCTTCTGGCAGAGGGCGAGGCCGAGGGTCTGGCTCTTGCTTCGGTGCACCAGGATCGATAGCGCGTCCACTGCGTCGCCGTTCACCAGGATGTCCATCTTCACCAGGTCGGATTCGACGTAATGCTTCATGTGGTAGTCGAAGCTGGCGTAGCCCTTCGAAATGGACTTCAGCTTGTCGTAGAAGTCGAGCACCACTTCGTTCAGGGGCAGCTCGTAGACGAGCATCACGCGGTCCTGGCTGACGTATTCCAGCTTCTGCTGGATGCCGCGGCGCTCCTCGCATAGCTTGATGAGGCCTCCGACGAAATCCGTGCGGGTGAGGATGGTCGCCTCGATGATGGGCTCGTCGATCTTCGAGATCTTCTGCAGGGGCGGCAGTTTGGAAGGGTTGTCCACCGAGGTTTCCGAACCATCGGTGAGGAACACGTGGTACCTCACGCTGGGGGCGGTGGTGATGAGGTCCAGGTCGAACTCGCGCTCCAGGCGCTCCTGCACAATCTCCATGTGGAGCAGGCCCAGGAAGCCGCAGCGGAAGCCGAAGCCCAGCGCCGTCGAGGTTTCGGGCTCGTAGGTGAAGCTGCTGTCGTTGAGCCGCAGCTTCTCCATCGCATTGCGCAGGTTCTCGAAATCGTCGCTGGAGGTGGGAAAGATCCCCGCGAAGACCACGGGCTGGATCTCCTTGAAGCCCTTCAGCATCTCGGTGGCGGGCTTGGTGGTCATCGTCACCGCGTGGGTGATGGTGTCGCCCACCTTCACGTCCACCAGGGACTTGACGCTGGCCACGAGGTAACCCACCTCGCCCACGGAGAGAGTCTCCTGCTTGTCCATCTTGGGATCGAAGATGCCGATCTCGTCCACCCGGTGCTCGCTGCCGGTGGACATGAAGCGGATCTGATCGCCCGCCTTCAGGGTGCCGTTCACCACCCGGATGAGGCTCACGACGCCGCGGTAGGAATCGTAGTAGCAGTCGAAGACCAGCGCCTGCAGGGGCGCATCCGGATCGCCCTTGGGCGCGGGCACGCACTTCACGATCTGTTCGAGCACCTGATCGCAGTTCAGACCGGTCTTGGCGCTTACGTTCACGGCGTGGGCCGTGTCCACGAGGCCGATGACCGTATCGATCTGCTCCAGGACGCGTTCGGGGTCCGAACTCGGCAGGTCGGTCTTGTTGAGCACGGGAAAGACTTCCAGGCCGTTCTCCAAGGCCAGGTAGGTGTTGGCCAGAGTCTGGGCCTCCACGCCCTGGGTGGAATCCACCACCAGGATGGCCCCTTCGCAGGCCGCGAGGCTGCGGCTCACCTCGTAGGTGAAATCCACGTGCCCCGGGGTATCGATGAGGTTCAGGGTGTAGGTTTTCCCATCCTTGGCCAGGTATTTCAGCGTCACCGCGTGTGCCTTGATCGTGATGCCGCGTTCCCGCTCCAGATCCATGTCATCCAGGATCTGGGCCTGCATGTCGCGTCCGGCCACGGTCTTCGTCAATTCCAGCAGGCGGTCCGCCAGCGTGGACTTGCCGTGGTCGATGTGGGCGACGATGGAGAAATTGCGGATCAGGCTGGGATCTGACACTGATGAACCTCGAACCCGCCATTGTATCGTTGGAATCGCCGGAAGTCTGCGGACTTTTAACAATCCAAGTCTCATCCAGCGGTTGATTGGTGGCCAGAGGGCCTTTACCCTCAAGGAGACAGAGAGCAGGAGCCAGCTTGTCCCACGCTACGTCCCCGATGACCATCCTGATGGTGGAGGACAACGCCCTTCAGCGCCGCCAGATCGAAGCCCAGTTGCAGCCCCTGGGCCATCGGATCATCAGCGCCTCCAACGGGCAGGAAGCCCTGGACCGCCTGCGGGAACTGAAGGACACCCTGCCCAGCCTCGTGATCATGGATGCCGTGATGCCCTCCATGGACGGGTTCAAGGCCTGCGAGATGATCAAGGCCGACCCCCTCACGGCGGAGGTTCCCATCCTGGTGCTCACGGCCCTCAGCCGCGACGCCAAGGACCGCAGCTACGCCGCGGGCGCAGACGACTTCCTCCGCAAGCCCGCGAACACCATGCTGCTGCAGGTGCGCGTGCAGACCCACCTGCGGATCCGCGCCTTGTCCATGAAGGTCGGCAGCCTGCCTCCGGCCCGGCCCAAAGTGCTGGTGGTGTCCGCCAGCTCTCTGGTGCGGTCCCAGGTGCAGAACCACTTCGGAAAGGGCCAGGCGACGTTCTACGAGGCCCAGGGCGAAGGCCAGGCCCGCGCCCAGATCGGCACCCACCGGCCCGACGTGCTCGTGCTCGATACGGAACTGCTGGAGGGCAGCGCCCAGAACCTGGCCCTCGCGGTCCACCAGGCCCCTGAGCTCAAGGACATGCCCATCCTGCTGCTCTACAACCCTGGCGAGCTGGAAACCTGGTCGCGGCTGCAGGAGCCCGTGGCTGATGCCCTGGACAAACCCCTGGTGGCCCTGGAAACCCGCCGCCGCGTGGCCATGCTCGCCAAGCTGGCCCAGCTCCAAAAGCTCGTCTAGGCGTGAGCGGTTCTGCCGGCATTTCCGTGGAACTCAAAGCTGGAACACAGAGGGCCACAAAGGACACAGAAAAAGGCCCAAGGAGGGCTGGCTCCGCGTCCTTGAACCGTCCAACCTCATCCGTTCTGTTTTTGGAAGGCCTTCAGGCTTTTTTGAGACCGGCGCTGTCCTCTGTGCCCTCAGTGGCTCTCTGCGCCCTCTGCGTTCCGCTTTTCCTGCGAAACAGCCTGACCGCGGGAACCCTCCAGGGCCGCATCACCGACGGCCGCCACGGCCTTGAGGGTGTGCGCGTCTACCCGGACCGCCTGCCTCGCGTGTCCCCCGCGGGGGACCTGCCCGTGGCCGTCACGGATGCCCAGGGCCGTTTCCGCCTGGAACTCGACGATCAGGACACAGTGCTGGCCGTGGAGAAAGACGGCTGGTTCCGGGACCTGGTGCCGGCGGCGGAATGGCCGCGGGATCTGGTGATGAGCCCCATGCCGGCCTTCCGCAAGGAAGCGGTCTTCCTTGTGCGGCTGGATTTCACGGACGAGCCCTCGAAGCTGCCCGATGGCGCCCTTCGAGAGCTGCTGTTCTCCCGCCGCCCCGGCGTGGCCAGCGCCGCCAACTACCTTTACGAAGTGAGCAAAGGCGCTCTCTTGCTGGAAGAGGGCCACTTCCTCAAACTGCGCAGCGCCGACCATCCCGCCCCCCGGCGCGACGAGCACAAGTCCCCCATGGCGGAGTGGGTGCTGGAGCGCCTGCAGGGCGAAACCCTGGGCGGCTGCGACCGCGTGGACAACCGCACCGGCGTCCCGAAGCCCGACGGCAAGCCCGACCACCTTTGGATCATCACCCCGGGAGCGCCCCAATCCATCACCGCCGACGAGTCCCACCTCAAGGCCGTGAGCCTGCTCATGCCCCTGCCCTGGAACCGGCGCCAGCGCTGGCCCCTGCTCTTCATGACCGAGGAGGTGCCCCTGGGCAACATCGTCCACGAAGCCTTCCACGCCATGGGCGAGCACCGGGTGGACGACCTCTATCTGGAGAGCGGCAAGGCGCTCACGGCAGGCATCTGGGATCTCATGGACGGCGGGCAGTACCGCGGGTGGGACCGCTCCCACCCCGGCCAGGGTCCCTGGGTGGAGGACACGGGCTACAGCCCCTCCCATCCCATGGCCTGGGTGCGTTCCGAGCTCTGGTACCGGGGGCGGTTCCGCAGCGCCATCCGCCGCCTCGCCGTGCAAGGCAGGAACTGGGAGGGTTGGATCGCTCCGGCCTCCCGCGCTCCGGGCGCGGATCCGCAGTGGGTGACCCTCCCCGATCCCCGCAAGAAGGGCCGCTTCTTCAGCTTTGAGGTGCGCCGCCCCTGGGGCTTCGAGCGGGGGCTCATCGGCGGCCGCTTCGGCCCGGGCCACGAAGGGCTGGTGGTGGCCGCCATCGACCCGGGCCTGCTCACCTACGGCGATCCCAAGGGCCCCGTTCGCGTGGTGGACGCCCACCCCGGCAGCCCCGAGCCCCCCAAGCCGCGGCTCCCCCTCCGCCTGTGGGAACTGGACGACGCCGCCTTCAACCTGGGCCCCGGAGAAAACCCGAAGGGCCGCAGCGGACCGCTCTCCTGGGAAGTGATGGAAACCGATGCCTGCGGGCGCATGCGGGTGAGGATCGGCCTCCGGTGATCGCGCGGAATGAACAAGCGCGGAGCCCTCCACGACGCAGAGGGCTCCTGTTGAAGCACCGACAGTTTGAGTTCAGGTCAACCTTTCAAGGCTTAGTTGGGGATGACCCCTTTAAATCGCTTACGTGAAACGACAAAAGGTTCAAAAAAGCCAATATCACTCCCATCCACAAATCGGGCGGGCACTTCTTTATAGAACAGCTGGATGGGATCGGAGTGCCTGAGTCCCACCGTGTTCATTAATTTAAATTTAATTTCATAACTGAGGGCCTTCGGATAATCTGGCCCCAAATAAGTAAAGCTATTGGGAAAACCAAAAGGCGAAGGTTTAATGTATTGATATGTGGTGGCCACCTTAATGCTCTCGAGCGTCATCCCCGTGTCGGGATTAACCTGAACCACTGGATTTTTTGTAACAGTTGCTCGCCATCCAGCGTGTTCTGGATACCGTTCCATAATTGTCCAGTAGTAATCAGGATTATTGTCCGGCTCATAGAATACACGGGTGGAGGATCGATACTCGTTTTGCACCATCACCTCGGGGGCTTCTTCGATATTGAATATGCCCCAAGGAATGGGAGAAAGGGGCACGCGCTGATCCGAGGGAGGGTTGGGCGTGTAGTTGAGGTGGAATCCCGGAGAAGTAAGCCACGTAGTGGTTTCAAGGCTGCCTGTCGCCTCTAAGCCCAGCTTGGCTTTGAAGTTCATGGGAACCATCGGAGGTTGTTTGCTCCCTCCCCCGATGAAAGACGACACAAAGCCCACCGCTCCAGCGATCATGGGAGCAGTCCCACCTGTCAAGAAACTCGATGCAAGGGTGGTTGCCGCACCAATCCACCATTCGTTCTTGTTCTCCGGGTTGTTGACTGTGGCGACAAGACCGTCCGATGCATCCTTATACGCTTTATAGTAACTCACTCCCTGTTTAAGAGCATCCTGCGCCCGCTCGCCATCGCTTTTTGAAAAACTTGGCGGTGTACTTCCTATCACTTGATCAATAGTGCCTTCGATTCTTCCATTCAGGCTTAGGTGAGATGTCTCTATGGCATTTATTTTTACATCAAAAGCAGCATATGGCTTTGATGATAGGCTTGGGTCATATCCAGTCAAAATGAAATCAAAATGACCCCATCCAAATTGAGGAATACTTCCAAAAGTTGTTAATGAAAGAGTCGAGTCATAATCCTTCAAAAAACACTTTTCTTTACTATTGAAGGTCATGAGTGCTGAATTAGAATCCATGAACTTAATGGTGGCGGAGTACTGCTGCATCTTTTGCTGTTGGGCGTTTAAATAGAATAAACGAAGAATACCTCGATATTTATTATAAAGCATGAAGTGAGGATAGGGCGGCGCGGAAGCAGGGGTTCCAAAGTCACGAAGAACCAGAACCCAGCCATCTTCGGGAAGGACGTCAGCAGCATTAGGATTGCCATTATAGCTCGCAGTGCCATAAGTAAAATAAGGCAATCTCAAAGAATTATCACGATTGGCATTTAGAACCTGCCCCATACTATAGAAATAGATTTCTGGTACTTGATCAACCCAGAAGGGCCAGTTGGGGTCAAGGTTCGGATCCCCAGCGACCATGCTACGCGGGGGCATGTTTAAAGGCGTCTGGGCGTTGGCGGGCCCCAGCAGTAGGCCCCCCATAATGAGGGTCGAAAATAATCGTGTTTTCATGGGACTCCTATGAAGTTAGGGCAAGGCCTCTCGAACCAGGCCTTGCGTTGTAAAGACGAAGGTTATTCGGCCCGAAAGGGAGGGCCGTCCAGACACTGGGTTTAAGGACTGGCCAGAGGGCACGACTTGGCGTCAGCCGCAAACATTGGAACTCAGCTAGATATGTTGGTCGCACTCGAATAGCCCTCACAGCGCGGTTGAAATATCTTTACTTGATTAAACACTTTCATCAAAAAGCACCCACAAAAACACCTCCAGCATCATCTATATCGACCAAGAGGGCCTCCATTTCCGCTGAACGGTGGTGATTCGCCCGCTGAACGGTCGCTCGGGGCTCCCTGCGGCCACCATTTCTTCGACATCACACACATCCGTAGCAGTCATTCGCAGTTCGCGACTTTGTTTTCCCCAAGGGCAATCAGGTCCGCCAAGAAGCAAGCGAGCTGAGGCGACATCTTGGATCCCGCCAGCTCAATCGGCGGAGGAGCCCTCGCGGTAGGCTTAAGGACATGCCCTGGAGTCCCATGCGCCCCGCCCTGCTCTTCTGCGCCGCCCTGACCCTTTCCGCCCGGGCCATCTCTTCGCAGGCCCCGTCAGAGAAAGCCGTGGCCGCGGTATTGGACGACTGGCATCTGGCCGCGGCCCAGGCGGACGAAAGCCGCTATTTCGGGCACATGGCGGAGAATGCTGTGTTCATGGGCACCGACGCCACGGAGCGTTGGCCCAAGGCGGCCTTCCAGGCCTGGGCCCACCCCATCTTCCAGCGCGGCAAGGCGTGGAGCTTCAAGGCTGTGCGCAGGGCCATCGCTTTCTCCAAGGATGGCCGCACCGCCTGGTTCGACGAGGATCTGGACACGCCGAACCTGGGTCCCTCGCGCGGCAGCGGTGTGCTCACGCTTGAGAAGGAGCGCTGGCGCATCCAGCAGTACAACCTCAGCGTGCCCATCCCCAACGCCCTCATGAAGGCCGTGAAGACCCAGATCGAGGCCCAGACGAAATCAAACCCCCGGTAGCTCCGGAGAGAGGCCACTGGCCTCGCTCCTTTCGCCCCACCGGGAGGCGGGTTCGTCCCAATCCAGGCTGTGCCTCATCTTCCCCAGGGTCTACTGCATCTGGAGAAACCAGCCATGCGCCCTTGGATCATTCCCATCCTCGCCTGCACCGCCCTTGCGGCCCAATCACCCATGTTCAGGGGAGACGCCGCGCGGACCGGCGTGTATCCCGCGCCGGCGGTTCCTCTGCAGGGCAAGATCGCATGGTCTTTCGAGACACTCCCCTGGAAGCTCTACAAGGGCCTCGAGGACATGGACGGGCAGCCCACCTGGCCCACCACACCGGCGGTTTCCGACGGCCTGATCTATGGTTGCGCAGGACCGTTCTTCTTCGCGGTGGACGCGAAGGGGAAGGAGGCCTTCCGAGTCCGCTTGGGGGGCTCCAGCCTCAGCAGTCCGGCCGTGGCGAATGGCGTGGCCTACCTCCCCACCGGAGATGGGCTGCTGTACGCCCTCGATGCCAAGAATGGCAAGACACTCTGGACCTTCAGGATCGCCGGACCCAGCCGCCTCCGGCAGACCGATCAATGGGATGTCTATCAATCTTCCCCTGCGGTGGTCGACGGAATCGTCTACGTGGGCAGCGTCGATGGCGCGGTGTACGCGATTTCCGCTTCCAAGGGAGAACTCAAGTGGCGGACGGGAACCGGCGACATCATCCGGTCCTCGCCGGCCGTGGCCAACGGAAGGGTGTTCGCGGGGAATTTCTCGGGAAAAGTCTTCTGCCTGGATGCGGCCACCGGCGCCAGGGTTTGGGAGCAGGACACCCACACCCCAGGCGTGCCCTGGCATGCGGTGCAGGGTTCCTGCGCGGTTTCCGGCGGGCTGGTTTTCGTCGGAAGCCGGAGTACATCCTTTTACGCCTTCGAGGAGGCGACCGGCAAGCTCCGCTGGAAGCACGGCCACCGGATGAGCTGGGTTCCCAGCTCGCCCGCGGTGCGCGATGGCGTGGCCTACGTGGGCCAATCCGATGGAGGCAAGGTAACGGCCATCGGCGCAGATGGAACGGTGCGATGGGTGTTGGACATCGGCAAGCCCACCTTCGCCTCTCCCGCCCTGGCCGGAGGCGTCGTCTACGTGGCCACCAACGACAACTACAATTCCGAAGCCAAGGGGAGCCTCAGCGCCGTGGATATCCTCACGGGCAAAGCCATCTGGACCTGTTCCTTCCCGGCCAGCCTGTGGTCCTCTCCGGTGGTGGCCAACGATACGGTTTATGTGGCCTGCGCCGATGGGAACCTCTACGCCGTGAAGTAGGCAACCTGCTTCGTCCTCGGGTTCCGGACCACCCCGCGGGCCGGGCAAAAAAACCGTGACGGCCTGCGTCTACCCATTATTATGAGGCATGCGCCCAGCCCATTGCCTCCTCGCCCTTCTCGCCGCCGCCTCCCTCGGCGCCCAGTCTTCGCCGGGGGCCCTCCGCGGCGCCTCCGAGCGCCTGCGCGCCGAGGCCTTCCGCACCTACGGCGCCTATGAGGACCTGGCGTGGCTCTGCGACCGCATTGGACACCGGCTGTCCGGTTCACCCCAGCTGGACCAGGCCATCGCCTGGGCCCAAAACCGCCTGAAGGCCGCGGGCCTGGCCAATGTCCATGCGGAACCTGTCATGGTGCCCCACTGGGTGCGCGGCCATGAGTCGGCGAACCTTCTCCTTCCCGCGCCGCACCGCCTCCACATCCTGGGCCTGGGCGGCAGCGTGGGAACCCCCGAAGGCGGCCTCACCGCCGACGTGGTGGTGGTGGGTTCCTTCGACGAACTGGACAAGCTGGGCGAGGCCGTGAAGGGCAAGATCGTCCTCTTCGACGTGCCCTACAAGGGCTACGGCCACACCGTGGCCTACCGCCACGACGGCGCAGCCAAGGCCGCGAAGTACGGCGCGGCGGCCGCCCTGGTGCGCTCCGTGGGCCCCGTGAGCCTGGACACGCCCCACACCGGGGCCATGGATTACGATCCCGCCTATCCGAAAATCCCCACCGCCGCCGTCACCATCGAGGCCTCCACCCAGATGCGGCGCATGCAGCAGCGGGGCGAGCGCATCCAGATGAAGCTGGAGATGGGCGCGAAAATGCTGCCGGACGCCCCCTCCGCCAACGTGGTCGGCGAGATCCGCGGCACCGAAAAGCCCGAAGAAGTGATCCTCCTCAGCGGCCACCTGGACAGCTGGGACGTGGGCCAGGGCGCCCAGGACGACGGCGCGGGCACGGTCATCTCCATGGAGGCCATCCGCCTGATCCAGAGCCTGGGCCTCAAGCCCCGCCGCACCATCCGCGTGGTGCTCTGGACCAACGAAGAAAACGGCCTCCGGGGAGGCCAGGCCTACCGCGACGCGCACCGGGCCGAATTCAAGAACATCATCGCCGCCATCGAAAGCGACTCCGGCAGCGAGAAAGTGGCCGCCTTCGATCTGGACCTGCGCAAGGCCACGCCCGAAGCCAAGGCCAAGGCCCTGGAATCCCTGAAGCAGGTGGGCGCGGTGCTGGAGCCCTTCAAGGTGGCCCTCCGCCTGGGCGGTTCCGGCGCCGACGTGAGCCCCATGGTCCGCGAAGGCGTGACGGGCATCGGCATGGAGCACATCGCCTCCCACTACTTCGACATCCACCACACCGAGGCCGACACCTTCGACAAGGTGGACAAGGATGACCTGGCCCACAACGCCGCGGCCCTGGCCACCTTCGCCTACGCCCTGGCCCAATCGGACGTCAGGTTCCAGTAGGCAGCCACCGCCTCAGGGCCTGCCCCAGCGCCTCCTGCTTGATGGGCTTGGAGAGGTACTCGTCCATGCCCGCGGCGAGGCACTTTTCCCGGGTGCCCTCCAGCACATGGGCCGTGAGGGCCACCACGGGAATCCGCGAATGCTCCCGCAGCCTCCGCGTGGTTTCAAAACCATCCATGCCGGGCATCTCGCAGTCCATGAGGACCAGGTCCACCGCCTCGACGGCGAGACAGTCCAGCGCCTCCCGGCCTCCGGTTGCCTCCAGGGCCACCAGTCCCATCTTCTGCAGCATGGCGCGCATGACCTTCCGGTTGATCGGGTGGTCGTCGACCACCAGCACCCTGCCTTGGAAAGCGCCGCTGGGCTTGGGTTCCTCCGGGCGCTGCCCATGGGCGCCCAGGACGAAATCCCGGAGCCCCTCCTGGCGCCAGGGATTGGTGAGAATCTGGAACTGCCCCGCGGCCGCCGCCGCCGCGAGCCGCGGCAGGGCATCCATGGCGGCCAGCACCCCGACGCGGATGCCCTCGGGGAGCCCCCCGCCCAGGGCCGAAACAACCTCGAGGCTTTCGGCGTCCAGCAGCAGCCTGGGCGCCTGGCCGCCCGGCCAGTGGCCGATCCCAGCGGCCAGCTGCTCCGGAGAAAACAGCGCGGCGATCTCCACGGCCCAGTCCTGCAGCAGCCGCACCAATGCGTCGCGGCTCCTGGAGGGCCTCATGCAAAGCACCACCGGCGCGACCGGCCCCAGGGCCGCCGACGGCGCCAGGGGCTCGAAGGCCAGTTCGAGGCTGAAGGTGGAGCCCTGTCCCTCCCGGCTGGAGAAACGGATGGCGCCGCCCATCTTCTCCGCCAGCCGCTTGCAGATGGCCAAGCCCAGCCCCGTGCCGCCGAACTCGCGGTTGGTGGAGGCATCCGCCTGCTGGAAGGGTTCGAAGAGCTTGCCCTGGACCGCCTCGGGAATGCCGCGGCCGGTGTCTTCGATGTCGAAGCGCAGGCGCAGCGGCGCCGCCGCCAGGATGATGCAGCGCAACGCCACCCTGCCCTCGGTGGTGAACTTCACGGCATTGTTCAAGAGGTTGAGCAGCACCTGCCTCAGACGCGTGGGATCGCCGCGCAGTTGGGCGGGCAGGTTCCCGGGCAGGTCGCAGACGAATTCCACGCCCTTGCCCCGCGCCACGGAAGCCACGGGCGAGACCACATCCTCGATCTCCCGCACCAGGTCGAAGGGCACCGCCTCCAGCTCCAGGTGGTCGGCTTCGATCTTGGAGAGATCCAGCACGTCATTGATGAGCGAGGAAAGATGGTGGTTGGAGATGCGGATGGCCTCCACGTACTCCCGCTGTACCGGGTCGAGCGGGGTGTCTTCGAGAAGATCGGACATGCCGAGAATGCCATTGAGGGGGGTCCTCACCTCGTGGCTCATCACGGCGAGGAAATCGGACTTGTGCCGGTTGGCCGTGATGGCCGCGTCGCGGGCATCCGCCAGTTCGCGGGTGCGGCTTTCCACGGCTCTTTCCAGCTCCAGCGTATGCACGCGCAGGAGCCGCACGCGCCAGCGGACGAGGCCGAGAATGGCCCCTGCGGCCAGGAGCGCTTCAAGCATGCGGGCCCACCAGGCGGCCCAGGGCGAGGACCGTACCAGGAATTCCCAGACCAGGGGCGGGCTGGCGTTCCCCCACCCGTCCACCGCCCAGATGTGCAGGCGGTAGCGCCCGGGGTCCAGGTTCGTGTAGATGCGCCTCCGCTCCGCGGTCCAGGGGCCTGGAACCTCCTCGTAGCCCTCCAGCTGGAAGCGGTAGCGCGCGCGGTCGTTGCGGGTGAAACCCATCAGAGCGGCCTCGAAGGACCAGTCCTTGAACAGGTGGGAGAAAGCCTGCGAGGGTTCCGTGGTGACGGCCCTTCCCCCGCCGTGCACGGATTCGAGACGCAGCCGCTTGGCGGACTGGTCGCGGAGCTCCCGCGCGGCGTCCAGCACCGCGAGCCCTGCGGTGGTGCCGATCCACATGCGCCCCAGCGGATCCAGGCAGGCGGCGCCGGGAACGCCCTCGCCCTCCGGCAGGCCATCCTCCTCGTTGTAGATATCCCGTGACCAGGTGCCGTCCCCCCGCGCTTCAAGACGCACCAGGCCCCGGGTGGTCATGAGGTAGCCGCGCCCCTGGCCGTCGAATTCGATCTGGTTGACCACCTGGCTGGGAAGGCCGCCGATGGCGAGGCTGTCGAAGCGCTCCGCCTTCCCAGTCGTGCTGTCCAGCACCGGCAGCGCGTCCGCGGTGCTGATCCGGCCCGTGGCCTCGTCCAGAATGACCAGGCCGCCGGCCGTGGCGATCCAGACTTCCCGGACACCCTTCACCCGGCGAAAGGCCACATCGCGCACCCAGGGATTGGGAAGGCCCTCGGCCAATCCGAACTGGGCCCTGCCCCTGGCGTCCAGCCGGACCAGGCCCAGGGCCCGCGTGCCCACCCACAGCGCCCGGGGATCTTCCGGAGGCGCATGCAGGCATTGGATGAAGGCCCCAGCCAGGGCCGGGCCCCCGGCCGGCTGCCAGGCGATCCCATCGAACCAGAACAGACCCCGGGTGGTGCCCGCGAACACGCGGAAGCGGCCCGGTTCCCATTCCACCTGGGCCAGGGCCAGCACGTCCACCGGCGGAAGCCCGCGCGCGGACACCCGCTCCCAGCGGCCGCTCTGCCAGCGGAAGATGCCGTTGACGCGGCTGCCCACCCAGATGGCGGTACCCTCTGGACCGGAGACCGGCAGCAGGCTGTGGATGCCCTGGGCCCCGCCCGGCAGCGGGATTTCCCGGAGCCCGGAGCGCTGGAGGTGGAGCAGGCCGCCCCGTTCCGCGCCCACCCAGATGTCCGGATCGAGCCCCTTCCGTGATGTGGAAACGATGGCCCGGATTTCATTGGAAGGCAGTCCCGAAGCGTCATCCAGGCTTTGCCAGCGGCCCAGGTCGAGGCGGGCCAAGCCTCCGCCCCGGGTGCCCACCCAGAGGGACTCGGCGCCCGCGTTCCAGCGGGTGTTCAGCAGGCTGTAGATGGGTCGCTGAAAGACCTCGCCCCGCCGTCCCACCGGCTGCCATGCCTGGCCATCCCACCGCATCAAGCCGCTGAACGTGCCCGCCCAGAGCGTCCACCGGCGCGGATCGCCGCCGGCGGTGGCGACGAGGGAGGTCACCTGGCTGTCCACCAGCCCCCGGGCGCGGCCGAAGGCGGTCCAATGCCCCCCCTCCAGCCGCCAGACCCCTTTGCCCCAGCTGCCGATCCAGAGACGGCGTTCGTTGGGCTCCACCCACAGGCTGTTGATGGAAACCCCCTGCAACCCCGGCGGGAGGTCCTGCCGTTGCCAACGGCCCTCCTCCAGGTAGACCAGCGCGCCTTCCATCCCCACCCACAGGCGCGGCCGGCCATCCCAGCGCCCGTCGAGCAGGGCCCAAACGATGCCGCCGCCCGCGCCCTGGGGTGTGGCCACCGGCGAAAAGGCGCCTTCATGGAAACGCCAGAGGCCCTGCCCGTGGGTGCCGATCCAGATACTTTCTCCGCCGGAGCTGGCCAGCATCTGGTTCACCCGGTCCACGGGCAACCGGCCATCGGCCAGAAAGGATTCCCAGCGCTGATTCTGGAAGCGGAACAACCCGTCGCCGTTGGTGCCCGCCCATAGCGCGCCCTTGCCGTCGAAGGCCAGCGTCCGCACGTAGTTCGCCACTTGCCGGTTGGGCAGGGAGAGGGGCCGCCACTGCTGCCCGTTGAAGTGGGCCAGACCATCCTGGGTGGCCACCCACAACCGCCCCGTGCCCGGCTCCACCGCCGAGGCGTGGATGGTGTTCTGGGGCAGCCCGTCCTTGGTGGAATACACCTGATGGGCCGGCCGCATGAGGATCTCGAGCCCGCCGGCGGAACAGGGGAGCGCCAGGGCCAATGCGAAGCACTCCCTGCGGAAGAGTGAGCCGATGCGGATCAAATCGTGTCCTTACCGGATCCTCTACGACATCCGGGGCCAGGTCTTGAGCTTGGCTGAAGATCCGCTCAGCGTTCCGCCACCCTCTGGAACCGGAAGGTCACGCGCCGCTCCAGGGCCCTGCCTTCGGGGCTGGCGCCATCCCCTTCGGGCTGGCTGTCGCCGCGCGCTTCGGAGGCGAGGCGGGCCGGGCTCAGGCCGATGCCCGCCAGGTAGCGCTGGGCCGCCATGGCGCGCTGGGAGCTGAGCTCCAGGGCATCCATGCCCCGGCCCTTTTCTCCCGGGGCGGCGTGGCCCTCGCAGACGAGGGTGAAGCCCTGGTACCGGAAGGCCAGCTCCGACAAGCGGGTGAGCAGCACATCGCTGCCGGAGGTCAGCGCGGCGCTGCCCTCCTCGAAGATGAGCGAGCCCCGGAAGGTCACGATGCGCAGCCGGGAACCCACGTCACGGCCTTCGCTGGCCTGGGCATCGCTGAGCAGCTTTTCCAGGTCTTCGGCCTTCGCCGGATCCAGCCCCTGGGAGCCTTGCAGAATGCCGTGGCCTGCCACCGTGGGTGCTTGGGGCTTCACCACCTGAGCCTTCACGCCCAGGGCCTTCTGGATGGAGGTCAAAGCCTGCTGGAGTTTGGACTGGTCCGAGACGGAAAACGAATAGAGCAGGGCGAAGAAGGCCATGAGCTGCACCATCAGGTCCGCGAAGGTCACCAGCCACAGCGACTCCAGGTCCGCCTTGCGGCGGGCGAACCGCATCGGCGCGAGGTTAACCACGGGCCCGCCGCTCCTGCCCCCGCTCCTTCGGCGCGAGGAAGGCGTTCAGCTGGGCCTCCAGGGCCGCTGGATGCATTTCCGCCTGGATGCCCAGGATGCCCTCCATCATGATGTGCTTGAGCTGAAGCTCCTCTTTGCTGCGCAGTTCGAGTTTCCCCGCGATGGGGATGGCCAGCAGGTAGGCGATGACGGCGCCGTAGAGCGTGGACAGCAGACAGAGGGCCATCGCCCCGCCCACGTTGGAGGGATCCTTGAGGCTGGCGAAGAGCTGCACCATGCCGATGAGGGTGCCCACCATGCCGAAGGAGGGCGCGCTGAGGGCGATGAACCGGAAGATCTCCTGGCCCTGCAGGTGCCGGTCCTGGGTGGCCCGCAGCTCCGCCGCCAGCACGCCGTGGATATGCTCCCGGCTCTCCTGGTCCACCACCATGCGCAGCCCCTTGGACAGGAAGCCCTCCACGTCCATGGCCTTTTCCATGTTCAGCAGGCCCTCGCGGCGGGCGCGCTGGGACAGGCCCACGATCTGGGATACGAGGGCCTGGGTGCCCGGGGCCCGCGTGAAGAAGGCGCGGCTGGCGATGGTGAAGGCATAACTCACGTGCTCCAGCGTGAAGCGGATCATGGTCGCGGCGATGACCCCGCCCACCACCACCACGGTACTGGCCGGATGGAAGAAGATGCGCGGATTGGGCCCCAGTCCGATGGCCACCGCCAGCAGCGCGAAGCCCAGCAAGACACCCAGGAAACTGCCTCGATCCATGGAACCACCCTCCCCCGTCCTCCCCGCCGCTATCGGCAGAACCGGCCGGGCACCCCAGCATTGACCATTAGAGGCCGGGCGGGAAGCCCAGAGCAAGGCGGAGGCGGGCGATGCCCGGGTCCACGCTGCCGTCGGCCCGGCGGATCAGGATGGACGCCTCGGCCTCGGGGCACTGGGCGCGGGTTTCGAAATCCTCCGGGTAGTCCTGCCGCCGGCCGGCGGCGAAGACATCCAGGCCGTAGGGCTCGCCATCCTTGAAGACGATCTCCCGGCGGTGGAGGCAGAGCAGGCCAGCTTCGCGCAAAGCCGCGAGGGCCCGCCCGCGCTGGTCGTTGGGGAACACGCAGGCGAAGACGCCTCCAGGCGCCAGCAGGCGCGCCGCCGCCTGGGCGTAGTCCGCGATGCAGCCGCGCACCTCCAGCCTGGCGGGCACGGATTGAGAGTGCGCCGCCGGCAGGCGGTCGCCCTCGGGCCAATAGGGCGGCGTGCCCGTCACCAGATCGAAGGGTGTCTCCTCCGCGAAGAGGCCCGGGTCCCGCAGGTCGCCCAGCCTCGGGAAGACTCTGCCCTCCTGCCCGTTGTAGCGGATGCTCTTGCGGGCCAGGCGCAGGCTCTGCTCCTGGGCCTCCACGGTATGCACCACAGCCCCGGGGCAGCGCCAGGCCGAAAGGAGGGCCACGCTGCCGATGCCCGAGCCCAGATCCGCGATGCGCTCGGGCCGGGGGCACCAGGTGGTGCCGTACCAGGCCGTCACCAGGTCATCCACGCTGAAGCGGTTGCCCTTCGCCAGCTGGAAGATGCGCCAATGGCCACAGAGGCCATCCAGCGTTTCACCCTCCTCAAGCGCCACCCCGCCGGGAGGAATGGATCCGGGGCGGGTCCACCCCTTGAAGCTGGGGCCATGGTCGGGAGAAGGTCGGCGGGCCATATCCTGTAGTGTCCGCCAGGTTCCCGCACGAAAGCAAAAGGCAGGGCCGGGAAACGAAGGAGCCTCAGGGTCCCGGATTCCAGGCAGGGGCCAGCCGCTCCAGGCGGCCGACCACTTCTTCCCGGGTGAGGGGCTTGATGAGGAGGCCGGCATCCGGCCACCGGGCGAGGGCCTGGTCAAGCTCGCCGTCCCTGAAGCCCGTGACGACCAGGACCGCCTGGCCCGGATGCCGCGCCTTGATCCCCTCGAGCACCTGGGCGCCCGTCATCCCGGGCATGTTGTGGTCGAGCACCACCAGGTCGTAGGCCTTCCCCCCGTCCAAAGCCGCCAGCACCGAGGCGCCGTCCTCGGCCACGTCCACCGCATGCCCCAGTTCGTGAAGCAGCGGGGGGAACGTGGTTCGGATCAGCGCATCATCGTCGACCATGAGAATGCTCAACGGACTCGCGGCCGCGGACTGGCTCTGGGGGGATTCCCGTCCGGAATCCGGAGCCGCCTGCGCGACGGGGAAACGCATGGTGATGGTGGTTCCGCTGCCGGGAGCGCTCTGGATCGAGAGGTCGCCGCCATGGGCCCGCACGATGTTCTGGACCATGGCCAGCCCAAGCCCGGTCCCCTTCCCGGGGGGCTTGGTGGTGTAGAAAGGTTCGGTGGCGTGGGCCAAGGTCTCGGGGCTCATGCCATGCCCCGTGTCCTCAATGATCAGGTCGATGTGGCGACTTCCCTCCCGGCGCGTCCTGAGCCTCAGCGTGCCCCCTTCCGGCATGGCATCGACCGCGTTCACGCAAAGGTTCATCACGGCGCTGCCCAGGGTGCTGGTCTCGCCCATCATCCAGCCCAGGCCCGATTCCAGATTCACATCGAGGGCCACCCTCTGCCGGAGGGTCTGGTGCAGGATTTCCGTCTCGCTCTCCACGACGGCGTTCAGATCGATGAGATGCGGCGTCTCCAAATCCTTTCGCACGAAATTGGTCAGGCGCTTCACCAGGTCCCGTCCGCGAAGCGCCGCGTGCTCGAGCGTCTTCATGGACTTCAGCGCGGATTCGTCGGTCGAATGCGTGACCTGCAGCACCGAAGAGATGCTCAGGATGGCCGAAAGGACGTTGTTCATGTCGTGGGCCACGCCGCTCGCCAGGCTGCCCAGGCTCTCGATCTTCTGGGCCTGGAGCAGTTCGGACTCCATCCGGCGCTGGCGGTCAAACGCGCGCCATTGCTCGGTGACATCGCGGTTCAGCCCGATCATCCGGATGGCCTTCCCTCCGGCATTCCGTTGGACCACGCCATCCGCCGCGACATGCCGCACCGCCCCATCCGGGAGCAGGATCCGGAACTCGCTGTGGTACTCGCGCTCCCCCAGAAGGGCTGCCTGGCTGTCCCGGGCGGCGGACTCCCGGTCATCCGGATGCAGGCGCCCCTCCCAGGCCTCCAACCCTCCCGGGAATGCCTGTTTTGAATACCCGTAGATTTCCATCATCCGGTCGTCCCAAAGCATCTGGCCGGAGACGATGTCCCAGTCCCACACGCCAAGACCCCCGGATTTGGTGGCCAGCTCCAGGCGCTGGCTGAGCTCCCGGAGGGCGGTTTCCGCCTTCTTCTGCTCCGTGATGGTGTCGAAGATGGCGATGAATTCTCCAGGGGCAGGACAATAGGCATTGATGGAGAACCAGATGTCCAGGCTCTCCACCTGGGCCTCGAGGCTCTCCGGGGGCCCCCCGCGGGCGACCCGCCCGTAGGCCAGCAGGAGGTCCCGGTTGGATTCCCGGAACCCCGGAATCACCTCGGAGACCCTTCGCCCCTGCGCGTCCTTCAGGCCCGTCAGGCTCTTGAAGGCAGGGTTCACGTCAAGGTAGATGAAATCCACAGCCTCGTCCCCCTCGAACACCATCCGGCACCAGGCGAATCCGGCCGTCATGTTCTCGAACAGGCCCTGGTAGCGGCCTTCGCTCACATGCAAAGACCGTTTGGCCAGTTCCTGGGTATCCCGGAGCGTCTGGTGGAACCTGCTGAACAGGATCCCCGTGGCCGCGAATACGGCCATGGAAACATAGGTATTGAGGGCATGCCCGGGGGGAAGGAAGACCCGCCAGACGATCAGCGTGGACAGCAGAGTCGCGGCGGAACCCCACCACAGGCCCCCGATCCAGGAGGCGAAGAACACGGCCGGATAGAAGAGGAACCAGACGAAGGGCCTGATGCTGGACCACAGGGCCCACTGGACGCCGAGGGCCAGAAGGGGCGGGAGCAATGCCAAGGACGGGTATCCCCGGAGTCGTTGAGTGGCTCTTTCCATGACATTCCTCATGGGAGAAGGACGAGCGTCGCGGGCAGTTGCAGGATGCGGCCCGCATCGAGGGGGGGCTCCCGGGTTCATCGGCGGCTGGAGGCGGATGAATGATTTTCCAGGCGTTGCGGAGTTCCCCGGCGCCCTGCTGGCGGCACCGCTTGCCCTCCTTCCACAGATCTGCCCTGTCTTCCATACTTCCATCTGGCATCGCGGTGATGCATGCGCGACACTCGGACATGGCCGTGTCTGGGAAAGCCCCGGAACCGATCCTCCGCGAGGGGGAAGGCTCCGCTTGTGATGGGGACGGCTGTCTCACGCTGGATGGCGCCTTCGATCGCGTGAAGGGGGCCTTCCTCCAGCACCACCCCAACGGCGACATCGCGCTGCTGCACCGGGCCTTCACCGTGGGCCGGGACATGCACGACACCCAGATCCGCAAGAGCGGGGAACCCTACTTCTTCCACCCGCTGGCCGTGGCCCAGAGCCTGGCGGACTGGCGCCTGGACGCCGTAAGCGTGGCCTGCGGCATGCTGCATGACGTGGTGGAAGACACCCTGATGACCCTGCCCCAGGTGCGGGCCCAGTTCGGCGAGGAGATCGCGGAGATCGTGGACGGCCTCACCAAGATGAGCAAGCTGGCCTTCACGGACAAGCATCTGCTGAACGCCGAGAACGTCCGCAAGCTGCTGGTGGCCATGGGCAAGGACGTGCGGGTGCTGCTGGTGAAGCTGGCGGACCGGCTGCACAACATGAAGACCTTGGGCGTGATGGAAGAAGAGAAGCGCCGGCGCATCTCCCGGGAGACGCTGGAGCTCTACGCCCCCCTGGCCAACCGCCTGGGCATGGGCGTGGTGCGCCTTGAACTGGAGGATCTGGCCTTTCGCCAGCTCGAGCCCAACCAGTACGAAAGCCTGCGCAACGCCGTGGAGGCCAAGCGCGCCAAGCTGTCGGGCACCATCCAGGAGATCCACGGCTCCATGCAGGCTATCCTGCGCCAGCAGGGCATCGCCGCCCAGGTCTACGGCCGCATCAAGCACCTCTACGGCATCTGGAAGAAGATGGGCACCCAGGCCAAGGGTTTCGAAGACATCCACGACTGGCTCGCCTACCGCATCATCTGCCCCGACCGCGCCAGCTGCTACACGGCCCTAGGCCTTGTGCACGGCCTCTTCAAGCCCGTGCCGGGCAAGTTCAAGGATTACATCAGCCTGCCCAAGGAAAATGGCTACCAGAGCATCCACACCACCGTGCTCATGAGTTCCGGCGACCTCTTCGAGGTGCAGATCCGCACGGAAGAGATGCACGTCCATGCCGAGGCGGGCATCGCCAGCCACTGGACCTACAAGGACGGGCGCATCGCCAACCGCCTGGAGATCAACCAGGTGTCCTTCCTGCGCCGCATGGTCGAGCTGCACCAGGACGCCCAGGACAGCCGCGATCTGGTGGCCAACCTCCGCGGCGAACTCACCTTCAACCGCATCCAGGTCTTCACGCCAAAAGGCGACCTCCGCAGCCTGGTGGAAAACAGCACGCCGGTGGACTTCGCGTACGCCATCCACACCCAGGTGGGCCACCGCTGCGTGGGCGCCAAGGTGAACGGGCGCATCGTGCCCCTGAAGCACGTCCTCCAGAACGGCGACCGCGTGGAGATCCTCACGCGCCCGGATCACAAGCCCAGCCGCGACTGGCTCACCTTCGTGAAATCCGCCGGTGCCAAGAGCCGCATCCAGGCCTTCATCCGCGAGGAGGAGCGGGCCCACGCCATCGTCCAGGGGAGGGAGCGCCTCGAGCGCGAGGCCCGCGGCATGGGCGTGCGCCTGGACGACTCCGAAGCCCAGGCCAAGCTGGATGCGCGCCTCGCGGAACTGAAGCTGGCCAGCTGGGAAGCGGCCTACGCAGCCCTGGGCTTTGGCCGGCTCACGGTCCACAAGCTCATCGAGCCGCTGGTGCCCGAACGCGAACGGGCCAAACCCAAGGAGAACACCTCGAACCTGCTGGATTCCGTGGTGGTCGGCGACACCACGGGCATCCTCTACGCGCTGGCGGCCTGTTGCAAGCCCATCTGGGGCGACGAAGTGGTGGGCTACATCACCCGCACTCGCGGCACGGCCATCCACCGGGCGGACTGCCCCCAGCTCAACACTGCCACCCTGCACCCCGAACGCCGCGTCAACGTGGCCTGGGGCAAGCACGGCGCCGAACTCTACGACACCGAGATCGCCCTCACCACCGAGGACCGCCCTGGCATGGTGGCTGCCATCTCCGAAGGCATCCAGCGCGTGGGCATCAACGTGCAGCGCTTCCACGGCTCGGCCACGGAGGAGGGCGCCGGCCTCTTCCACATCGCCCTGCGGGTGCGTGACCGGGCCCACCTGGTGGAACTCATGGCCAGCCTGCGCCGCATCCGCGGCGTCTACACCGTGGAACGGGTGAAGGGCTCGGTCTTCGGGAAGGTCAAGTGAGCGCCTGGCGCCCTCCGGAAGAGGCGCCCGCCCTGCCCTGGGCGCGCATCACCGAAAGCCTTCGCCTGGCCCAGCTGGGGCCCAGCCCCCACAAGATCAGCGCCCGCATTCCGGACGATCCGCGCCGCGCGGCCGTGGGCGTCCTCCTATGGGGCGATGCCGAAGGGGCGAAAAAGATCGTGCTGGTGCAGCGCGGCTTCGGCGCCCCCCACCATCCCGGAGAGCTGGCTCTGCCCGGCGGCATGGTGGAGCCCCGCGACCGGGATCTGCCTGCCACGGCCCGGCGCGAAGTGGCCGAAGAGATCGGCATCGCCGAAGGCCTCTGGGAGCTGGGCTGCTTCCCCGACGGCGTGGCCAAGGCCCGCGTCCGGTTCACGCCGGTCTTCTTCCGCTGGGAGGTTCCGGAGCCCCGCTTCCGCCTGGACCGGGAGCTGGAGCAGGTGCTCATGCTGCCCCTGGCGCCCCTGATGGACGCCCCCTGGACCACGGAGCGCCTGGAACGCCATGGCCTGGCCCTGGAAGTGCCCCGCCTGGAACTGCCCCAGGCCCCCCTCTGGGGCGCCACGGCCTTCGTCCTCAAGGCCTGGCTGGACCTGTTGAAGCGCGCGGACGTCGCTCCGGTGCGCGACTAGCCTGTACCCAGTTCCCGCCCGCCCTCTCATCGCTGGCTCCCTCAAGTGAGTCTTTTGCGATAGCCACCCGGCTCCCCTGGCCAGACTTGACAGGGCCATGCCAACCACTAACTTTGGACTCATATTCACCATTAAAAGAGGGGAAGATGAATCGACGATATTACTCATTGATCATTTTATTATCCATATTTAAATTTCCTTACGGATGGGGACAAAGTCTTCAACATCCTCAGATGCCTGCTTTTCGGCGCGCGACTGTAGATGCTTTCGCTGGGCTGAGCGAAATCAGTTATTCCTCCGATAGCAAACAACTTTCAGTGTCCCGAAAAGACAAGATATTGCTTTTCGAGCCGACGACATCAAATGGCCTAAGACTAACAACATCAATAAATGTTCCACATCCCGAGCCTGGCCTCAATTTGGCCTTTCCCGTATACCGGAATGGATCCATATGGGCCATCAGCGAAAAGGATGGAATTTACACGGTGGATAAGGATCGGTGGATGCAGCACAGTCTGCCTTTGGATGCGGTCCATCCATTCGGTGGGGCTGTTCGATGGGTCAAGGGCGACAACAACCTTGAGATACTCCTGGGGCGCCCAGCCAATTTAGTTGAGATTTATGACACAAAATTGAAAACACGCACAAAAGAGATTGCATATCCAAACGGTGAAACGGTATCCGAGTGGACGAGATTGACCATTGCAAGAAACGGAACAACCATCCTTATTTATTCATCCAATAATGGCAAAATGCTTCTTCTCGACGAAACGGACGCATCCATTACGGAGATCCAGACACCTTGGGTCTCAAGAATACTATCGGAAAACGAGAAGTACCACCCTGGCAATACAATCCCTTTCCCCCAGGCAGATGAGATATTTATCATGCCCAGTTTGGGGACCCGATTTTTTGTCTCATTTGCCCTGCATCAGGCATTGCCCGAGCACTTATTACGCAATGAAGAACCATCAGATCCAACAGCCTCGAATATCCACAAATCAACCAAACACTACTACATAATGCATATCGGCATCAAGGGCGCAAGCGTTGAAGAAATTCATCAAATAAGAACCCACGATATTGTGCTTTGGCCAGACGAAAATGGAAAGCTCCATTCCAATAGAAACATAATTAGTTCAGCTCACTAAACCAAGGGTGATGCATGAGGAAAATGCTTACCCTTTCTTTTGCCCTGATCTCAAGTTATATTGCCGCTCAAAACATACAAATCAAGCCCATTATTCCAGATCAAATCGATCTACAATTCATGCTGTCCTTTACAAGCCGCCCTCCGTTTGAAGTCCTTAATTCATCGATATCAAGTGAAGGGCGGTTTGGATTGGTGAACTTCACCGATGGCAGTAGATTTGAAGTCGATGGAACCGCAGGGTACATTCGATATGTTGACGTATCGGATCCCGACGTAACACATGTCGAAATTTATAATCTTTCCTCCAATTGGTACCAATTCTCAAACAACGGAGTCATCTACAACCAGGGAGCCTTTAAGTCAACTTCCTTTGATGACCCCGAAGAAGACCCAGGAGAATGGAGTTGGGGTGGCGGCGAAGGGAGTTCGGACGGTGATGATGGATGGGATGATGGCCTGCGTGTCTTGTGATCATTTCTGGGTTCGTCGCCCTTGGCTTCATACAAGCGTCGTGGATCCGAAGGAAAAGAATCGCGCTGCTGCTGCGCGATAAACACCTTCGGTGAACGCGACCAATCGCTACTTTTTCTTTTCGGCCTTCACGCTGCCGTCTTTCTCCAGGAACTTGTCGGGGTCCTTCTGGAGGGCCTCTCCGCAGTGCTTGTTGCACACGCGGTAGGCCTGGCCTCGCACCACCACGGTGGCGGACTTGGCGTTCACATCCATCTTGCAGACGGGGTCTTTCACATTGGTGGCCGGCTTCGCCTGGCCCGCGGGCGAGGCCAGGACGGCGAAGGTCAACAGGGCGGCGTGCAGCATGGATCCTCCGGTGGGGTGGGTCCATTGTAGCGGACCGCCCCGCGGCAAACCGGCGCGGGGCGGTCCGGCCGGTCTCCTACTTCTTGGCGTTCCTGGGAGTGCCATCCTTTTCCAGGAACTTGTCGGGGTCCTTCAACAGCTTGGCGTCGCAACCCGCGCAGCAGATGCGGTACTCGCGGCCGCGCACGGCGACGGTCTTGGACTTCTCGGTCACCTTGCCGCCGAGCACCGGGCAGGCCGTGTTGGTGGCCGGAGCGGGCTTGGCGCCGGGCGCGGCCAGAAGGGAGAGGGCGAGGAAAGGCGTGAGCATGATGGCTCCTAAGGGTGGTTGTGGATTGACTCAGGCTTCGCAGACGGCCTGGGCCGGGAGAAAAGGCTGGTGGCGGATCACGAGGCCGGAAAAGCGGTCCCGGATGTCGCAGAACGTCTTAGTGCAGATGGCCTTCATGGCCCTGCGGGCTGGGCGCGGGCTTTTCCCCTGCGCGCTTCGGATCCTCTGGGGCCTTCCGCTTGGGATCATTGAGCGGCCTGCCCTCGGGATCCAGATACTTGTCGTCATGCTCGGACATTTCCGGGCCGCAGCCATCGCAGCAGACCAGGTAGTGATTCCCGCGAACGACCACTTCCCGGTCCCGCCCGGGCTTGACGGGTTGGCCCATGACGGGACAAATCGTGTTCGTGGCCTTCCCTTTTGATTCAGCTTCCTGCACGTGGGCGGAATGGTCCCCGGAACCGCCATGGCCGGAGTGCCCCCCGCGGCCAGATCCGCACTGAGCGAGGGCCGGAAGGGCCGAAAGCAGCAGCAGGGGGAAGAGGGTGGTGATCGTTTTCATCGAAGCTCCTAGGATTGGATGACGGGCAATGGATTCGAGAAGGGCCCAGCGGAGGCATCGCCGCCGGCTGTTCCAGCAGCTTCCGTCACCGGCCCCTCCACGACTTCCCTCCGCTTCCAGAGGTAGTAGATGGAGGGATAGACGAGCAGTTCGAGGAGGAAGCTGGTGGCGAGGCCGCCCACCATGGGGGCGGCGATGCGTTTCATGACGTCGGCGCCGGTGCCCGTGCTCCACATGATCGGGAGCAGGCCCATGAAGGCGGCAAAGACGGTCATGGCCTTGGGGCGCACGCGTTTGACCGCCCCGTGGATGATGGCCTCCACCAGGTCCCCGGTGGTGTGCAGACGGCCTTCGCGCTTGGCCTCGTCGTGGCTGAGGTCCAGAAAGAGCAGCATGAACACGCCGGTCTCGGCATCGAGGCCCATGAGGGCGATGAGGCCCACCCACACGGCGATGCTCATGTTGTAGCCCAGGGCCCACAGCAGCCAGAAGGCGCCGATGGCGCTGAAGGGCACGGCCAGCATGACGATGGAGGCTTTGAAGGCGCTCTTGGTGTTGGCGAAGAGCAGGCCGAAGATCAGCACCAGCGTGATGGGGAGGATGATTTTCAGCCGCTCCTTCACGCGGATCATGTTCTCGTACTGCCCAGACCAGGTCAGGCTGTAGCCGGCGGGAAGCTTGAGGTCCTTCTCCACGGCGGCTTTCGCGTGCTGGACGTAGGTGCCCACGTCGAACTTCGAGGTGTCGAAGTCCACCAGCACGTAGCCGTTCATCTGGCCGTTCTCATCGCGGATCATGGCCGGGCCGTTGGCCCACTTGAGCTCGGCGATCTCTTCCATGGGAATCATGGCGCCGCCCGGCGTGGGAACGAGCACCCGCTTCAATGCGTCCGGGCTCTCGCGGTAGTCCCGGGCGTAGCGGACGTTGACGGGGTAGCGGGCCCGGCCGTCGTAGACCATGCCCTGGTTGTCGCCGCCGATGGCGGTCATCACCAGCATGTTGGCCTGCTCCACGCTGAGGCCGTATCGGGCCAGCTGGTCCCGCTTCAGCACGAAGTCCAGGAAATAGCCCTGGGCCGTGCGTTCGGCGAAGGCGCTCCGGGTGCCCGGAACGCCCGAGAGGACGCGCTCGGCGTCCACGGCCACTTTCTGGATGGTCTCCAGGTCGGCGCCGTTGATCTTGAGGCCCACGGGGGTCCGGATGCCAGTGGACAGCATGTCCAGACGGGCCTTGATGGGCATGGTCCAGGCGTTGGGAATGGCGGGAAGCTTCACCACCCGGTCCAGCTCGGCCACGATGTCTTCCTGGGTGATGCGGTCCCGCCAGATGGGCCGGAGCACGGATTTCACGAAGCCTGGCGCCCAGGAGCTGAACCAGCGGGGCTTTTCGCGCCATTGCTCTTCGGGCTTGAGAATGATCACCGTCTCCATCATGGAGAAGGGGGCAGGATCGGTGGCGGTGTCGGCCCGGCCCGCCTTTCCGAAGACGCGCTCCACTTCGGGCACGGTCCGGATGAGGCGGTCCTGCACCTGGAGGATGCGCTGGGCCTCGGTCTGGCTCAGTCCAGGCAGGGTGGAGGGCATGTAGAGCAGCGTGCCCTCGTTGAGGGGCGGCATGAACTCGCTCCCCAGGCTCACGAAGGCAGGGATGGTCCCCAGCACCAGCAGCACGGCCACGGCCAGGGTGGCCTTGGCGTGTTTCACCACAAAGCGGCAGGGCCCTTCGTAGATCCGGTGCAGGAACACGCTGATGGGATGCTTCTCCTCGGCGTAATACTTGCCGACGGCCACCTGGGTGAAGGTCCAGGCCAGCCACTTGGGCTTGAACTGGAAGGGCTCGACCCGGGCGAACATCATGCGCATGGCCGGGTCCAGCGTCAGGGCCAGAATCGCCGCGATGGCCATGGCCAGGTTCTTGGAGTAGGCCAGCGGCTTGAACAGCCTCCCCTCCTGGTCCAGCAGGGTGAAGATGGGCATGAAGCTCACCGCCACCACCAGCAGGGAGAAGAAGACGCTCGGTCCAACTTCCATCAGGGCTTCGAGACGGACGTCGTAGAAGCTTCCCGGCTTTCCCGCCTCGATCCATTTCTCGATCTTCTTGTAGGCGTTCTCCACCTCTACGATGGCGCCGTCCACCAGCACGCCGATGGAAATCGCGATGCCGGCCAGGCTCATGAGGTTGGCGTTCTGGCCGATCCCGTACATCGGGATGAAGGCCAGCGCCACGCTCACGGGAATGGTGATGATGGGCACCAGGGCGGACGGGATGTGCCATAGGAAGACGAGGATGATGATGGAAACGACGACCATCTCTTCGATGAGCTTGTGCTTGACGGTCTTGATCGCGCTTTCGATCAGCTCGGAGCGGTCATAGACCGGCACGATCTCCACGCCGTCTGGAAGGCCCTTCTTCAGCTCCGCCAGCTTGGCCTTCACGCGCTCGATGACATTCAGGGCATTTTCTCCCTGCCGCATGACCACAATGCCGCTCACCACGTCCCCTTGCCCGTCCAGATCCGTCAGCCCGCGGCGCATCTCGGGCCCCAGGCTCACGGTGGCCACTTCGCCCAGGCGGACAGGGGTGCCGTTCTCCGCTTTCAGCACGGCCTGTTCAAGATCTCTGGTGGATTTGACGTACCCCCGCCCCCTGACCATGTACTCGCGGCCGCTGTACTCCACCAGGCGCCCTCCCACTTCCGCGTTGGCGCTCTTCACCGCGCCGATGACGGAATCGATGGGGATCTTGTAGGCGGCCAGCTTGTTGGGATCCACCTGGACCTGGAACTGCCTGGCCTGCCCGCCCACCGTGGCCACCTCCGCCACGCCGGGCGTGCTCTGCACGGAGTAGCGCAGGAACCAGTCCTGGAGCGAGCGGAGCTCATCCGTGCTGTGCTTCCCGCTGTGGTCCACCAGGGCGTACTGGTAAACCCATCCCACGGACGTGGCGTCGGGACCGATGGAGGTCTGCACCCCCGGCGGAAGGCTCGATGTGATCTTGCTGAGATACTCCAGCGTGCGGCTCCGGGCCCAGTAGATGTCCGTTCCGTCCTCGAAAATCACGTAGACGTAGGAAAACCCGAAATCCGACAGGGCCCGGACGGCCTTCACCTTGGGGGCCCCCAGGAGGCTGGTCACGATGGGGTAGGTGACCTGGTCCTCCACGATGTCGGGGCTCCGGTCCCACTTGCTGTAGATGATCACCTGGGTGTCGCTGAGGTCCGGCAGGGCATCCAACGGGATGTTGCGCATGGTCCAGAAGGACATGGCCAGCAGCACGGCCGAGGCGGCCATCACCAGCCAGCGGTTCTCCGCCGAAAAGCGGATGATCCGCTGGAGAAAGGTCGGGTGCTCGGGATCGTAGGCGATGTTTCCGCTCATCTCTTCCCCCTCAGTGCTGGTGGCCGCCCGCCGGAGCGGCGGCGGGTTTCTGGCTCAGGTGAGCCAGGGCGGCCTTGAGCCGCGATTCGGAATCGACCAGGAAGTTCGCTCGCACGACCACCTCGTCCCCCGCCTTCAGCCCTGAACGGATCTCGACTTTCTCGCCCACGGTGGTTCCCGTCGTGACCTCCCTTGGCTCGAATTTCCCCTCGCCCAGGGCCACGAACGCCACCTTGGTGGTTCCCGCGTCCAGCACCGCGTCCAGGGGGATCAGCAGGCCCTTGCGGCCCGGGCCCTTGAGCAGGACTTCCCCGAACATCTCGGGTTTCAGGTCGCCCTTCGGATTGGGGAACTCGATCCGGGCCTTGGCCGTGCGCGTCTTGGGATCCATCACGGGATCCACGAAGGCCACGCGGCCCTTGAATACCCGGCCGGGTTGGCTCTGCAGCGTCAGATCGGCGGATCCGCCCACCTTCACCCGGCCGAGCTCGACCTCATAAATGTCCGTAAGGACCCACACCCGGCTCAGGTCCGTGATTTCGAACGGAATCTCCGCCGGCGTGAGACGGGCGCCCTCCACCACGTTCTTGGCCGTGACGATTCCCGAAATCGGGCTGCGCAGCGTCAGCGCCCGCTGGACCTCGCCGGACTTCTCCAGGCGGTCCAGGACCTCCGGGGGCACATCCCAAAGCAGGAGCCGCCGCTTCGCCGATTCCAGGAGATCCCCCCCGGACTGCTGAAGCGCCCCTCCCGACAGGGCTTTCTGGGTCTTCAACGCCAGCAGGTACTCCCGCTGGGCGCTCACGAACTCAGGGCTGTAGAGGCTGAACAGGGGCTGCCCCTTTGCCACCGGCTTCCCCACAAAATCCACGAAGAGCTTCTCCACGAAACCCTCCACCTTCACATTCACTTTCCGCACTCGCGTTTCGTCCACCGCCACGCGGCCCACGGCCCGGAGTTCTCCCCCCACGGGACCTTCCACCGCCTTGTCCGTTCTCAGGCCGATCAGCTGCTGGCGTTCGTGGTCGATCTTGACGGCGGCGTGTGTCTCCAGACCCGTCCCCTCCCCTTGCAAGTCGCCCTCGTAGACCGGCACGTAGTCCATGCCCATCTCGTCCTTCATGGGCACCTGGGACGTCAGGCTCGGGTTCATGGGCGAGCGGTAGTAGACGATCTTTCCTTTCACCTTGGGGCCCTCGTTCTCCATGGGCACCAGGTCCATGCCGCAAATGGGGCACGTCCCCGCGTGGTCCTGGATGATCTGGGGATGCATCGGGCACTGGTACATCTGCTTCTTGGGCGCCTGCGCCGCGGCGCCTGATTCCGCGCCGTGGCCGTGTCCCGGCGCTGGCCGCAGCAGAAGGGTTCCGCCCACGCCCGCGATCACGCCCAGCAAGGCGAAAGCCGTGGACCGGAGGGGGAAGCCCTTGCGGGCCGGAGAATCGAAGGAAGGTTGTTCGAGGCTCATGGAATCTCCTACATCTTGGTCATGGCAGGGCCGGCATCCTGAGCGCCGCCACTGGCGGCACCCGGTGTCTTGGCGGATTTCGGCGGAGCGGCGGAAGCCCCGGAGCCCATGGAGGCGGAACCCAGGGAGCCGCCTGACACGGAGGGCGTGGCGCCGAGGGTCGCCTCGCGCAAGGCGATGTGCTGGGCCTGCAGCTGGGCCAGGGTCTGCAGGTAGGCCCCCCGGTCACCCACCCAGCCGTTGAGGGCTTCCAGCGCGCTGAGGAAGGGAGCCCGGCCCGCCTCATACTGGGCCAGGGCTGCCTTGAAGCTGGCCTCGCTTTGCACCAGCAGTCCCTGGCGGTAGAGTTCCCGCGTGCGGCGCAGGGCCTCGATCTGAAGGCCGCGTTCTTCGGTGCGCTGCCGCAGGAGCGATTGGACGGAAACCACTTCGGCGCCCTGCCCCTGGCGGTGGTGTTCGTGCTCGGCGACAGCCCGCTGCTGCTTGTGCCGGCCGTAGATGGGCAGCGACACGCTCAGGCCCACCTGCCACATGGGATCCAGGCTGCCTCGGGGCATGACGCCCGCGGTCACGGCGAAATCCGGGCGGCGGTCCAGTTTCGCCAGGTCCAGCTGGCGCTCCGTCTGCCGCACGGTGGCCCGGGCCCCGGCCAGTTCAGGGCTGATGGCTTCCACGGCCTCGGGGCTGAGCAGGCCCGGTTCCGGCAGATCCGCCAGGCTGGCGGAAGTCTCGATGGGATCAGCCGGATCATGCTGGCGCAGGCGGTTGAGGACAGCCAGCGCAGCCTTCTCATCGGCCTCCAGGGCCCAGGTGGCCGCCTGCAGGCGGGTGATCTCCAACTGCGCCCTCAGCAGGTCGCCCTGGCTGCCCTGCCCCACCTCGTAGCGGGTGCGGACCAGTTGCGCGGCCTGCTCCAGGAAGACCCGCTGCTCGGCCTGAAGGGCCTTCTGGCCGCGGATCAGCAACAGGGCCGCATAGCCCCGGCGCACGTCGGCCTCCAGGCCCAGGCGCACCCGCGACCGCGAGGCCTCCGACACCTCCACGCCGATCTCGGCGACCTCCTTCCGCAACCCGCGTTTGCCGGGCCAGGGGAAGGGCTGGGTAAAGGCGAGGCTGTAGAAGCTGGTCTCCATGCGGCCCACTTCCAGCCGCTTGAAGCCGTCGTTCTGGAGGCCCAGCGACAGGGAGGGATCCGGCAGCACGCCCGCCTGGGGCACCCGCTCCTGATCCATGCGGACGGCCGCGGCCGCCTTTCGCAGGTCCGGATGGGAGTCCAAGGCCTCGCTCAGCAAGGCCGACAGCACGGGGTCAGGGGATGGGGATTCGATGGAAGGGGCCTGGGCCAGGCCCGGCGCGAAAAGCACCAGGGCCGGCCACAGGCGCGAAGGCCTGAACATGGAAACTCCGGAAAAGATCAACAGGACAAAGGCCCACGCCGCATTGACTCACGGCGCTAAGGCAGAGCTCCGCTCAGCCCTCGCTCAGATCCGGAAGATGCCCAGCGCGGCCAAGTGGCGGCCCAGATCCGGCGCGCGGCCCCGAGGAGTGTTCTCTCCAACGGAAGATTCATGTTCAAAGCTGGAATTCGCCCAAGCCGCGGGTTCGGGCCTGGACTCCACGCGGCGCTGCGCCTGGGCCCGACGGGTGGCAGGCGCGGCCGTGGCCGCGGCGCGTTCGCCGCACGGGGTCCGGGAAGGACCGCGGTTCCCTTCAGGCCTGGGGCAAGGGCAGGCGTCTTCCATGCCCGCGGGTTCCCCGCAGCAGCAGGATTCATGAGCCGGCGCGGCGGCCGCGGCGAATGGATCGGCGGCCCAGTCCCCCAGCCCGCCGCCCAAAAGCAGCGCGAGGGTCAGGATGGCACGCAGAACCGTCCGCAGGGGAAACCTCCGGATCCCATGATAGGGCCTCCACCCATGTGGCAACATGAAATCCTTGACGAGGATCACAGGCCGAAGGAGCCGGACGGTCCCAAACCCCGCTCTGGCGCAGCCTTCGGTGCCAGGGCGGCCTTCGGCGCTAGGATGGTTCCATGGGCAAGGTTGAGATGGCAGAGGTGGCGATCATCGGCGGGGGCATCGCTGGACTGAGCCTCGCCTTCCATCTCGCCCGGGCCGGCCAGAGCGGCATCGTGCTGCTGGAGCGGGAAGATCAGCCCGGCACCTATGCCAGCGGCCACAATGCCGCGGTGGCCCGTTCCCTCACGGGCCGGGACGAGCATACGGCGCTCACGGTGGAAGGGCGCCGCCGCCTGGCCGAGGCGAGGCTCATGAACCCGAGCGGCGGTTTGTTGGCGAGCGCAGAGCCCGGTCCCCTGGCCGCCTTCGCGGCTGAGGCCGCCCGCCACGGCGTGGAAGTGCTTCGCGGGCCCGGCATTCCGCTTCCAGGCCTCCATGCGGCAGAGCACCTGGCCATTCCCGGCGACGGCGTCATCGACATTGCCGGCCTGCTGCGCGCCTGCGCCGAAGGAGCCCGCGCCGGAGGCGCCGACCTGCGTTTCGGCTGCGCCCTCCGCGGCCTGAAGGGGGATGCGGCGGGCTTCGATTTGGACACGGACCGGGGGCCCCTGCGGGCGGCCGCCCTGGCCATCGCCGCCGGCGCCTGGGCGGGCGAGCTGGGACAGATGGCGGGTTCTGAAATCCCCTTCACGCCGCTGCGGCGCTCCCTGGTGTGGAGCAGCGCGGCGCATCCCCAGAGCGAGCCCTGGGCCTGGTGGGTGGATCGTCCCTTTTACATGCGCCCAGAGAGCGGCGGCCTGCTGATGTGCCCCTGCGAAGAGGCCGCCGTGCCCCTGCCCCCCCGGGGCCGCCAGCCCGACACCGACGCCTCCGTGCTGGAAGGCCTCTATGGCAGCCTGCGGGAGCTGGCGCCGCATCTGGCCGAGCGCCCCGTCACCCGCTACTGGACCGGTCTGCGCACCTTCGCGCCGGACCGGCGCTTCGTCCTCGGTTGGGATCCCTGGAACCCCCGCCTGTTCTGGTCCGCGGGCCTGGGCGGCCACGGCATGACCAGCGGCCTGGCCGTGGGCGCCCAGGCGGCCGAGCGGTTCCTCCGACACCAGCACGGAGGCCCCCTGGACCCGGCGCGGTTCCGGGCCTGATGCAGCGTTTTCAGGCCCCCCACGAAGGTGACGGGGATGGAAAGCACGCCTTCGTGGGGGTCTTTTGAAGCTCACTCCGCTCCGGCGGCCAGGACGGGCGCTTTCACCATGGGCTGAGCCTCCTTCTTCCGGCCGAGGGTGGCGTGGAAGGTATCCCAGTCCAGCTCCTTCTCCCAGCTGGCCATGACCACGGCGGCGATGCAGTTGCCGATGTGGTTGGTGATGGCGCGGGCTTCGGACATGAACTTGTCGATGCCGAGGATGAGGGCCATGCCTGCCACGGGGATGCCCGGCACCACCGCCAGCGTGGCCGCCAGGGTGATGAAGCCCGAACCCGTGACGCCCGCCGCGCCCTTGCTGGTGATCATGGCCACCACCAGGATGGCCATCTGCTGGCCGATGGTGAGGTGGATGCCCAGGGCCTGGGCGATGAAGATCGAGGCCAGGGTCATGTAGATGTTGGTGCCGTCCAGATTGAAGGAATAGCCCGTGGGAATGACCAGGCCCACCACGGATTTCGAAAGGCCCAGCTTTTCCATCTTCTCCATGAGCGGAATCAGGGCCGACTCGGAGGAACTGGTGGCCAGCACCAGCAGCAACTCGCTCTTGATGTAGCCCACCACCTTGAAGATGTTGAAGCCCGCCAGCCGGGCGATGAAGCCCAGCACCAGGAAGATGAAGATGGCGCAGGTGGCGTAGAAGAGCAGGATGAGCTGGGCCATGGGCACCAGCGACCGCAGCCCGAACTTGCCGATGGTGAAGGCGATGGCCGCGCCGGCGCCCAAGGGGGCCAGATAGAGGATCTGGTTCATGACCCCGAAGAACATCTTGCTGAGGTTCTCCAGGAAGCCGATGAGCGGCGCCTTGTACTTGTCGTTCATGGCAGCCACGGAGAAACCGAAGAGTACCGAGATGAGCAGCACCTGCAGCACGTCGCCTTCGGTGAAAGCGCTGAACACCGTCTTGGGAATCATCTTCAGCAGGTGGTCGGTCACCGTCAGGTGCTGGGCCTGGGCCACGTACCCGGCCACCAGCTTGGGATCCAGCTTGGATGGATCCGCGTGGAAGCTGCGCCCGGGCCCGAACACATTGGCCATGGCGAGGCCGATCACCAGGGCCAGGGTGCTCACCACTTCGAAGTAGAGGATGGCCTTTCCGCCCACCCGCCCGGCCTTCTTGATGCTGCCGGAGCCCGCGATGCCCAGCACCACGCTGCAGAGGATCACCGGCGGGATGAGCATCTTGATGAGGCTGATAAAGCCGTCCGCGAACGGCTGCATCTTCACGGCGACAATGGGATAGAAGTGGCCCAGCAGCGCGCCGAGAATGATGGCCACCGCGACCCAGTTGTACAGCTTCGACGCGAATCGTTTCATCATGTCGGTCTTCCTTTCAGGCGTGGTTGACCCATGCTGCGCCGCCGGCGGACCCTCCGCTGATTTCGGAAGTTGATTCGGACTATTGGAACTAAAGGAAGCGCCGAAGGTCTTCCAGCCGGCCGCCCGGCAGCCGGTACCGGTGCACGGGACGGCCCATGCCGCCGTAGCCCGGCTCCATCTTCAGCACCTTCAGCCCGCAGAGGTACTCCAGGTACTTCCGCACGGACACCCGGCTGATGCCCACCAGCCCGGCCTGTTCCTCCGAGGTGAACCAGGGGGAGTCGCCCGGCAGGTCGAGGATGGATTGGCAGACCCGCGTCAGGGTGGCCCGGTCCAGCCCCTTGGGCAGCTCGGTCTCGGCCGGGCTTTCCCGGAGGCGGCGGCTGAGGGCCGCGTCCAGCTCCATCTGGCTCAGGGACTGCTCCGTGCGCACCAGGCGCAGGGTCTGGCGGTAACCCTCGAGGGCCTGCTGGAGCCGTTCGAACTCGAAGGGCTTGATCAGGTAGTCCACCGCGCCAAGTTTGAGGGCCCTGCCGATGGTCCGCGCATCGCGGGCGGCGGTGACGAAAATGACATCCACATCCAGGGCCAGGCTGCGGATTTCGGACATCAGGTCCAGGCCCGTCTGGCCCGCCATGAAGATGTCCAGCAGCAGCAGGTCCACGGGCTGCTCCCGCAGGACCGACAGGCCCTCGGCGGCGCTGCGGACGGAGGCCACCACCTGGAAGCCGCCCACCCGGTCCACGTAGATGCGGTTCAGCTCCGCCACCATGGGATCGTCTTCCACCAGCAGCACACGGATCACGGCAGCACCTCCCCGCCGAACGGCCCGCTCGCCATCTCGCTGAACAGGCGGATGGAGGCCTCGAAGACCGCACCCCCGCCCGCCCGGTTCCGCGCGCGCAGGTGCCCGCCGAGGGCTTCCACCGACCGGGCGACCCGCCACAGGCCGAAGCCCCGGTTCTCCCCCTTGGTGGAAAAGCCGCGCTCGAAGATGCGGGCCAGATGCTCCTCGGGCAGGCCGGGACCGTTGTCCTCCACCGACAACCGCAGCCACTCGCCTTCCTGCCAGAGGCCCAGCAGGATCTCCGGGGAGGGGGTGCCGTGCAGGGCCTCCACAGCGTTCTCCAGCAGGTTGCCCACGATGGTGACGATGTCGTGAGCCTCGGATTCGCCGGGGCACCGGGGCACGGCGGTGGCCTCGTCCAGCTTCAGTCGAACCGCCTGCTCCCGGGCCGCGGCGAAGCGGGCCAGAAGAAAACCCGCCACCACCGGATCCTTGACCCGCTGCAGGACGTAGCCCACCTCGTCATCCAGACGGCCCGCGATGCCCGCCACGTACTCCTTCAGGCGTTCATGCTCGCCCAGCTTCACCAGGCCGAGAATCACGTGCAGCTTGTTCATGAACTCGTGGGTCTGCACCCGCAGCGCCTCCGCAAAATGGCGCACCCCCGTCAGCTGCTCGGCCAACCGGCTCACCTCCGTCTTGTCGCGGAAGGTGGCCACCGCCCCGGCGATGCGGCCAGCCACGAGCACCGGCACCCGGCTGGTGAGGATTTTCAACCCGTTGATGTCCCCCTCCTGGTCGTACTGGGGTTCGCCGGTTTCGACCACAGCCCGCATGCCCTTGAGCGGAATCACCTCGTCGTGGCGGCGCCCCACCAGCCTTCCGTGGATGCCAGCCAGGGAAAAGAGCCGGGCGGCTTCTTCGTTGACGAGCGTGATGGTCAGGTTCGAATCCACGGCCACGATGCCTTCCCGCACCGAGTGGAGAAGGGCGCTGCGCTGCTGCAGCAGCGTGGCGATCTCGGTAGGTTCCATGCCCAGGAGGATCTGCTTGATGCGGCCCGCCACGGCCACGGCGCCGACCGTGCCCGCGCAGAAGCCGATGAACACGCCCAGGGCCACCCGCTTCCGCAGGCTGAGAACGGTGCGGTCCAGGCCCGTCACCAGGATGCCGACGGCCACCGCGCCGGTTTGGCGCCCGCTGGAGGGATCCACCACCGGCGTGAAGGCCCTCAACGAGAGCCCCAGGGTGCCCCGGGCCGCGGACACATAGGAGCGGCCCTTGAAGACTTCCGCTTCATCCCCGCCTGCAAACCGCGCCCCGATCTGGGCCGGGGTGGGATGGGACAGCCGGATCCCCTTCATGTCCATGACGGTGATGTAGTCCACCTTAGCGTCCAGGCGGAGCCGTTCGGCATAGGCCTGCACGGTGGCCGCCGGCCGCTGCCCTGCCAGGCCCTTGATCACCGCATCGGATTCCGCCGCGGCCCGGGACAGCAGCACCAGCCTTTCGGTGAGGGCTTCCCGGGTCTGCCGCTCGATCTTCCAGTTCACCATGAAGCCCGTCGCCACCAGCACCAGAGCCAGCACCGTGGCCACCAGGAGGGTGATCCTGGCCCGCAGGTGCAAGATGGGCCGCTTCCAGGACATGGTGGAACGCCTTCCGGGAGTGAACGAGGAAACCCGGCGCCGGGCGCACCGGGGAGGCCGGATCCACGGCGGGAATCCGCACCCTCCCGGAAGGCTTCTCCGCTGGGCACTGCATGTGGGGAAAGAACTGCTGACATTCAACCACACAACCCCCCGGAGCGATGGGGCCGGGCGGTCTCCCATCCGGCCTTTCCGGAAGGTAGGATCGAAGCATGGCTGCATCCACTCTTCGCATCGCCCTGATCCAACAGGACACCGTCTGGCAGGACCCGGAGGCGAACCTGGCCCGGGCCCGCGGGTTCGTCCAGGGGGCCGCCGAGGCCGGAGCCCGGGTGGCGGTGTTCCCGGAACTCTTCACCCTGGGCTTCACCATGGCGCCGGAACCCTTCGCGGAAAGCCTTCCGGGGCGGACGAGCGGCATTCTGTCGGCGCTGTCCCGGGAATTCGGCCTCTACCTCATCGGCACGGCCGTGGAAGCCCATGCGCCCCACCCGCGCAACGCGGCCTTCGTCACGGGCCCCGACGGTGCGCTGCTGGCCGCCTACCGCAAGATCCACCCCTTCTCCTACGGCGAGGAGAACCGGCACTACAGCGGCGGCACCGAATGCCCGCTCTTCGAAATCGACGGCGTCCCCTGCGGCCTGCAGATCTGCTACGACCTGCGCTTCCCCGAGCCCTTCCGCAGCCTGGCGGCGCGGGGCGCCGAAGTGGTCTTCCTCCCTGCCAACTGGCCCCAGCGGCGCATCGCGGCCTGGTCGACCCTGTTGGCTGCGCGGGCCATCGAGAACCAGATGGCCGTATGCGGCGTGAACCGCGTGGGCCGCGATCCCCACCTGGAATATCCTGGCCGCTCCGCCATCCACGATGCTTCCGGCGACATCATCGCCTCAGGCGACGGCACCGAAGGCCCTGTGGTCGGCGACCTCGACCTCCTGAAGCTGCGGGCCTGGCGCGAGCGCTTTCCGGCCCTGCGCGACCGGAGGCCCGAGGTCTACGCGGCACTGGAACGCCCGCTCTGAGAAACCTGCGCTCGGGCCATCAAAAGCGGGAACACAGAAGGCACAGAGGGCCTCAGGGCGTGCCGCGCTCCAGCCGCCCGGGGGCATCGATCAGGGCCACGGTGCGGGGATCCAGGTCGATGAAGGCGGGCGCGGCCTCGGCGGGGAACGTGAACCGGTGCTGCTTCTGGGACAGGTCCACCCTTTCCTTTCGCCCTCCCAGATCCAGTTCCAAGGGGAAGTGGAAAGCCTCCTCCTTCTGGGCCTGCCGCAGATCCAGGACCACCTGCTTTCCCGCCGCATCGTAGCTCCAGGTTCCCGTCAGTCTCGGCACACCGGGGCGGGTCAGCCACTGCCGGAAGAAAGCCTCCAGGTTCCGGCCGCAGGCCTCCTCCATGGCGTGGCGGAAATCCTGGGTGGTGGCGTTGCCGTGCCGGTGGCGCAGGAAGTAGATCCGCAGGCCTTTCCAGAAGGCATCGTCTCCGATGCTGGTGCGCAGCATGTGCAGCACCCACCCCGCCTTCTCGTAGACGAAGGGGTTCAGCACCCTGCCCATGTCGGCCAGATTGCGGTGGATGATGGGGGTGTCGGGAATCTTCGCCTCCGCGGCGATGACCCCTTGCCGTCCCCGCTTCAGGGAAGCCACGAAGGCCTCCCGCCCCTGCGCGTGCTCCTGGAAGCAGTTGGTGAGGTAGGTGGCGAAGCCTTCGCTCAGCCAGACATCATCCCAATCGGCCTCGGTGACCGCATCGCCGAACCACTGGTGGGCCACCTCGTGGGCCACCAGGGAAGGGAGCGGCCGGCCGTTGAAGGAGGCTTCGCCATAGGAAATGGCCGTGGCCGACTCCATGCCGCCGCTGATGCCCGCGGCCTCCACGTTGGCCAGCCTGTCGTAGGGGAAGGGGGCGATGCGGGCGCTGAGGAAGGCCACCACCTGGCGCGCCGGTTCCTCCAGGGCCTGCCAGGCGCTGTCGCGCTCCTGGGGAAACACCCAGCTTTCGAGGGGCAGTGATCCGATGGGCGCCGCGCGGTGGACCGCGAAGGGGCCGATGCCCAGGGTGTACAGCCAGACCGGCAGGGGCTGGTCCTGCTTCCAGTGGGTGCGCCGCTTGCCGCCGGGCAGATCCGTGGTCTCCACCAGCAGGCCGTTGGACACCACCTGGTGCCGGGCGGGCGCGGTCACGATCATCTCGGCGGTGGCCTTGTCGGACGGATGATCCACCACGGGCAGCCACTGGTGGGCCTGATCCGGCCAACTGTCGCTGAAGACGCAGCGCTCGCCGTGCTTGTTGGCCAGGAACTTCAGCCCCTCCGCGGGACGGCCGCCGTAGCGGACCTCCACCGAGAGCACCTCCCCCGCCTTCCGGCCCTCGCCTAAAGGAATGTGGAGACGGTCCTTCTCGCGCCGGAAAGCCGCGGGCCTGCCCTCCACGGCCACCGCAGCCACATCCATGCCCTTACCGTCCTTCGGAGCCGCCAGATCCAGAATCAGCTCAGACACCCCATCCTGGCGCAGGCGGACCACGGCGGTGGCCTGCCCCTGGAGGCTGTCGACATCCGCGCTCAGGTCCAGGCGGAACACATAGTGCTGGACGTCGATGCCGGGCTGGCGGGGATAGGTGTCGGCCGCCAGGGGCGGCAGGGCGAGGAGGCTCGCTAGAGCCAGGAGGAAGAACCGCATGGAAGCCTCGGAATGGCCCCCAAGTGTAGCGGCCTTCGGCCCTCACTTCGGCGGATTGGCCGGGGCGTCGCGCTTGTACCAGGAGGCCTGCCCGTAGACGGGCTTCACCTTCTGCTCCAAAGCCTCCAACTGGGTGGAGCTGGCCGGCACGAAGGACCGGGCGATGGCCACGTTCTCCTCCAGCTGGGCCATGGTATCCACGCCGATGATGACCGTGCTCACGGGATGGCTGAGGGTATAGCGCATGGCCTCCCGCATGGTGAGTGTGCCTGGGCGGTCATGCTTCGCTATGCCCCGCTGCTGCTCCGGCGGCGGGGGCTGGACGCCCTCAAGGATGCGGCCCCGGGCAGGGATCTTCATGCCGATGATGCCTATTTCCTTCTCGACGGCCAGGGGCAGCAGCGTCTTCTTGAAGGGCAGGTGCCAGGTGTCGGCGGCGTTGAAAGCCATGAGCACCGTGTCAAAAGGGAAACGCCGGATGGCCTCGGCCAGGATGTCGGGGTCCGTGTGGCCGCTGAGCCCCAGGAAGCGCACCAGCTTCTGGTCGCGGGCCTTCTGGAAGGCCTCCAGCGCCCCGCCCTTGGCGCAGACGCGCTCGACGTCGTCCATGGTGCTCATGGCGTGGAGCTGCCAAAGATCCACGTGATCGGTCTGTAGCAGCTTCAGCGAGGTTTCCAGCAGCCGCAGTGAACCGTCCGCTGTGCGGTCATGGGTCTTGGTCGCGAGGAAGGCTTCCTTACGGCGGCGCTTCATCACCTGGCCGAAGTACCGCTCGCTCCAACGGGCCTCTCCACCGTAACGGGCGGAGGTGTCCAGGTAGTTCACCCCCAGGTCCAGGGCCCGCTCGATGAGAGGGACAGCCACCTTCTCGTTCTCGGCCTTCTCGATGGCCGCCTGGCCGCCCAGGCTGAAGAGCCCCACCAGGTGCCCGGTGCGGCCCAGGTTCCGGGTGGGCATGGCAAGAGCCGTCACGGGATTGAACGGGGCCGAGGGTGAAGGCTTGGCAGCCGGGGTTTCTTCCGATGAGGCGGCCCCCAGCTTCGAGGCGATCAGTCCGGCGGCGGTGGCGGCTCCCAGCTTGAACAAGTCGCGGCGAGTCGTTCCGGCTTCCGGCATGGCGCCCTCCTGGATGGGGAAGGCCTAGTATCGCGCCATATGGTCCATTGAGGCCGTAACAAACCCCGACGGGGCCGCATGGGGGTTTGTTACGGCCTCATAGGTCAGGAATGGGTAGGATCATCTCAGCGCGTGAGCCCGGAGTCCGACTTGGCCCTCTTCATCAACACCATGATGTTCGCCTTCCTGGCCCTCTTCCCCATCCTGAATCCGCCAGCCATGGCCCCGGTCTTCCTCCAACTCACGGGGGGCGTGAAGGAATCCCAGCGCAACCACCTGGCGGCCCTCATCGGGCTCTACACCTGGATCTTCCTCACCACGCTGCTGGTGGTGGGCGGCTGGATGCTGAAGCTGCTGGGCATCTCCATCCCCGTCATCGCCATCGCGGGCGGCCTGCTGCTCTTCCACAGCGCCTGGCACATGCTGAACCGCGATCCCAAACTCAGCGAATCCGACAAGGCGGAGCTGCAGACCTACCTGCTGGACCAGGCTTTCTTCCCCCTCACCATGCCCGTGACCGCGGGCCCCGGCGCCATGGCGGTGACCCTCAGCCTGGTGCCCCGCGGCCCCATCTGGCATCCCCAGACCCTCATGAGCTTCCTGGGGACCACCTGCGGCATCGGCCTGGCGGCGCTCACGGTGTTCCTGTTCTACCGCTACGGCACCAAGGTCATCCGCAAACTGGGCGCCACGGGAGAGGCCACCATCACCCAGATCTCGGCCTTCGTGCTGCTGGCCATCGGCGTGCAGATCGTCTGGGGCGGATTGCGGGAGCTGATCCGGGGGCTGTAATACGGATTTGAATTCAAAAGATAAGGAACACCACCAAGACAACAAGAAAACCGGAGCCACCATTCGTGCAGTTCTTCTCGTGTATCGCCTGCGGCGATACACGAGACAAAAAGAAACTTGGTGGCTTGGTGGTGGTCTTTCTTCGTTTTTTTTGAACGCTCCCGAAACGAGCCGCTACCAAGTCATCCGTTCGGCCTCGCCCAGGAAGGCCTCCATCTGCCCGCAGGCCTCATCCAGAGTCTGGTAGGTGCGGAATACGAAACCCGGGTGCTGGATGCCCGTGAGCATCTTGCTGACCCGGACGCCCGCCCTGGCCAGGCAGAGGATGGGCCTGCCGCGCCCCAGGGCGGAGGCGATTTCGAAGCCCACGCCGTGGGAGGGCGTGGACACCTCGGCGATGAGGGCCTCGCAGGTCCACAGCCAGGCCATGTCCCGTTCGTAGATCTGCTTCGGCGAGGCCTTCCCCTCCTCCTCCCCGATCACCGGAGAAGCCAGATGCTCCGTCAGCACCCGGTGGCCGAGCGCCTTGAGATGGGCCACCAGGGCCGCGTAGGCCGGCTGATCCTGGCGGCCCCCGGTGAGGGAGCAGGAGAAGTAGAGGTCCACCTTATTTCCCGGTGATTTCTTCCGCGAGGCGGCCGGCATCCATGATCTTGCGCAGGGCCTCCAGGATGGCCCGCGAGTCGGTGGCCACGGCCCGCTTGGTGTCGGCGTCATAGACGTAGTAGCCGCCCTGCCCTTCGTAGACGCTGTCAAAGTTGATGCCCACGAATTCGCCCTTCACGTTCACCACGGGGCTGCCGCTGTTGCCGCCCACGGTGTCGCAGGCGTAGATGAAGTTGAAGGGGGTCGTGAGATCCAGCTTGGCCTGCCGGTCCAGCCAGCGCTGCGGCAGCGTCCAGGCGCCTCCTTCGGCGGCGGCGGCGTTGCCGCCCCAGCCCAGGTGCCGGTCATACATGCCCATGTACGTGGTGAAAGGTTGGGCCAGGGTGCCGGTGCCGTTGTGATAGGTGGTCACGGGGCCATAGCCCAGGCGCAGCGTGAAGGTGGCGTCGGGGTAGAGCGATTTCCCGAAAGCCTTGAAGCGGGCCTCGGCGATGCGGCCGCCGTGCTCGGTGAACGCGCTGGTGACCTCGTCCTCCATCTGCTTGCGGATGGCGCGGTTGAAGGGATCCAGCTTCTTCGCCAACCGGAGCATGGGGTCCCCGCTGGCCTCCAGGGCGGCCTTGCCGCCTTCGGCCAGCTGCTTGCGCAGCGCGGCGTCCTCAAGGTGGGTGCCCTCCACCGCCGCCTTGGCCACGGCCTCAGGCGTCTGGCCGCCCAGCATGGCCACCACGAAGGGATGATTGGCGCCCAGCTCATCCTTGGCTTCCTGCAGGCCGGCCGCCAGCAGGACCGCATCCACGGCCTTCTGGACCGGACGCGAGGACAGCAGCCGGGCCTTGGTGGCCTTGAGGTTGCCTTCGCTGAATTCCGTGAGCCGCTGGGCCGTGGGCTTGGCTTCTTCCTCCGCCAGCCGCACCAGGGTGAGGGCATGGCCCAGCAGGGTGACGCGGCCCGTCCCCGTGAAGGTGGATTCCTTCAGGAGGGCCTTCTGCCGTTCCACCGCCAGGGAGACGCGGTCCCAGCTGCCGCCGATGCGGACCATGAGGGCGGGATCCTTGGCCACGGCGGCCTTCAGCGAGGCCTCCGCATCGGCCACCTTCTTGAGATTCTCGGGCTTGGCCAGGCCCAGCAACTGGCCGCTGAGGCGCTTGTAGCCGTTCTCGATGCCGTAGATCACCTCGGCGGCCACGCGGCGGGCTTCGGGCGAGGTGGCCGAAAGGGCCTGCAGGGCGGCCTTCTGGCGGTTCATGGATTTCAGCTGGAAGGGGATGCCGATGTCGCGGGCGTAGACCATCTGGGCATGGGTCTGCTGCCGGAAGGTGGTGCCGGGATGGCCGGAGATGAAGGTCAGCTCGCCCATGGCCACGCCCTTGGACGCGAAGGGCAGGATGGCCTCGGGGCGGTAGGGCTGGTTGTTCTCGTAGACGCGGAAGAGCGCGAAATCCAGATTGTGGCGCGGGTAGGTGTAGTTGTCGGCATCGCCGCCGAAGGCCGCCACCTGCAGCTCCGGCGCCGCGGCGAGACGGACGTCCGTGAACTTCTTGTAGCGGTAGAGCCAGTACTCGCCGCCCTGATACAGCGTCACCGGTTCGCAGGTGAGGCCGGTGCGGGCCTCTTCCTGCTTGCGCAGGTCCGCCAGGGCGTTGCGCCGGGCCGTGAGGGCATCCTTCTCGGCGGCTCCGGGCTTCACGGCCCCGTTCACCTGGGCCGTCACGTTCTCCATGGAGACGAGCATCATGAGCTCCAGGCCCGGCACCTTGATCTCTTCGGCCCGGCTGGCGGCGGTGAAGCCGTCCCGCACGTAGTCCGCCTTGGTGCTGGACACCTGGGCGATGGCGCCCCGGCCCACGTGGTGATTGGTCACCACCAGGCCGTCGCGGCTCACGAAGGCGCCCGTTCCGCCCGGGAAACGCACCGTGGCCAGCTGCACGTTCTTCAGCCAGGCCGGTTCAAGGGCCACGCCGTACTTGGCCTTGATCTTCTGCACGGGGATGTTGTCGAAGGTCCACATGCCCTCGTCGGCGCGCAGTGCCGGAAGGGCGAGCAGAAGGGTCAGGGCACGGAGGCGCATCGGGACTCCAAAAACAGAAAAGATAAAAAACAAAACAACCGATTCACCACGAAGACACCAAGACGCGAAGTTAAAAAGTAAGAACAGCTTTTCTTCGAGCCTTCGTGTCTTCGTGGTGGATCTTTATTGCTTGGCGGTCAGTTCGGCCACGAGGTGCGGGGCTTCGTAGACCTTGGCGAGCGCTTCCAGGATGGCGCGGGCGTCCACGCTGACGGTGCGGTTGGTCCGCCCCTCGTAGAAATAGCGGCCGGAAAGGCTTTCGATGTTGCCGTCGAAGGCCAGCCCCACCAGCTCGCCCTTGCGGTCCACCACGGGGCTGCCCGAATTGCCGCCGATGATGTCGTTGCTGGTGATGAAGTTGTAGGGCGTGGCCAGATCCAGCGCGCTCCGCTTGGCGAGCCAGCGCTCGGGCAGGCGCCAGGTGTCGCGGCCCTGGTTGGCGCCCTGCCCGCCCCAGCCTTCGAAGCGGTCCAGGAGGCCGTGCATGGTCGTGAAGGGCTGCACGAGGGTGCCGTTGGCCGCATAGGGTTCCACCGCGCCGTAGGAGAGGCGCAGGGTGAAGGTGGCGTCGGGATACGTGGCCTTCCCGTAGCGGGCGAAGCGGACCCGGGCGATGCGGGTGGCATGCTCCTTCAACGGGCCCTCGACCTGCTCTTCCGTCTTCTTCCGCAGGGCGCGCTGGAAGGGATCCAGGATGCGGGCCAGCTTGAGCATGGCGTCATCGCTGGCCGCCAGGGCTTGGGCGCCGCCTTCGAGAAGCCGCTTCAGCTCGGCCGGATCCTGCAGGCGGCTGCCTTCGACGGCCAGCCGGGCCACCGCTTCAGGGGCCTGGCCACGCAGCAGGGCCGCCACGAAAGGATGCTTGGCGCCCAAGGTTTCACGGGCCTCCTTGAGCCCTTCGGTGAGGAGGTGGATCTCCAGTTCCGCGTTGTAGGGGATGGAACGGGGCTTCAGCATCCGCTCCTGCATGGCCTTGAGCCCGCCCTCGGAGAACTCAGGCAGGCGGTCCTTTTCCGCCTTGGCCCGCTCCACGGGGACCCTCACCAGGTTGAGGGCCGTGCCCAGCAGCTCGGAGCCCCGCGCGTTGATCATGAGGTTTTCCTTGGCCAGCGCCTCAGACCGGGCGAGGGCCTGCTCGATCTTCTTCCAGCTGCCTCCGGCTTCGGCCCGGAGCTTGGGATCAGCCATCACCTCGGCGCGGAGCTTGGCCTCGGCGGCCTCCACCTGCTTCATGCCTTCGGCGTCCTTCAGGCCGGCCAGGTAGCCGCGGGTGGCCTTGAGCCCGTTGTCGATGCCGTAGATCTGCCCGCCCACCAGCGTCCTCGCTTCGAAACTGCGCGCGGCGAAGGCCTCCAGCACGGCGCGGCGGCGCTCCATGGTCCGGATCTGCCGGGGCGTGGCATGGTCGCGGGCATGGCGCATCTGCGCCAGGGTCCAGAGACGGCTGGTGCTGCCGGGGTGCCCGGAGGTGAAGGTCAGATCTCCCTGTTTCAGGCCGCCCTGGGTCCAGCGCAGGAAATGCTCCGGCTGGTAGGGCTTGTCCTTCTCGTAAACCCGCAGCAGGGCGCAGTCCAGATGGTGCCTGGGGTAGGTGAAGTTATCGAAATCGCCCCCGAAACGGGCGACGGAGACCTCGGGAACCATCACCAGCCTCACGTCCTTGAACTTGCGGTAGACGTAGAGCCAGGTCTCGCCGCCCTGGTAGAGGGTGACGATCTCCACGGTGAGGCCCGTCTTGGCGCGCAGTTCCTCCCGCGCCTTCTGGGATTCCAGTTCCCGGGCCCGGAACCGCTCGGTCTCGGTGCGGCCCGGCGCGGCTCCGACGCGCGCCGTGATGTCCTGCGCGTCGACCAGCTGCATCAGCTCCAGCCCCGGAACCTTCAATTCCTGGGCGCGGTCGGCGGCCACGAAGCCGTTCTTCAGGAGGTCGCGCTCGCGGGTGGACAGGCCGAGCACCAGGCCGCGGACCACGTGGTGGTTGGTGAGCACCAGCCCGTCGCGGCTGACGAAGGAACCGCTGCCGCCGGGAAAGCGCAGGCTCGACAGGCGCACGTGCTCCAGCCAAGCCCCATCAGGCGCCCAGCCATGCTGGGCCTGGATCTTCTTCGTGGGCAGGTTGTCGAAGGTCCACATGCCCTCGTCGGCGCGAAGGGCCGGAAGGGCGAGGAGCAGGGCGAGGGTCGTGAGGCGCATGGGCATTCCAATAGTGGATGAAGGTTTTCACTACTTTCCGGTCAGTTCGGCCACCAGGTGCTTGGCGTCGTAGACCTTGCCGAGGGCTTCCACGATGGCGCGGGCATCCACGGACAGGCAGCGGTTCACGCGGGAATCGAAGTAGTAGCGACCCGCATTGCTTTCGATGTTGCCGTCGAAAGCCAGGCCCACCAGTTCGCCGCGCTTGTCCACCACGGGGCTGCCGCTGTTGCCGCCGATGATGTCATTGGACGAAATGAAGTTGTAGGGCGTGTAGAGGTTCAGCTTGTCGCGGCGCTCGACCCAGCGCTGGGGCAGTTCCCAGGAGCCCTCCTCGGCCTTGGGGCCCCAGGCCGCGGCGCGGTCGTACAGGCCCGCGAAGGTGGTGAAGGGCTGGGCCAGGGTCCCGGCGCTGGGATAGGTGGCCACGGCGCCGTAGGACAGGCGCAGGGTGAAGGTGGCGTCGGGGTACGTGGAAGTGCCATAGGCCGCGAAGCGGGCCTTGGCGATCCGGGTGAGATGCTCGGAGATCACCGCCTGCAAGGCCTGCTGTTTCTTCTGCGTGGCCTCCAGCCGGGGCGCCAGCTGCCGGGCCAGGGCCAAGGCGGGGTCGGAGCTTTCCAGAATGGCCTTGGGGTCGCCGTCGATCAGGGCGGCGCGGGCCGCCGGATCCAGCAGCCTGGTACCGGTCACCAGGGCCTTGGCCGCGGCCTCGGGCGTCTTCCCGCCCAGGAGCATCTGGACCACCGGATGGTCCGCAGGCAGTTCCTGCTGCGCGGATGTCAGCGCTCCCTGCAGCATCAGCCGCTCCTGCTCCGCCTGGAGGGACTCCTCCCCTTTCATGCGGTGCTTCATGGCCGCCAGCCCCTTTTCGTCCCGGTACTGGGGCAGGCGCTGGTCGGCGGGCTTCTGCATCTCGGCGGCGTAGCGGGTGAGGGCGATGGCGGTGCCCATCACCTCGTCGCGGAAGGCTCCCGCCAGGAAGGTCTCCCGGGCCAGCCCCTTCTGCTGGGCCACGGCCTCCTCGATCTTGGTCCAGCTGTCACCCGCCAGAGCCTTCAGTTTGGGATCCGCCGCCACCTTGGCGCGCAGTTCCGTCTCGGCGGCGGCGACCTTGGCCATGGCCTCCTTGTCCTTCAGGCCCTCGGTTTCGCCCACCACCACCTTGTAGCCGTTCTCGATGCCCATGATCTGGGCCGAGACCTGGCGGGCCTGTTCCTCGCCCTTGGCCGCGTAGGCGTGGAGCGCGGCGCGGCCCCGGTCCAGCGAACGGATGGCCATGGGATTGGTCACGTCCCGCTTGGCTTCCATCTGGGCCAGGGTTTCCAGCCGGGAGGTGCGGCCGGGATGGCCCACGGTGAAGGTGAGATCTCCGAAGGAGACGCCCTTGGCGGTCCAGGCGAGGTGGTGCGCGGGCGCGTAGGGCTTGCCGTTCTCATAGACGCGGAAGAGGCTGAAATCCAGATCGTGCCGGGGCCAGCTGAAGTTGTCCCAATCCTTGCCGAAGGCGGCGATGCCGTACTCGGGGGACATGACCAGACGGACGTCGGTGTGCTTCTTGTAGCGGTAGATCCAGACCTGTCCGCCCTGGTAGAGGGAGACGGACTGGCAGTCCAGGCCCGTCCTGGCGCTCTGCTCTTTCACCAGGGCCGCCAGGGCCGCGGCTTTGGCCTTGGCCGCCGCCTGTTCGTCGGCGCCCGCGGGCACGGCCTTCTCGATTTGCGCGGTGACGTCCTCCATCTCCAGCAAGGTGAAGAGGGCCAGGCCCGGCACCTTGATCTCCTGCTCGCGGCTCATGGCCACGAAGCCGTTCTTCACGTAATCGTGTTTGGGGTCGGAAACGGATTGGGTCCAGCCGTGGCCCACGTGGTGGTTCGTGAGCACCAGGCCGTCCTTGCTCACGAAGGATCCGGAACCACCCGGGAAGCGCACCGCGGAAAGGCGCACGTGGTCGAGCCAGGCCTGGTCCGGCGCCCAGCCGTACTGAGCCTGGATCTTCTTGGTGGGCAGGTTGTCGAAGGTCCACATGCCCTCGTCGGCGTGAAGGGCGGGCAGGGCCAGAAGAAGGGTCAAAGCCGTGAGGCGCATGGGGGCTCCAGGAGGAAAAGATTTATCCACAGATTCCACAGATGACACAGATTGAAAAAGCGAACGGAATCTGTGTGAATCCATGAAATCTGTGGATAGAAACGCTTCGAGCTACTTGCCGGTCAGCTCGGCGGCCAGGGCGGTGGCGCCGTAGACCTTGTCGAGGGCGTGGACGATGGCGCGGGCGTCCACGGATACGCCGCGGTTCACGGCCTCATCGTAGAAGTAGTTGCCGGGCAGGCTCTCGATGTTGCCGTCGAAGATGAGGCCCACCAGCTCGCCCTTCTTGTCCACCACGGGGGAACCGGAGTTGCCGCCGATGATGTCGACCTTGTGGACGAAGTTGAAGGGCAAGGAGGGGTTCAGGTCGGCCCGCTTGTCCACCCAGCGCTGCGGCAGGGTCCAGGCGCCGCCATGGACCTTCGCCTCGTTGCCGCCCCAGGCGTCGTAGCGGTCGAAGAGGCCGCCAAAGGTGGTGAAGGGCTGGATGAGGGTGCCGTTGCCCTTGTACTCGGCCACGGGGCCGTAGGAGAGACGCAGGGTGAAGGTGGCATCGGGATAGGTGTTCTTGCCGTAGACGGCGAAGCGGGCCTTGGCGATGCGGGTGCCGTGCTCGGTGATGACGCTGGCCACCAGGTCTTCCTGCTTCCTGCGCAGCTCGCGGCTGATGGGATCCAGCTTCTTGGCCAGGAGGATCATGGGATCCGCGCTCTCGGCGATGGCCTTCTTGCCGCCCGCCAGCAGGGCCTTGCGGGCTTCGGGATCGGCCAGCTTGGAGCCCTCCACGGCGGCCTTGGCCACCTCGGCGGCAGACTTGCCGCCCAGCATGGCCTTCACGTACTTGTGCTGGGGGCCCAATTCCTTGGCCGCCTCTTCCAGGCCGCGGGTGAAGAGGAAGATCTCCTGCTCCTTGTAGTACGGGGCGGGCACGCCGAGGCGGGCCTTGGCCGTCTTCAGGTTCGCGTCGCTGTACTCGGGCAGGCGCTTCTCGCTGGGAAGGGCTTCCTCATCCGTGATGCGGACGAGGGCGAGGCCATAGCCCAGCAGCGAGGAGTTGGCGGTGCCCACGTTCAGGCTGTCCTTGGCCATCCCCTTGGCCAGCTTCACGGCCTCCTCGATCTTGCCCCAGCTCTGGCCTGTCTGGGCCGTGAGCTTGGGATCCTTGGCCACCTTGGCGCGCAGGTCCTTTTCGGCGGCCGCGATGCGGGCCATGGCCTCCACGTTCTTCAGGCCGGACCAGTAGCCCGTGGTGGCCTTGATGCTGTTCTCGATGCCGAAGATCTGGGTGTTGACCTGGCGCGCGGCCTCGGACGAGGTCTTCGCGTAGGCCACCAGGGCGTCCTTGCGGCGCTCCATGGACTTCAGGCGCATGGGAATGGCGAAGTCGCGGGAGTAGATCATCTGGGCCAGGGTGTCCTGGCGGCTGGTGCGGCCCGGGTGGCCGGTCACGAAGGTCAGATCGCCGGCCTTCACGCCCGTCTGCGTCCAGTGCAGGAAATCCTTGGGCTGGTAGGGCCGGTCGTTCTCGTAGACGCGGAAGATGGAGAAATCCAGGTTGTGGCGGGGGAAGGTGAAGTTGTCGGGATCGCCGCCGAAGAAGGCGATCTGCTGCTCGGGCGCGAAGACCAGGCGCACGTCGGTGTGCTTCTTGTAGCTGTAGATCCAATGCTCGCCGCCCTGGTAGAGGGTGACGTGCTCGCAGGTGAGGCCGCCCTTCTCCTGCATCTCCTTCTTGATCTTCTCGATCTCGGCCTCGCGGGCCTTCAGGGCCTCTTTCTCGGGCAAACCGGCCTTGACGGCCTTGGCCAGGCGTTCCGTGATGTTGTCCATGGCCATGAGGGTCATCACCTCGAGGCCCGGCACTTTGATCTCCTGCTCGCGGGTGGCCGCGGAGAAGCCGTTCTTCACGTAGTCGGCCTCCTTGCTGCTCACGCGCTGGATCCAGCCGCGGCCCACATGGTGGTTGGTGAGCACCAGGCCGTCCTTGCTCACGAAGGATCCGGAGCCGCCGGGGAAGCGGAGGGCGGAGAGGCGCACATGGTCCAGCCAGGCCTGATCCGGCGCCCAGCCGTATTTTTCGGAGATCTTCTTCATCGGCAGGTTGTCGAAGGTCCACATCCCTTCCTCGGCCCGCAGGGTGGCGCCGGCCAGGGACAAGGCCAGAAGGGACAGGACGAGGGAACGGGGCTTCATGGTTTCTCCTTACAGGCGGAAGGAACATCGTATCACTAAGTATTCACCACCCCTTCCCCGAGGGGGGCTCCCCCAGTCAGAATCAAGCGGAAATATCCAGGTTTGATAAGCCGTTATGCGGGTCTTCGAGGCCGGTGTTTCATGACCTGGTGATCGATATCACTTGTTTACCCAGGCATCTTGAATGGAGATCGGATGAGACTCAGTATCATCGGCATGACGAACCCGGCCCCCTCCCTCCGCGCCCTCCTGCTTCCGGCCATGCTCCTGGCCCTGCTCCCGGCCACCCCCCTGCTGGCCCAAGAGAAGAAGGAGGGCCCCATCCAGGACAACTCCTTCCTCGTCGAGGAGGCCTACAACCAGGAAGAGGGCGTGGTGCAGCACATCAGCACCTTCACCCGCTACCGGGAAAGCAAGGATTGGCTCTACACCTTCACCCAGGAATGGCCCGTCTTCAGCCAGAAGCACCAATTCAGCTTCACGCTCCCCTGGCAGCGCCTGGGCGCGTCCCTGGATGGCAAGCAGGCCTTCGGCGACGTGGCCCTGAACTACCGCTACCAGCTGCTGGGCGACGGCGACGCCAAGGTGGCCATTTCACCGCGCGTCTCCGTGATGCTTCCCACGGGCGATGAAAAGACCGGCTACGGACGGGGCGCCACGGGGATCCAGGTCAACCTCCCCCTGAGCTGGGCGATATCCGAATCCCTGGTTTCCCACTGGAATGTGGGCGCCACCCGCACCCCCAACGCCAAGAACACGGATGGGGAGAAGGCCGCCACCCAGGATCTCAGCTTCGGCCAGAGCTTCATCTGGCTGGCTCATCCGCGCTTCAACGTGATGCTGGAATACGTCCACACCCGCAGCCAGGGGGTGGCGGGTCCTGACCGCACCCAGCTGCAGACGGCCACCTACCTCAGCCCCGGCATCCGCTGGGCCTACAACTTCCCCAGCGGCCTCCAGGTCGTGCCGGGCATCGCCGTGCCCATCGGCGTGGGCGCCAGCCGCGGGGAAAAGGCCGTCTTCCTTTATCTGAGCTTCGAGCACCCCTTCGGCAAGGCGAAATAGGCCCCTAGAACTTCCACTTCACCCTGGCGGCCAGGGCGCGGGGCGGTATCACGTGGGTGCCTCCGAAGGTGCTGAGGAAATTGTAGAGGCCCTTCTCGTCAGTGGCGTTGAGCAGGTCGAGACCCGCCGTGAGCTGCTTTCCCGAGGCCAGCTTCCAGCTTTGGCTCAGGCCCAGGTCCCAGGTGGTCCTGGGCTTGATGCGCCAGGTTCCTTCCGAATCCTGGCGCACGTAGCCGGCGCCGAAGGCGTAGTCGGGATTGCCGCTGGCCTCTTGGGGATCGCTAGCCACCAAGCCCGAATCGTAGCGTCCGATCACCTGGGCCGTGAAACCCTCGCGCTCGTAGGCGATGGCCGCCTGGGCGCTGAGCTTCTGATCGTGATCGATGAGGAAGCGCTCTCCGGGCGCCGCCTCGGGAGCCTCCAGCTGCAGCCCGCCGACCAGGGGCGCCTGGAAGATGGCGCGCGTCTTCCCTAGGCTCAGGTAGCCCGACCACCCGTTCACGGGGACCAGGTCCAGCCGGAGGTTCATGCCCCGGAAGATGCCCCGGTCGGCTCCCACGGGGAACAGTACGCCCGTATTGAGGAACTGGGCGTTGTCGCCGGCGTTCCGGCTGCGTTTCTCCCAATATTCCACCATCACCCGCCCGGCCTTGCCCAGCTGCTGCTCGACGCCGTAGCTGTAGGAGTCCTGGTGCTCGGGGCGCAGGGGCTGGCGGGCCGTTCCCGCCTGGGGTCCGAGATCCCAGGCCTGCTGGGAAAGCGAAAGCGCAAGGTTCTCGTGTTCCCGGAGGATCATGAGCCGGTCGTAGCTGGCGCGCAGCACGGTCCCCGTGGCGTCCAGGCGGTAGCTGAGTCCGATCCGCGGCTGCAGCTGATTGTCGGATATCTCGGCCACGGTATAGGCGTCGTGGCGCAGGCCCAGGGCCAGGAAGAAGGCGCCCAGGTGGATGTCGTTCTGCACGTAGGCCGAGGTGAGCGTGGGGCGCAGGCCCTCGTCGAAACGGAAGAGGTGCCCTCCCCCGGACGGCGTGTAGGGATAAAGCCGGTCGGCCGGATCCGGGAAGGCGGCGTCATCCGTGATGGCGAACTGGAAGCGTTCATGGAGGGGGAAGACGATGTGCTGGAGGCCGACTTTCAGCAGGTTCTCCCCGCTCCAGCGCTGGGTGAAGGAGGCTTGGGCCCCCAGGTTGTCCAGGCGCCGGTCCTGCCGGGCCCAGTACGGGAAATCAGGATGCCCGGCCGCGCCGAAGCCCTCCGCCAGGGTTTCCGTGGGCTTCAGCTCCGCCCTCGAGGCCCGGTAGAACAAGGAGGCTTCGAGGCTCTGGGCGGCGCTGAGGAGGTGCGTCCAGGCGAGGCTCGCGTTCAGGTCCGAGGTGCTGGCTCGCTGGTCTTGGCCCTGGGCCTGCTGGGAGGCCAGGTTCGCCACCTGCCGGTCCGTGCGGCCGCCGGACAGCGAAAAGCGGAGGGTGTCGGCGCTGCCGAGAATCCAGTCGAAGCGGGAGAAGAGCCGGCCGGTCTCGCCGTGGTTGTGCAGGTTTTCGAAGTTCACGGGATCCAGGAAACGGTCGCTTTCGCTGGCCGCGCCGCTCACGAACCAGCCGAAGGAGGAGGAGCCGCCGCGGGCATTGAACCCCGCCTCGAAGGTCCTGAACCGGGAGGCGCCGAAGGAGGCCTCCCCTTCAAAGCCGTTGGCCGCTCCGAGGCCGGATTTCGTGGTGAGGTTCACCACCACCACCGGCTTGCCGCCGTACTCCGCGGAAATGCCCCCGGTAATGACCTCCATGCTCTCCACCTGGGAGGGGTCCATGCTGTTGCTGAACGTGGCGTGCATCTGGTCGGACACGGGGATTCCGTCCACCACATAGGTCATCTGGCCGTGGCTGCCCCGGAAATGGAAGCGGCCGTTTTCGTCGGCGATGAAACCGGGCGTGGCCAGGAGGATGCTCTCCATGGCCCGGCTCTGGACCGCGGTCGGCGTGCGCTCGATGGCGCTCTTGTCGATATCCAGGTGGGTGGAGGGATGATCCTCCACCAGCCGGAGGTTCTCCTCCACGGCCACCACCGCGCCTTCCGGTTTCAGCGCGACGGCCACCACTTGCGGAAGCTGGCTGTGGATGTCCACATCGAGATGCCCGGGCAGCAGGCCCGGTGCCCGGGTGTCCAGGTGGTAGGTATTGAAGGGGACGTTCTGGAAGGAGAAGCCGCCCTTGGCATCGCTCCGCACCCGTTGCCGGTAGCCTGAAACCGGGTTGGACAAGAGGAGCGTGGCCCCGGCCACGGGACGGCCCTGCTCATCGGCCACCCGGCCGGAAAGCACGCCGCTGCTCGCGGAAGCAGCCATGATCGATCCCGCCGCCAGCAGGCAAAACAAGGATGTGCGCGTCAAGGATCGAACCATCAGAATCACCGCCAGATGGAATCATTTTCCATTAGCGCGTTCTCGTCAATGAAAATTATTTCCATTTACGATCTCAATGTTCACTAAACCACTTGCCCCCACGGGCGAAGCATATGCATCTTTAGCCCCTTGGGGAGGCCTTTGACATGAAGCGCAAGCAATTATGGATTCTGGGCGGCGGTCTGGCCGCGGTTCTGATTGGCGGACTGAGTGTCGCCGGCATGCAGGACAAGGGCCTGCCCGTGCAGATCGCCACCGTGGGGCGCGAGAACCTCCAATCGAAGGTGAGCGCCAACGGCAAAGTCCAGGCGGTCACCAAGGCCGACATCTCTGCCAACGTCATGGGCCAGGTCACGCGGCTGGTCGTCAAGGAGGGCGACCGGGTCAGCAAGGGCCAGTTCCTCATGGAGATCGACCCCCGCAGTGCCCGGGCCAACGCCGACGCCATGCAGGCCAGCCTCCAGGCCGCCCTGTCCGACCTCACCTCGGCCACGGCGAACCTGGCTCAGGCCAAGGCGGACTTCGAGCGGGCCAAGGCCAACCGCGCGGCGGGCATCATCGCCGCGGCGGAATTCGAGCGCGCCAAGACCGCCTTCGAGACGACCCAGGCCGCTCAGGAGACTTCGCGCCGCCGGAGCGACCAGGCCAAGGCCACCCTGGCCCAGTCCCACGTGGGCCTGGGCTATGCCACCATTTCCGCGCCCATGGACGGCGTGGTGACCGCCCGCCGCATCGAGCTGGGCGAGACGGCCGTTCCCGGCATCCAGAACCAGCCCGGAACCGTCCTGCTCACGATCTCCGACATGAGCAAGGTGGAAGCCGAGATGGAAGTGGACGAGGCCTCCATCCCCACGGTAAAGCTGGCCCAGAAGGCCCAGGTGCGCATCGACGCCTATCCCAACCAGACCTTCGATGGCGAAGTCACCGAAGTGGGCGGCAGCCCCATCCTGAAGGCCAATGTGAACGAGGCCATCAAGTTCAAGGTGAAGGTCTGGATCAAGAACCCGCCCCTCACCATCAAGCCCGGCCTTTCCGCCCAGGCCGACATCTACACCGGCAACCGCGACCAGGCGCTCGCCATTCCCATCCAGTCCCTGGTCACCCGCGAGATCAAGGCCAAGCCCGGCGAAACCCTCAAGCCCGGAGCGCCCCGGGATGAAGAGGGCGTGTGGCTCTTCGAGGGCGGGAAAACCAGGTTTGTCCCCGTGAAGACCGGCCTGCTGGGCGATCTCAACGTGGAAGTGCTGAGCGGCCTGAAGGGCGGCGAGACGGTGATCACCGGCCCCTTCCGGACCCTGCGCGACCTGAAGGGCGGCGAGCTGGTGCGGGAAGACAAGAGCAAGAAAAAGGACGACAAGAAGGAAGAGAAGAAGGGTTAGCCCATGTCTTACCAAGAGCTGCTCCGGGTGGCCCTGCGGGCCATCCGGGCCCACAAACTGCGCAGCTTCCTCACGCTGCTGGGCATCATCATCGGCGTGACGACCATCGTGGGTGTGGTGGGCATCATCACGGGCCTGAACCGCTACGTGCAGGAGAAGGTCATCGTCCTGGCGCCCGACATGTACATCGTCACGCGCTTCGGCATCATCCGCAGCCGCGAAGAATTCATCCAGGCCATCAAGCGGCCCCAGTTCACCTGGGAAGAGTTCCAGCGCCTGAACAGCGGCGTGCTGAGCCACGCCCAGCTCACCGCCACCCGCAGCTTCAAGACCCTGCCCGTGAACCACGGCGACAAGCGCCTGGCGGACACCTTCGTCGTGGGCTGCACCGCCAATTTCCCGAACATCCTCAACCTCGACACCGGCAACAACGGCCGCTTCTTCACCGAAGGGGAGGACGAGGCGGCCCAGAACGTGGCCATCATCGGCGCCGACATCAAGGATGAGCTCTTCCCCAACCAGGATCCCATCGGCCGCACCATCATGGTACGGGGCCTCCCCTTCCGCGTGATCGGCCACATGGTGAAGGAGGGCAAAGGCCTGGGCATCAACCGCGACCAGCTGGTGCTGATCCCCTTCCAGGTCTACCGCAAGAACTTCTTCGCCCCCAACGATCCCCTGGACTACTTCATCAAGGCCCGCGGCGGCGTCGAAGGTCTGAACGAATCCATCGACGAGACCCGGGCCTTCCTCAGGGCCCTGCGGCACACCTCCTGGAGGGATCCCGATCCCTTCGGCTTCCTCACCCAGGACCAGCTCCAGGAGCTCTGGCGCCAGATCAGCACCGCCACCTTCGTGCTGCTCACCCTCATCGCTTCGGTTTCCCTCGGCGTCGGCGGCATCGTCATCATGAACATCATGCTGGTGAGCGTGGCGGAGCGGACCCAGGAGATCGGCGTGCGCATGGCCATGGGCGCCAAAAAGCGGGATGTCCGCCGCCAGTTCCTCCTGGAGGCAGCCCTGCTGTCCGCCGCAGGCGGCGTCGTGGGCGTCCTTTTCGGCGGAAGCCTGGCCCTGCTGGTGAAGGCCGCTACGGGCTTCCCCGCCCAGATCACCCCCGGCATCGTCCTCATGGGCATCGGCCTCTCCACCGCCGTGGGACTCCTCGCCGGCTGGCTGCCGGCCCGGCGGGCGGCCAACCTGCCGGTCATCGACGCCTTGCGGGCGGAATAGGAGAAGCCATGATTGCCCGCGCCCGCACCTCCCTCCGGTCGATCCACATTGAAAATGTCCGGTTCGCCTTCCGCTCCATCCTCACTCAGCGCCTCCGCAGCTTCCTCACCCTGCTGGGCATCGTCTCCGGCGTGGCCACCGTCATCGCCATGGTGAGCTTCGTGGCCGGATTCAACGATGCCATCACGGGCGCCTTCTCTTCCTTCGGCACCACCCTGGTGCAGTACCAGAAGTACGATCCCCGCTTCGGCGGCGGCCCCTCGGGCCCTCCCGAAGAGCAGCGCCGCCGGCGCGACCTCACCCTGGAGGATGCCCACGCCCTCAAGCGCCTCAACACCCTGGCGGCCGCGGTCAGCCCCGAGCGCTACCTCAACCTGCCCGCCCTGGCGGCCTCCACCACCTTCAAGAACATCAAGGGCAAGGAGGCCAACGGCCCCACCCTGGCCGGCGTGGTGCCTGATTACGCCCCCGCCAACAACGCCGCCATCGAGGATGGGCGGTTCCTCGTGGACGCCGACATTTCGCATGCCGCCCGGACCGCGGTCATCGGGCCCGACGTGGCCGAAGCCCTCTGGCTGCACCGCGACCCCATCCACCAGGAGATTCTCATCAACGGAGTGGCCTTCCGGGTGGTGGGCCTGCTGGAAAAGCGGGGCTCCTTCCTGGGCGGCAGCGCCGACAACATCGTGCTCATCCCCTTCAGCACCTTCGATGAGATGTTTCCCGATGTGAAGAACAGCAACGGCGACACCATCCACATCGCCACCGTCCCCTTCGACCCCAACCAGCAGCAGGCCATGACCGACCAGGGCGTGGCCATCCTCCGGGCCCGGCGCGGCCTGCGGGCGAAGGATCCCAACGATTTCGCCATCTTCACCAGCGAAGGCCAGATGGAGACCTTCAAGGCCATCACCGGCGGAATCGCCGGCGCCATGATCCTCATCGCCAGCATCGCCCTGCTGGTGGGCGGCGTGGGCGTGATGAACATCATGCTGGTGAGCGTCACCGAGCGGACGCGGGAGATCGGCGTCCGCAAAGCCCTGGGCGCCACACGCCGCGACATCGCCATGCAGTTCCTGGTGGAGGCCATCACCCTCACGGGCGTGGGCGGCGCCATCGGCATCGCCACGGGCCTGGGCATCGCCATGCTGGTGCGGCTGGCCTTCGATTTCCCCGCCGCCGCGCCCCTTTGGAGCATCGTCCTGGGCTTCGGCGTCAGCACCGCCGTGGGGCTGATCTTCGGATTGTGGCCCGCCATGAAAGCCGCGAAACAGGATCCCATCGAGGCCCTCCGCTACGAGTAGCCATCACCTTGCCCCAGGGGCCAGCGCCTGGGCATTCGGCTTCGCCTCACGCACGGCGCCTGCTCCCCCGCGAACGGACGCGCCACCGGCGCGTCCTCCCACTCGGCCTGCGCGCTGCTTGGCCTCGCGGAGCGGGTCCCGCGGCCCGCCATGAAAGCCGCGAAACAGGATCCCATCGAGGCCCTCCGCTACGAGTAGCCATCACCTTGCCCCAGGGGCCAGCGCCTGGGCATTCGGCTTCGCCTCACGCACGGCGCCTACACGCTGAGGTCGATTCCGCCGGAAGCCGCCACGGGGTGGGCGCGCGTTTCAATGCCCTGAGCCTGCGACTCCTCCGGAGGTTTCGGCTTCGGGTGCAGGCGGCCGTAGGCCTCGACCTCCGCTTCGGTCACCTTGCCATCGCGGTTCAGGTCCCTGGGATCCGTACAAGCCTGGGCCCCCCCGCACACGCCGCCGATGCTTCCCACAGACATGGATCCCTCCCTGATTCGCCGGGCCTGACGCGCCCCCAAACCGGAAACGCCGTATGCCCCCCCCTGTCAATGGCTATCGGCTGCGGGCATCCATCCGTGAGCCGAACGAAGGCCTTTCCGCCCAATGGCTCGGGCAGGCGGCTGAACGTCGAATTGATGGGGCCGGACAGCCCTTGTCCACAGCCCCTTCGTCCCCTCCGCCCCGGCAAAAAACCTGTTCAGCCAAGAGGAACGGGATGGATCAGGCGCTTTCCTTTCATCCGTGTACATCCGTGTTAATCCGTGGCCAACCAGCTTTCTGTGGTGAAGCCGAGCTCTACAATCCCAGCCGCTCCCGCAGCCGTGGTGCGCCGCCCCGGCTCGCTTCGACCTCGGCGCCGCCCTGGAGCCGCACCAGCACCCGGCCTCCGGGCGCCGGCTTGAGGCCGACCACCGCCTCGGGACGCACCAGCAGGTGGCGGTGGATTCGCAGCAGGCCTGCGCCCAGGAAGGCTCCCTCCACCTCGCCCAGGCTGGTCCAGAGGGTGCGGAGGCGGCTTCCCGCATGGGCCCACACCACTTCGTTCTCCACCTCGAAGTGGGTGGTCTTCGTCAGATCGACCAGCACCACGCCGGTGCCGGCCTGCACCGGGTAGCGGTGGTGGGCCGGGGGGTCCGGCGGCCGGGGGGCCGCGGCAACCGAACGCCGGGCGAGGATGCGGTGGAGCGCCCGGCCCAGCCGGGAGGCCGTGATGGGCTTGAGCAGGTAGTCCACGGCCTCTGCGTCGAAGGCCTCCACCGCGTGCTCGGAGAAGGCCGTGGTGAGCACCACGGGAAAGCGGCCCTGGACGGATTTCAGGATCTCCAGTCCATCCAGATTGGGCATGTGGATGTCGAGGAAGATGGCGTCGATCTCCCGGGGCGCCTGCAGCCAGTCGTGCAGGCTCCGTCCCTCGGGAAACGTGGCGGCCACCTGGCAGCCGGCCTCCTGCAGCAGCCGCACCAGCCGCTTGAGGCTGAGGGCCTCATCCTCGGCCACCACCACCCGCATGCCTTGGGCGTTCATGCTGCCTCCGCTGCGTTCCAACTCAGCAGCGCCACGGACCAGCCCGCCTCCCGGACCAGCTGGAAGGCCCCCCCAGCCTCGTGCCACAGGGCCAGCCTCGCTTGCAGATTGCCCAGGCCGATGCCCAGCTGGGCGCCCTTCCCGCCACTCTCCGGCGGAATCACTCCGGTGTTCTCCACCCGCAGGCTGATCCGCGCGCCCTGCCGCGAGCAGGAGATCCGCAGGTCCCCGCCTGCGCCGCAGGGCCCGATCCCGTGCTTGATCGCATTTTCCACCAGGGGCTGCAGGAAGAAGGGCGGGATGGAAAGGCCCTCGGCCCAGGGGGGCCATGTCCAGGCCACCCGCAGGCGTTCCCCGAGCCTCATCTGTTCCATGGCCAGGTAGGCCTCCACCAGGCGCCGCTCCTCCCCCAGGGTCACGCGGTCGCGCTTGCCATGCCAGGTGAGGCTCCGGTACAGATCCGCCAACTGGGTGGCCACTTCTTCGGCCGCGAGGGGATCCTCGTGGATGAGTTCCGCCAGGCTGCTCAGGGCGTTGTAGAGCACGTGGGGCTCCAGCTGGTTCTGCAACGCCTTGGCCTCGGCCTGGCGGAGCAGGCCCGCGGTCTCGCGCTCCCGCGCCTCCACCGCCTCCTTCTCCGCCAGCACGCCCCCCACCAGCATGGCGAAAGCAAGGTTGATGAGGCCCAGGCCCCAGCCTGGATTGAGCGGCCGCGGCCGGAAGGGCGGTGGCGGCAGGTGCGCGGGCCACTCCGGCGGAAGGCGGAAGGGATCCGGCGCCGGAAGGAAAAGCCGGGCCGCCAGGAACAAGGCGGCGATCCAAACCGCGTTGAACAGCACCGAAAGCATCAATCCCCGGGCGAAGGAAAGCTGCCGCCCCGGTTCCGGGGCCCACTGCCAGGGCACCGGGGCGAGGGCCAGATGGAAGTACACCATGAGGAAGGGCAGCAGCCACTCCACCGGGGAGGGCGGGTGCCGCCCGTCCAGCATCCGCAGGAGGCAGAACATCCCCCCGATGAGGAGCACAAGGGCGATGTTCCCCCGGTCCGCCAGGCGCCGCCGCAGGGATGGAAGGATCACTTCTTGCCGCACGCGCACTCCGGACGAACGTCGGATACCAGCAAACCAGGATTCCGGTCCAATCGCATGATCGGAACGCCCAACGTCGAATCCAAGCCGCCGAGTGTTGCCAGAGGGCCGTCCAGCGGATCCGCGAAAGGTGTCCGGGCGGTCCCGCTGGGAGCATTCCGCGACGGGCGCCTGGCCGTTCCTGCCCCCCACCCGTACCGATCCAGGCCCCGAGCATGAACCAAACCGCCGAGGCGAAGCCAGATCCTTCCGGGGCGCCGGACGAGGATCCCCATCCGGCGGCGCTCCTTCCACATCCGGCGGCGGCGGGATGCAGTTGGGCCCGGACCGGTCACCCCCCGGAGCGCCCGTGCCGAGGAAGGATGGTCGGCCTTTGGCCGGCCGTTTGCGGGGGCACGGCGGAGCCGTGCTCCACATCCACCACGGAGGGTTGTATGACCGTTTCAGCCATCGGGTCTTCCCAAAGCCTCGACCTCGTGTCCCTTCTGGCCACGAAGCGCCGGGCCTCTTCCACCGGCGCCAGCAGCGGCGGGGACGCTGCCACCGATTCCCTGAGCCTTTCCCTGACGGCCCAGGCGATGGCCCGGCCCCAGGGGTCCAATCCCTTCCAGACGGATCTGGAAAACCTGGGCAAGCTCATCGATTCCGGCGATCTGTCCGGCGCGAAGAAGGCTTACGCGGCCTTGCAGGAAAAGATGCAGGCGCATCGCCCCGCCGAGGGCGGCGACGATCCCTTGGCAGGAGCCTTCACCGCCATCGGCGAGGCCCTCGATTCCGGGGACGAGACCGCCGCGAAGACCGCTTTTCAATCCCTGCAGACGCAGCTGGCCAGCCTGGGCGCCCCTGGCGCGGGCCAGTCCGGTTCAAACCCCTTCGAGCAGGATCTGACCCAGCTCGGCAAGCGCATCGATTCCGGCGACTTGAGTGGCGCCAAGGCCCTGTTCCAAACCATGCAGGCGCGCATGAAGGCCCATCAGCCGCCGCCTCAAGAAGGCTCCCAAAACGGAGGAAGGTCCGCCCTCTCGGCCATCGGAACGGCTCTGGATGCTGGAGACCTCAGTTCCACGCAGAGCGCCTGGAGCGGCCTGATGGACCAACTCCAGCAACGCAGCGCCACGTCCAAATAGGGTCAGTTTTTACAATGGACCGGCGGCAGAAACCCTGCGCCGGTCCGGCCGCGATTCATGGACCCGGCCCCTCCCTCCGATGATCCAAAGGTCCGTTCCTTTGGAGTCGCCATGCGAGCCCTGCCCTTCCTCCTTGCCGCCGCTTCGTTCACGCTGCTCGCGGATGAACCCGCCACCCATCAGGCCGCCAAGGCCAAGCCCCAGCACCATGCCACCACCCCGGCCACCACCCCGGCCACCGCGCCTGCTGCCGCCCCGGCGGCCCACGGGCCCGCTTCCGCCCCCGAGGGACCCGACAGCCCCAGCGCCGCGCTCACGGAACTGGCCGCAGGCAATGCCCGCTTCGTGGCGGGCAAGCGCGTGCGCACCCTCGATACCGGTCATGATGCATCCATGCGCGCGGCCCTGGTGGGCGGTCAGGCTCCCTTCGCCGTGGTCGTCACCTGCTCGGACAGCCGGGTGCCCGACGCGCTGGTGTTCGATCAGGAGGCCGGCCGCCTCTTCACCATCCGTGAAGCGGGCAATGCGCCGGACCTGCAGGGCATCGCCTCCGCCGAATACGCGGCCGAGCACCTGGGCTCCAAGCTCGTGGTCGTCATGGGTCACACCAGTTGCGGCGCCGTGAAGGCCATCCGCGAAGCCAACGGCAAACCCCTGCCCGGCAACCTCTGGGCCCTCCAGGCCGGCATGTCGGGCCTGCTGGAAAGCACGCCCCACGATCCCAACGAAGACGTCAAGGCCCACCTGGCCCGCCTGGAAGAGACCAATGCGCGGCGCCAGGCCCAGGCCATCCTCGACCGCTCAAGCCTGCTGCGCGGACTGGTGACGGAGGAAAAACTGTGGGTCGTCCCTGCCCTCTACAACCTGGCCAGCGGAAAGGTGCAGTTCTTCAAGCCCCTTTCCCTCGCCCCGGCAGCGCCCGCCCACCACTGATCGCCCTCCCGGGCAGTTCCGGGTTCAGGCCAGCGGGCGCCGGGCCAGGCTTTCAGCCAATTCAGACAGGGCGCTCGCCTTCCGATGGCCCCGGGGCCAGATGAGGCGGAACTGGTCTTCAGGCAACCGCACCTTGGGGAGGAGGCGCCGCAACCGCCGGTGCCGCAAGTCCTCCGCCACGAAGTAGGCGGGCAATACGGCCACACCCCTGCCCTGCAGCACGCGCAGACGCACGGCGGCGAGGGTGCCCAGGTGTTCAATGCGGGCGAAGGGCCAGAGCCCCGGGCCGCCAGCTCCATCCAGAAAGTAGCGGCTGAGAGGCAGGTCCGCCCGCAAATCGATGAGGGTGTGGGCCGGGGCGTCCCCTGACCCGCGGAAGGGCTGGCGGGCCAAGTAGCCTGCTTCACCCACCAGCACATAGGCTTCCGCATGCAGATCCCGGGCCTCAAGGCGCCCCCTGGGCACCCGGGCACTGGTGATGAGGGCATCCAGCTTGCCCTCGGCCAACAACCCCAGCAGCTCGGGCATATCGCCGAACTGCAAGTGGATGATCCGGCTCGGCACCTCGGCCTCCAATTCGGGCAGCGCTGGCACCAGCCAGGACAGCCCCAGCTCGTAGCGGGTGCCCAATCGGAGCTCCAGGGGCGCCCTTCCCCCAGCTTCCTGCGCCACGGCCAGGGCCCGGGCATGGGCTTCCAGCACCCGGCGGGCTTCCGGCAGAAGCCGGGCGCCGGCATCGCTGAGGGCCACCGTGCGGGTGGTGCGCAGGAAAAGGCTTGTCCCGAGCTGGGCCTCCAGCCGCCGGATCCGCTCACTGAGGGCCGTGGGCGACAGGGCCACCTCCCGGGCCGCGGCCCGGAAGTTCAAGCGGCTGGCCACGGCCTCGAAGCAATGGAGGGATTCAGCATCGAGCAGCATCATCCGGCCTTTTTGGACAATTTCATACCCATTATACGGATTCTAAACGGTCATCCTCCAGCGCTACTCTGGGCGTCCACTCCTCTGGAGAGCCCATGGACGCCCAAGAATTCCGCCGCCTCGGTTATCAGCTCGTCGATTGGATCGCGGACTACCGCGAAGGGATGGAACGCCTGCCCGTCATGAGCCGGGCGCTGCCCGGCGAGATCCGCTCGGCCTTCCCGGACCATCCGCCCCAGCAGGGGGGCCGCATGGCCCAGGCTCTGGCGGCCTTGGAGCGGGACGTGATGCCCGGCATCACGCACTGGAACCATCCCTCCTTCTTCGCCTACTTCCCCAGCAACACCACCTACGCCTCGATCCTCGGCGACCTCGCGGCCTCGGGCATCGGCGCCCAGGGCATGAGCTGGCAGACCAGCCCCGCTGCCACGGAAGTGGAAGAGGTGGTCATGGACTGGCTGCGGCAGATGGTGGGCCTCAGCCCCGCCTTCACGGGCGTCATCCACGACACCGCGAGCACCGCCACTTTCACGGCCCTGCTCTGCGCCCGGGAAAAGGCCTCGGCCTACGCCCAGGACACCGAGGGATTGCAGAGCGGCGAGGCGCCCCTGGTGGTCTACGCCTCGGACCAGGGCCACAGCTCCATCGAGAAGGCCGCCCTGCTGGCGGGCTTCGGCCGCAGCTTCCTGCGCCTCATCCCCACGGATGGGAACCACGCCATCCGCCTGGATCTGCTGAAGGCAGCCCTTGAGAAGGATCTGGAGATCGGCCTGCGCCCCTGCGCCCTGGTGGCCGCCGTGGGCACCACGGGCACCACGGCCATCGATCCCGTGGCGGCCATGGCCGACCTCGCCGAACAGCATGGCCTCTGGCTCCACGTGGACGCCGCCCTGGCGGGCACGGCCATGGTTCTGCCCGAATGCCGCTGGATGTGGGAGGGCGTCGAGAGAGCCGATAGCGTGATCTTCAACCCCCACAAGTGGATGGGCGTGGGCTTCGATTTCAGCGCCTACTACGTGCGAGACCCCCAGCACCTCATCCGCGTCATGAGCACCAACCCAAGCTACCTGCGCACCGCGCAGGACGGCCAAGTGAGCAACTTCCGGGACTGGCACATCCAGCTGGGACGGCGCTTCCGGGCGCTGAAGCTGTGGTTCTTCCTCATGGACGTGGGCGTGGAGGGCCTGCAGGGGCGCCTGCGCCGCGACCTGGAGAACGCGCAGTGGTTCAGGGCCCAGGTGGACGGGACCGCGGATTGGGAGCGGCTGGCCCCCGTGCCCCTGCAGACCGTGTGCATCCGGCACCTGAAACCCGGCCTGGACGAAGCGGCCCTGGCCGCCCACAACCTGGACCTGGCGCGCCGCCTCAATGAGGGCGGCAAGGCCTACCTCACGCCCTCCCTGCTCAAGGGCAAGCAGATGCTTCGAGTGAGCATCGGCGCTGAGACCACCGAGCGGCCTCACGTGCAGGCCCTGTGGGATGCTCTGCAAGCAGCAGCCCGGGCCTGAACCGCTCGCAGCCACGCCGCATGGCTGGCAACGCCCGGAGCGGGCAGAAGATGGCCATCCTGTCTGAACAACCACTTGTGTCCGGGACCGGCACCTTCCACACTGGCAGCATCATGTCCCGCCTCCTGACCCCCAACCCGCGCCCTAGCCACAGCCAGCCGGTGGCCGGAGGGAGCGTCTGATCTAGCAGCAGCCGACCCTGTTTCCCGCCCCCCGACCCGCACACGGATCGGGGGTTTTTCTTTGGAAGCGCCCATGGCCTCGCCTCAATCCGCCCACGAACCCACGGTTGTGAATCCCCGCGCCCCCTGCACCACAGCGCGACGCATCGTCGTGAAGCTGGGCACCCTGGTGGTGGTGGATGCCGAGGGCCGCCCTGCCCTCAGCCGCCTGTACAGCCTCATGGAAAGCGTGGCCGCCCTGCGGCGGCGAGGTGGAGAGCCGCTGCTCGTCTCCTCCGGGGCCGTGGGGCTCGGGGCCCGCCAATTGGGCCTCCAGCCTCGGACCCTGGTCCAGAAACAGGCCTGTGCGGCGGTGGGCCAGGGATTGCTCATGGCCCTCTACCAGGAGGGCTTCGCCCGGCTGGGCCTTCGGGCCGCCCAGGTGCTGCTCACCGAGGATGATTTCACCGACTCCCTGCGCCACCTCAACCTGCGGCACACGCTGGAAACCCTGCTGGAACTGGGCGCCGTTCCGGTGCTCAACGAGAACGACACCGTCTCCACCCTGGAACTGGAGCGACCAGGCCCCGGACCCAACCCCGAGTCCGGCCCCGGCCCGCGTCCCGTCTTCAGCGACAACGACCACCTCTCCGCCCTGGTGGCCGCGCATCTGGAGGCCGACCTGCTCATCCTGCTTTCGGATGTGAGCGCCCTCCACACGGAGGATCCGGGCTTGAATCCCGGCGCCACTCCCCTCGTCCATGTTCCCTTCGAAGCCGATCTCTCCGTGAACCTCGCGGGCACCTCCGCGGGCGGACGGGGCGGCATGGCCAGCAAGGTGGCGGCTGCCCGGCAGGCCGCGCAGGCGGGCGTTCCCGTGGCCCTGGCCTCGGGACTGGCGCCCCGCATCCTCGATCAGATCCTCGCCGGCGAACCCGTGGGCACCTTCTTCCAATGCGCCATGAAGGGGGTTTCCTCATGACCGCCACCGCCCAGGCCATGGCCGAAGCCGCCCGGCAGGCCTCCCGCCGCCTCGCCATCACCCCCGCCGGGCAGCGCGACGCCGCGCTGCAGCATCTTGCCGGCCTGTTGGAGGGACGGGCCGCCGCCCTGCTGGAGGCCAATGCCGAAGACCTCCGGGAGGCCGGGGCCGAAGACCTCCGGGAGGCCGGGGCCCTCGATGCCGCCACCCTGCAAAGGCTCCGCCTGGATCCTGCCAAGGTGGCGGCCATGGCGGAAGGCGTCCGCGCCGTGGCCGCCCTGCCCGACCCTCTCCGCCAGGTGCAGCTGCGCCGCGAGCTGGACGAGGGCCTGGAACTCACCCGCGTCACCTGCCCCCTCGGCGTGCTATGCGTGATCTTCGAGGCCCGCCCCGACGCCCTCGTCCAGATCGCCTCCCTGGCCCTCAAGAGCGGCAATGCGGCGCTGCTCAAGGGTGGCAGCGAGGCCTGCCGTTCCAACGCCCTGCTCGTGGAACTGGTTCAAGCGGCGCTGCGGGAAGCGCAGCTGCCCGAAGGAGCCGTCCAGAGCCTGCCTGGCCGCGAAGCCGTCCACGCCCTGCTGCAACGGCCCGACCTGGTGGATCTCGTCATCCCCCGCGGGTCCAAGGCGCTGGTGCGGGCCATCCAGTCCTCCACCCGCATTCCTGTGTTGGGCCACGCCGACGGCGTGTGCCACATGGTGCTCGACGAGGCCGCCGACCCCGCCATGGCGCTGGCCCTGGTGCGGGATGGAAAGCTGCAGTACCCCGCCGCCTGCAACGCCGTGGAGACGGTGCTCATCCACCAGCGGGCCGCGGCGCGGCTTCTGCCCAGGCTGGTGGAAGACCTGCGCCCGCGAGGCGTGGAGCTGCGGGGCTGCGCCCGCTGCCTCGCACTCATCCCCGACCTTCTCCCCGCCACGGAAGATGATTGGGACGCCGAGTACGGCGCGCCCATCCTCGCCGTGAAAATCGTGGCGGATCTGGACGAGGCCCTGGCCCACATACGTGCCCACGGGAGCGGCCACACGGAGGCCATCGTCACCGGAGACAGCGCCGCCGCCGCGCGCTTCCTGGCAGAGGTCGATGCGGCGGGCGTTTTCCACAACGCCTCCACCCGCTTCGCCGACGGCTTCCGCTACGGCTTCGGCGCCGAGGTGGGCATCAGCACCGGCCGCATCCATGCGCGGGGGCCCGTGGGCCTGGAAGGCCTGCTCAGCCATCGCTACCTGCTGCGCGGGAACGGCCATCAAGTGGCGGATTACACCGGCCAGGGTGCCCGTCTTTTCCGACACAAAGACAAGGACATCAACCAGCCATAAGGCCCGCTTATAAGAAGATAATCACGGCTTTTATTAGGCCGCAGCGGATCCACGGCGCATCCGATCGATGGATCACCAATTGAACAATTTGTAAGGTTTTCGTTCTTTGGAATTGCCTTTGTCAAATTCCCAGTCTTCGAGCGAGCCCATCCACTGCTATTCTTGAATTGAGTTTGTCGTCCTTGCGGTTTCGCAGGGGCGACCTTTTCATATCGGCCCACCTGCGTTCCCACGCACCTGGAGGATCCGTGTCCCACCTGCTCTCTCCCGAGACCCCAGCCTTCGCCGTACCTCAAGCGAACCTCGTCCCCGTGAGCGATCACCTGGGCCGAATGGCGCCCATTCCCGCTTCGCGCATGTTCCTCATCAACAAATCGTTGAAGGTGTTCCAGGAGAAACAGCCCGGCGTGCCGGTCTTCGACGCCAGCCAGGGCGATGGCGGCGCCTCCCTGCCCGGCGTGCCCGGGGCCCTGCTCGATCGCGCCTTCGAGCTGCAGAAGCAGCACGGCACGGCCTACGACATGCCCTTCGGCACCGAGGCCTACCGCCGTATCGTGGCCGAGTCCTACTGGAAGCTGGCGCCGGACACGGGCTGGGGCACGGCCAACGTCATCGGCACCCAGGGCGGCCGCGATGGCCTGCAGAAGGCCTACCAGGCCATGCTGGCCCTGGGCCACGGCCGCCAGGGCGACGTGATCGTCGTGAGCCGCGTGCCCTGGATCAGCTACAACTGGGGCCCCTACGGCATCGGCGCCAACGTCATGTGGGCGCCGGGCCGCGCCGAAGAGGGCTGGGCCTACACCGAAGACGGCCTTCGCGCCTGCGTCACCGAAGCCGCGAAGACGGGCCGCAAGGTGGCCGGCCTCGTCATCACCAGCCCCGACAACCCCACGGGCCAGACCCTCACGCTGCAGCGCCAGATCGAGCTGGCCCGCGCGGCCCTGGAAGCGGGCATCGCCTTCGTGCTCTTCGACTGGATGTACCACGCGGTGGGCGACGATGAGCCCTATGACGTGAACGTGCTGCTGCGCGCCTTCGAGCCGGCCCAGCGCAAGCGCCTCATGGTGCTCGATGGCATCACCAAGAGCCTGGGCGGATCCAACATCCGCAACTGCCACCTGCTGGCGGACGCCGACGTGGTGAAGACCATCGTGGCCCAGGCCTCCCACACCGTCATCCCGTCGTTCTTCAGTCTGGCCGTGGCCATGGCCGCCTACGAGAAGGGCCTGCAGGAAGCCGCCGCCCCCATCGTGGGGCCCTGCCGCGCGAGCCGAGCCTGGATCCGCGAGTATTTGAAAACCCAGGGCCTCACGCACATCATCGGCCAGGGCTACTACGCCTTCATCCACGTGGCCGAGGGCCTGAAGGCCAAGGGCTGGGCGGACTCCGAGCCCCTGGGCCAGCACTTCGCCGAGAACCATGGCGTGGCCGTGGTGCCCGGCGCCTTCTTCAGCCCCTACGGCGCCGACTGGATCCGCTTCTCCTACGCCACCCCCGTCGAACGCACCCAGGGCGCGGCGAAACGGCTGATCGATGCGCTGAAGGCCCTCCAGCATTAAAAGACTCACCACCAAGGCGCCAAGAACAGAGCAAGGCAGTTTTGGATTTTCTTGGTGTCTTGGTGACTTGGTGGTGATCGGTTGCAGTTCCCATGATGAGCACGGAGTTTCGATGTTTGATCTGAATGCCTTCGTCGAGAAGTTCCAGCTGGCCCGCCAAACGGCGCTGGAAACCCGCCCCACGGGCGGGCTTTGCGGCCTGGAGCTGGAGTGGAACCTCATGGATCCCCAGTTCCGCCCCCTGCTCACCGTGGGCACGGGGCCGGACCGCATGTCCTTCGTGGACCACCTGCGGGCCAAGGTGCTGGCACCCTGGACCGAGGAATACCACCAGCTGGAAGTCTTCCACTGGATGATCGAGTTCGTCACCAAGCCCTACCACACGCCCAAGGGCGCCGTGTACGAGGGGCGCCTGCTGGAGGGCGCCCTCATCAACGCCCTGGCCAAGGCCGGACGCGCCTTCGGCGAACCCCTTAACTACTGGCACGGCAACCTCCTCGTGCTGCCCAAGATCGGTCCGGACTGCGTGCCCGAGTCCTGGCACCTGGCCAAGCGCCGTTACCTGCAGCGCTGCGTGGACATGTACGGCACCGAGCTGGCCACGGCCGGCACCCACTCCAACCTGAGCCTGCCCGAACCCATGCTGGCCTGGGACTTCATGCACCTGCCCGCCGCCGAGCGGGGCGACACGCACCTCGACGACTACAAGAACCACGTCTACATCACGGGCACCCGCTTCATGCGCGCCTTCGCGGCCGTCTTCATCGCCGCCAGCGCCAGCACGCCCCTGCAGGCCTCCGAAGAGAACGGCAAGCCGGTCGTCCGGCTCACGCCCTTCGAATCCGTGCGCAACCTCACCTTCCCAAACCCGCCCGCCCTGGACGTGCCGGACCTCAACCGCAGCCACCCGGACTACCTGCGCCTGTCCTACGAGCTGGTGCGCAGCGGCGTCCGCTTCGGCAACAACAACTGGATCCCCGTGCGCGCCCGCTCCCAGGCGGAGCCCGTGGAACGCCTCATCCAGGTCACCAGCGACCAGCTCCATGACATCTACGCCCGGGGCCTCTTCGCCGCCGGCGAGACGCGAAACGTGGAGGACATGGCCGCGCAGATCGAGCGCCAGAACCTCTTCGCCCGCATCGACCTGCCCATGGCCCGCGTGGAAGTCCGCACAGACGACCCCTGCCACGATTTGGCCCTCGACGTGGCGAACCTCACCCTGAAGCACCTGCTGCTGCTCCGCTTCTACGCCGATCCCGACTTTGCCCGCGGCTTCCGCTACGACGCCGAGGACATCAAGCGGGCCCGCCGCAACGAGAACCTGGCCGCCAAGGAGGGCCTGAAGGCCGTCATCGAGGATCCCCTCACGGCCAAGCCTGTCGCGCTATCAGCGTTCCTGGCCTGGACCCTCCAGCAGATGCGGCCCATGGCGGAGGCCCTCGGCCTCTGGGAGGACCTGCAGCCCCTGGTGGCCCTGGCCGCCGGCGCGCCCAGCACCGCCGAGAAGATCCGCCAGCGCCTGAAGGCCAAGATCGGCAGCTCGGACATCGTGCCCGCCGGCCTCCTGGTGGAGCTGGCCGAGGCCCGCAAGGACCAGGTCCGGGGCGATGTGGAAACCATCACGGCCCATCTGGCCGACCTGGGCGGCGAGCAGGGCAAGCTGCGCGATTTCGTGGAGCACGCCCGTGATGAAGTCCACCTGGATCCCCAGGCCCCCGTGCGCTTCCAGCCCCGCCCCGAGAGCCTGGTGGAGACGGAATACACGGACAAGACCGCCGAGGTGCTGGATCTCTCCCAGCGCCTGGTGCGCATCCCCAGCGTCACAGCCTGCCCTGAAGAGCGGCTGCCGGAAGTGCACCGCGCCGCCACCTTCGTCTACGACTACCTCCGCAACCACGGCGTGCCCGTGCGGATGTTCGACGGGGGCCCCTTCCCCGCCGTGTTCGCCCATTTCCCCGGCGGCGAGCAGGCCCCGGCCATGCTCTGCGGCCACTTTGACGTGGTGGCGCCCGAGCCCGATGACAGCCAGTTCGAGCCGAAGATCGAAGGCGACTACCTCTGGGGCCGCGGCGCCGCCGACATGAAGACGGTGGTGTCGACCTACCTCGTGTGGATGAAGGACACCCTCAAGAAGGGCGCCCCCTACCCGCCCGTCAACCTGCTGCTGCTGGGCAACGAGGAGAACGGCGAGCAGGAGCCCATGGGCACGCCCCACGTCCTGAAGGTCTTGAAGGATGAAAGCGGCTACGAGCCTGCCTTCCTCATCGCCGGCGAGCGCACCGGGGAGAAGGGCACGGAACTCTGGGGCGAGGTGTGCACCCAGAACCGCGGCGTCCTCCGCTTCGAGCTGGTGGCCCACGGCACCCGCGGCCACAGCGGCCTGGTGGGCGGCAGCGATCTCACCGAGCGCCTGCTCAGCGCCCGGGAGGCCCTGCGCGAGCTCTTCGCCAGGCACCTCACCCTGAAGTCGGCGGACGGCTGGCAGTCCCTGGCCCGCTTCGCCTACATCCAGGTGGGCACGCCCGGCATCTTCAACATCACGCCGGACCGTGGCGCCCTGGGCGTGGAGATCCGCCCCATCCCCCAGGACGATGTGTCGAAGATGCGGCTCGAGATCGAAGCCCTGGTGGCCGAACGCCAGCTGGAGTTCATTCCCTCCGCCTGGGAGCCCGGCGTGGCCTGCGATCCCGGGAACCCCTATCTGAAGGCCCTGTTGGCGGGCATCGAGAGCGCCGGGGGCGAGGTCCGCATCGGCCGCAAGGGCGCGGGAACCTCCGCGCGGTTCGCCCCGGGCGGCCAGGCCGTGGTCTGGGGCCAGACCGGCATTGGTCCCCATGCCGCCGGCGAACGCCATTACATCCCCAGCGTCGATCCCTACTACAGAGCCCTGGACGCCTTCGCCGCGCAGCTGCGGGCGGTGGAGTAGGGTTCCCGGACCGGCAAGGCGGGGGCCTGGATCCGGCCCCCGCCTTGCCAAGCGCCACCGACTGTCGCACCATCAATCCCGTGGAATCGTGGACCCCATGCCTCGAGCCCCTGGCGGAATTCCTGGGGCCGGAGACGGAGCCTGGATTGGCTCCAAGCCTTCGGCCTGTGAAGTCCCCCCGCCAGCCCCGCTCAAAGATGGCGTCGGTCTGCAGCTGGTGCCACCGGACACGGAACCGGCGAGGCATCTGGGCGCCGGCCCACCGGCTTCTGTTCGACCACCCGGAACTGGCGCAAACCCACGGCGTCTGCCCCGAATGCATCCGGACGCATTTCCCCAACCGGGTGTCCGTCGCCTAGGTGATGGGCCCAGGCGACGGACGGGTGTTGCCGCTAACCCCGGTATCCGATCTGGAAGTAGATGGACCTTCCGGGGCCTCCCGGCGTTTCGGGAACCAGACGGCGGATGTACTCAGGGCTCGCGTAGACCTTGTCGAACAGGTTCTTCCCGGTGACGGAAAGCCAGAAGGCCGAGAAGCGGTATTCCAGGTTCAGGTTGGTGAGCGAGTAGCCTCCCACGTGGATGGGCCCTCCTTGAGTTCCGTTGGAAAGCAGCAGGGTGCCTTCTTTCGCGCCGACGTATTGCACATAGGGCGAGAGGGTGAGGTTCTTTCCCAGGAGCAGGTTGATTCCGAAGTTTCCAAGCACTTTCGGAATGAACATGACATCGGAGGAATCCTTTTTCTCCGTGCCCTGCAGGAGCGAGACGTTCAGGAAATGCCGCTCGCTGGCGAAGATGGAGCCCTTGATTTCACCCTCGATGCCCGAGAGCTTCTGCCCCTGGATGTTGCCGTACTGGGGCGTGGGCCGGGTATTGCCGTTCACGCCGGCGGGCGCGAGAAGGGAGCGTGAAATCAGATCGTTGGTGTTGGCCCAGAACGCGTTCAGGCGCAGGCTGCTGCTTCCCGTCAGATAGTCCATGCCCAGTTCATAGGACTTCACCTTTTCAGGCTTCAGGTCCGTGTTGCCGTTGACGACGTTGGCCGTGGCCACGTGGAGTTCGAAGAAATTGGGATCGCGGGTGCCCGTGCCGTAGAGGGCCTTGAAGCTCAGCTTGGGCGTGGCGTTGAACACGAGACCGGCGCTGGGGCTGACCGAATCGCCATAGACGCTGCTGTGGGTGTAGCGGACGCCCGCCACCGCCGCGAAGGAGTGGCTGAGGCGCGCGTCGGCCTGGAAGTAGCCGCCCTTGGTGTTGGAATCGTAGTCCACGAGCCAGGCGGACGTCTTGAAGGCTGAAAAGGTGCCGTCTGGCTTGCGCCAGTCATAGGGGCCGGTCTTCTGGAACTCTCCGAACAGCCCTCCCGTCAGGCGCCAGTCCTGGCTGAGCTGATAGGAGGAGTGCAGGATGAGTCCGTACTTGGTGCCCTCGGAGCGCGCGCGTTCGGGGCCGCCCACCCCCGCCTGCTGCTGGGCCCAGGCAGGCGGGTACCAGCCCATGAGATCGTCCTTTTTCAGCGAATCATAGTAGCCGTAGGCGTTCACGTCCCACTTCTCCGTAACCCGCCAGGTGTAGCCGGAATCCAGGTAGTAGCCGTCCATGGTGCGGTCCCCCGTGGAGACCAGGGTGGGGATCAAGCCGAATTTGCTCTTCCGGTTCGAGAAGTCGCCGGCGTTGAACGTCCAGTCGCCGTAGCCGAGGGAAAGGGATCCGGTGTAGAGGTCGTTCTTGTAGGGGATCTCGCCGCTGCGGCCGTTCTCGTCCCGCTTCACCTCGTAGGGATATCCATCGGATTTCTGAGCCGAGGCCCCCACCGAAAGATGGAATTTCCCCGAATTCATCGCGTAGCGGCCCTCTCCACCGCGAGTCCCGAAACTTCCTCCCATCGCGGAAGCGCTGGCGGCCGGGCCTTCCTCCCCATTGAAGGTGATGACCTTGACCACGCCGGTGAACGCGTTGGTCCCGTAGATGGCCGACCCCGGCCCGCGCAGGACCTCGATGCGCTTGATCTGGCTCAGGGGCACGCCATTGAAGCTGCTGTCCCCCGTGACCGGCTCGAACATGGGATGGTCGTTCAGCATGAACAGCCACTTGTTGTTGTAGTGGGTCTGCAGGTTTCCGCGGAAGCTCACCGACGTGTAGCCGAAGAAGGTTTCCGTCAGGTTGATGCCCGGCAGCAGGCTGAGGGCTTCCGCCACGCTGGTGACCCCCTGGTTGCGGAGGTCCTCGGCGGTGATGACGGAGATGATGGCGGGCGCCTCGCTGATTTTCTGGGCTTTCTTCCCCGCGACGGTGATGGGTGTGTTCAGCAGGGCGAGGAGCTCCTCCTCCACATCCTGCTGGGATTTGTCTGGGGTTTGCGCCACCACAACCGCGCCGGTGACAAGGAGCAAGGGCAGTGACTTGATCATGGGGTCCTCCTGATGAATCAGTGCCCCTTGTATCGGCCCTAGCCTAAACAACTGAATCTGCCTAGTATATTTTTTTTACTAACAAGCAACTCCCTGCATAAAAGGGGATTTACGGGGTGTTTTTCAATTCAACGCATCGCATGCGCTTGCAAAAAACATCCGATCAACAAGGAGAATCCATACAAGTTGAATATCGATTTAATATAATAAAATAGTCTTAAAAATCCAAATTCTCCGTCATCCGGAGGCCCTCTTTCCTGAACGTATCGAGGTACCGCGCGATGCGCCGCTCGGCTTCGGCGAGGCTTTCCACGCCCAGATTGAGGTTCAGCAGATCCACGTACCAGGGCGCCTTGATGCCGCTCTGCACGTAGGTCTGCACGATGGCGCGGGCGATGGGCAGGGTGGTTTCCTTGGAGTCGTCATGCACGTCGCGGTTGCTGGCCTTCTGGAGCTTGGCGTATTCCTCTTCCAGCAGGCGCGCGAAAAGGGCCGGGGTGAAGGCGTCTCCGGCGGCGCAGCCCATTCCAGCGTCGGCCTCGGTGAGCAGGGCTCCTTTGTGGATCCACTCCCAGAGAATGGACAGGCGGATCTCGCCCGTGGCCATGTCCTCCATGAGGTAGAGCACATCGTCGTTGCCGAAGAAGTCCGCGGGCTTGAGGGCGGCGGCCTGGAAGCCGCGCAGGAAGGCATTGCCGTATTGCAGGGCCACGGAGAGCAGATCACGGGCGCCGGCGATGGTGCGGGGGGCGGGTTCCAGCTGCACGAGGCTGGCCGCGTCCCCGGCCGTGTGGGTGAGGGGCGGGAAGGCCCGCCCGGCCTGGTTGTCCTGGCCCGCCTTCTCCCACACGGGGCGCACGATGTGGACCATTTTCCAGTGGGCCACCCACTTCCCCGAAGCGCCTTCACGCTGCTCGCGTTCCGCGCCCGCCACGGCCTTCTTCATGCTGGCGGACACACCGGCTTCGGAGCCCACAGGGATGTTGGGCTCCATGCCGCCCTGCCAGAGGGCGAAGCGGCCGTTCCTGTCCGGCGTGTTCATGGCCCGGCGCACGCGGTCCTCGTAGGCCCGCATGTAGGCGTAGGTCATGGTGATCGAGGAGATGTTGGGATTCACGAAGGCCCTGTCCCAGGCCATGGCGTCGGAGACGCTGTTGATGTAGTCCCACCGGCCGGTGTTGAAACCCACGAAGTGAGGCGAGAGCGCGGCGCGGATCTCCATGAGCTGGAAGCACTGCTCGATCTGCTCCACCAGCACGTAGCACTTGATGGTTCCTACGGGCAGGCCCAGGTGGGATTCCAGCGCCAGGATGAAGGCATTGAAGCAGGCGGCGTCGCCGGCGGTCTGGGTCTTGGGCAGGTAGAGGACGATGCTGCGGCCCGCGGCGCGCAGGCGGTCGTGGTTGTTCACCACGTAGAGCGCCATGTCGGCGAGGGAGGCGGAAAAGCCATGGCCGTCCAGGCGGATGTGGCGGTCGTCCAGGTGCAGGCCGCGCACCCGGTAGATGACCGTGGTGAAGTCCAGCTGCTGGCGCCAGTCAGCGATGATGGGGCGCCCGAAGAAGCCCTGGGCCCACTGGTTCATCTCGCGGGAGACCTCTTCGGCCACCTCCAGGAAGAGCGGGCTGCGGACGAGGGCCAGCTTGAGGTTGCGGTGGTTGTCCAGGGACATGGTGTCCACCTGGCCCAGGGCGTCTTCGCCGTCGAACATCCATCCGTCGGCGCCGGAAAGCAGCGCATAGGCCACGTTGCGGATACCCGCGCGGACGTCCGAGCGGGGCTTGGTGGCGGGGCCGGTGCCTTGGATCCACTGCCGCTGAAGGTCGGGCGGAATCACCGCGCCGTCGAAGCGCCCGGCCCGGGCATCGGCCACGGTGATGGAGGTGCCTGGAACGAGCGAACCGGGATCGAGGAAACCGATGCGTTCACCGTTTTCCGCGCGGCGTTTCCGGCGGGCCGCGCGCTGGGCCATCAGCTCGCGCCGCTGCGCATCCAGGGGCGCCAGGGCCTCCAGGGTCCGCAGCACCTCCGGCGTGTAGACGTCGGCGTAATCCTCCAGAACCCCCGAACGGAATTCGAGGTCGATGCTCATGACAGCCTCCCTATGGAGCCGATGGCCTATGAAGCCGATGGTTGGGTGCTCCCATTGTTCACGGAAATGACTGTAGGAACATGCCTACTTTCAGTAGGCGGCAGACCCGCGAGGCGGCGGCCTCCACCAGGGTTTCGCCCTGGGCCAGGCATGTTTCCAGCGCCATGGGCCCAGGCGTCACGCTGGCGAGGGCGTCGATGCCGTGCGCCAGCAGCTCGTCCGCGCCTTCTCCCAGGCCGCCCGAAAGGCAGATGACCGGCACGCCGTAGTGCTTGGCCACTTCGGCCACCCCCAGGGGAGCCTTCCCCATGGCCGTCTGTACGTCCGTGCGCCCCTCACCGGTCATGATCAGATCCGCGGTCTGGACCAGGGCATCGAATCCGGTGGCGTCCAGAACGACGGAAACGCCAGGCTGCAGTTTCGCGTCCGTGAAAAAGAGCAGGCCGGCGCCCAGGCCTCCGGCCGCCCCGGCGCCGGGACGCTGAGCCACCTCGCGGTAGGTGGCCGCGGCAGCCACGCGGGCGAAAACCGCCAGGGCCGCGTTCAGTTCAGCCACCATCTCCGGGGTCGCGCCCTTCTGCGGGCCGTACACGGCGGAGGCGCCCCGCGGCCCGCAGAGCGGATTGTCCACATCGCAGGCCACGAGGATGGAGGCTTCCCGCAACCGGGGATCCAGGCCGCTCAGATCGATGCGGGCGAGGCGGGCCAGGGCCGCGCCTCCTTCAGGCAGTTCCCGACCTTCCGCGTCCAGAAAGCGGGCGCCCAGGGCCCTGGCCATGCCCGCGCCGCCATCATTGGTGGCGCTGCCGCCGATGCCCACCACCAGCCGGGCCAGGCCCGCGTCCATGGCCGCTTTCAGGAGCTGGCCCGTGCCGTAGGTGCTGGTGATCCTTGGATCGCGGCGGCCCTCCGGCACCAGCGGAAGGCCCGAGGCCGCGGCCATTTCGATGAAGGCCGTGCGGCCATCGCCCGAGACGCCCCAGTGCGCCTGCACTGGCTCGCCCAGGGGCCCGCGGACTTCCGTGCGCACGATCCGCCCTCCGGTAGCCGCCGCCAGGGCCTCCACGGTGCCCTCTCCGCCGTCAGCGATGGGCACCTTGAGGATTTCGGCATCGGGGAACACGGCCCGGATGCCGCGCGCCATGGCCTCGGCCACGCCCAGGGCCGGTAGGCTGCCTTTGTAGGAGTCAGGCGCGACGATGATTCGCATGGGTTCAGGCCTCCCTGAAACAGATTCACCACGAAGTCACGAAGACGCGAAGGAAGCTGGCTTCGTTTTACCCGCTTTTCTTCGTGCCTTCGCGTCTTCGTGGTGATGTTTTTCCTGTAGCCGAGACTACTTCGTCTTCACTGGATCCGCAGGCCGCTTCGGAAGGTGCATGGGCTTCTCGGCGATGCGCTTCAGCACCTCCTGCACGCCCCGCTCCAGCTGGAGGTCGTGACCCGCGAGCATGGATGCGGGATCGTTCTCCACCTCGATGTCAGGGCTTACGCCTTCACCCTCGATGATCCATTCGCCGGTGGGCGCATTGGTGCCCGAGCGCGGCACGAAGACGGCGCCGCCATCAATGAGCGGCGAATTGCCACCGCCCACCACGCCGCCCCAGGTCCGCTTGCCGATGAGTGGACCGAGGCCCGCGAAGCGGAAGTGGTAGGGGAAGATGTCGCCGTCGCTGGCGCTGGTCTCGCTGATGAGGGCCACCATGTGGCCGTGGAACACCGTGCTGGGATAGGTGCTCGGGTGCTCACTGTTGTTGCCGAAGCGGGTGCCGAGCAGCTTCTTGCCCAGACGCTCCAGGAACATCTGGCTGGTGTTGCCGCCGCCGTTGGCGCGGACGTCGATCACCAGGCCCTCCTTGCGGATCTGGGGGTAGTACCACTTGACGAACTCATAGAGCCCCGGCGCTCCCATGTCGGGAATGTGGAGGTAGCCCACCTTGCCGCCGCTCAGTTTGTCCACGGTCTCCTTGGAGCGCAGCACGAAGTCCAGGTAGCGCAAGGAAGCATCGTTGTCGATGGGCTTGTAGGTGACCTGCCGCGCGCCTTCCAGGGTGGGTTTGCCATTAAGGGTGAGGGTCACGGCGAAGGTCTTGTGGCGGAGCATCTGATAGGGGTTGTCCGTGGCCTTCAGCTCCGCGCCGTCGATGGCCAGGATGTAGTCGCCCTCCCGGGCGTCCACGCCCGCTTCCGTGAGGGGGCTGCGGTACTTGGGCTCTTCGTTGTGGCCCCGGTAGATGCGCGCCAGCCGGTAGCGTCCGGCGGCTTCATCCAGCTCCAGATGGGCGCCGGGAAGGCCCACGCGGGCGCGCTCGGGCAGGAAGGCGTCGCCACCCTCCGTGTAGGTGTGGCCAATGTTCAGCTCGGCGATGAGCTCAGTGATGAGGTAGGTGAGGTCCGAGCGGTGGGTCACGTGCTGGAGCCAGGGCCGGTACTGCTCGCGGAGCGCCTTCCAGTCGTAGCCGTGCATGTTCTTCACGTAGAAGTTGTCGCGGAAGCGCCGCCACACCTCGTCGTAGACCTCCCGCCACTCCTCCGCCGGAATGCGGTCCACGGCGAGATCCTTGGTGGAGACCGTCTTCTTCTCCGCGGCCTTGGGCTTGGCGTCGATGAGCTGGTACGAGGCCGCCGGTCCCTGGCCCGTTCGGGCCAGCACCTTGTTGCCGTCCTGGCTCAGCGTCCAGCCTTGGACATCCGGCAGCAGTTCGCTTTCCTGGCGCTTCTTCAGATCGAAGATCCAGAGGCTGCTGCCCCCGCTGCGCCGCCCGTTGATCTCGCCGTAGACGAAGGGCTGCTGCTTGGCGTAGAGCAGGAAGCCCCGCGCCGCTTCCAGGGAGGCCAGATTGTCCGCGGGCACGGGCACCCGGGTGCCGCGCTGCTCAAAGCCATCCCAATCGACGCGCACGGACACCGGCCCCTTGGGGGCCTCCGCCTTCTTGTCTCCCTCCTCCTTCTTCTCCGGGGCCGCGCCCACCTCGTCGCTTTCGGGCGGGAAGGGATGGGGCACGTCTTTCCGCAAGCTGTAGGCGATCACGTCCACGTTGCGGTTGCCCGCATAATCGAATTCCAGGTTGCTGATCTGGGGCGCGTAGTCGCGGCGGCTGAGGGTGTAGAGGTACTTCCCGTCCGGGTCCCAAACCGGCTCCGTGACGGAAAACAGGTCGCCCGTGAGACGGTGCAGCTGCTGGTCCCCCAGGCCCCAGACGTGAAGGCTCCGCATGCCGTTCAGGTTGCCCAGGGAGAAGGCGAGGAACTGGCCGTCCGGCGACCAGGCCAGGTCGCCGGCCTGGCCGAATTCATCCTTGGCGGCCTTCACCAGCTTGCGGTCGGCCAGGGCGAGCACGTAGACCACCCCGTCCTTGTCCGTGAAGGCGAGGTGCTTGCCGTTCGGCGCCCACACCGGCGCGTTGAGGGGCACGGCCAGGCCGGTGGTGAGGGCCTCGGGCTTGCCCTTGCCCTCCTGGTCCATCAGGTAGAGCTGCTCCTCGCCGCTCTGATCCGAGACGAAGGCGATCTTCTTGCCGTCGGGCGACCAGCGGGCATGCTTGTCGTGGGTCCCGGAGCTATGAGTGAGATTGCGGGTGGGGCCCTTCTCGATGGGCACGGTGAAGACATCGCCCCGGGCCACGAAGAGGGCGCGCTCACCCTTGGGCGAAAGGGCGAACCCCTCGATGTTGCGCTCCACGCTGATGTGGGAGGGCCTCGAGGCCCCGCCATCCGTGGGCACCGTGATGGAGATCCCGCGGTCGCTGCCGTCCTGCACGTTGAACACGCGCAGCTCGCCGTTCAACTCGTACACGATGCGGGACTGGTGGTCGCTGGAGGGCCAGCGGACATCCCAGGTCTTCTGGAAGGTGAGCTGCTTGACGGCGTCGGAGCTGGGCTCCACCGAATAGAGGTTCAGGGTGCCGTCGCGGTCGGAGGCGAAGTAGACCTTGTCCCCGATCCACATGGGATCGCGCTCGGTGCGCTTGCTGGCGGCCACCTTTTTCTGCTGGCGGGTGGCCAGGTCGAAGACGTAGAGATCCTGCGCCCATCCGCCCTCGTAGCGCTTCCAGTGCCGGAAGTCGCGGAACATGGGCGCATAGGCGATGCGTTTGCCATCGGGCGAGTAGGAACCGGGCCCCGCCGTGGGCATGGGCAGCTTCTTGGGCAGGCCGCCACCCAGGCTCACGGTGTAGAGCGCCGTGCGGCTGAGAACGCCATCCGCGTCGGCGGCCGCGCGGAAGAGCACGCTGCTGCCGTCCGGCGTCCACCCCACCACCTGGTGGTCGTAGCCCCCCCGCGGAGGCAGCGGGCCAGCGGCGGGATCGAAGGTGAGCTGGCGCGGGATGCCGCCGCCGCTGGGAATCACGTAGACCTGCTCGTCGCCGTCGTACTGTCCCGTGAAGGCGATCCACTTCCCGTCGGGGCTGAACTTCGCGAAGAGTTCCAGGCCGGGATGGGCGGTGAGCCGCACGGCCGCGCCACCCGCGGCGGATGCCGTCCAGAGGTCCCCGCCGTAGGTGAAGGCCACCTTGTCGCCGTGAATATCCGGAAAACGCAAGAGCTTGGTCTGGGCCAGGGCGGGCAGGGCCGAAAGGCCCAGCCCCGCCACCAGAACCCATAAAGTCCGAACGGGCTGCTGCATGATTCCTCCCCACAGAATGGCCTCTTGGCCGAGCATCGTAAGGCGATGGAACGCCAGTGTAGAACGATCAGTGTTTCTTGAAACTCCGAATGGCGCGAGACAGCCTTTTTTCCCTCGCCTTGCGGTCCTGCTGGAGGCTCCTGTCCTCCAGGCTTTGTTGAAAGGCCGATTCACGGGCCAGTTTCCGCTGGCTCTCCAGGCGCCCGGCCGACACCCTCCCCTGGGCCACCGCCTCCAGCACCGCGCAGCCGGGTTCCGCCGTGTGGGTGCAATCGCTGAACCGGCAACCTGCCGCCATCTCTTCGAGGTCTGCGAAAGCGTGGTCCACTCCTTCACCGGCGTTCCAGAGCTGCCATTCCCGCAGGCCCGGGGTATCGACCATCAGGGCGCCCCCCGGCAAGGGGAAAAGCTCCCGGTGGGTGGTGGTGTGGCGGCCTTTGCCGTCCCCCCGCCGCACGTCGCCCACCTGTTGCCGGGCTTCGCCCAGGAGCGCATTCAGCAGGGTGGATTTGCCCGCCCCGCTGGATCCCAGCAGCGCCAAGGTGTCGCCTGGGCACAAGAAGGGCTCCAGCCCCTCCAGCCCCCATCCCTCGCGGACTGAAAGCGCTAGCGCCCCGGCCGCTCCCAGGGCCCGGGCATCCCTCAGGCAGGCCTGCCAATCCGGACGCAGGTCGGCCTTGGTCAGCACGAGAACCGCACGGATCCCTTCGGCGGCCACCTGGACCAAAGTCCGCTCCAGGCGGCGGAGGTTGAAATCGCCGTTCAAGGCGCCGACGAGGAGGGCCGTTTCCACATGGGCCGCAAGCGCCTGGGCGCGGGGCGGAGAACCGGGCTCCCGGCGGCGGAGCAGCCCCGAGCGCGGCAGCAGCCCGTGGATGCGGACATCGGCGGGATCGGCGGCCAGAAGCACCCAATCCCCGGTGACCGGAAGGGCGCCCGGGTCGGCGTCATGGAGGAAGGTCCCCCGCAGAACGGCGCGCTGCGGGAACCGGCCGTCATGCACCGTCCAAAAGGCCCGGTGGCGGGCCAGCACGCGGGCCGGACGGAACCCCTCGGGGACATGGCATTCAAATGCGGATCGCCAGCCCCAAGGGGCCAGCTCCGGATGGCAAGTCATGGAAAACTCCAGATAGAAAACGGACAGGCCCCTCGCGGGGCGATGAAAGCGTCAGCGGCCTGGGACGTGGATCAGCGGATCCCGTCCCAGCGCGCTTCTTCAGCGTCCGTCCTCATTTCAACCACGACTTTCAGGTAAATAGGCATCCATCCTCGTGGGCCCATGGTAGACCGTTTCCGCCGGCGGGTGAACTACAACCGGAACCCGCGCACGACCTCTCCCAGGCCTTCGGCCACGTTGGACAATTCTTCCGAAGTGGCCGTGACCTCGCGCACCTTGGTGGCGAGTTGGTGGGTGGCCGCGGCATTCTGCCCCAGCTGCCCGACGGTCCGGTCCATGAGCGCTTCCACCGAGGCGCCCGTCTGGGCTTCGTGCTGGCCCAGCTTGTCCACTTCCTGGATGTTGGCGGCGATGGCGCCGATCTGGCCCCGGATGGATTCCAGGTTGCGCAGGGTCTCGGCCACCCGGTCCGTGCCCTGTGAAACCGTACCCTGGGCCTGTTCGATGAGCTGCTCGATGTCCCTGGCGGCTTCAGCGCAGCGCTCCGCCAGTTTGCGCACCTCCTCGGCGACCACGGAGAAGCCCTTGCCCTGTTCGCCCGCCTTCGCGGCCTCGATGGCGGCGTTCAGGCTGAGGAGGTTGGTCTGGTTGGCGATCTCCTGGATCACCTGGACCGCCTGGAAAATGTCTCCCGTGACTTTCTGGATGTTGCCCATGCCTTCCGTGGCCGCTTCTCCGGAGCGGCTGCCCTTCTCCGTTTCGGTCACGGCCAGGCTGCTGCGCTCGCCCACCTGCTGGGTCTGGGCGCTCACCTCCCCCAGATTCCGGATCAGGCCCTTCATGGCCTGAACCACTTGCTCCCCGGAGGTCCGCATCGCCTCGCCCACCCGGGCGATCTCCTCCACGGAGACCGCCATCTGCTCGGATGAGGCGGCCAATTCCGTGCTTCCCGAAGCCACCCTTTCCGCCAGCTGCTTGACCTCCAGCACGGTGCCGCGAAGATCCGCGTTGTAGGTGTTGAAGGCGCGGGCCGCGGCTCCCACCTCGTCCTCGGTTTCGATGGCCAGCTCCCGGGACAGGTCGCTGTTTTGCAGCCCCTCCACCAGGCGCCCGAGGGGCCGGGTGATTTTCCCCGCGAACCGGAGCGAAAGGATGAGCACGGCCCCGGCGAGCAGCAGAGTGGCCCCCAGCATCCAGAAAAAGGTGGCGGTCACGTCTCTTTTCACGTCATCCGTGTACACACCGGCCCCGAGGATCCAGCCCCAGTCGCCATAGCGCTTCACATAGGAGATCTTCGGGATGAGGCCCGATTCCCCGGGGCGGGGCCACTCGTACTCCATGAATCCGCCTTCGGCGGAAACGGCCAGCTGGTCCATGTCGCGGAACAGCTTCGCCATGCGCGGTTCCAGGGAATCCGTGGCTTTGCCCACCAGGTTGGCCATGGGGTGATGGACGATGCGCGGGCCTTCCGCCTGGATCCACAAATAGTTCTTGCCGTCGAAATGGAGGTTGGCGATGAGCTCCTTGGCCCGGGACTCGGCGTACTGGCGGGTCCGGCGGCCAGCCCGGACCTCCACCTCCTGGTTTTCCAGGATGCCCATGGCCAGTTCCACCAGGTTGCGGAGCCCGGCTTTTTTGGTGGCCATGGCCGACCGCTCAAGCCGCGGCAGGAACACCGCGAAGAGCAGCATCAGGAAGAGCCCCACCGGGAGAAGGCTGTGCAGGACGATCCGGCCCGAAAGCCCCTGGGACCATTTCCGGATACCCCTCAATGACATGGCTTCCCTCCCAGACCCTTCCAAGGCGCGGTCCACCCCGTCATCGGCGCCGGTGGAAACCGCCATGAAAAGGCGCGGCACAAGCTGCCGCATGGCCCGCTGATCCGCTAGCCTGGAAGGGCCTCGGAATCCCCTCTGCCTCTTCCCTTCCTCCGTCCCTTCCATGGATCCAGACCGGTGTCCACGCCATGAACGAACCCGCGCCCCTTTCGGTCAAGCGCCTGCTGGAGCAGGTCAAGGCGCGCCTGGAGCCGCCTTTCGCCGCGTTGTGCGTGGTAGGCGAGGTCTCCAATTTCCGCGGCTCGGGCAAGCATTGGTATTTCACGCTGAAGGAAGAGGGCGCCGCCCTGTCCTGCGCGGTATGGGCCAGCCAGCAGCGCTTCATCCAGCACCGGCCCGCGGACGGGCAGCGGGTGGTATTGAAGGGCAGTCTGAATCTCTACGTGGCGGGCGGCACCCTCACCCTGGCCGTGACCCATTGCGAACTCGCCGGCGCGGGGGATCTGCAGGCGCGCCTGCGCCAGCTGGAGGCGGAGCTGAGGGCCTGCGGCCTCTTCGACCGGCCCAAGCGCCCCCTGCCCCGCTTCCCCAAGCGGCTTGGGGTGGTGGCAGCCCTGGGCGGCGCCGCCCTCCGGGATGTGCTGGAAGTGACCTCCCGCCGCGCGCCGGGCATCGACCTGCTCATCGCGCCGGCCGCCGCGCAGGGCGACCGCTGCGTGCCCGAAACCCTGCTCGCCATCCAGGAAGCGCAGGATGCGCACTGGGGCTGCGAGGCCCTGCTGCTGGTGCGGGGCGGCGGCAGCCAGGAGGACCTCTGGGCCTTCAACGACCCAGAGCTGGTGCGGGCCGTGGCGGAATGCAGGATCCCCGTCATCACCGGCGTCGGTCATGAGATCGACACCACCCTGGTGGACCTTGCCGCGGACCGCCGCGCCGCCACCCCCAGCCAGGCCGCGGAATGGGCGACTCCGGACCGCGCCGCCCTCTCCGCCGAGCTGCTTCGCCGCGTGGAAGCCCTCACGGCCAAAACCCTTTGGCGGTTGCGGGGCCTGGAGACCAACCTGAACCTGCTCACCGACCATGGTCTTCAACGGGCCGAGCCCCTGGCGCCCCTCGCCGCCCGCTTCGCTGCGCTGGCCCAGCGCCTGGCCCTGGCCCACCCCAGCCGCGGCCTCGATGGGGCCGCCGGCCGTCTGGCCCTGCTGCAGCAACGGCTCCGCCACGCCGGATCCCTGGCCGCGGGAGAACTGGACCTGCCCCGGGTGCGGGAGGCCCAGCGACGGCTGGGGCCGGCGCTGCAGCGCCTGCTGCAACGCCGCGAGCAGCGCCTGGCCGTGCAGACAGAACGCATGCAGGGCCTGGACCCCACGGGCCCGCTGCAACGGGGTTTCGTGCTGGCGCTGGGACCCGAGGGCCGGCCCGTCACCGCCTCGGCCAGCCTCCCCGCGGGGGCCAAGCTCCGGCTCCGGTGGAAGGACGGTGAGCGGAAGGCCACGCTGGACGAGTGAAGCCGCCGAGGAAGTGGGAACCGGACCCACAGCGATGTGATACGTTTAACGCGACCCCGGTGCGCCATGTCCAACGACCCACAGCCTGCGTCTGCCCTCCCGTCCGAGAGGCGGCTCCTGGAGCCGGGCGACCAGGTGGGGCGGTTCCAGGTGGAAACATTGCTGGGAGTCGGCGGCATGGGCGAGGTGTACCGCGCCTGGGATCCCACCCTGGAACGCGCCGTGGCCCTCAAGGCCCTGCGCACCTGCGAAGAGCGCGAGCATGGCGGCCCGGAGCGATTCCGGCGCGAGGCCCTGGCTTTGGCGCAACTCAACCATCCCAATGTCTGCCAAGTGCACGACTGGGTGAGCGGCCCCGGCGGCACCTACATCGCCATGGAGCTGCTGGAAGGACAGACCCTGGATCTGGCGGCGCCCGACCTTAAACTGCGGGACAAACTTCAGGTCATCCGCAGCGTGGCCATGGCCCTGGAAGCCGCGCACGCCAAGGGACTGGTCCACCGCGACCTGAAGCCCAGCAACATCATGGTCGCCCCCGGCAAGGGCGGGCACCCGGGGCTCCTGGTGAAGGTGCTGGATTTCGGCCTCGCCCGGATTACGGACTCCCACCTTCCCGGCGAAGCCCAGATCACGCCGGGCCCCGTTCCCAATCTCGCCCTGCTGCAGGCTCTTGAGGAGGCGGAGCGCAAGCAGGATCCGGAACCGGGAGAATCGACCCAGCGCCACTCAGGAGGGGGCAGGCGCCATCCGTCCGGGCCCCACAGCTGGGAGCAGCTCACCTTGGCAGGCACCTTCATGGGCAGCCCCTGCTATGCCTCCCCTGAACAGATCCAGGGCCAAGCGGCGGGTCCCTCCAGCGATGTCTTCTCTCTGGGCATCGTGGCCTGGGAACTGCTGGCTGGAGAGCATCCTTTCCCCGGCGAGGGCAAGGCGCGGATGCGCGCCATCATCGAAGGGTCGCGCCGGGAGCTGAAGGTGCGCGGCCTGCCTTCGGGCGCCGCCGACCTGCTGCGCGGCATGCTGGACGCCCATCCCTTCAAGCGCCCCACGGCCGCGCGGGTGGCGGAAGCCCTCGGCCACCTGCTGAGACCCCACAGCGTGCTGCGCTGGACCGCCATCGCCGTGGCCGCCACCGCGGCCCTCGCGGCTGGAGCGAACTGGTTCCTGGGCCGCGGCATCATCGCCGACCTGGTGCGCCAGCGCCCGGCGCGCTTGGCAGTGCTTCCGTTCCAGAACCGGACGGGGGACCCGTCCCTGGACCCGGTGCTGCGCCATCTGCTGCCGGAAATGCTGGAAGCGGGCCTGCGGGAACACCCCAAGCTGGCGCCCCTGGATCTGGAAAGCGTGATCCGGGCCCAGAGCGCCCTCCACTTGCCGGAAGGTTCGCTCAGCCCCACGGATCTGGGGCGTCTGGCCTCGGCCCTCGGCGCCCCGCTCCTGCTGAAGGGGGCCCTGAAGAAAGACGCCGGCGGATCCTACGTCCTGGCCTACGAACTGATGGACGCCGCCGGCGCCGTCCGCCAATCCGGCCAGGCCCAGCAAGGCGGGCAGCTGCCCGCGGTGCCCGCCTCCATCCCCTTGGCGCGCCAAGTGATCGGAGAGTTGTTCAAGGCCGTGGATCCTCTCGCCTCCTCCCACGCCCGCAACCCGGTGCCCGAGCTTCCGCCGAAGGCACTGGAGGCCTACCTCCGCGGGGCCGCGCTGATCGACAAGGGCGATTTCAAGGAGGCCGTGCCGGCTCTCAAGGAAGCCACACGGCTGGCGCCGGACTACCCGGTGGCCGTGCTGTGGTACGCCCGGGGGCTCAGCCGCCTGAGCGATGCGCCGCCCGAGCCCGTGTTCCAATGGGCCCGCTGGGCCGCCCGAGCGCAGGGGAACCGCGTGATGGAAATGAAGGCCCTGCATCAACTCGCCATCCGGTACGGCGATACGGGGCAATGGGAAGCCTCGGACCTGGCCTGTCAGGAAGTCCTGACCCTGGCCCGTTCCCTGGGCCAGCTCGACTACGAAGCAGGCGCGCACACCACCCTGGGCGTGAATCTGCAGCGCCAGCACAAGACCGCTGAAGCCGAAGCCGCCTACCAGGAGTCCCTGGCCCTCTATCAAGCCGTGGGCGACAAGCTGAGCGCCACCCGGGTGCTCAACAATCTGGCCGTCATCGAAAAGGAGCGGGGCAACCTCAAGGGCGCCGAAGCGCGATACAACGGCGCCCTGGAAACGGTGAAAAGCTACGGCGACCGCTGGGGCGAAGCCATTCTCACCAACAACCTCGGCGATCTGGCCCTGGCCCAGGAGGGCGGGCTGGACCGCGCGGAGTCCTTCTTCCGGAAGGCCCATGCCCTGCGGGAGGCCCTGGGCGATCAGAACGGGCTGGTCTACTCGCTGATGGGCCTGGCCAGCGTATCCCAGGCCCGGGGAGACCTGGACCGGGCCGAGGGCCTGGTGCGCCAGTTCCTGGACCGGGCTCGGAAGGCCGACCTGCGCCCCATGGAGGCCCTGGCCATCTACAACCTGGGCGAGCTCAACCGCGCCGCAGGCCGCTACGAAGCCGCCCGGGGTTTCTACCGTGAATCCCTGGCGCTCCACGAGGCGCTTAAGGATGCGGTCATGGAGGCCCACTGCCTGGCCGGCGAAGCGGAATGCCTGGCCCGGGACGGGCATCGCGGCATGGCCAAGGCCCTGCTCGAACGCAGCCGCATCCTTTCCACGGAGGAGACGCCCTACATCCTGCGATCCCTGGCCTGCCTGGCCCGGGCCGAGGGCCGCTCCGACGAAGCCAAGGCGCTGTTCGCCAAAGCCCTCAGCGGCGCGCGCGGCCAGGCGCCGGAAATCGTGCGGGAATTGAAGGAACTCTCACGCTGAACCCCGGCTCAGGATGAGCAGGGTCAAGTCGTCGGCCAAGGGGCGCCCCTGGGCGAAAACGGCCACATCGGCGAGGATGGCGCTCTGCAGATCCTCCGCGGGCCGGGCCAGCAGGGCTTCCAGCCGGTCCTCCCCATAGAAGCTGTCGTCGGGGGCCTGGGCCTCGGACAGGCCATCTGTGTAGAAAATGAGGCTGTCGCCGGGTTCGAGGGTGCCCTCGTGCAGCTCCAGCGTCTCCCGGAAGCGCTTGGCGCTGAGGCCCACGCCGAGGCCCCGGGGATGCAGGCGCGACACCCGGCCCTCGCTGTGGCGGAGGAAGGCGGAGGGATGGCCTGCGCGAACGAACTGGTAGCGGCCTGAATGCGGATGGAAGGTGCCGTAGGCCAGCGTGAGGAAGAGACGGCGGTCATGGCCCTGGCACCAGATGGCGTTCAGGCGGTCGGCCACGTCCACGGGCCCCAGGGCATGCTTGTCCAGGGCAGACAACACCCCCTTGGTTTCCGCCGCGTAGAAGGCCGCGCTGGTGCCCTTGCCGCTGACATCGAGGATCAGGAAGGCCAGGCTGCCGTCCGACAGGGGGAAGAGATCGTAGTAGTCCCCCGCCACTTCCCTCGCGGGCAGGATGGTGGCGCGGACCGAAGGCATGCGCAGCGCATCCAGATCCGGGAGCAGGCGCATCTGCACTTCCCGGGCCACGCGCAGCTCCTCCTCCATGCGCAGCCGCTCCTCCCGCTCCGAGGCGGCGGTCTGGAGGCGGGCGGCCATGTCGTTGAAGGCCGCGGAGAGCTGGGCCACCTGATCGCGGCCGCGCAGCCGGATGCGGGTGGAGAAATCGCCCAGGCTGAGACGGTCCACGCCGCCGTGGAGATCATTCACCGCGCGGCCCAGGGACCAGGCCAGCACCAGGCCCAGGACCGCGGCCAGAGCCTGGGCCGACGCCAGGGCCACCAGCACCAGGATGACCACCGCGATGGCCTTCACCGTATCCGCCGAGAGCGACTGCTTTTCGGCGGAACGGAAACCCGCGAAGAGGGCGTAGAGATTCGTCTCCGGCGTGGCCGTGAGCACCAGGGCCTCGCCGCTGGACCAGTCCGTGATGGTGAAGGCCAGGGGCGGCAGATGGAAGGGCGCAAAAAGCCCGCTCCCGTGGAGGGCCTGGCCTCTGGTCCAGCTGGCCACGTTCCCGCCGCGGCCCACCAGGATCGGCGCCGGTTTGCTGGCCTCCCTTCCGCCGGTCTGGATGGTGATGACGTCCTCTCCATCGCGGCGGAGCTTCCGCGAAACCAGGCTGAAGGACACCTCGCCCCCGGCCATGGCCTGGGTCCGGTCGCCCAGCACGCCGAGGTTGAGCGACAGGATGCGGTAGCCGCCTGGCTCCTTGCGCACCGCCCGCAGGTACGTGTCCTTTCCCGTGCGGCCGGCCTCGCGGCCTTCGGCCCACACCATGCCAGTGAATGTTTCAGGAACGCCTGCCGGCAAGGTGCGCGACCGCTCGATCCAGGCGCCGCCGTAGGTGCGCAGCGCCTGCAAGGCAGCCGCATCGGATGGTTCGCGGTTGGCGGTTTTCAGCGCCTCTTCCCAGGCCACCAGCGCCTGCTGGGTGGAACGGCTCACCTGGGCGCCCAGCCCCAGCCAGCCCAGGGCCATGAGCATGACGACCATGGCCAGCATGGGCAGCACGGACATCAACGCGAGGATCACCCAGAGGCGCCGCGACACGCGGAACAGCAGCTTGACCCAGATCCAGCGGAGCCCGCGGAAGAACAGCACCAGGCCGCCCAGCCAGCCGAGGGCCTGGGCGCAGCCGTTGTCCGCCGGCGGCAGGCCCAGCAGCAGGCCCACGGCCAGCAGGACCCACGGCCAGTGGCGGCGGAAGCGGAAGGCGGCCCAGCCGCGTCGGATCAGATCCAGCGGGGAACGCATCAGGCCATCAACATGCCGCCGTTGACACTCAGCACCTGGCCCGTGATGTAGTTGGCCTCCTCGCTGGCGAGGAAAACCACCGCCGAGGCGATGTCGGCCCCGGTGCCCATGCGGCCGAGGGGGATCTGCTTAGTGAATTCGGCCTTCACGTCCTCAGGCAGGTTCGAGGTCATGGCGGTTTCGATGTAGCCCGGGGTGACCACATTGGCGGTGATATTGCGGCTGGCCAGCTCCCGCGCCACGGACTTGGTGAGGCCGATGAGGCCCGCCTTGGCGGCCACGTAGTTGGCCTGGCCCGCATTGCCCATCTGCCCCACCACGGAGGCGATGTTGACGATGCGTCCCCAGCGCTGCTTCATCATGGGCTTGGTGACGGCCTGGATGGCCGTCCAGGCACCCTTCAGGTTGGTGTCCACCACCGCGTCCCAGTCCTCCTCCTTCATCTGGATGAGCAGCTTGTCCCGGGTGATGCCGGCATTGTTCACGAGGATGTGCAGGGCGCCATGGCGCTCGATCGTGGTGGCGATGGCCGAGCGCACGGAGGCGCCGTCGCTGAGATCGGCCTCGATCACGTCCGACTGTCCTCCTGCGGCGCGGATGGCATCGGCCACCGCCTGCAGCTTGGTCAGCGTCCGGGCGGCGCACACCACGGTGGCGCCCTGGGCGCCCAGCAGCTTGGCGATGGCTTCGCCGATGCCCTGGCTGGCGCCGGTGACGAGGGCGATCTTGCCGTCGAGGCGGAACATGGAACCTCCAAAGGATGAAGGTTCAGTCTAGCCGCCCACGGGAGGCGGCGCGCCCTAGGCCCAGTCTAGCCAATTGATGGTTGATGGTTGATGGAGCATCGGCAGGAGGGACCGCGCGCTTGCCATTTTCATCACGGAAGCCTACTTTGAAGGTCTTTTCCAAGGAGCCACCATGCTTCTGCTTGCCGGCTTGTTATTCCTTCAAGCTCCCACCCCCCAATCTCCGGCCTGGTCCGCCACCACTCTGGAGGCCGCGGCCACCGACGCGAACAAGAAGGTGCTGGCGGAGGCCAAGCCGCTCACCATCACCGGCGAGGTGGTGGATGTCTCCTGCTACACCCAGCTGGGCAAGCGGGGCGAGGCCCACCGGGCCTGCGGCGCCAGCTGCGTGGCCTCCGGTTCGCCCGCGGGCCTGCTCACGGCGGACGGCACGCTCTACATCCTCATGCCCGAGCCGCACCATCCCAGGCGTGATGGCAAGGCCAGCCTCGCCACCTACTTCAGCGAGCGCATGGCCCAGACCCTCACGCTCACGGGCATGGCCTCCGACCACGGCGGCATCCACACCCTGTTCCTGCCGGTGCCAGCCAAGACGAAGTAGGCGGGCTCGAAAAAGCTGGAACGCAGAGGACACAGAGAAACATCCCGTCTCACGGTGTTCTTTTCTCTGTGTCCTCCGCGGGATTTCTGCGCCCTCCGTGTTTCTCTTTTGCGTTCTTATTTCAGGCCCTTCAGCCAGGCTGCCAGCAGCGTGAGATCCGCCAGGGGCGTGCTGTCGCCGTAGGTGCTCATGGCTTCGGCCCCCGAGAGGCCCGTCCTGGCCCGGGTTTCCCGCTTGAAGAGGTGGTTCGCGCCCGGGATCTCGATCACTGCGCCCTTGAAATCCGCGGGCAGGGTCTCAGGCCTCCAGGTCTGCACGTCCCGGTCGCCCCAGGCCACGGCGCAGGGGATGGGCAGACGCTGGGCGGCGCCCCAGGGATCCAGATCCAGCAGGTCCCGCACGAAGCCCCGACTTTCGGGGCGGGCGAGGCCCTTGGCCAGGTTCACCACACCCGGGGCGACGCCCGCAGTGTCGCGATCGAGCTCCTGGCCCTTCCGGATGGCCTCCAGCGCGGCCTCCAGATAGGCCAGGTTGGAGGCCGTCGCATCGGCGGGCGCCTGGGCCGCCGCCAGCTGCCCCTTCACCTGGGCCACGATGAGCTTGCCCATGGTGAGGCCCGGCATGGCCAGCAGCAGCGCCGCGTCGGCTTCGCTCGCCGCCAGCAGCGACAGCAGCGAGCCCTCGCTGTGGCCCACCAGCAGCAGCTTCTTCCCCTTGGCCTCAGGCAGGGCCCGGGCCGCCTTCAGCGCCGCCCGGATGTCGCCCACCTGGGCATCGAGAGAGATGTCGAGCTTGGGATCCTTGGACCCGATGAAACGCTTGTCGTAGCGGAGGCTGCCCAGGCCCTGGGCCTGCAGCCAGTCGGCCAGATCCCGCCCGCCGTGGCTCGGCATGGGGATCAGGGGATTGGACCAGTCGCGGTCCGTGGGACCCGAACCCGCCACCATCACCGCGAAATACGGGTGGGCGCCCCCGGAAAGAACGGCGCCGTTCAGGGGGAGGCCGTTGAAACCGGGAAAACGCAGCACCCGTTCGCCGCGGCGGGACCCCTGGGTGCTGCTGGCCTCGGCGGGCTTGCGGGCCTCGGCGGGCGAATCCCCCGTGCGCCGCAGGCTCAAGGGCAGCTGCGCTCCGCCCTGGGAGAATGTGCCGCTGGCCGCGGCCCCATCCGGGCCCAGCGCCCCGTCGAAAGAGGGCTCGCCGGGAATGCCCGGCAGGGTGAAGCGCAGCCGGCCCCCCTCCGCGCCGACCTTGCCGAGCGGGTGGAGCTTCAATCCCTGGGCGGGCACCGAGATGACGCCCTGCCAGGTGCCGCCCGTGGTCCAGAGGTCCAGGATCAGGCTGAGGTTTCCGCCGGGCAGTTGGAGCGCGCCCTCCCAGCGGCCCGGCTGGATTGGGCCCTGGGCCTGGGCCAGGACAGGCAGGGAAAGCGTCATGAGCAGGCAAGTGGCTCGGTTCATCGGGGCTCCGGAGGCGTGGCGTCCTGGTCAAGGGGCTGTTCCAGGCGGTGGCGCAACCAATAGGCATAGACCATCGCCGCCGACACTGGAAGAAGCATGAGAGGAAGGCTCGAAAGGTTCGCCCGGAATGCGGACAGCAGGCTGGAGGGAAGGCCGGCGACATCTCGAAAAGGTTCGAACCATCGAAATCAAGCGACCGCCAATATCCGCCATGCCCCTGCGGCCCGCACCGCTGCTTGACAGGAGACGGGTCCACCCCTAATATCACTGTCACGGCAGTCATTGCTTAGGCATTAACTTGGATTTCTCAACATGACTTCGCGGGCCCAGGAAAGCGAGCCGCTCTACACCTCCGAGAACTACAACCAGGAGGACAGCATCGGGCGCCTCATCGCCGAGGTGTCCGGGCGACTGCTGGCGGCCTTCGACGAGGAAATGGCGGGCATGGGCATCACCGGAGCGCAGTGGGTGATCCTCATGCGCATCGCCCGCGGATGCGGCTCCACCGCCGCCGAGCTCTCCCGCTTCAGCCGCTACGACACGGGCTCCATGACTCGCATGCTGGACCGCCTAGAAGAAAAGGGCCTGATCCGCCGGACCCGCAGCTGCAAGGACCGCCGCGTCATTCATCTGGAACTCACCGAGGCAGGCCTGGAGCTGCATCCCCAGTTGCCGCCCGTGGCCGTGAAGGTTCTGAACGCCCATCTCCAGGGATTCAGCCGCGAGGAACTGGATCTCTTCAAGGGCTTCCTCAGCCGGATGCGGACCAACAGCGAGCGGCTCGCCCAGGTCGCCGGCGGTGGCGGCGCCTGCTGAAGAAGCGGGATTCCAGGCCGTTGAACCCTCTCCATGACTCATTCCAGCCCAGATTTCCCCTAGGAAGGCCCCCATGCTCCGAAGCACCCCACTGGCCCTTGGCGTCCCCCTTGTCACCCTGCTTTGCCCCAGTCCGGCCCGGGGCCAGGCACCCATTCAGGCGCCCACCGCCCCCCCCGCCCCGGTCCGCACCGTGTCGTTGAGCCTAGCCCAGGCCCTCCGCACGGCCCTGGATCAGAGCCCCCGCGTTCAGCAATCACTGCTGGCCATCGCGGAAAGCGGGGACGAGCGCCGCTCCGCCGCCGCCGCCCTCATGCCCACCGTGGCCGCCGAGGCCCTGGGCCAGCGCAACAAATACAACCTGGAAGCCCAGATGGGCATGTCCGTTCCGGGCTTCCCCAAGGAGGTGGGCCCCTACAACTGGAGCCGCACCGGGCTGGAGGCCCAGGTCTCCCTCTTCGATCTGAGCCTCTGGAAGAAGTGGCGGGCCTCGCAGCACGGCGAGGACTCAGCCCGGGCCCAGGGCCGCGCGGTGAGAGAGGAAGTCGCCGCCATCGTGGTGGGCCAGTACCTTCGCGCCCTTCGCGCCGCCGCCTCTGTGCAGGCCGGCGAATCCCGCGTGGAACTGGCCGAAGCCCTGGCCAAGCTCGCGGAAAACCAGCAGAAGCAGGGCGTGGGCACCAAGCTCGACACCCTGCGCTCCCAGGTGCAGCTGCAGACCGAGCGGCAGCGCCTCATCCAGGCCCAGACCCAGCGCGCCACGGCCCTGGCCGGCCTGGGCCGGGCCCTGAGCCTGGAGCCCGGCACCCGCATCGAGCTGACGGATGCCCTGGCTACGCCCGCGCTGCCGGCAACGGGTTTCCAGGAGAGCTTCGCCGCCAGCCTGGCGCAGCGCCCGGAACTGGCGGCGCTGGAAGCCCGGGAGAAGGCCGCCGCGAACATGCAGGAAGCCGCCCAGGCCCTGCGCCTGCCCACCCTGGTGGCCTCGGGCTTCTACGGGTCCGCCGGGCTGGAATCCCATCCCTCCACCCGCACCTACCAGGTCACCGTGGGCCTGCGGGTGCCCCTCTTCACCGGCGGCCTGGTTTCCGCCCAGGTCTCCAGGGCCAAGTCCGAGCAGAGCCGCGTGCAGGAGGCCCGGCGCGAGGTCCGCTCCCAGGTGGGCTTCGAGATCCAGGTGGCCCAGGCAGAACTGGACGCCGCCGCCCACGAGGTGGAAGTGGCCAATCTGGCCGTGGCCCTCTCCACCGAAGCCCTGAGCCAGGCCCGGCACCGCTTCGAGGCCGGCGTCAGCAACAACATCGAAGTGATCAATGCCCAGGATGAACTGGCCAAGGCCAACGACAGCCAGATCAGCGCCCTCTACCGCCTGAACCAGTCCCGCGCGGATTTGGCCCGGGCCACGGGCCGGCTCGAGAACATGTACCTGCCCCAGGACCATCCTGCGGCTTCCGCCCGCTGAGCCGGGGGCTCCCTTCAGCACCGCCCAGTCCACGACCCAGAACCCTTTGCTCCGTTGGAGATTCCGATGAATCAAGAAGCCGCTGACCAGCCCGTTCCCTCCACCTCTGGCGCCCCTGAATCCGGCAAGGCCATGCTGGCCTTGAAGATCGGCACGCCCATCGTGCTGCTCATCGCGGCGGGCATGTGGTTCCACTCCCGGAACCGGATGAGCACCGACGACGCCCAGGTGGACGGCCACCTGGTGCCCGTGTCCTGCCGCGTCTACGGCACCGTCGAGAAGGTGCTGGTGGAGGACAACCAGGCCGTGAAGGCCGGCGACCCGCTCGTGGCCGTGGATCCCCGCGACATCCAGGCGCGGCTGGACCAGACCAAGGGCTCCCTGGCCCAGTCCCTGGCCCAGGTGGAAGGCGCCCGCGCTGAGCTGGAGCGCTCCCAGGTGGCCTACCAGCAGGCCCGCAGCTCGGACCTTGAGACCGCCAAGGCCAACGTGGATGCCAAGAAGGCGAGCCTCGACAAGGCCAAGACCGACTTGCAGCGCATGAAGCCCCTGGCCGAACGGGAAGAGATCTCTGCCTTGCAGTTCGACGGCTTCCGCACCCAGGCCGACGTGGCCGACAGCGAGTGGCGCGCCGCCCAGCAGCGCCTGGCCTCCCTCCAGCGCGAGGCCGACATCCGCAAGGTGGCCGTGGGTGCCGCCGAGGCCCGCCTGGCCGCGGCCAAGGCCCAGGTGGACACCGCCCGCGCCAGCCAGACCGGCCTCGACCTGCAGCTGGGCTACACCAGCATCGTGGCGCCCGTGGACGGCGTGGTCACCCGCAAGCTCGTGGAGGCGGGCCAGACCATCCAGCCCGGCCAGGGCCTGCTCACCATCATTCCCCTGCACCGGACCTGGGTGACGGCCAACTTCAAGGAAACGCAGCTGGCGCGCATGAAACCCGGCCAGGAGGCCGAGATCAAGGTCGACATGAACGGCCTGGTGCTCAAGGGCCATGTGGATTCCATTTCCGGATCCACGGGCTCGCGCATGAGCCTGATGCCCCCCGAAAACGCCGTGGGCAACTTCGTGAAGGTGGTCCAGCGCATCCCCGTGAAGATCCGCATCGACGAAGAGGAAGCCAAGAAAGTCATCCTGCGCCCCGGCATGAACGTCGAAGCCACCGTGATCGTCAACTAGGGTCGCGGTTTAGAACAACTGATCACCACCAAGCCACCAAGAAGAGCAAAAAGGGCGTGTAGATGGACATCCGGGAATTCTGCGTAATGCCAGGGCCTCTGGGTGGTCTTTCACAGCAGTGTCTTTCTTGGTGTCTTGGTGCCTTGGTGGTGAATCCTTTCTGCATGAGTAACCGATCATGACGACCCGCCACATCAATCCCTGGGTCATCGCGCTGACGGTGATGATCGCGACCTTCATGGAGGTCCTCGACACCAGCGTGGCCAACGTGGCCCTGCCCCACATCGCTGGCCACCTTTCGGCCACGGTGGAGGAGACCACCTGGGTGCTCACGTCGTACCTGGTGGCCAACGCCGTGGTGCTGCCCCTGGGCGGCTATTTTTCCAGCCTCATCGGCAGGAAGCGGTTCTACCTCACCTGCGTGACCATCTTCACGGTGGCTTCGTTCCTCTGCGGCATCGCGCCATCCTTGGGCTGGCTGATCTTCTTCCGCGTGCTTCAGGGCCTCGGCGGCGGCGGCCTCCAGCCCATCTCGCAGGCCATCCTGGTGGAGACCTTCCCCGCGGCCAAGCGCGGCGCGGCCATGGCGGTCTACGGCATGGGCGTGGTGCTGGCCCCCATCATCGGCCCCGTGCTGGGCGGCTGGATCACTGACAATTTCAGCTGGAACTGGATCTTCCTCATCAACATCCCGGTGGGCTTCCTGTCCTTCTCTCTCACCAGCGCCCTGGTTCAGGATCCGCCGAACTTCCACCGCATCTCCCTCAAGGAGGGCGCCCGCTTCGACTACCTGGGCATCGGCGTCATCACGCTGGGCCTGGCGGCCCTGGAGATCGTCCTCGACGAAGGCCAGCGCAAGGACTGGTTCAGCTCGAACTTCATCCTCTTCTTCGCCGTCGTGGCAGTGCTGGCCCTGGGCTACGCCATCTACCACGAGCTGAAGAAGACACGGCCCATCGTCGATCTCCGCCTCATGAAGGACCGCACCTTCGCGGTGGCCATCCTCATGCTCTTCGTGCTGGGCTTCGTGCTCTACGGCAGCCTGGCCCTGCTGCCCATCTTCCTGCAGACCCTGCTGGGTTACACCGCCCTGCTCAGCGGCTGGGTGCTGAGCCCCGGCGGCCTCGCCATCATGCTCATGATGCCGGTGGTGGCCATGCTCCTGAAGAAGACGGACACCCGCTGGCTCATCGGCGTGGGCTTCTTCTTCTGCGGGCTGGGGCTCATCCAGATGGCCGGGTTCAACCTGCAGGTGGATTTCCAGACGGCCATGTGGTCCCGCGTGGTGCAGAGTTTGGGCTTCGCCTTCCTGTTCATTCCCATCAACGTGTCGGCCTTCCAGCACATCCCCCACGAGAAGACGGCCTACGCCGCCGGCCTCATGAACCTGGTGCGCAACATCGGCGGCAGCACGGGCATCGCCCTCGCCACCACCATGCTGGCCCGCCGCTCCCAGTTCCATCAGGCCAATCTGGTGGGCCACCTTACACCGGGAGCCCCCGCCTACCAGGGCTTCCTGGACCGGGCCACTCAGCTGGGCATGGCGCGGGGCGGCCTGTCACCCGCCGATGCGGGCCACCTGGCCCAGGGCGCCGCCTACGGCACCATGGTGAAGCAATCCAGCATGATGGCCTTCGCGGATACCTTCTGGTTCATGGGCGTGCTCTGCTTCACCCTCTTCCCGCTCATCTTCCTCATGCGGAAGAGCCGGGCTGCAGGGCCCATCGCCATCGACTAAACGGCAGGAACACAGAGGACACAGAGAAAGGACGGAGCGCCAGGATTCAATCCAGCTCTCCGTCCCTCTCGGTGTCCTCTGCGGCCCTCTGTGTTCCGCTTTTACTGCGCAGTCGGCTCGTCCACGAAATCGTCATCCGAGAGACCGGTTTCGGGGCGCAGCTTGTAGAGTTCGGCCTGAACCAGCTGTTGATGCTCCAGCTCCTCGTCCCGCAGGTCTTCGAAGAGGGCGCGGACTTCGGGGTCCTTCAGCGTAGGCAGGGAGGACACGAAGAAGGCGTGGGCCTTCAGCTCGGCGGCCAGAGCCGCTTCCATGGCCTTGCGAGGGCTCATGAAGGCGCGGGCGGCGTCGTAGTCCGGCGCCTCCACGTCGAAGATCATGGCCCGGGTCACGGTCCGGGGCGCGTCGCCGAAGCGGTGGATGCGCCGGGCCGTGAGTTCGCGGGCGTGCTTGGCCTCGTTCTCCACCATGTAGCGGAAGAACTTGGCGGCCTCCGGCGTGCGGTGCTGCTCCATCTGCGCGGCGAAATCCTCGTAGCGCTCCTGCGCCTCATCCTCGATCAGGATGGCCAGGTCGAGGGCATCCATGAGGGAAAGGTTGGCGAAATCGATGCCCTGGACGGCCATGGAACCTCCTACTTTTTGATGAAGAGGTCCAGGATGCGCTCCTTGGGGAGGGCATCCTTGGAGAGCGCCGCCTGGCGTTCCTTCACCAGATCGCCATAGGTGGGCGGAGGCTCGGGATTGCGGTAGAACACGCCCAGGTGCAGCTTCTCGCCGTACTGCTGGGCCAAGTCCATGGCGGCGAGGCGATCCGCCGGATTGTGGCCGAGGCTGTCCAGCGTTTCGCTGATGGCCTTGAGGCCCTTGATCTGCTGGGCCTCTTCGCCGTAGGTGACGCAGGGAGACTGAATGTTCACGAAGGCGAAACCTGGATAGCGGATCGCAGCCTCAATGGTGGAGGCCATGCCCGCCAGATCCGTGGGCGAGGCCTGGGCCACGAAGCCGGCGCCGTAGGCCAGCACGTAGAGCAGCGGATTCACGGGCTCTTCCAGGCTTCCGTACCTGGACGTGCAGGTGATGCGGCCTTTCTGGGAAGTGGGCGAGAGCTGGCCCTTGGTCAGGCCGTAGATCTGGTTGTCCATCACGATGTAGGTGATGTCCATGTTGCGGCGGATGAGGTGGGCGATGTGTCCGCCGCCGATGGAGAAACCGTCGCCGTCGCCGCCGGCGGCCAGCACCAGCAGGTCGGGGTTGGCCAGCTTGATGCCCTGGGCGATGGGGAGGGCGCGCCCATGGACGCTGTTGAAGCCGTAGGCCGTGGTGTAGCCGGGGATGCGGCTGGAACAGCCGATGCCCGAAACGAAGGCGATCTCGTGGGGGGGCCGTCCTACGGCCGCCAAAGCCCGGTAGATGCCCTGCACCACGGAGAAGTCGCCGCATCCGGGACACCAGATGGGCTTCAGGTCGCTCTTGTAGTCCTTCGCTTGGTATTCGCAGGTGCCGGTTGCGCTCATGGTCGACCTCACTCCTGGGGCTGGAGGTTGCCCTCGTGGCTGCGCTGCAGCTCTGCGAGGAGATTCTGGAGGGCGGCGACGATCTCGCCGGGCAGGAAGGGGTTGGCGCCGCTGCGGGCCAGAGGCTTGACGCCCTTGGGCAGGTCGAGGTGCATGCGGAGCAGCTTGAAGGTCTGGGCCAGGTGCGTCTGCTCGATGACGAGGCCCTTCTGCACCGACCGGAAGAAATCGTTGTAGATCCCTTCGGCCACGGGGTAGAGCAGGTAGGGCACCAGCAGCTTCACATCGAGCCCCTTGGCCTGGGCCATGGCCAGCGCCTCGCGGCAGACGCCCGCCACGCTGCCCCAGGCCACCATGGCGATGGGGGCGTCGGGATTGCCCAGCACCTCGAAGAGGTCGCGCCGTTCTTTCAAGGGATCGAACTTCTTCGTGCGCTTGTCATTCATTCGCGCATGGACCGAACCGCTGTTGGTCGGAGCGCCGGATTCCACGTGCTCGATGCCGGAAGCCAGGTAGGTTCCGCCCAGCATGCCAGGGTGGCTGATGGGACTGATGTGGTTCTCCGTCTGTTTGAAGCGCCTGTAGTCCTGCAGATCGGTGGCGGTGGGGCGCAGCCGGTCCACGATCTTGAACTGGCTGGTGTCGATGGGATCCAGCGTCTCCTTGCGGGCGGCGATCTCCTGGTCGGACAGCACGATCACCGGCGTCTGGTAGTACTCGGCGATGTTGAAAGCCTCCACGGTGATGCGGAACATGTCCGCCACAGAGGTGGGCGCCAGCACGGGGCGGATCACGTCGCCGTGGGCGGAGAAGGCCGCGGCGAAGAGATCGGACTGCTCGGTCTTGGTGGGCAGGCCCGTGGAAGGGCCGCCGCGCTGCACGTCCACGATGACGAGGGGCAGTTCGGCGATGCTGGCCAGGCCCATCATTTCGGATTTGAGGGAGAGGCCCGGGCCGCTGGTGGCGGTCATGGATTTCTTGCCCGCGAAGGAGGCGCCCACGGCCGCGCCGATGCCCGCGATCTCGTCCTCGGCCTGCAGCACGGCGCCGCCGTACTTCCAGACCTGGTCCGTGAAGAACTGCATGATCTCGGTGGAGGGCGTGATGGGGTAGCCGCCGAAGAACTGGCAGCCCGCGAAGATGGCCGCCGCGGCGCACATGTCGTTGCCGTCCGTGATGAGCTTCACCTGGCCCTTGGTTTCCGAGGGCTCGATGGCCATGCTCACCTTGAGCGGGTGCTCCATGGCGAAGGCGCGGCCCGCGTCGAAGGCGCGCTGATTGGCTTCCACCAGCTCTTCGCCCTTCTTCGCAAGCTTCTTCCGGATGCCCTTCATGACGGCCACGGCGCCGATGCCGAACCAGCCGGCGATGAGGCCCAGCACCACGGTGTTCTTGGCGCGCTCGGTGCCGGCCGTTTCCTTGGCCATGGCGGCGATGGGAACGGCGATGACCTGCAGGGGCGTCACGCCCACCAGGGGGATCTGATCCACCGGGATGTTGGTGGCGGCCTCGTAGATCACCACGGTGTTTCCGCTCACGGGCAGTTCGGCGCCGAACTTGAGGAAGTCCTCCCAGTTCAGGGCCACCGCCACGTCCAGATTGCCGCCGGGATTGAGAATGGGCGAGGTGCTGATGCGGACGCGGCAGGAGGATTCCCCGCCCCGGATCTGGGATCCGAAGCTCTTGGTCATGACACCGTGGTAGCCCTCCGCAGCCGCGGCCTGGAGCAGCGAGTCCCCGGCGGAGACGATGCCGTCTCCTCCTGAACCTGCCATTCCGAAGACGAGATCCTTGCGCATGGGCACCTCCGGGAGGGAGTGGATGAGGGGCGGCCGGACTGCGTCTCAGCCCGATCTCCCGCGCACGAGACATGATTCGCGGCGATCTGTTTACCCTAGCCGCTCCGAAGGTTGGCATTCATCACACTTTGCCCGGCGCCGGTCCGCGCGAGTGGGCTCTGGGCGCGGATCTGCCGCTTTCTTGCCATGCAAGAGCAGGGCCTCCGGAGAGGCCCCTTTCAAGGATTTCCAGGCGGTTCAGCCCAACTGGGCCAGATCCTCCGGAGCGCCGAAGCTGAGCGCCGCCACGTCGAGGCCGCGCTCCTTGGCCTGCCGCTTCACGAGTCCGGCCAGCACTTTGCCCGGGCCCAGTTCCAGGAACGTGGTGACGCCCTCATCCAGCAGCAGGTCCAGGGTGGCCTGCCAGCGCACCGCGCCGGGGATTTGGCGCACCAGGCCATCGCGCAGGACCTCGGGATCGGACACGGCCTTGGCGTCCACGTTGTTCACCAGGGGGCACATGGGGGCCCTGAAGGCCAAATCCCTCAGGATGGGCTCCATGTGCGTCTTGGCGGGCTCCATGAGGGGCGAGTGGAAGGGAGCGCTCACCGGCAGCTTCAGGGCCTTCCGGCCGCCGCGCGCCTTGGCGGCCTCCAGCGCCGCCTCCACGGCCTCGGTGTGGCCCGCGATGACGATCTGGCCAGGGCCGTTGAAGTTGGCGGGCACGACGATCTTGCCGGTGCGGGCGGCTGCCTCCGCGCAGCTGGCTTCCACGTCGGCGAGACTCATGCCCAGCAGGGCCGCCATGGCGCCCACGCCCACCGGCACGGCCACCTGCATGGCCCGGCCCCGCTCACGCACGGTGCGCAGGGCATCGGCGAAGTCCAGGACGCCCAGGGCCACCAGGGCGCTGTACTCGCCCAGGGAATGGCCCGCGGCGAAGTCGGGCTTCGGCAGACGGGAGCCCCAGGCCCTGGCCACCATGAGGCTGTGGGTGAGGATGGCGGGCTGGGTGTGCTCGGTGAGCTTCAGGGTCTCTTCCGGCCCCTCGGCCATGAGCTGCGAGAGCGAGAACCCCAGTGCCGCGTCCGCCTCCTTCAGCAAGGCCTGGGCCGCGGGCTCAGCCTGCGCCAGCGCCATCCCCATGCCCACCGCCTGCGAACCCTGCCCCGGAAACAGCCATGCCACCTTGCTCATAACCACCTCAAAAGAATTTGGCCACAGATGAACTCGGATGAACTCAGATCAAAATCATCCGTGTTCATCTGTGTTCATCCGTGGCAGGAAAATCAGTCTTGCGGAAGCAGCAGCGCCACGCGCTCCTGGATGCGCTCGTGGAGGCGGTGCTCGGCGGCGCGCAGGGCGGCGCGGATGCCGTTGCGCACGGCCTTGGCGTCGCTGCGGCCGTGGCCGATGATGCTCACGCCCTTGACGCCCAGCAGGGGGGCCCCGCCGTACTCCGCATAGTCGAGCTTCTTCTTGAAACGCCTCATGGCGGGCTTGGCGAGCAGACCGGCGAACTTGGTGATGGCGCTTTCCATGAAACTGTCGCGCAGGCCGTTGAGGATGCCCTCTGCCAACGCCTCGCTGGACTTGAGCACCACGTTGCCCACGAAACCATCGCAGGCGATGACATCGAAATTGCCGTTCCAGATGTCCCGGCCTTCGGCGTTGCCATCGAAGCGGATCTCCAGATCCCGGAGCATGGCCGAGGCTTCCTTGGTCACGTCCGTGCCCTTGCCATCCTCCTCGCCGACGCTGAGGATGCCGACGCGGGGCCGGTCGAGGCCGAGCACCTGCTCGGCGTAGACAGAGCCCATGACCGCGAACTGGGCGATGTGCTCAGCCCGGCAGTCCACGTTGGCGCCCACGTCCAGCAGCACCGTGGGGCAGCCCTTCATGTTGGGCAGCACGCTGGCCAGGGCCGGGCGATCCACCCCTTCCAGCTTGCCGATAACCAGGCTGGACGCCACCATGGCGGCGCCCGTGTGCCCCATGGATACCACGCCGTGGGCGCGGCCCTCGCGGACGAGCTGGGCCGCCACGCGGATGGAGCTGTCCTTCTTTTCCTTCAAGATGCTGGTGGCCTTGTCCTCCATGACCACGGTCTGGGACGCGTGGACCAGTTCGACGCGGGCCAGCAGATCCGGAGTGAAGCCGTACTTGGGCAACAGGGGCTTCAACACCCCTTCGTCGCCCACCAGCAGCAGGTGGAGCCCGGGCCAAGCTGCCAGGGCCTCACAGGCCCCCTGCAGCGTGGCATGGGGGGCATGGTCGCCCCCCATGACATCCAGTGCAATGCGATGGCCGTCCACCGGCCGGTCCTTAAGCGTTCGCGGAAACGCGGACGGCCAGCTTGCCGCGGTAGAAACCGCAGCTGGGGCAAACGCGGTGCGGCAGCTTGGGGGTCTGGCAGTTGGGGCAGGTGCTGGCGCTCATGACTTCCAGCGAATCATGGGTGCGCCGGCGGTCACGGCGGGCCTTGGAATGGCGGCGCTTGGGATTCGGCATGGCTTGCTCCTAGGAGTAAAAACGAAAGAACGCAATGTTCCAGGTTAAGGGGTTCAGGATTCCGGGTCCAGCTTGATTCCCGCCAGGGCCTTGGTGAGGGCCCGGTTGAGCGCCGATGGAATCTGATCGGCTTCGGGACGGCAGTGGCAGAGTCCCTTGTTCCAATTCTTGCCGCAGTTGGGGCAAAGCCCTTTGCAGTCCTCCGCGCACAGCGGGTGCATGGGAGCCTGCAATTCGAACTGTTCGCGGACCAGTTCGGCCTCGTCGAGGCTGTCCTCGGGCAGGAACACCACGTCGAGATCCTGGGATCCCAGGGCGTGGGAGCCGCGTCCCACCAGGTCCGCGTCCTTGCTGCCGAGAAACTGGCTTTCGACCGTCAGGGGGCGGTCCAGGGGGGCGAGACAGCGGCAGCAGCAGCCCTGCCAAAGGGCCTGCCCCTTCACCTCGATGAAAACGTCGCCATCCGAAGGCAGCACGAACACGGACCAGGCCAGGTCGCGGAGGGACACATCCCCTTCCAGCTCCAGCTTGTCAGTGGTGCCGGCCTGGCGGACGCCCTCGGGGGGCAGCTTGTGGAGATCGATCACTTCTTGGCTCCGGCGTCCCCGGCGGGTTCCCCCTTGGGGGCGGTGTTCGCGGTGAAGCCATTGGGCGTGCGGATGATGGGGCCCGCGTCGTCCGGGTTGGAGGGGTCGCCCGCGCACTTCAGCTCGTAGGTGTTGCGGGAGGAACGCCCTTCGTAGGGCTGCTTGAAGGGGTCCGTGGCGGACATCCCCACCTTGATGAGGTTCTCCTTCACCAGGGGGGAATTGCCGTCGACCATGGCGTCGTAGCTGCCGAAATCCGGGTAGGCGTTGTGCTTGAGGTAGTACTGGTCGAGCCCCTCTCCCACGATCTTGAGGTCGTCCTGGGCCTTGATGTAGTTGGCCTGGGCCGAGTGCTTCCGGTACTGGCTGAAGCCCAGCGTCGCGATGACGGCGATGATCATCATGGCCACCAGCAATTCCAGCAGCGAGAAGCCTTCGGTCCTGCGTCGGGCGTGGTTCGGGGTCATGGGAAGAGTCCGGGAGGAGGGCTCGGATGGGGCGCATCCGAGCGGATCAGTGTGCCAGAAATGGCTGGAAAAGCAAGCATTCATGGGCATCATGCCTCCTTGGACCCTTCGGTTCCCCCGCTTTCGTCTACCGCGGGAGCGGGGAAATCCGATGGCCAGGGGAAATCAGCCTGCAGGGCCTCCAGGCCGCCCAGTTCGGCCAGCCAGTAGCGGTAGGCCCGGAAGCTCATGCCGAGGCGCTTGCCCGCCTTGGTCTTGACGCCGCCCACCTCGTCCAGGGCCTTGCGCAAAAAATGCCCTTTGAGCGCCTGGATCCAGGCTTCCAGATCGAAACCCTCGGGGGGGATCCCCAGGGGCGCGGGCAAGGGGGCGCCCTCCGGGGCGCTGCCCTGCCCGAAGCCGTCCGGCAGCAGGTCCCGGGTGATGGGGCCGCCGGGGTTGAGCGCCACGCAGCGCTCCATGAGGTTCTCCAGCTCCCGCACGTTGCCGGGGAACCGGTAGGACAGCAACTGGGCCATGGTTTCCGGATGCAGCTGCATGGGCGGCTTGCCCAGCTTGTGGCAGAAGCGGCGGATGAAATGCTCGGCCAGCACGGGCAGATCCTCGGGCCGCTCCCGCAGGGGCGGCATCTCGATCTGGAGGATGTTGATGCGGTAGTAGAGATCCTCCCGGAAGGCGCCGGATTCGGCCCGGGCCCGCAGATCGCGGTTGGTGGCGGCGATGACCCGCACGTCCATGGGCCGCTCCTCGGTGGCCCCCAGGCGCCGCACCTTGTGCTCCTGCAGCACTCGCAGCAGCTTCACCTGGAGGGCCAGGGGCATTTCCCCGATCTCGTCAAGGAAGAGAATGCCTCCACCGGCCTCTTCGAACAGGCCCCGCTTCATGGCCGTGGCGCCCGTGAAGGCGCCCTTCTCGAAACCGAACAATTCGCTTTCCAGCAGGGCCTCGGGCAGCGCTCCGCAATTCACGGCCACGAAGGGGCCCTTGGAGCGGTCCGAATGGCGGTGGATGAGCCGCGCCACCACCTCCTTGCCGGTGCCGCTCTCGCCGGTGATCAGCACGGTGGTGTCGGCCCGCGAAACCTTGCCGATGAGGGCATTGATCTTCCTCATGACGTGCCCCACGCCCACCAGCTCGCCCAGATCCGGCGGCGGCACGGTTTCGGGCCCAGCGGCGGTCAGCAGGCCCTTGAGGGTGGCGATGAGCTCCTCATGCTTGAAGGGCTTGGTGATGAAATCCACGGCCCCCTGGTTGAGGGCCTGCACCGTGGTTTCCGTGGTGGCGTAGGCGGTCATGATGACCACCGGCGTGTCCAGGCCCTGCTCCTTCATCCAGGTGAGCAGCTCGATGCCCGAACCATCCTTGAGCTTCAGGTCGGAAAGCACCCCGTCATAGGTGGCTTCCCGCAGGGCCCGCAGGCCCTCTTCCAGGCCCGCTGCGGCTTCGCAGCAAAAGCCGGCCCCTTCCAGGGCCAGAGTCAGAACCTCCCGAAGGCCCGGTTCATCCTCCACCAGCAAGATCCGTTGGGTCGTGGCAAGGGGCATGGCAACCTGTGAATGTGACGCCCTGGGAGTGTGACGCATCGAGTCACTCATCCTATCCTGAACCCTTTCCAGGAGTCCCGTGAAGCACCTCCTGCCCGGCCAACAGAAGCTGTCCTTCGAGGGAAGGGAGCGCGTGCTCCTTGCCCGCACTGACGCCCTGGGGGACCTGCTGGTGTCCCTGCCTGTCCAGCAGCGGCTTCTCGCCCGGCATCCGAAGCTGGAGATCCACTGGCTGGTGAGGCCCTATGCCGCGCCCCTGATGCAGGAGCATCCGGATGTGGCCGGAGTCCACCTCCGCGCCGAGGGCCAGGATCTGGCCGGCCTGTTCGCCCAGCTGAAACCCCAGGCCGTGCTCAACCTGGGCCACCGGGACAAGACGGTCACCGTGGCCGCCAAGCAGGCCGGAGTCCCCATCCGGGTGGCCAGGGCCCGGGGCCTGCCCCAGATCCTCGCCGCCACGCACCTGCTCTGGAAGGGACGCTATGGAAGCGGCCGCCACGAAGCCATGAACGTCATGGATTTCCTGAGTCCCTGGGGCCTGGACGGCGGCGCCCCCGAAACGCCCCGCCTGTTCCTTTCAGGGGCCGAACAAGACCAGGGCGAACGGGACCTGCAGGCCTTCACCCGGCCCCGCCTGGGCATCTTCTTCCAGGGCAGCGGGGCGGGGGCCAGTCCCAGCCAGGCCTGGTGGAAGGCCGCCCTGCCCGCCTTCGCCGCCGCCGGATGGACCCCCATCCCGCTGGGTCCCCCGGAGCTCTCGGATCTGCCGCCCGCGGACCTGCGGGGGCTGTTGGCGCGCCTGGCCGCCTGCGATGCCATCCTCAGCCCCTCCTCTGGCCCCGCCCATATGGCCGCGGCCCTGGGACGGCCCCTGCTCTGCCTCATGGGCCTGCGCCCCAACCACAGCCCCGACCGCTGGGCGCCGCTGGGATCCAGTGTGCAGGTGCTTCAGTACCCCGGCCCCGAGGCGGATCTCGCCGGAGGCATGGACAGACTGGACCCGGCAGACCTGCTGCCCCATCTGGAACGCCTCCGCTTCCACTCCGGAAACCCATGAGCACCAGCATTCCCCGTCATGCCACCTGGGTCCGCTTCCCGCGTTTCGTGGGAGACGCGGCCATGCAGCTGCCCGTCTTGCGCCTGCTCCGCGAGATCCAGGCGGGGCCCTTGGTGGTCTGGGGGCCCAGGACCGCCGTGGGCCTGGTCGAGGGCACCTGGTTCTGCGACGCGGTGCTGCCGGATGACGGCAAGCCGGGCCCCTTCGCCCTGGCCCGCATCCTCCGCCAGCATCAGGCCGCCCGCAGCATCCACTTCCCCAAATCCCTCCGCCCGGCCCTGGCGGCCTGGCTGGCGCGGGTGCCGGAGCGCATCGGGGTGGACGAAAGCCTCGCGGGCTGGTTCAACACGCACAGCGGCCCCTTCTGGGAGGCGGAAGGCCCCTTCCTGCTCCGGTACCACGCGGTGCTGGCCCGGCGCTGGCCGGACCTGCCGCCCATGCCCTACGCGGATTTCGATCCGGGCGTGGCCATCCAGGCCCCGCGGGAACGCTACATCTGCCTCATGCCCGGCTCCACCTGGCCCTCCAAGGCCTGGCCCGTGGCCCATTACCGGGCCCTGCTGCTGAAGGCCCGCGCCGAAGGCTTCGCCGTGGCGGTGCTGGGCTCCCCGGACGAGGCCGGAACCTGCGAGGCGGTGGCAGGGGCCGAAGGGCTCAACCTCTGCGGGAAGACCACCCTCAAGGAGGCTGCCGCCTGGATGCGCGGGGCCGCGGCGGTCCTGGGCAACGACTCCGGCCTCAGCCACCTGGCCGCGGCCTGCGGAGCCCCCGCCCTGGCCCTCTACGGCGCCACGGACCCCGGCGGGTCCACCCCCTGGGGACCCCGGAGCCATGGGATGCGCAAGGACGGCATTCCCTGCGCCCCCTGCTTCAAACCCGCCTGCTTCACCCCCGGACATCCCTGCCTGGCCGGAATCAGCCCCGAGGACGTCTGGACTCAGCTCCTCGCATTGATCCCCGTATAGAATCAAACGTCTCCCCCGAGGTTCCGCATGTTCCGTTCCCTTCTCTTCACCGGCGCCGCCATCACCCTCATGGCCCAGGCCCCTGCCATCAGTTTCGACAAGACCCACCACGATTTCGGCCGCATCACGCCGGACCGCAAGGTGGCCGCGAAGTACAAGGTGACCAACACCGGCAACGCCTACCTCAGCATCACCCAGGTGCGGCCCAGCTGCGGCTGCACCTACACCATGCTGGGCAAGTGGTCCCTGGCGCCCGGGGAATCCACGGAGATCGAGGCCACCTTCGATCCCCGGGGCGTGAAGGGCATCGTCCGCAAATCCATCGAGGTGGTCTGCAACGATCCCAAGACCCCCAGCCTCAGCCTGACCCTCGAGGCCGAAGTGGTGCAAGAGATCATGCCTTCTGTCGAGGCGGTCTATTTCCATCAGGCGGTCAAGTCCGGCACCAGCCGCAGCCAGATCCGCTATGCCAGCGGCAACGGCGAGGCCGTGCAGATCGTGGACGTGAAGGCCCCCGGCGCCCCCTTCCTCACCTTCGCCTACCGCACCGAGGGCAAGGACCAGGTTCTGGAAGTGGCCTTCAACGGCACGAAGGTCCCCGCCGGACAGTTCCGGGGCGTGGAGCAGGCCACCGTGCGGTTCAGCAATCCCCGCATGAGCCAGCTGCCCCTGAACATCCAGTGGGATCTGAAGCCCTCCATCCAGGCCAGCCCCGTGGAGCTGGTGTTCCAGGACAGCGCCGGCAAGGAGCTGCGCCAGAAGCTCACCCTCAAGCAGGCCGATGGCAAGGCATTCAAGATCACCGGCACCCGTCCTTCGCTCCAGGGCATGAAAGTGGAAGGTCTGAACCAGAAGGGCAACCTCCTGGATCTCACCGTGGTGCTGCCGGCCAGCGTCAAGGCGGGGCGCTACAGCGAAGTGCTGGTACTCAGCACCGACGACCCGGACCAGCCGGAGTTGACGGTTCGCGTGGCGGCGCTGCTGAAATAGCGTTTCACAAACTGAAAAGCGGGAACAAAGAGCACCGAGGGCCACGGAAAGCCCAGAGTCAGCCGGCCATCGGCATCCCCGGGAGATCGGGCTTTTCTCTGTGTCCTCTGTGTTCCGCATTTACGGTCTCGGAATTCCCGATTTAGAAATAGTCTGAAGGGATGCCGAAGTCCCGCCCTTCACACCTGTTCGCGGTCTGCGCTCTGGCCGGCATTTCCCTGGTTTGGGCCGGGGGCTTCCCCGCCGCCAAGTATTCGCTGCAGGCGGGCCTTTCCGTGGGCGCGCTGCTGAGCCTGCGCTTCGCCATCGGCACGGCGGGGCTGGGCCTCCTGATGCTGCTGCTGAAGGTGCCCATCCGCCGCCGGGACGCCATGGACGGCCTGTGGCTGGGCCTGGTGCTGGCCACCCTCTTCTGGCTGCAGACCGACGGCCTGCGCTTCACCACCACCTCGAAATCCGGCTTCATCACGGGGCTGTACGTCATCTTCACGCCCATGGTGGCCCTGCTCTTCGGCGACCGGCTGCGCCCCTCCCACGCCCTGGGGGCCCTGGTGGCCGCCATGGGGCTGGCCCTGCTGGTGCGCGAACCCGGAAGCGCCTGGGGGGGCTGGAACCGCGGCGACTCGGAGACCCTGCTGGCCGCGGTGCTCTGCGGCTTCCACATCGTGATGACCTCGCACTTCTCCCGGCGTTCCTCGGGCTGGGTACTGGCCTTCATGCAGGTGGCCGTCACCGGCGCGGCCTCCCTGCTGGTGACCCTGTGCCTGCCCGCGCCCTTCGGCTTCCAGGGCGCCGGAGCGGCCCTGGCCAAGGGCGGCACCTGGGTGGCCCTGGTCTTCATGGGCCTGCTGGCCACCAGCCTGGCCTTTTACGTGCAGAGCACCTACCAGGCCCGCCTCGGGGCCACGGAAAGCGCCATCATCTTCTCCTCGGAACCCGTGTGGACCGCCGCCCTGGCCATGAGCGGCTGGGTGCCGGGCATCCGCGAACACCTGAGCCCCGTCCAGCTCATGGGCGGCGGCCTCATCCTCGCCGCCACCCTGGTGGCCGAGCTGGGCCCGCGGCTGCTGCGAAGGCTGACACCCGCGGAATCCGAAGAGGCCATTGGTTAGGCGCTATCCTGGAATCGAAGAGGAGCAAGCATGTTCATCGTCACGGGCGGCGCGGGATTCGTGGGCAGCAACCTGGTCCGGGAGCTGAACCGGCGGGGGCACACGGACATCCTTGTGGTGGACAACCTCGGCCGGGCCGAAAAGGCCCGGAACCTCGCAGACCTCACGCTGTCGGACTACATGGACAAGCGCGAGTTCCGGGCCCGCCTCGACGCGGGGACGCTGGACCTGCGGCCGGAAGCCGTGTTCCACAACGGGGCCTGCTCCGACACCATGGAATCCGACGGCCGCTACATGATGGAGAACAACTACGGCGACTCCAAGGCCCTGCTCCACTGGTGCCTGGCCCGCAAGACACCTCTGGTCTACGCCAGCAGCGCCGCCACCTATGGCGCCAGCCCCGCCTTCGAGCCCGTGGCCGCCAACGAGGGCCCGCTCAACGTCTACGGCTATTCCAAGCTGGCCTTCGATCAACACGTGCGCAGCCTCATCCCCGCCATCCAGAGCCCCGTGGTGGGCCTGCGCTACTTCAATGTCTTCGGCCCCCGGGAGCACCACAAGGGCCGCATGATGTCCGTGCTGCACCAGCTGCTGCGCCAGCTGAAGGATACCGGCGTCTGCCGCCTGTTCGAGGGCACAGACGGGTTCGGCCCCGGTGAGCAGCAGCGCGATTTCATCTACGTGGGCGACGTCGTGGCCATCAACCTGCATTTCGGCGGTTCCGGCATGGCGAAGGCCATCGTCAACGCGGGCACCGGGCGCGCCCGCAGCTTCAACGACATCGCCAAGACCCTCATCACCCACCTGGGCCAGGGCCGCATCGAGTACATCCCCTTCCCCGAGGCGCTGGTCGGCAAGTACCAGAGCTTCACCCAGGCCGACGTGCGCAGCCTCCGCGCCGCGGGATACACAGCTCCCTTCACCTCCCTGGAAGACGGCATCGCCGCTACATTGGCTGAGATCCAATAGGATCCGGCGCCAGGGAGTCACCCCATCCGGTCCAGCACCACCAGGGTCACGTCGTCCACGAAGGGCGCGGGCTGGTTGAAGGCCCGGGCCTGGGCGATGACGGCGTCGGCGGCGGCCTCGGCTCCCACGGGCAGTTCGGCGCAGATGCGGCGCAGGCCTGCTTCTTCGAGCATCGACCGGTCCGTGCGTTCCACTTCCACCAGGCCGTCGGTGTAGAGCACCAGCCGATCCCCGGGCAGGAATTCGGCCTCCTGCTCCATGAAGGGCAGCTGCTCGTCGAGGCCCAGCATGAAGCCCTTGCCGCGCATCACCTCGGAGCGCTGCAACCCGCCCTTGGAGCCGCCCACGATGCGCAAGGGGGCGCAATGGCCCGCCACCACGTAGCGGATGCGGTTGGCGGCGGGATCCAGGCGGCCCAGCCAAGCAGTGGCGAACTGCTCCGCCAGCGTGGAGCGGCAGAGATCCTCGTTCATGCCGTGGGCCCAGGACAGCGGCTCCCCGCCCAGGCGCACCTGGTTCTCGAAGGAGGTCTTCACCATGGCCGAGATCAGGGCCGCGGTAACGCCGTGGCCGCTCACATCCGCGATCATCATGGCGGTGCATCCGTCGGGCAGGGGCAGGATGGCGTAGATGTCGCCGCCGATGCCCTCGGCGGGCAGGTAGCGGTGCGTATAGCGGCATCCCGGCGCCTCGCCCGGCAGCTTGGGCAGCAGGCCCATCTGCAGCGCGGCGGCCAGGGACATCTCCTCCTGAACGCGCTGCTGGAAGGCGGTCAGCTCCTTGTTCTGGCGCTTGATCTCTTTCTGCATCTCGATGAGACGGAAGGTGGAATCCACCTTCGCCAGCACCTCCTGCGCGTGGAAAGGCTTGGGAATCATGTCATCGGCGCCCAGGGACAGGCCGCCAATCCGCGAGGCGGTGCCGTCCAGGGCCGACAGGATGATGAAGTAGATGTCCCGCGTGGCGGCGTCGCTCTTGACCCGCTTGCACAGCTCGTCGCCGGGCATCTCGGGCATGCGCAGATCCGAGATGATGAGATCCGGCCGCGAACGGTCCATTTCCGCCAGGGCCTCAGCGCCGTTGGACGCCGTCAGGACCTGGTAGCCCGCCCGCTTGAGGTAGAAGCTGAGGATATCCCTGATGGGTGCTTCGTCATCCACCACCAGGACCGCGCCTTTGGCCATGCTGGACTGCCTGGATCAGGCGCCGCGAAGCGCGTCCTGCTCCGTGGAGAAGATGGAGAAGTAGTTGGTCAGGTTGGTCTGATCGAAGGTCTTCTTCACGGGCGCGGGCAGGCAGGCCAGATGCAGCTTGCCGCCGGATTTGTCCACGCTGTTGCGGGCTGCGACCAGCAGGCCGAGGCCCGAGGAATCGATGAAGCTCACCCCTTCCAGGTTCACCACGAGAAGCTTCGGCTGAGCCGTGGCCACCGTTTCGCGGATCACGTCCCGCAGCTGAGCGGTCACTTCGAAGTTGACCTTGCCTTGGATCGACACCACCGAAGCGGTGCCTTCTTGGCGGGTCTGGATGTTCAGCATGGTTCCTCCTGAAGGATTCCCTGTAGTACTCTCCGCCGGGCGGCGTCCCGCTGGCGTTGTTTGTATTCGGTGTGGGATGCCGGACCGGATCGTGAGCTCTGAAACCCCGATTGTTCCATCACTTGGACTTCGTGTGCGAAGAAGAAAGTAAACTCCTCCTGATCCTGGATCAACTCCGGAATCCGGGCAAGGTCCGATAGCTCAGTATCCCCCATGGTCTGGAGCCGCTCCTGAAGGGTCTCCAGGGCCCGGGTCGCGGGGCTGGGGAGACGGACCAGGGTGCGGGCCGTGAACTGGATGGCGGAGTAATCCTTGCTGGAAAAGGGGTTCTGCTCCTTTCCCGGAGCGGCCTTGAGGGCCAGGGTCGCGCTCAGGGCCCGGCGTTCCTCCGGCCCCAGATCCTGGATCCGGAAAAAGGGAGGCGCGCTTTCGCTCCAGGCGGCCAGGGCCTCCATATCGATCATCAGGTTCCGGCTGCGGCTGGGCTTGATGTGGGTGGGCATCAGGACGTGGTGGTCCAGCAGGAAGCGGATGACCATGAGCACGCCCAGCTGGTCGTCGGCCACGAAGCGGATGCCGATCTGGTCGTAGATGGTCTCGGCCACGTTCTCAGGCTTGTGCAGCATCTTCAGGAGCATGGACACGCGGTCCTTGTTCTCCTTGCGCTCCACGGCCACCAGGGGCACCTCATAGGCCCCCCGGAGGAGCCAGCGCCCTTCCTCGCAAACCAGGTACTGGTCGTAGCGGTGGAAGACCTGGCGCTGGATCTCCGGCAGGAAACGGAGGTTCACATTGTGGTCCACGTGGAAGAGCGTGTGCATCACCCGCAGGATCGCGCAGGACCAGCGTCCCCGGAGGTTCCGGGGCCGCTCCGAGGCCCAGACCAGCAGCTCCAGGGGATCCTGCATGTCCCGCACTTCCATGGGCACGTGAAGGCTGGTGCCCTCCAGCACCACGGCCTCCAGGAAGTCCACGGCGTCTTCGTAGACGCGCATCACCGCGGCCCGCTGGACCGGGATGTCCATGTCGTAGCCGTAGTTGAGGGCGAAGTGGCGGGCCTCGCCGGGCGAATGGATCCGGAGCGAATCCAAATCGATGGGCGATCCCCCGCCCAGGATCACCTGGGTCACTTCCGGCGGCATGGGAAACAAGGAGTGGGGCGTCATGACGTCAAACATCTATATCGGCCAATCGAGGGAAAGATAAAAAAACGGGGCGCCCCTATCATGGACGCCCCGCTGGAATAACGCCAAGCCTACTTGATGGCGAAGGCGGCCACGAGCACGTAGATCACGAGGGCCTCGATGAGGGCCAGGCCGATGATCATGGTCGTGCGGATGTTGCCGGCAGCCTGGGGATTGCGGGCCACGCCTTCGCAGGCGGCGACCACGGCCTTGCCCTGGGCCAGACCGCAGCCGGCGGCCGCGATGGCGAGGGAGAGGTGGGCCACGAACTGGCCTTCGAAGAGGCTCTTGCCGGCGGCGGGGGCGGCCTGCGCGAAGGCGAAGGAAGCCAGGGTGAAGAGGAAGGCGGTGGTGAGGAACTTCTTCATGGTGCAACTCCTTGGTAGTGGTGCCCTTGGGGTTCGGAATCCCTGAGGCGGGTTAAATCTTTCTTGCGCTGAAAGCGGAGCTTTCAGCGTGAAGCTCAATGTTCGTGACTGACGGCGCCGCTCAAGTAGATGGTGGCCAGCATCGTGAACACGAAGGTCTGGATCAGGCCGAAGAAGAGGCCCAGGAACATCATGGGCACCGGCAGCAGGATGGGCATCAGGCCGAAGAAGATGCCCGCCACCACGTGCTCGCCGGCGATGTTGCCGAAGAGGCGCAGCGAGTGGCTGAGGATGCGGCTGAGCAGGCCCAGGATTTCCAGGGGGAACATCAGGGGGGCCAGCCACCAGATGGGGCCCGCGAAATGCAGCCAGTACTTGCCGAAGCCCTGCTCCTTCATGCCGTGGAAGTTGTAGTAGCCGAACACCACCAGGGCCGCGCCCAGGGTGACGTTCCAGTTGCTGGTGCCGGGGCTGAGGGCGGGCAGCAGGCCGAAGAGGTTGTTGAAGAAGACGAACAGGGCCATGGTGCCGATGAAGGGCAGGTACTTCTCGCCGTGGTGGGCGATGTTGTCGTTGATCATATCCTTGAGACCGCCCACCACGCCCTCGAAGACCTGCTGGAGGGGGCCGGGAATGCGGGTCAGGTTCTTGCGCACCAGCGTGGTGATCGCCATGGCCAGCAGGGCCGCCAGGGCCGCGTTCAGCAGGTGGTCATAGCGCTCCAGCACGGACAGGGGGGTGCCGTGGGAGAAGCCGGGCCAGGGGTGCTGGGCCAACCCCAGGACGTGAGTGAGCCACTGGGCGAGCAATGATGCGTGGTGTTCCATCTCGGTCTGACCTCAAACAGGCGGCGGGGCGTCGGGTTTCAGGAAGGCCAGTCGCAGCGCTTCCAGAAGGATGCCGGCCACGAAGAGGAGCACTCCAAGGGCCAGCGGCAAAGCTTCCGCCGGGTATCTACCCATCATCCCACGCAGCACCAGGGCGATCAACGCCAGTTTGCCCAGGGACAGGAAGCCGTAGAGCCAGCGGCGGCGCACCGAGGGCGTCAGCATGCGGGCCGTGAGCATCTGGTGGAGGCTCCAGAAAGCCAGGCTGGCCAGGGCCCCCACCCCGAAGGCCAGGGCGGCCGTCCAGGAGCGCAGGAGGCCCCACAGGGGGAGGCCCAGGGCCGCCAGGACGAGCATGGCGCCCGTCACCCGCCGCAGATGCTCGGTGCCCCCATCCTCGGGCGCCCTTCCTTCTTCAATCGCCATCGCGGGGCCCCTGCCCTTCTTCCTCGCGCCGCTTCTGCTCCGCCTCGTCCCGCCGGTTCATGCGGTGGCTGACCTTGTAGAGCTCCCAGAACGCCGCGGCGATGCCCCAGACCAGGCCCACCCATTGGCCCCCCTTGGCATGGCCGAACCAGCCCCCGATCCAACGGCCCAGGAAGAATCCCAACACGATGCACAGCGGAAACGTGAATCCCAGGGACATGAGATCGCCCCACAGGGCCCGCTCCCCCGGATCCGCTCCTTCCGTCTTCTTGAAGAGCACAGCCACCCCAAACAAAGGCGCGGGCAACTCCGCGCCTTCCAGTGTATGCCAAGCCTATAGGGGCAGACCGATCAGGCAGCACGGACATCCGGTGGAAAAAGAACAAGCCCGGCTTCGCCGGGCTTGTTCGCGGGGGCCTGGGGGGAGGCTCCGACTCCGCGAGCTAGCGAGCGAGCGGGAGCACGCAGAGCGTGCGTCAGGCGGAGGCGCGCAGCGAAGCGGAGCGTGGAATCCCCGGAGTGACAAGCAGAAGCCCGGCTCTACCGGGCTTCTGCTCGGGGGTCCCGGGGGTGTGCGCGCAGCGCGGAACCCCCGGACGATATCTATTCAAACCCAGAAGATCTCGCCCGCCCACTTCAGCAGCCAGGGGCCGAAGGCCGTGCCCACCAGCACCAGGATGCAGGCCAAGGTCACGATGAAGAGCTGGGCGGCACCCAGGGGAGCGGCTTCGCCTTCGGGCTCCTTGAAATACATCTCCTTCACCACGCCCAGGTAGTAGTAGGCGCTCACGGTGCTGGTCAGCAGCGCGATGACGGTGAGAGTGACATAGCCCTGCTCGATGGCCAGCTTGAAGAGGTAGAACTTGCCAAAGAAGCCCACCAGGGGCGGGATGCCAGCCAGGCTCAGCAGGAACACCATCATGGCGAAGGCCAGCACCGGATGCTTGCGGCCCAGGCCCTTGAAATCCTCGATGCGCTCGCCCTCGTTCTTGGCCTGCAGGTAGATCACCACGGCAAAGGCGCCGGTGTTCATGACGATGTAGATGAGCATGTAGAGCCAGACAGCCTGGGCACCCGCCTTGGGATCGCCCGAAAGCACGCCCAGCAGCATGTAACCCACATGAGCGATGCTGGAATAGGCCAGCAGGCGCTTCATGCTTTCCTGTCGCACAGCAGCCACGTTGCCGAGGATCATGCTGGCGCCGGCGATGTAGGTCAGAGGCAGCACCCAATCGCTGGATACGCCGTGGAAGCCCGTGCCGAAGACTCGCAGGAAGGCGGCCAGAGCCGCAGCCTTGGGGGCTGTGGCCATGAAGGCCGTGATGGGCGTGGGAGCGCCCTCGTAGGCATCGGGGGCCCACATGTGGAAGGGCACCGCGGCCACCTTGAAGGCCATGCCCACCAGCACCATGAGCACGCCCGCGTAGACCAGCAGGCTGCTGGTGGTGGGAGTCAGGGCCAGGGCGCGGTTAAGGTCCTCCAGATTCGTGGTGATGCCGCCGCCAGCCCCGTACAGGAGGCTGATGCCATAGACCAGGATGCCGCTTGAGAAGGCACCCAGCAGGAAGTACTTCATGCCCGCTTCCACGCTGGTGGCGCGGTCGCGGAGATAGGCCACCAGGATGTAGATGCTGATGGCCATGAGTTCGATGCTGAAGTAGACCGAGATCAGGTCCGACGCGCCGCATAGGAACAGCATGCCCGCCACGGAGAACAGGATCAGGGCGTAGTACTCCACCGTGTGCTGCTTGAGGGCGTCCAGCAGCTTCACGCTGAGGGCCACGGTGCCCGCCGCAGCCAACACACAGAGCATCTGGAAGCCACGGGTGAGGCCGTCCACCCGGAACATGCGGGAGAAACCTTCGCCGTCGGTGGTCTTGGTGATGAGCACCGCGGTGACGGCCAGGACCACCAGGGTGATGGGGGCCCACTTGTGCTTTTCGTTCCGGTTGAAGAAGAGGTCGCCCGGCCAAAGCATGAGCGTGGCCACGGCCATGAGGAAGAGTTGGGGGACGATCAGATGCGTGTCCCGGAGGAGCGCATCCAGAAGCCCCTGAGCGAAGCCGGTCATCAGTGGCCTCCGCCGTGGGCTGCGGTTTCGTGGGCAGGAGCCTCATGGGCGGCGTGGCCTTCGGCGGCGGCTTCATGGCCCGCGGGAGCAGCCTCATGGTGAGCCGGCGCGGCCATGCCCTGCATGCCGAGCTTGGCGGCTTCGGCCTGCTTGGCAGCCAGGGACTCAGCGATGAAGAAGTCAGGGTTCACCTGGGTGACCAGCTTGCGCACCGGAGCATCCATGACGTCCATGATGGGCTTGGGATAGAGGCCGATCCAGAAGGCGGCGGCCACCAGGGGTGCGAAGTAGAGGATCTCGCGCAGGCTCAGGTCGTCCATCTTCTCGTTGACGGCGGTGATGGGTCCAAACATGACGCGCTGGAACATCCAGAGCATGTAGGCCGCGCCCAGGATGATGCCCAGGGTGGCGACCACGGCGGCCCAGGGGAAGGCCTGGAAGGAGCCCATGAGGATGACGCCCTCACCGATGAAGCCGTTCAGCAGGGGCAGGCCGATGCTGCTCATGGTCATGATCATGAAGATGGTGGCGTAGACCGGCATGGTCTTCGAAAGGCCGCCGAAGTCGGCGATCATGCGGGTGTGCCGGCGCTCGTAGACGATGCCCACCGCGAGGAACAAGCCGCTGGTGCTGATGCCGTGGTTGATCATCTGGAAGAGGCCGCCCTTGATGCCGTAGGGGTTCAGGGCGAAGAGGCCCAGCATGCAGAGGCCCAGGTGGCTCACGGAGGAGTAGGCCACCAGCTTCTTCATGTCCTTCTGGATCATGGCCACCAGCGCGCCGTAGATGATGCCGATGAGGGCCAGGGCGATGAACCAGGGCATCAGTTCTTTCGTGGCCGTGGGCAGGATGGGCAGCAGGAAGCGGACGAAGCCATAGGTGCCCATCTTCAGCAAGATGGCCGCGAGGATCACGGAACCGGCCGTGGGCGCCTGCACGTGGGCGTCAGGCAGCCAGGTGTGGAAGGGGAACATCGGCACCTTGATGGCGAAGCCGACGAAGAAGGCCAGGGCCATCAGGTGCTGGTAGGTCTTGCTCTGCTGGGCGATGATCGGCGCCATCTGCTGGAAGGAAGCCAGCGAGAAGTTGTAGCTGCCCGTGGCCTTGTGCTGCAGGAAGTAGATGGCGAGGATGGCCACCAGCATGAGCACGGAGCCGGCCAGGGTGTAGAGGAAGAGCTTGATGGCGGCGTAGAGTTTCTGCGGGCCGCCCCAGATGCCGATGAGGAAATACATGGGCACCAGCATCACTTCCCAGAAGAGGTAGAAGAGGAACATGTCCTGGGTGATGAACACGCCGAGCATGGCGGTCTGGAGCACCAGCAGCCAGATGTAGTACTCCTTGTGGCGCTCCTCGATGGACTTGAACGAACAAGCCACCGCGATGGGCCCGATGAAGGTGGTCAGGAGCCAGAGCAGGAGGCTGATGCCGTCCATGCCCACCGCGAACTTCACCCCGAGTGCGGGGATCCAGTCCACGGCCATGAACCACTGGACAGCGTCGCTGGAGCGATCGTAGCCGAACCAGAAGGGGAGGCTCAGCAGCAGGCTGGCGATCATCAGCAGCAGAGAGCCGATTTCGAAGGTGCGGCGCTGATCCTTGGGGACGAGGAGGAGGACCAGCGCGCCCAGAACGGGCAGGAAGGTCGCCACCAGCATCAGTGTCGGGTTTGCGGTGAACATGTGAACTCCAACCAGGATGGGGCTAGGCCAGGAATTTCAAAATGGCGAAGACGAGGAAACCAATGAGCATGACAAAGGCGTAGTTCTGGACGCGGCCGGTCTGCAGGCCGCGGAACACACCGCTGGTCTCCTGCGCGAAGTACTCGACGAGGTCCACCGCGCCGTCCACCACGTGCTCGTCCAGCCAATTCATGAAGGCGGCCCAGACAAGGGTGAAGCGGGCCGCGCCGTTCACGATGCCGTCCACCACCCAGGTGTCGAAGCTCCAGAGCTGGGCCGAGAAGCGCTTGATGGGTTCGATGATCGCGGCTTCGTAGAACTCGTCCACGTAGTATTTGGCATTCACCCAGCGGAAGAGGTTGGGGAAGCGCGTCACGAAAGCCTTGGCGCGGCTCCAGCTAGGATCCTTCTTGTAGATGACCCAGGCCAGCAGCATGGCGCCAGGGGCCCAGATGAAGGTCGCCCAGGCCATGAGGCCGTACTCGATGGCCGGAGGCACATGCTCGCCGTGGTGGGCAGGCGCCACCTGGTAGAGCAGCGGTTCGATCCACTTGCTGAAGAGCTCGGCGGGAACGATGGGCAGGACTCGGTGCAGGCTTTCGGGGTAGTTCAGGAAACCGCCCACCACCGCGAGACCGGCCAAGATCGCCACCGGCAGCCACATGTTCCAGACCACTTCCGTGGGGCCATGGCCATGGGAACCGTGGTCACCGTGACTGGACGCGTGAGCGTCATGACCATGGTCCACATGGGCATGGGCATGGGCATGATCATCGTGGCCATGATCATCGTGCCCGTGGTCGTCCCCGTGGCCATGAGCCTCGGAGGGTACCGTGAGGTGGTAGGGGTCGTGCCCGGCTCCGCGGTACTCGCCGTAGAAGGTCATGACGATGAGGCGGGTCATGTAGAAGGCGGTGCAGAAGGCGCCCAGCATGCCCAGGATCCAGGCCACCAGGTTGAGCGTGGGGCCCGTGTAGTGGCCGTGCTGGTACCAGCCCTCGAAGACCTTCCAGAGGATCTCATCCTTCGAGAAGAAGCCGCTGAAGGGGAAGATGCCGTTGATGGCCAGGGTGGCAAGGCCCATGGACATGAAGGTGATGGGCATGGCCTTGCGGAGGCCGCCCATGTTGCGCATGTCCTGTTCGTGGTGGCAGGCGGCGATGACCGCGCCGGATCCCAGGAAGAGGCTGGCCTTGAAGAAGGCGTGGGTGAACACGTGGAACATGCCGGCGGTGAAGGCACCGGCGCCCATGCCCATGAACATGAAGCCCAGCTGGGACACGGTGGAATAGGCCAGCACCTTCTTGATGTCGTACTGGGCCAGGCCCATGGTGGCCGCCACGAAGGCCGTCAGCGAGCCGAAGGCCAGCACCACGGCGAGGGCCACCGGGGCGCTCACGTAGATGAAGTTCAGGCGCGTGATCATGTAGAGGCCGCTGGTCACCATGGTCGCGGCGTGGATCAGGGCGGACACGGGAGTCGGGCCCGCCATGGCGTCCGGCAGCCACACATACAACGGGATCTGCGCGGACTTGCCCATGGCGCCCACGAAGAGACAGCAGCCGATGAGGTTGAACCACCAGGTCGGCGTGTGGGTGAGGCCGTAGAGGGTGATGGACGGCAGGTTCACGATGCCGCGCACGGAGCCCATGAGCGTGTCGTAATCCAGGCTGCCGAAGATCTGGAAGATCAGGAAGAAGCCCAGCATGAAGCCGAAGTCACCGATGCGGTTGGTGACGAAGGCCTTCTTGCCGGCGATGGCGGCGGATTCCTTGTCGAAGTAGAAGCCGATGAGCAGGTAGGAGCAGAGGCCCACGCCTTCCCAGCCCAGGAACATCATCATGATGTTGGCGCCCAGCACCAGGTTCAGCATGCTGAACACGAAGAGGTTCAGGTAGGCCATGAAACGGTAGTAGCGGCCGTCGTTGCGCTCTTCGGCCATGTAGCCGGTGCTGAACAGATGGATCAGGAAGCCTGCGCCGGTGACGAGCAGGGCCATGCAGCCGCTGAGCACGTCGAATTTGTAGGCCCACTGGATCTTGTAGGTGCTGAGGCCGCCAAGGACGCGGGCGCCGCCCACATCGAACCAAGTCCAGAGGCTCTGATGGATGGACCGGCCTTCGGCGGGCAGCCTGACGAGCTGGGCGAAGTGCGCGAGGGTGAGCAGGAAGGCCACGCCCACGCTGCCCAGGGCGAAGAAGTCCACCACCTTGGTGTTGCGCAGCTTCTTGCCGCTGAGGCCGTTGATGAGGAACCCGAAGAGGGGCAGGAAGGGGATGAGCCAGAGGTAGCTGCTGGCCTGGGAGGCGGCGGTCATTGAATGGTCCATGGTCGTCGTCATCCCTTCAGCAGGTTGATGTCGTCCACCTGGACGGTGTCCCGCTTGCGGTAGAGGGCCACCACCAGGGCGAGGCCCACGGCCACTTCCGCCGCGGCGAAGCCCATCACCAGGAGGGCGAAGGCCTGGCCGGAAACGGAGCCGCTGTGGCGCGCGAAGGCGATGAAATTCAGGTTGGCGGCGTTGAGCATGAGCTCCACGCACATGAGGATCACCAGGGCGTTCCGGCGGATCAGCACACCGATGATGCCGATGGTGAACAGCAGGAAGGAGATGAGGAGGACCGCGTTCAGGCTCACCATCACACACGCTCCGTCTTAGCCAGCACCACCGCGCCGACCAGGGCCACCAGCAGGATCACGCTGAGGATCTCGAAGGGCAGGAGGTAGTCGGCGTAGAGCCCCCGGCTCACGGCCTGGGCGTTCTGCTTCGCCACATCCAGGCCCGCGGCCAGTTCGGGACGCAGCACCAGGGCATCGGGCGAGGCGGCGCCGAAGAGCACCTTCCGGAAGACGCCCAGGAAGGCGGCGGCGCCGAGGAGCGCCACGGCGATGGCATGGCGCGACTGGAGCTGGAAGACCGCCTTCTCCTTCTTCTTGCTCATTTCCACGAGCATGACCACGAAGAGGAAGAGCACGACGATGCCGCCGGCGTAGACCAGGATCTGTGCCATGCCGAGAAATTCCGCTTCCAGAGAGAGGAAGCAGCCCGCCACGCAGAGCATCGCGAAGAGGAAGCCGAGCACGCTGTGCACGGCGCTCCGAGAGCCGACCATGAAGGCCGCGCCGCCCAGGGCCATGACGCCAAAGATGGCGAACATGTTCCGGCCGATCGTTTCGATGAAGTGTTCCATGGGCGTCCTCGGGAATGCGCGAAGGGTGAAGGTCAGTCCTCGGCCACGCTGAACTTGCCCACCGGGGTGGGCTCGTACATGTTCTGGGCCAGGCCTTCCATGCCGATGGAGAAATCCTCCCGGTTGTAGGCGGCCAACTCGAACTGGTGGTTCAGGATGATGGAATCGAAACCGCAACTCTCCACGCAGAACTCGCAGAAGATGCAGCGCTCCATCTCGAAGTCGTAGCGCACGGGGAAGGGCATCTTGCGGCCTTCCTTCTTGCCCTTCTCGATGGTGATCACCTGGGTGGGGCAGATCTTCTCGCAGGCCAGGCAGCACACGCACTTGATCTCGCCCTGCTCATCCTTCAGCAGGGTGAGGCGTCCGCGGTACCGGGGCTGAACCTTGGCGGGCACCTCGGGGTATTCGGATGTGATGTGGAAGGGCACCTTGCGGCGGTTGGCCGAGAAGAACACCTTGGCGAAGTGCTTGCCCGTGATGGACAGGCCCTTGGCAATGTCGAAGGGGATCAGGGTCCTCAATAGCTTGTTCATGGCAGTCCCCTAGACGGCGAAGCAGCGGACGACAGCCGCCAGCAAGAGGTTGACCAGGGCCACGGGGATCAGATACTTCCACGCCACGCTCATGACCTGGTCATAGCGGTAGCGGGGGATCGTTCCACGCACCCAGATGTAGGTAAAGAGGATGAAGATGATCTTCACGACGAAGAAGATGGCGTGGGGCTCGCCGAACCAGGACAGGAAGGCCGGAAGATGCGGGTTCAGCAGGCCCTGCAGGCCGAAGGGCAGCAGCCAGGGCCCGCCCAGGAAGAAGCCCGAGGCCAGCGCCGCCACCACGGTCATGTTGATGTACTCGGCCAGGTAGAAGAAACCGAACTTCATGCCCGAATACTCGGTGTGGAAGCCCGCCACCAGTTCATTCTCCGCTTCCGGCATGTCGAAGGGGAGGCGGTTGGTTTCGGCGAAGCCGCAGGTGAGGTAGAGCAGGAAGCCCAGGATCTGCGGAATCAGCGCCAAGGCGGGCATGCCCGTGGCCATGCGTGCGGACATCTCGCCGAAGTTGAGGCTGGCGGAGAGCACCACCGGGGCCAGCAGGCTCAGGGCCAGGGGCACTTCGTAGCTGACCATTTGGGCCGCGCTGCGCAGGCCGCCCAGCAGGGGATACTTAGAGTTGGAGGCCCAACCGGCCAGCACGATGCCGTAGACGCCCACACTGGCCACGCCCAAAATCCAGAGCAGGCCCACGTTGATGTCGGCGATGCCGCCGGAGACCGGCAGGCCGCCCAGGTAGGGGAACCACTTGGGGAAGGTGAAGAAGACGCCAGGCACGAAGGAGACGGCGGCGAACACCACCACCGCGGCCACCATGCTGAGGGCCGGGGCGATGAAGAACACGAACTTGTCAGCCTTGGCAGGGAGGATGTCCTCCTTGAGGATGAGCTTGAGCACATCGGCCACGAGGCCGGGGATGCCGCGCCAGTAGGAAAGCACGGGAACGCGTCCCCACTTCCACATGCCGCGGTTCATCCAGCCGGTGATGCCCACATGGCCGCTGGCCACGCGGGTCGAGCCCAGGCGCTGCTGGAGGTAGCCCAGCACCTTGCGCTCGGCGAACACGGTGAGGGGCACGACGACGAAGACGAAGATCACCACCAGCAGGCACTGGATGAGCGTGATCACGATGGATTGAGTGAGGGTCGGAATCGGCATGGGTGGGAATCCTCGTCGACTAGCGGTCGATCTCGCCGAGCACGATGTCCAGAGTGCCGATGGCCGCCACGATGTCGGCGATCAGCGCACCCTCGGCCATCTTGGGCAGGGCTTGGAGGTTGATGAATCCGGGGGCCCGCACGTGGAAGCGGTAGGGATTGCCGCTTCCCTTCTCGCCCACGAGGTAGTAGCCGATCTCGCCCTTGGGGGCTTCGGTGGCGTGGTAGACCTCGTTGACTTCGGCCTTGAGGATCTTGGGCAGTTTGGCCATGACAGGCCCTTCGGGCATGCCGTCCATGCACTGCTGGATGATGCGGGCGCTCTGCCGCATTTCCGCCATGCGCACCAGGTACCGGGCGTAGGTGTCGGCCTCGGTGCGGGTGGGCACCTCGAAGTCCATTTCCGCGTAGGCGGCGTAGGGGAAGGCCTTGCGGATGTCGTAGGGCACACCGGCGGCGCGCAACACGGGCCCAGTGACGCCCAGGCCGATGGCATCCTCGGCGCTGAGCTTGGCCACGCCCACGGTGCGCTTCTTCCAGATGCGGTTCTCGCTGAGCAGGTTCTCGTATTCCTCGAGGCAGGTCTCGAACTTGGCCAGGAACTTCTGGACCATCTTCTCAAAGCCGGGAGGCAGATCCTCGCGCAGACCGCCGATGCGGAAGGCCGTGGTGGTGAGGCGCGAACCGCAGAAGGCCTCGTTCATGTCGAGGATGTCCTCGCGTTCGCGGAAGGCGTAGAGGAACACCGTCATGGCGCCGATGTCCAGCGCGTGCGTCGCCAGCCAGATCAGGTGCGAGGCCAGGCGGTTGAACTCGTTGAGCATCGTGCGGATGTACTGGGCCCGGCGGGGCACCGTGATGCCGAAGAGCTTCTCATTGGCTTCCGCCCAGCCCAGGTTGTTGGCCACGGCGGAGCAGTAGTCCATGCGGTCGGTCCACACCTGGCCCTGGAAGAAGCTCTGGTTTTCGCAGATCTTCTCCACGCCGCGGTGCAGGTAGCCGATCATGGGCCGGCAGTGGGTGATGGTCTCGCCATCCAGCCGCAGCTTCACCCGGAGCACGCCGTGGGTGGACGGGTGCTGGGGGCCCAGGTTGATCTCCATTTCCTCGTTCTTGAACATGGATCACTCCGCCTTGGGCTGCTTGAGGTTGATGCCCAGCTGGCCGGCCTTCTGCAGGGCGATGCGTTCGAGCATGCCCCCGCGGTCTTCACGGAACGAGATGTCGCGCTGACCCCAACCCACCACGGGGTAGTCCTTGCGCAACGGATGGCCTTCCCAATCCTCCGGGCAGAGGATGCGGGTCATGTCCGGGTGGTTAGCGAAGCGGATGCCCAGCATGTCGTAGATCTCGCGCTCCATCCAGTTGGCGCTGGGGTACACCGCGCAGGCGCTTTCGGGCTGGAAGCCCTCGGGCACCAGAATGCGCAGGCGCAGGCGCTTGCGGCGGCTGATGCTGGTCAGGTGGTAGACCACGCTGAAGGCGAAGTCCTTGGCGGCCGGATAGTGCGTGGCGGACTGGTCGGCCAGCATCTCGTAGTTCAGGGCCGCGTCCTGGCGGCAGAGCCGGAGCGCCTCGAGGATCGATTCCTTGGCCACCTGGCAGGTGAGCTCGCCGGCCTGCTCGAAGATCTCCTCCACCTTGGCGCCCAGCACTTCCTGGAGCCGCAGCAGGTCAGCATCCTTCGCCTCCTGGGGCCAGGGGGTCTTCATGTCGTTGTCGTCCTTGCGGGGCACGGCCCGCACCGGGGGCTTGGGAGCGTCCTTGCCCTCGGCCTCGGCCTTGGCCTTGGCCACCTCGAAGTCTGCCAGCTGCTTCTGCCACTTGGCCTCGTCGGCGGCGGCCGCGGCGGCCACTTCGGCCTGGTAGGTCCTCAGGCTCGGCACGGGCACGGTCTTGGGCAGCACGATCTGGCGCTGGGGCGAGGCCGCGTAGTCATAGACGTAGGGACCGGCGGGCGTTTCCGGAGCCTGGGGGAGGGTCTCGTCCGACATCAGCCCACCTCCTCGAAGATGTCCTTGTACCGGTCGGCCAGGCTGCTGGTCATGATCTTGTCCTGGAGCTTCATGAAGCCGTAGATGAGCGATTCGGGCCGGGGCGGGCAGCCAGGGATGAAGACGTCCACCGGGATGACCTTATCGACGCCCTGGATGGTGTGGTACGAATCGAAGGGGCCGCCCGCCGTGGCGCAGGAGCCCATGGCGATCACCCACTTGGGCTCGGGCATCTGGTCGTAGAGGGTCTTGATGATCGGGGCCATCTTGTAGGTCACCGTGCCGGCGATGATCATCAGGTCGGCCTGACGGGGCGTGGCGCGGAAGATCCCCGCGCCGAAGCGGTCGAAGTCGAAGCGGCTGGCGCCGGCAGCCATCATTTCGATGGCGCAGCAGGCCAGACCGAAGGTCACGGGCCACACGCTGGTGGCGCGGGACCAGTTCATGACCTTCTCGACCTTCGTGGTGATGAGGATGTTCTCAAGGGCGGTGGGTTGCATGCTCATTCCCATGTGAGGGCTCCCTTGGACCAGATGTAGCCGTAGCCGAACAGCAGCAGGAAGAGGAAGAGGCCCAGCTCAATGGCGCCGAAAACGGCCAGCTCCTTCATTTGGATGGCCCATGGCATGAGAAAGACTGTTTCCACGTCGAACACGAGGAACATGACCGCCACCAGGTAGTAGCGCACGGAGAACTTCTCGCGCGCCTCGCCCTTGGCGGTGATGCCGCACTCGTAGGACGAGTACTTCGCGGCGCTGGGCCAGCTCGGTCGCAGCAGCCACGACAAATTCCAAATAATGATCGGCAGGGCCACTGCTACGAGGATCAGCAGCAATACCGGCGCGTACCCACGCATGGAGCCTCCAGGACAGATCATTGTGAAGTGCCGGTCCGGCGCAGGTCAACGCTCGAAGCCAACCCTTCCATCCTTTGTGATCCAGGTCCGATTCTGCCCACCGGACATCCGCCGCCTTCCGCTAGGATGCTTCCATGTCCACCACACCCCCGCAGGCCCCCACGGATGCCGTCGCTCCCGGCGACAAGACGCTGACCGACTTCCGCCCGGTCCGCGAGCTGTACCCGACCCTGGACCTCACCCGGGAGCCGGTGGATTTCGCCCTGTTCCAGGCCCTTCCCCTGGATTTGATGCTCAAACACCATTTCGTGCCGGTGCAGGAGCGCGAAGGCGTGCTCTGGCTGGCCATGGCCGATCCCCTGGACATCCCCACCCAGGACATGCTCCGGCTCCGGCTCAAACGGCCCCTCCGCTTCGCGGGAGCCCCCCTGGCCCAGATCCAGGAAGTGCTCAAGAAATCCGAAAGCGGCCAGAAGGTCATGGACGAGGCCGGCGAGGCCCTCAAGATCCAGGTGTTGCACGAAGAGGACCTGGACGATGAGGTGCTGGACCTGGAGCGCCTCACGGACAAGGACGAGGCCCCCATCGTCCGCCTGGTGGACACCACCATCTTTAACGCCCTCCAGCGGCGGGCCTCGGACATCCACCTGGAAACCACCGCCACGGGCTTTCAGATCAAGTACCGCATCGACGGCAGTTTGTACCCCGCCGCCGAGCCCATCGACCGCCGCTTCGCCTCGCCCATCATCAGCCGCGTGAAAGTCATGTCCGAGCTGGACATCGCCGAGAAGCGCAAGCCCCAGGACGGCCGCTTCAAGCTCAAGGTCCGGGGCCGGGCCATCGATTTCCGCGTGAGCATCATGCCCACGATCCACGGCGAGGACGCGGTCATCCGCATCCTGGACAAGGAGAACCTCACGGAGGAGTTCCAGGCCCTCAGCCTGGAGATCCTGGGTTTCTCCGACCACGAACTGAAGCGGCTGCGCCGCTTCGCACACGAGCCCTACGGCATGTTTCTGGTGACGGGCCCCACCGGTTCGGGTAAGACCACCACCCTCTACGCCGTGCTCAGCGAAATCAAGGCCCCCGAGGACAAGATCATCACCATCGAGGATCCTGTCGAATACCAGCTGGAGGGTGTCACCCAGATCCCCGTCAACGAGAAGAAGGGCCTCACCTTCGCCCTGGGATTGAGGTCCATCCTGCGCCACGATCCCGACAAGATCCTCGTGGGCGAGATCCGCGATCCCGAAACGGCCCAGATCGCCATCCAGTCCGCCCTCACGGGCCATCTGGTGTTCACCACCGTCCACGCCAACAACGTGCTGGACGTCCTGGGCCGCTTCCAGCACATGGGCGTCGAGGTCTACAACTTCGTGTCCTCGCTGAACTGCATCCTGGCCCAGCGCCTGGTGCGCGTGCTCTGCCCCAAGTGCAAGCGCCCGGCGCCGAAGCCCACGCCCCAGGAGCTGGAGGAGAACGGGGTGGACGAAGCCTGGCTGCGCAGCGCCACCCTCTTCGAGCGCGTGGGCTGCGTGGACTGCCACGGCACCGGGTTCCGGGGCCGCCAGGCCATCATCGAGTTCATGGGCCTCAACGACGAGATCCGCGAGCTGCTCATCCAGCGCGCCCCGGTCCGCGAGGTGAAGGCCGCCGCCCGCCGACACGGCATGCAGTTCCTGCGGGAAAGCGCCATCGAGAAGGTCCGCGCCGGCATCAGCACCTTCGCCGAGATCAACAAAGTCACGTTCCGCGAAGGCGCCTGATACCAGGTTGCGTTCAATCCAAAGAGGAAAAGGTCTTTCACCACCAAGGCACCAAGGCACCAAGGCACCAAGAACTGCATGAATGGCGGCTCTTGTTTTTCTTGGTGCCTTGGTGGTGTTCCTTATCTTTTGGATTCAAATCCGTACAAGGGCTCGCTCAGCGCGCTTTGCGGACATGGCCGTAGAGCGCGGGCCACAGGGTGGCCAGGGCCTCCTGCGCCAGCACGGGCATCACCGGGCGGCCGTTTCCGTCGAGCCAGAGCCGCTCGGCGCCGCGCAGGGCGGCCAGGGCCAGTTCCGCCTCAAGGCGGGCGAGGCGCTCCCCTTGGGGGCCCGCCGCGCCCCAGCGCAGGAAGTGGGCCCCCAGGAGGCCGCGCCAAGCCTCGTCCAGTTCCGCCCGCCGGGCCCGCAGCCGCGGTTCCCGGCCCACCAGGGCCAGGCGTCGGCGCCACAGACCGCCATCCTCCTCCAGGTGTCCGGCCCAGGCCATGACCGCCTCAAAGAGGCCGACGGCTTCCAGGGCCTCAGCAAAGCCGGACCTGAGATCTTCCTCGTCCAGGAACAGCAGGTCCAGGCCCTGGGTCTCAAGGCTGTCCAGCCCTTCGGCCTCCACCTGTTCCAGGGCCCGGGCCAGCGCCACGCGGCGCCGGGTCCTGGAACGGTCCCGTCGGCGGTCCTTCATGCGGACAAGCCCAAGCTCAGGCCCCCCGCACCAGTTCCCGTTCGAGGCTCTGCAGGCGTTTCAGCCTTGCGAAAAGGCCGGTCTGAGCGGCCAGTTCTTCAGGGCTGCCGAGCTGGATGGGGAGCCCCTCTTCCAGCACCAGCACCTGGGCGCAGGTCTCGGCCACGAACACGCGATGGGTGGCCAGCACCAGGGTGGAGGTACCTAGGAATCCGCGCAGGTTCTCCAGGATGCGGCTTTCGGTTTCGGCGTCCACGGCGGACAAGGCGTCGTCCAGAAGCAGCAGGCGCGGGCGCCGCAGCAGGGCCCGGGCCAGGGCCGTGCGCTGGCGTTCGCCGCCGCTGAGGATCACCCCCCGCTCGCCCACGACGGTGTCCAACCCCTCGGGCAGGCGGCGGATCAGTTCATCCATGGCCACCACCCGGGCGATCTCCCAGATCTCGTCTTCGGTCGCCTCCGGGCGGCCCATGGCCAGGTTCGTCCGCAGGGTGTCCGAGAACAGGAAGGCTTCCTGGGGCACCCAGCCCAATCCCGCCCAGTGGCGGCGGATGGTCTTCTCCGACAGGGGTTCGCCGTCCATCAGCAGGCGGCCGGACTGGGGCTCGCGCAGGCCTGCCAGCGCCTGGAGGAGCAATGTCTTGCCGGAACCGATGCCTCCCACCACCGCCAGACTGTCCCCGGGGGCCAGGTTGAGATCCAAGGGCCCCAGACCCCGTCCCGTTTCGAAGCGGTGGCTCAGGCCTTCCAACCTCAGGGACACGGGCGCCTCGGGCAACCGGATGGCTTCGGCGGGCGGCAGCGAGGGCTCTGAACTGCTCATCAACTGATCCAGGCGCTCCTGCCCAGCTTTGGCGCGCTGAAACAGGTTGGCGGACCAGCCCATGCTCATCATGGGCCAGGCCAGGGCCACCAGGAATCCCGTGAAGGCCGTGAGGTCGCCCAGGTTCAGCGCGTGACGCACCACCAGGCTGCCGCCGTAGGCCACCAGCACCAGCAGGGACACGCCACTGATGAGGGCCGAAAGCGGCGCGTAGGCGCTGAAGATCACCGACTGCTTCATGCTCAGCATGGCGTGGCGCCGGCTGAGGGCGCCGAACTGCGCCACGCGGGCCGCCTCCAGCCCGAAGGCCTGCACCACCCGCTCGCCGCTGATGGTCTCGTGGCTGAAGGTGGTGAGCGCCGAAAAGGCCAGCTGCAGCTTCTGCTGCACCATGTGGCTCCACTTGCCGATCACGTAGAAGCCCAGCGCCAGGAAGCAGAAGGGCAGCATCACCGCCAGCGTGAGCCGCCAGCTGGTGTGGAACATGAGGCCCAGGGTCACAGGCAGGATGGACAGCACCTGCAGGAAGCTCATGAGGCCGGGCCCCGTGGCCATGCGCACGGTGCCGACGTCATCGCCCAGGCGGGACATGAGGTCGCCCACCCGCTGCTTTTCGTAGAAGGCGAAGGGGCGGCCCAGCAGGAAACTGTAGAGGGATTCGCGCTGCTCCCGCTCCACTTCGCGGCTGAGGCCGATGAGCGTGTTCCGCATGAGGTACCGGCCGATGCCCGCCACCAGGGTGAAGGCCAGCATCCAGCCCAGGAAAACCCGCGAGGCGTGCCAATCCTGCCGCTCCAGGGCGTTCACGGCCCGGCCGGACCAGTAGGGCACCACCGAAGCCGCCACGCTGCACCAGACCGTGGCCGCCAGGCCCCAGTAGAGCGTTTTCCGGTGCCGGGCCATGAGCGGCCACCACCACCACAGCTTCGAGCTAGAAAGATCCGCCAACCGGGCCTCCAGGCATTTAGAGTAGCAACACCAATCCCGGCCCTGGAGGTCCGGCAGCATCTTTCTTCGGAAGGCCTGATCAGACTGGGCCCAGCTTGGCCTGCATGATGTCGAGGATCTCCGTATCGACGCCCGCCATGCCCCGCTGCGCCAGCCGGCCCAGGTTGACCAGGGAGGACTCGCCGTTGCTTCCCACGATGCCGTCGGTTTCGGGAATGCCGAAGCCCGCCAGGGCCAGGGTGGCGGAACGGAAGGCGGCCTCGACGCCGGTCATGGCCTTCATGGCGCAGCCGATCTTGGCCCCGTCGCAAATCAGCCCCGCCAGGTTGCCTACCATGTTGTGGATGGCCAGATCCATCTGGGCCGCGGTCCCGCCGCCGAGGTGGACCAGCCCCGCGGCAATGCCGATGCCCGCGGCGTTGGAGGCGCCGCAAATGGCCGACAGGGTGCCCAGACGGTGGGTGGTGGCGGAGGTCAACAGGCAGGCCAGGGCCAGGGCCTCCTCCAGGCGGGCCTGGGAATGCCCCGCGTGCTGGGCCCCCCCCTGGGCCCACAGACTCATGGCCACCGACACCGTGATGCCCTTGTTGCCCGATCCCGCCAGGGACATCACCGTCATGGCCTCGCCGGACATGCGGCCCAGCACGCCGGCGCTCACCAACCGGGGGATGCGCAGCCAGGGATCGGCCTCCGGCCCCGGCACGAAGCCATCGGGCAGCAGGCCCACGCAGTGCTCGGCCAGGGCCAGGTTGAGGGCCACGCCTTCCCGCAGCCGGCCGCGATCCGCCTCAGTCAGCGTTCCGGCCAGAGCCGCCAGCTCTGCCAGGGACAGGGAGGCCACCTGCTCGCGGATCCCCGCCTTGGCCTCGGGCCTGGCCTGGGCCGCGGGCACCGGGACCGGCGCCCCATCCGCTTCCAGACGCACCAGCCGGGTGTGTTCCCTTTCCATCACGGCCCGCCCGACGCCCCCTTCGGAAGCCACGGTGCAGTCGATGTGGAGCTCGGTCCGCGAAGCGTCCACCTCCACATGGACGGCCCCGCGCTCCAGCAGCCGGGCCGCCCGGGCCAGGGCTTCGGGGGTGGCCGATTCGAAGATCTGAAGGCCCAGATGCGCATCCTTGAGCACGGCGCCCAGGGCCAAGGCCCAGAGGACGCCCGTCCTGCGCCCGCTGTTGGGAATGCCCACTGCGTGGCAATTCTTGTAGGTGCGCGCGTCGAGCACCAGGCGGACCATGCGCGGCTCCCCCTGGCCCTGGCCCGCCGCCAGACAGGCCGCCAAGGCCACCGCCGCCGGTTCGGTGCAGCCCAGGGCGGGCTTCCACTCGGCAGCAAGGTATTCGGTCAGGTTCATGGGGCCCCCCTCCCATTCTGTCTGGATTCGCCGATGCCCCCGGTCACAGGAGACGCGCTACGCTAGGGCCCATGAACCCCCTCCTCGGACACCCCTTCCCCGCCTTCTCCCTGCAGGACGATCAGGGCGCCACCGTCACGGCCAAGGATTTCAAGGGCCGCTGGACCGTCCTGTACGCCTATCCCAAGGACAGCACCCCCGGGTGCACCACCGAAGCCTGCGACTTCCGCGACAACCTCGCCCGGGTGCAGTCCCTGGGCGCCCAGGTCTACGGCATCAGCCGCGACAGCCTCAAGAGCCATCAGAATTTCATCACGAAACAGAGCCTGCCCTTCCGCCTGCTCTCCGATCCAGACACCGCCCTGCTCAAGGCTCTGGGCGCCTTCGGGAAGAAGATGATGTACGGCAAGGAAGTGGAAGGCATCATCCGCAGCACCTTCCTCATTGATCCCAAGGGCGTCGTCCGCCACGTCTGGCCCAAGGTCAGCGTGAAGGGGCACGTGGCCGAAGTGATCGAGGTGCTGGCGGGCCTTCAGAAAGGCTGAGAGCCTCCGACATCAGAGAGAAAACGAGGCACGGCTACGCCGGGCTGAGTGCGGGGGCCCGGGGGTGTTCGCGCAGCGCAGCGGAGCGAGGAACCCCCGGACAGAATCACCCTCACCCAGCCATGATGCTGAAGCCGCCATCCACGTAGAGCACCTGGCCCGTGATGCCGCGGCCCATGTCGCTCAGCAGGAAGACGCCCGCATCGCCCACTTCCAGCTGATCGGTGTCCTTCTGCAGGGGCGTGTGGGACCGGTGCTGCTTGAGCTTGGTGCCGATGCCAGGGATGGCCGAGGCGGCCAGGGTCTTGATGGGGCCCGCGGACACGGCGTTCACGCGGATGCCCATGGGGCCGAGATCCGCGGCCAGGTAACGCACCGTGGCCTCCAGGCTGGCCTTGGCCACGCCCATGACGTTGTAGCCCGGCACCACCCGCTCGGCGCCCAGGTAGCTGAGGGTGATGATGGAGCCGCCCTCGGTCATGAGGGGCTGAGCCGCGTGGCTGACGGCGGCCAGGGAGTAGGCGCTGATGTCGTGGGCGACGCGGAAATCCTCGCGGCTGGTGTCCACGAAGCGGCCCTCCAGGGCCCCGCGCGGCGCGTAGGCCACGGCGTGCACCACGAAATCGAGCTTGCCCCACTTCTTCCGGATCTCGTCGAAGGCCATGACGATCTGGCTGTCGCTGCCCACGTCCATCATTTGAAGGAGGGGGTTCTTCAGCTCGGCGGCCAGTTCCCGGACATTATCGCCCAAGCGCTCGTTCTGGTAGGTCAGGCAGAGATGGGCCCCGGCTTCCTGGGCCCGCTGGGCGATGCCCCAGGCGATGGATCGCTTGTTCGCCACGCCGATGATCAGTCCCCGTTTGCCTTCCAGCAACCCGCCTTTGGCCACCATGCGATCTCCTAGAGTCGTGTCCATACAAGCACTTAGCATACCGTAGAACCGCTTTATCGCGCCATACCCGAGGTCAGGACGACCCCCCGGCGCCATTCCGGCCAACTCCGGTCATTCTGGAAGCCAGAACCTTGTCCCGAGGTCCCCTTGACCCCCTTCCTCCCAGCGGTCTCTTTCGCCTTGGTCCAGGCCCCGGCCCCGGCCTTCCGCGCCGATCTGGATACGGGCCGCTACCTGAAAGCCCTGTCCGAGGCCGAGCAGCGGCTCCGGAAGGATTCGAACGACGCCCTGGCCTGGGCCGCCAAATCCCAGGCGCTCTCCAGCCTCTTGCGCTTCGGCGAGGCCCGCGCCGCCGCGGACCGCGCCGTCGCCCTTCGGCCCGGCATGGCCGATGCCCTGTTGGCCCGCGGCCTGGCCAGGGCCGGAGAGGCCATCCGGGAGCGGAACCTGAGCAGCCTGCGCGGGGCCCTCGGGGCCATGGATGATCTCCGCGCCGCCACCGAAGCCGACCCCAGCCTGGAATCGGCCTGGATGAGCCTGGGCCTGGCCTACGAAATGCTGCCGGGGCTGTTGGGGGGCTCCACCCGGAAAGCCCTGCAGTGCGCCGACCACCTGCGGGCGGTTTCACCGGCCCGGGGCGACCTGCTGCAGGCCCTCATCCTGGAGGAGGAGGATCGTTGGCGCGAGGCCGAGCCCTGCTTCGCCCGCGCCCTGGGCCGGGCCCCGCAGGATCCCGAAATCGCCGGCCAGTGGCTGGACGCCCTAGACCGGCGTCCCGCCAAGAAGGCCCTGGGTGAGGCCGGCAAGAACGCCCGCCTGCTGGCCGAGGCCTCCCGCCTGCTCCCCGGCCTGCGCGGCCGGGCCCGGGGACTCACGGCCGTCAGCGACGCCTACCTGCACGCGGGACAGCCCGAATCCGCCTGGAAGGTGCTCCAGGACCACCTCCCCCAGGCCGACGCCCCCAGCCTCGTCCGGCTGCAGCTTGGCAAAGTGGCCGCCTCCAGCGGCCTGCACCTGACCGAAGGCCTCGCCGCCCTGGACCAGGTGCTGCGCGAACCCCTCGAAGGCGGCTCCTCCGGCTACCCCGGCGCCTGGTGGCGAAAAGCCCAGATCCTGAAAGCCCTGGGACGGAAGGACGAAGCCCGGAGGGCGGCCGGAGAAGCGCTGAAGCTGGATCCGAAGCACCGAGGGGCCAGGGAGGTGCTGGAACGTCTCGACCAGTCATGATGGTTTACCATTCGAAGACGAGCAATGGATCCACATATCCTTGAACCGATGGTTGCAAGTTCCCCCCTCTCCCGTTCAACGAATTGAATAAACAGGGTTTGCATATATCCAATTGGCGCCTTCAGGGTCGATCCATTTGACTCGGATTGCCGAGGCAGGAGTCTAAAACACATGAAGACATCCACATCCGATCAGCCATGGACTCGACCTCTGGCTCTCGGACTCATGGCTGGACTTGTCCTTTTCTCGATCTACCTGGCCCTAACGCGCATCTACCAAGTAGATGAAGCTCAAAATGTCTTCACAGCAAGGGTTTTGGCATCTCGCTGGGAACAGACACACAGCCTGTGGATCGAGGTATGGCATGTTTGGCCTCTCGCTTGGCTGGCCTCCCACATCCATGACTCGGTTGGTCTTTTCCATGTCGCCCGTCTGTTCATGCTGCTGGTGTTCTGGCTGAACATTCTCTTGACGGCCCTCTGCTGCGGTGTTCCCTGGCGCTCAAAGGCCTTTATATGGATCCTTCTCGGGGCTGCAAGCATGACCCCTCTCTGGGATTACGGGTTCGAAATCCGGCACGACAACCTGCTTCTGTTGCTGCTCCTCTCGTATCTATTCTGCCTGCGCCTGGAACGCGGGGATCCCCGGCTGATAGCCGGCCTTCTTGGGGGCCTGTCCGCTCTCCAGCTGCTGGTGGTATTCAAATCCCCAGTCCACTGGTCTCCCTTGGCGCTTCTGTTCCTTGTCCAGCCGCCCAAATCCTGGAAGCTTTCGCGGGCATGGACCCTCCTCTTTGGCAGTCTTGGTTTCCTGGTCGTGATGGGAACGGCGGTGGGTTTGCTCAAGGCGTCTGGCTGGTTGCCCTTCTTCAAGGATGGCTTCTCTCTGGGTCTGAGTCTCGCTACGGGAACTCCCGTGCGGTTCCCACCCTGGGGTACGTTCGACAGACTCCTACAGCAGACCCCCATGCTTCTTGGACTCTCTGCCACAGCCCTTGTTTTCACCCTCACCGCCTTCCGCGAAGACTGGCGGAAGGGCGGCATCTGGGCAACCCTCGTTCCAGAAGCATCCCTGGTGCTGATCAACGTCCTCATCTTGTTCCTCCACCCGATGCCCCTTCCCTACCATCTCTGCCTGATCATCCCGTTCGCATTCATCCTGGGGGTCAAGTGGATCAGGGCCTTCCCGGATGTCGTCTCTTCCGGGAAGGTTCAGGCATTCCTGTGGACGGCCGTGATCCTGTTCGCCCACGTCATCCCCTTTTTTAGGGCCACGCTCCGACATCTGGACTTCACTAATGACCGCCAGGAAGAACTGATGGGCTTGGCGGAAACGATGACGGACTCATCCAAAGATAGGGTCTACGATGCAGCCGGTCTTGTGGCCAGCCGGCAGAGCATCGGCCGCCAGTGGTTCTTGCACACCCTCTTCCTCGACCGACTCCGGCGCGGGGAGTCGCCATCGGTCCGTAGCATGCTGCAAGAGCGCCCGGCCTCCGTCTTGATTCCCAATTACCGCTTTGCTTGGCTGGAGGCCGAGGATGAGGCCTTCATCAAGTCACACTACATACCCCTCGCTGGCGATTTCCTGGTACTCGGCCAGTCCATGGTTTCTCCAAAACTGGACTTCACATGCCTGCAAGGCGGTCGGTACCACATCAAGGCCGTCACGCCGAAACCCGGTGCCGGTGTTGATCACCTCGACATGGATGGGGTCAAGATCCCAGTACCCTCAATCCAGTCGCTTCCCGCTGGAATCCATGTCTTTAAGGCAGAGAAGGGATCGATGGTTGTCGTCGGGTGGGTGGGGCCCACCTTAAAGCAATTGCCCGAGGTGAGCCCAGGGGACCCGAACCGCTTCTTCATTAATTGGTACTGATTCCTCTTTATAAACCAGCGCGCCCCCAGCGGAGCATGCGGAATGCATCCGAAGGTTCGGGGAGGAATTCAAGCCCGGCGGAACGACAGGTGCTTATGCAGCAGGTAGGAACTGAGAATGGTGAGCAAGTTTAGAATGGCCTGACCGGCCAAGGGGTGAAGTCTGCAAACCTCCACAAGAAAAGGCAAGCCGATCAATCCGACGGCCAGTACGCCCAAATACGCCAGGTTGAATCGTAAGTAATCCTTCAGCAGGTTCCCTCTGACCTGGAACGTCAGATATTTATGCCCAAGAAAGGCATTTGAAACCGCCACGAGGTGCACCAGCACCAGAATGCCTAAGTAGTGCATACGTCTGTGTAGGAGCAGGTAGGTGGCGGCAAAAGCGACGTAGCCGAAAGCTGTGTTGTAGACGCCGATCACAATGAAACGCAGCCTCTCGTGCTGCTGCCAACAATCCACAAGGCGGACCCATGACCTCTGGATGGGCACTAGGGCTTTCAATACTCATCTCCCCGTATGCGCATGATCAAAGGAATCGATCCCGGATGATGTAATTTGGGCGCTTCCGGACCTCCTCGTTGATGCGCCAGACGTACTCGCCAATCACTCCGAGCATCACCATAATCAGGCCTCCCACCAGAAGGATTGCAATCATGATAGGCGCCCACCCCGAGAACGGGGTCTTCCCTTCTAACCATGCAATAACGATGCTGACGCTGTACAGCACGCCAAGAGCCGAGGTGATGAGGCCCAACAGAGAAATGAATCGGATAGGCAGGTAGGAGGCGTCGATGAAGGCATCCAGGAAATTCTTGAGTTTCTTGCTGAAGTTGTACTGAGACTTCCCAATGGTCCGTTTCAGACGGGCGTAGGGGATGAAGCTGGTGCGAAAGCCCGTCCAGAGCAAGTCTCCCTGAAAGAATCTGTGCCGCACATCGATCTCATTGAAGGAATCCATGACTTTCCGGTCCATAAGAACGAAATCGAAGCCGCCAGAGGGGATCTGCGGTATAGAGAGGCGCAGGACCCCATACGCCATACGCGAGAACGCCTTCGCAAGCACTGGGTCGGAACGGTCCGTCCGGTGGCAGATCACAATTTCTGAGTGTTCCCGCCAATGAGCGATCATCCGGGGAATCAAGTCGACAGGATCCTGGAGATCCGCCGAAATGTTGATGACCGCATCGCCCGTGGCTTCTCGGAATCCGGCTAACATCGCCGCCATCTGGCCAAAATTCCGTGTAAACGTGATTACCTTCACGTGGCTGTCACGCTCCCTCAGATTCAACGCCTCGGCGAGCGACTCGTCCGTTGATCCGTCATCTATGAAGATCACTTCATAGTCATATTCGTTCAGTTCGGACCGGAAGAGGGCCGCGATCTTCGAGTGGGTAGCAGAAATGGCACCTTCGTTCTGATAGACAGCGATGACAAACGAGACCTTCATGAGTGTCCGCCCCGTTCGCAAAGGAGAAAGATGCTGGCGCACAAATCCGGATAGTGCTGCCCGAGCCGATAACAGCCGTCCAGGTATTCCCTAGAAACGATATCTGTCTGCAAAAGTCTGTCCCATTGGAAGTTGGCCAGCGCCTTGAAAAAAATTCCGGAACGATGAACCACCTTAAGACCCGCCGCCACGGCATCTCGTTCCAGGGTATCGAGCGAATAGGTCCGGCGGTGGCCGTGGTCGGCTTCACCTTCTGTCACCGCGGCGTTGGAGCTGATCAAGCCCATCTTCACTGCGATCTGACGGGAGGGGGCGTTGGCATTAGGGCAGACCAGGAAAAGTCTCCCCTGATCGGCCAGCCATTCCTCATTGATGCGCCTCAAGACCAGGACAGGGTCGTCGAGATGCTCCAAGACATGGGTCAGCATGATGTTGTCATAGCGCCTCGGAAGGCGGACCGATTCGAAGGAGGCGTGAACAAGCTGGACCCGGCCATCGATCCGCTGACGAGCGGCTTCGATGCCAGCATCCGATGCCTCGACGCAGGTAATGTCCTCAAAATGATCGAGGAGCCTCCGCGTGAAATCCCCTTTGAAGCTGCCCAGCTCAAGCAAGCTCCCCAGGCGAAAAAAAGGGCGGAAAGATTCGATCATGTAGGGATGCATGACATCGAAATCGAATCCGTAGGCATAGCGCCGCAAACCCGAGTCCCTGGATTCCGCGTTATAGTCCCGCTGTCCGTTCATTCCATGCTCCGGTTCACAGTGCCAGACCCATCCTAGCGAACTCACTGTCTTCGGCCTCAACAATGAACCCGAAACTCTCGTAGAGGCGCCGCGCTGCAAGGTTATGCACTCCCACTTCGAGGCGTAGCACCTTGAAGCCGCCCGCCCTGGCGAATCCAGCGCACTGATCGAGCAGGTGCCTGGCGATCCCCTTCCCGGTCCAAGTTTCCAACACGCTGACACTGGTGATGTAGGCCACCTCGGACCCAAGATCGTTGCAATAGACAGCCACCAGCCCGGCTAGCAAACCGTTGGCCCAAGCTTCAAACCGCGTCGCCCTGATCGCCAGTTTCCTGGCATAGATCGGTAGATCCACCCGGTCGCCCAGGGGAGGGTCGAAGCTGGACCCGCAGGCGCGGAGGTGATCAAGGAGTTCGGTTTCCGACGCCCGGTCCCGGGAAAACTCAACCTCCCTCCTCACGGTTGCAACTCAGCAAGGCCGAACCCCAGGCGTCCGAATTCGTTCCCGTTATAAAGCATGAACACCTTGCTATCGAGCTGGAATACATGGGGATAACACTGCATATCCGAATCCCATTCGCCGGGCCGTGTCTCCAGTCCAGGCTCATCGTCCCGGGTCCAGTTAATGAGATCCTCCGACCAGGCATGCCCGATCCGGTAGCCGCGGCCCACACTCCGGCGGAAATCGAAAGCTTGGCGATAGCAGAAGAACATGTGGTACCGGCCATCGACCACGACCACGGTCGGGAGAGCCTGGCACTCATCAGGGCCGAGGCGATCAGAAACGAGCTTCCGGCCATCCTCCCTCATCCACTCGACGCCGTTGGTGGAGACGGCATGACCAATCTTGTAGATGCGGTCGGGCGGCACGCCAGCCAGGGATTGTTTCCATCCCGTTCCGAAGATATGCCACATGTGGAAGACACCGTTGATGACTTTCACAAACGCATCCCCGACCAGGCAGGGTTCCAGTGGCGAGGCGGCCATAATCGGGCCATCGCCCACTCGCTGGAATGTGAGCCCTTCGTCCCGGCTAATCGCTAGGCCAATGGCCGTCTCCACGGACACAGAGACGCGTCGGCTCCATCCACAGGTATACCCGTAAACCGCTCCCTCGTGACGCAGGACATTCATAGGGAAGATCCCATGTTCATCGAAACAGCCTAGCCCTCCCAGAGGAAGAACCACATGATCGGCGACCCGGATGAGTGTGCGCAGGTCCTTCTCTATGTCCACATAAGCGATGTGGCTCAGGAATTTCCCATTCAGTGGATCCACAGAACGCGTCGAAAAGTAGATCCGGACGAACTCCGGAAACACGAGAACCTGAGGCGACTGGGCGAACTGCGTACACCCACTCGGAAGGTCATGTTTGGTCGGATCGAAGATCAATCCGTGCTTCTTCCATTTCATCCGGGTTTCTCCTACGCCAACAAACCCTGAAGTTCAGCAAGGCCGAATCCCTCTCGGCCCACCTGGTTCCCGAGGTAGGCCAGGTAGGTTCTGCCATCCACCTCGAAGACGTGCGGATAGCTGATCATTTCTGAGTCCCAACCATGCTCAGAGACATCAATGCCGGCCTTTGTGTCATCCCTTACCCAATCGAGCAGGTTCGTGCTAGACGCGTAACCGATGCGGTACCCCTTCTCCTTGCTCCGGTAGTGGCAACTGTGGCGGTAGCAGAAGAACATATGGTACTTCCCATTGGCGAAAATCACGTCAGGACTGGCCTGGGCCTCGTCCTCCTCCACCCGGCTTTCAATGAGGTCACGGTGCAGCTTCACCCAGCGAAACCCGTCATCCGAGGTCGCCATCCGGATCTTGTAGACCGGCTCGGCACGACCATCCACGACCTTCCACTTCCGCCCGGCGATATACCAGAGGTACCAAACGCCACCGTAGATCCTGACTTTCGGCCCGCTCATCACGAATGGCTCGTCTGGAGAATATGGCAGAATCGGCCCCGAGCCAACCTTCTTGAATGTCCTTCCATTGTCGCGACTAACAGCCATGCCGATCGCCACGTTGAATGGCACTGATTCGCAACGGGTCCACCCCGCATAGTAGGCCCGCACATCTTCCCCTGTGCGGATGACGGACACCGGGTAGGTCCCGAATTCGTCAAACTCCCCCAGCCCACCGAGGGCCAGAATCGGTTCCGCAGCAACGGCCCGCACTTTTGGAAGGTCGGTGCGGTCCAGATCAACGAAGGCGGACCGGCTGACGTATTGCCCCTGATCATCCGCTGGCGGACGGCAGGAGAAGTAGATCCGCACGAAATCATCGAACAGCAGGCTGGAAGGCGCCTGGGCGAATTCAGACAGCCAAGCCGGTCCCTGAACTGCCTGTGGAGTGAAGATTTTTCCGAGCTTCTTCCATTCGAACATGGCCTAGGTTAGTTCAAATTGGACGAGCCATCGAGTTTTCAGATCATTTACAGAATTGAACATCATCAAATCAATGATGGATAGCCAAGGTACGAAGTCGTTTTCGAACTGCACGTAGTCACCCGGAAGCGCCCGGAGAAACCTTAGATCGATCCCCCGCGTCTGAAAAGCTTCTCGACCGTAGAGCTCCGTCCCACCAATGGGGTTTACGTAGATCGTTGCGCCCACTGCCTCACATAGGGCGATCACTTTCTCCTGGCCCCTCAGCCCGTGGTCGATGCCAATGTCCGAAGAGGTCCGGATCTCAGTAGCAATACCCAAGTATCCACATGTTTTTTGGATCGAATGGCGAAGGAAGGCAAACAGGTTGGGGTCTCCAAAACCGAGAATTTCCTCTAGCATGGGAAAAGCCTGATCGAAGTACGGCGCTCGACGGTAGGCCTCCTTGAACTGGTTAAGCAACTTGTCTGGGCGGAATCCCTCCGCCAGCCTCCGTTCCCGTACATCCAGATGATCCGGAGCGGCTTTCAAGGGCAGGGAGAATACGGAATCGGCTCCGTTCCGCAGCAGTCGATTCCGATTGATCCAGCCTTTCTTCGTGTACTTGATGTTGTCGTACACGATGAACAAATCGACCGCCGCGATTAGCTGGAAATAGCCGATGTAGGGCAGGAAATAAGGCTGCATGATCGCAGTTCTCATGGACCCGCCGAAGCGATTGGGAGGCTAGACATGGCTCAGGGCGCCAGAATGAGATCGGTAATCCTATCCACCACAGAAGCATCCAGGTCAGCATAGATGGGCAAACACAGCACTTGCTGAGAGGCGACCGAAGCCACTGGGAGATTCTCGGGCCGAGCCGAAAGCAGGCTGCGGTACATCGGGAACTCTGAAATCAGGGGATAGAAATACTTGCGAGGATGGATACCGTGATCCTTCAGCCTCTGGTAGAGCGCATCACGGCTAATGGCAAATTCTGATTCCACCATGATCGGGAAATAAGCATGGTTGGCTCTCCGTTCCCCTGCATCGCCCAGGCAACGAATTCCCCTCACCGGTTCAAGCCTCTTCCGGTAGGCAGCATCGATCCGCTTCCGGTTCTCGATGGCCTGATCGATATGCTTGAGTTGCAGCAGTCCTAGAGCAGCGTTGAACTCACTCATCTTTCCGTTGATACCCGGCGCGACCACGGTAACCTCGCCCACGTGGCCGAAATTCTTGAGATGGTCAATCCGGATCTTGGTCTTTTCGTCAGGGCAAACGATGGCACCCCCTTCAAAAGTGTTGAAGACCTTCGTTGCGTGGAAACTCAACACGGACAGGTCTCCGTACCGGAGAATGCTCCCGTTGGCGTCCTGAACGCCGAACGCGTGTGCGGCATCGTAGACGATCTTAAGGTTGTAGTTGTCGGCGATCTTCTGGATGGCCTCCACGTCGCATGGGTGGCCATAGCAATGCACCGGCATGATGGCCGTGGTCTGAGGCGTGATCGCCGCCTCGATCTTGGAAGGATCGAGGTTGAGCGTCTTCGGGTCCACGTCCACAAAGACCGGCTTGATCCCGTTCCACAGCAGGGAATGAGCCGTGGCCACGAAGGAGTAAGGAGTGGTGATCACCTCGCCAGTGATCCGAAGGGCTTGCAATGCCGTCACCAAGGCAATCGTGCCGTTGGTGAACAGGGCGATGTGGCCCACCCCGAGGTATTCGGAGAGGGCTCGTTCCAGTTTTTGGTGGAAGGGCCCTCCGTTGGTCAGAATTTTCCTCTCCCAGATCTCCTCCAGGTAGGGAATGAATTCCTCCAAAGGGGGGAGATGGGGCTGGGTGACATAGATTGGCTTCCCCTGGCTCATACCCTTCCCTTTCAACATTCTACGCAAAACAACTCGGGGGTCAGTCGGACGCGGCCCCGAAAACGAAATCAATCATGCCCGGATCTCCCGATTCACCAAGGGGTCGGATTGGTGGATTTGATTCCAAGGAAATTCTGGCCAACGACCGAATGGCCTCCGAGGGGTGACGAAAGCCCCTTCGGCCAACCTGCCCTTGCCCGTCACTTGTCCGCCGCGTTGGGTCAGTAGTCAAACGATCCAGGCCAGGCAGCCACCATCAAATCGGATAAACCCCTTGTCATTCAGAGCCGAGTTGTTCATCTTAGAACTCGAATTCCATCTGGCACGAGACTTGATGTTCCTGCCTCGGCCCATTCCCAAGGAGACGCCCATGAAGAAGCAATCCGGCTTCACCCTCATCGAGCTGCTGCTCGTGCTCGCAATCATCGGTATCATTGCCGCCATCGCCATCCCGGCCCTTCTGGGTCAGCGCGAGAAGGCCAAGGCCAAGGCCACTCAGAGCATGGTCGCCAATATCGCCGGCGAGTTGGCTCGCGTAAATGATGATTTGCGCCAGACTGGCACCACCCCGACCGCCGCAGCGGTGGTTACCGCCGTCCTCAAGCTGAGCAATTATAACTTTCCTGCCGCCAAGAACCCCTATGGAGGAAGCACGGCTCCCTATACTGCTGCAGCCGCAGGCACAACTCTCGGATTGGTTTATCTGACGGCCAACAGCACCTACTCTGACCCGGCAACCAGCAAAACCTACCCTGCAGTGGTCGTAACGGCTACCTATAAGGATGGCACCACCACGCCGAAGGTCACCAAGGTCGTTGCTCTCGATTAAACAATAGTCTGAATTCATTTGAGCGCCCCCCGCACTGCTGGGGGCGTTTTTTTTGGGGGGGGGGTGGCATGCGACAGAGACTTTTGGCACGACTGGCCTGGCTGGTAGGCATTCTCTCTGTCTGGTTCATGGCCTGGATCACCCTGGGAGTTCGCTTCCTAATCATGGCCGGGAAAACACCCCATCCATTTCTTCCAAACCTAAGCTACTCCGGCGTCATGCTGAAAGCCGTGGCCGAGTGGGCCTTACTCGCTCTACTTGCCTATCTAACCGTTGGTGTAATGAGCGGGCTTATTTTCTTTCTTTGGCAAAGGGTTGGCGTTAAATCCTCCATGGAACAACTCCTTGGATTCAAGCCTGGTCTTTGGGTTGGACTAGGATCCCTCCTATGGATTCATGGGCTCCTGTTCCTAGACGTTCCAGGAACCCTCGGGACGGTACAAGGCCTAAATCGACTCCCAATCGGACTAGTGCTTGCGTTGCTTCTTCTGGGTGGAATATGGGCAAGCGCGAAAGGATTTAAGTCGCGTATAAATAGCATTTGGAGGCTTGTCGGCGCAGCATTGACTATATTGTTGCTGCTACACGTGCCGCATGATTTTTTCCGGCGCTTGGCACCCAGATCTGCAAACGTATCCAGCGAAGAGCGACGCTTGTTGGTGATTGGGATTGATGGACTGAGGCAGGATCTTACCGAGAGCGCTATGCCGAACTGGAAGGCCCCTGGCGGATGCCAACCGGTGGTGGCGGTTCCAGCAACTCGTCTCGCATGGAACATGTTGCTGGGAGAGGATCCTGATTCTTTCAAATACCATCTTGTCATCCCATTCAAAGATGAATACATGACGCCCAAGAAACCGGGCCTCCTGAACGCAGCCAAAACCAATGGAATCAACAGCATTTTTTTGATCGACGACTCCACCACCCTCAGTTTTTTACTTACTCAAACGCCTTTCGATGAGGTATATGAGCCCAGTGGAGGTTGGAAGCATTTCTTTACCGTTGGTGCGGGTAGTTGCTGGCCCGTATATAGTTGGGTTGAAAACTATTTAAGTTATATCGAAACCACCAACCCTTGGTCCGATGATCGTTCTTTTTTCAGAGAAGTGGACCGCGCGCTTGAGCACCATCAGTGGGTAAGCGCCCACACATGCCAGATGCACGCCCCCTTTTTTCTGCGACGAGACGAAATCCAGGTACTTCGGCCCTGGCGCTGGCTCTTTCACACGGCCTACTCCTACCAGCCCTATCAAGGTATGGAGCAAGCAGAGCAGGACCACTTCCATAGACAAGGCGGCAGAGCAAATCCCATTAATCACTATAGGATCCGCGCCACGAGGATTCTCAAGGATCTCGATCCCATGCTCAAACAATGGGAAGTTAAATACCCTAAGCTATCTGGTGTAGTTACCTCAGATCATGGTGAAGAGTTCGTCCCAGTGATAACGCCTGAGGGCACACTTGTGTCCTATTTGACCGGCATCCATGGATTCACATTGACGCCGGAAACATTGAAAGTACCCCTACACCCATTTGGGCAAACAAAAGCCAATCTGAATTCCAATGATATTTATTCATGGTTGGACTTACGGGATGATCTGGGAAGGTGGGTACAGGGGAATGATCAACTGCAATTGACTCGGACTGGTTCGGTCGGTTGGCTGATTTCTTTTCCAACCGTGCAAGCCGTACACACACAATCCAAGGAGACCCGAGAGCAGGGCGGAATAGAAGGAGCCGGAATTAAACCTAAAGATTATATTAACAATACTTATCTTAGCTTTTCCGGGTTGTGGTTCATGGACACCCCCCAGGATTTTCGGACAGTAAAGGACCTTTCTTGGGCGTACATTCTCCCGGACCAAACCATCACTCTGAACCCGATTGGGGACGGTAAGTACCTAAAAGTTTCGTATGCAGGTTACGCCATTAATGGCAATCCAGAGGAAATTTCAGCTGCCTCGATTGAATCCATCTTAAAGGATTACCATGCAAAAAAAGCAGGCCCATGGCTAGACGGGAAATGACACGCATTTTGCATTGTGAATTACCACGGGTTTTACCCATCCATATTTCGGAGGCTTCATGAAACGTCAATCCGGATTCACCCTGATCGAGCTGTTGCTCGTGCTTGCCATCATTGGCATCATTTCCGCCATCGCGATCCCCGCTTTGCTCGGGCAGCGCGACAAGGCCAAGCAAAAGGCCACAGAAGCGACTGCCCAGGCCGTGGTTTCAGAGATCACAGGCGCGGCCAAACTGATGAACAATGCCAGCACAGCTCGTGTCATCACCTATATCTCAACGTCTATCAATAATTTCAAGTACCCAAACTGCAAGAACGCCTACACGAACACATCTACGGCCCTGATCAACACCTCCGCTCCCACAGATGGTCAAGTTGGCCTGAAGGCCACGACTGCCCTCGATATCAATGGAAGCACCCACAACGTCATCAACGTGTATTACAAGCATAAGGGCGTGAGCGCAGTCACCATCCTTGCTACGGTGCCGGTGGAATAGGTCCCGCGTATTCCACCCTTCATGAAAAAGGCCCCAATCCATTGGGGCCTTTTCTTTCCATTGGTTGCTTGGTTCACAGCCATTTCAAGGGTAGATTTGCCTCCCGGTCTCATCGCTCTGGAAGATAAGTTTGTTGCTGCGTCCAGGGCGGTTGTCGCGGACAGATAAATCATAGGTAAGGCCCGTGGCGCCCACTGTCAGGGTATAAGTCATTTGCGTGGCTCCCTTTGGGGCAAAGAGAGGCGCCAGTGAAGTGCTTCCGCTGACTGGGCCTGTGGGATCCCAGACGGCGCTGGCATTGGCAGCTCCATAAAGGCCTGTATCCGCCTTGCGCGTTTCCAACATCATTTGCAAGGACTTGGTGTTCTGCTGGGCATCTCCCACCAGCTCGGCATTCTTTTTCTGCCCAAGCAGGGAAGGAATGGCGATGGCACCGAGAAGGCCGATGATCACCACTACCAACAGCAGCTCAATGAAGGTGAAACCCTTTGATGATCTTCCCATGGTGTCCTCCCGAACCCCGAAGAGATGCAATTGGCTAGCCAGATGCCTCAACTCTTGTCGAAAGCGGCCGCCAAACCAAAGATCGGCATGTACATGGCGACCACGATGAATCCCACGATGCCACCTAGGATGGCGATCATGATGGGCTCCATCAGGCTGGTGAGACTGGCCACGGCGTTGTCGACTTCGTCTTCGTAGAAATCAGCCACCTTCGCAAGCATGGCGTCCAGGGCGCCCGTGGCCTCGCCCACTCCCACCATCTGAACGACCATGGGGGGGAAAACCTTCGTTTCGGCCAAGGGCGCAGAGATGTTGCGCCCCTGCTCCACCGCATCCTTGGATTTGAGAATGGCATTCTGAATGACGAGGTTGCCTGCGGTCTTGGCCGTGATGTCCATGCCTTCGAGGATCGGCACACCAGAACTGATCAGGGTGCCCAGCGTCCGACAGAATCGAGCCACCGCGACCTTTCGAAGCACGTTTCCCAACACGGGGAGCTTGAGAATGAGCGTATCGATTTGGAGATGGCCCGCGGGAGTTTTGTAATACTGTCGAAGGCCGATCACAATGAGGGCCAAGGCACCCAGCAGAAGCCACCAATAGTTAATGATAGCGTCAGAGATTGCGATGCAAACGATGGTCGGATAGGGAAGTTTGCTGCCCAGGCCCGAATACATGGCCGAAAAGACCGGAATAACCTTCACCATGATGACAATCACCACGATGACGGCGATGCTGATGACCGCGATGGGATAAGTCATAGCACTTTTAACTTTTGCCGTGAGTTTAACCGATTTTTCGATGTAACCCGAAAGGCGCTGGAGAATGATGTCCAGGATGCCGCCGCTTTCCCCGGCGCCGACCATGTTCACAAATAAATCATTAAAGGCTTTCGGGTGTTTTGACAGCGCCGCTTGGAGGGTGGAACCCTTCTCTACATCATCCCGGACGGATTCAATGATGCGCTGGAACCCCTTGTGAGTCTGCTGGGCGCCCAGAATCTCCAGGCACTGGACCAGGGGCAGGCCGGCATCGATCATCACGCTGAACTGGCGGGTGAAGATGGCCAAGTCCTTCGGCGGAACCTTCCCGAATGACTTTCCCCCCTCCGCTGCCATGACCCGGATGTTCATGACTTCAATGCCATTGCGTTTCAGGGTGGCGGCGGCAGAATCACGGGAATCGGAAACCAGGACGCCTTCCTGGACCTCCCCCATTCGGTTCTTGCCTTTCCATGCGTAAGCGGGCATGCGGACCTCGGCGAGCGGCTGAGAACAAGTGGTGCTATCAGAATAGGCAGGAAAGGATCTGCGGAGAAGTCTTAGGTGTATTTGATGTTGGGATTCCGTCCGCCTAGGACGGGACTGGCCGGCTGGGCCGGAGCCGCAGCGGCCCGACCTCCTGCGCCTCCCACTCCAACGCCCCGGTTGATGAGTTCCCGGAGTTCGTCGGTATTTGATGAGTATTCAAACGCTTGTTCCTGGGAAATTTCCTTGCGAATCACCAGGTCCGACAGGCTCTGGTTGAAGGTCTGCATGCCGTATTTCTGCTGGCCGGACTGCATGACGCCATAGATCTGGTGGATCTTGTCTTCCCGGATGAGATTCCGGATGGCGGGGTTGGGCAGCATGATCTCCAGGGCCAGGGCCCGGCCCTTTCCGCTGACCTTGGGAATGAGGCTTTGGCAGACAACGCCTTCCAACACCAGGGAGAGCTGGGCCCGCACCTGGGCCTGCTGGTGGCTGGGGAACACGTCGATGATGCGGTTGATGGTCTGGACGGTGCTGTTCGTGTGCAGGGTGCCGAAGGTGAGGTGGCCCGTTTCGGCGATGGTCAGGGCCGATTCGATGGTTTCCAGATCGCGCAGCTCGCCCACCAGCACCACGTCGGGATCCTGGCGGAGCGCCGACCGCAGGGCCTTCTTGAAGCTGTGGGTGTCCGCGTGGATCTCCCGCTGGTTCACCAGAGCCCGCTTGTGCCGGTGGACATATTCCACCGGATCCTCGATGGTGAGGATGTGCACGGGCTCCTCCGCGTTGATCTTGTCCACCATGGCCGCCAGGGTGGTGGACTTGCCCGAGCCCGTCACTCCCGTCACCAGCACCAGGCCGCGGGGCTTGTCGCAGAGGGCCTGGATGGAAGGAGGCAGGCCCAGCTGGTCAAAGCTGCGGATGTTCTCGGGGATGGTGCGGAAAACGCCGGCCGTGGCCCCGCGCTGGTTGAACACGTTGGCGCGGAACCGGGCCACGCCCTGGAGGCCGAAGGAGAAATCCACCTCCAGATCCTCCTCCAGGCGGTGCTTCTGCTGGTCCGTCATGACGCCGTAGCAAAGCCAACGGGTCTGGGCGGCATCCAGGGGAGGCAGCTTGAGGGGGACCATCCGGCCGTCGATGCGGATCTGGGGGGCCGTCTCCGTGGTGATGTGCAGATCGGTTCCCCCGTACTCCACCATGGTCTTGAGCAGCTGCTGGAGGGGGGCAACATAGTTGGCGCCGATATCGCTCACGCAGAACCTCTTTAGAGAACCGTCTCGCGGATGATTTCTTCGATGGTGGTGACGCCATCAAGCACCTTGCGGCACCCGGAACGGCGGAGGGTGATCATGCCTTCCTTCTGCCCCTGTTCCCGGATCTCGATGGCCGAGGCGCCCGTGAGGATCATGTCCTTGAGGGTTTCCGACATCTCCAGCACTTCGTAGAGGCCCACGCGGCCCTTGTAGCCGCGCTTGTTGCAGGTATCGCAGCCCACGGGCTTATAGAAGGTGATGCCGGACGCGACTTCCTCGGGGGTGAAGCCCACCCTGTAGAGGGCCTCCTCCGGCTGATGGTGGGTGTCCACCGCCTTGCACTGGGTGCAGAGGCGGCGCACCAGCCGCTGCGCGCAGATGATGTTCACGGAGGTGGCCACCAGGAAGGGCTCCACCCCCATGTTCATGAGGCGGTTGATGGTGCTGGGGGCATCGTTGGTGTGCAGGGTGGACAACACCAGGTGGCCCGTGAGGGAGGCCTTGATGGCGATTTCCGCGGTTTCGAAGTCGCGGATCTCTCCCACCAGGATGATGTTGGGATCCTGCCGGAGGAAGGAGCGCAGGGCCGCCGCGAAATTGAGGCCGATCTGCTCCTTCATCTGCACCTGGTTGATGCCGGGGAAATTGAATTCCACGGGATCTTCCGCCGTCATGATGTTGGTGTCGACGGTGTTCAGCTTGGCGATGGAGGAGTAGAGCGTGTTCGTCTTGCCCGAACCCGTGGGGCCCGTCACCAGCACCATGCCGTAGGGCTTGGAGATCTGGCGGTCCCAGCGTTCGAGGCTTTCCGGTTCGAAGCCCAGCTTGGTCAGGTCCAGCATGAGCTTGTCGCTGTCCAGCAGGCGCAGCACGATCTTTTCGCCGAAGAGCGTGGGCAGGATGCTGACGCGATAGTCGATGACCTTCTGCCGGCCCCCCATGTTGACGCGCAGCTTGATGCGCCCGTCCTGGGGCAGGCGGCGCTCGGCGATGTTGAGCTTGGCCAGGATCTTCACGCGGGAGGTCAGGGGATCCTTCAGCTTCAGGTTCGGCCGCATGACCTCCAGGAGGATGCCGTCGATGCGGAACCGGATGCGGTAGTTCTTCTCGTAGGGTTCGATGTGGATGTCCGAAGCGCCCCGCTTGATGGCGTCAATGAGCACCATGTTCACCAGCTTCACCACCGGCGCGTCTTCGCTGCCCCGCTTGAGGCTTCCGACGTTGACGCTGTCTTCGTCATCCTCGGCGGCGTCGAACTCGGCATCCGCGTCCAGTTCCTGCTCCAGTTCGGACAAGTCGAAATGCTCGTCCTCTTCGTTGAAAGGCAGGGCGCCTTCCATGGAACTGGTCCCCGCGGCCATGGGACCCCCCCCGCCGCCCGGCTGGCTGCGGGGGCCCGAGGTGCCGTCCGCCAGGCGCACGGCGCTGTTGCCGCCGTAGTACTTCTCCACGGCCCGGGCGAGGCCCATCTCGCTTGAGACCACGGGATCCACGTTGTAGCCCGTGTGGAACCGCACGTCGTCCATGGCGAAGATGTCCGTGGGATCGGACATGGCCAGGGTGAGGACATTGCCGGTGCGCTGGAGGGGCAGAACCTTGTGGCGCTGGGCGAGGTCGCGGGGGATCAGCGCGATGACGCTGGAATCGATGGGGGGCCACTGTTCGAGGTCGGCGGCCGGAACGCCGTATTGCATGCCGAGAAAGCTCACGATGTCCTGGTCGGAGCAGAAACCGGAGCGGGCCACGATGCTTCCGAGCTTTCCGCCTTCCCGCCGCTGGATTTTCATCACCTCATCAAGCTGGGCTTCCGTGATGAGTTGAGCTTTGACGAGCATTTCCCCGAGCTTGCTGACCACGTGCTGCCTCCAGATTTGGGGTGAAGCGATGGTAACACCAGCAAAGGCCGGCGAAGGCTTAACCATTGTATGCTTTTGCCATGTCATCTCCAGGCACCCCGCCCCAGCGACTGCTGCAGGCCCGGCAGTTGATCCGCGACAAGGGCTTGTCGCGGACCGATCTGGCCCTGCTCGAAGACATCCTCCGCGAAGGCGCCCGGGATCTGGAGCCGCTCATCGAGGCCAGCCCGCAGCGGGAGGCGCAGGCCGGGGAATCGCCCGCCCAGGCCTCCCTCCGGAAGAACCTGGGCTTCTTCCTGGCGTTCCTCCATGGATTCTCGCCCCGCCGTCTGGGCGAAGCCCGCAACGCCATGGGCCTGGTCATGCTCCACAGCCTCGGACGCCTGGGCGACCAGGCCGAGGCCGCCCACAGAGAGCTGCTCGCCGAGTTGAAACAGCCGGAATGGGTCACCCAGCTGCTGGACCTTCTCGCCTCGCTGCGGGCCATGTCGCTGGCTCCGTCCGAGGACCAGGGCAGCCTGCGGCTCCTGTGGTCCGCCTTCCTGGCCGACCACCGCGACGCCTTCCGCGACATCCTGACGGCCCTGCAGGCCAGCGAACCCGGGGCGGCCACCGTGACTCGCCTCAATGCCCAGATGAAGGCCGTGAACCGGGCCATCCAGGGCCAGGGACGGCTTGAGGAATCCCTCTCCCGCCTGGCGGAACACCTGGAGGCCTGCATCCCCGCCGAGATCCATTCTCGGGTGGAGCCCCTCCTCCTGCTCGAACACGTGGTGTCCCACCTCCGCCTCAGCCTGGTGCGGCCTCTGGACCGGGGCATCCACTGGCCCGCCGTGGAGCAGGTGCGCGGGAGCCTGCGCTGGCTCTGGGACCATCTCGGCTGGTCCCTGCCCCGCATGGACGCCGATTTGTTCCGGGACAGCATGCCGCCCGAGCTGCGCCGCCTTCTCCAGCAGTTGCGCCGAAACGACCGGCCGGCCTTCTCCCTGGTGGCCCGCGCCCTCGCCGGCCACATCTCCCTGCTGGGCCTCCTGGAATCCCTGGAACCCGCCACCAGCGCGGGCCCGCGCGACCGCTACGCCGCCGTTCCCACCTTCCTGGTGCTCGAGTCGGAGTTGGTCCGGCTGGCCGAACGGGCCTACGATCCGGCCCGCGGCGAATCGCTGAATCCATCCAAGCCCGAGACGCATCGCCTGCGGGCCTTCCTTCGCCAAGCGGTACTCAGCCTCCAGCAGGACCAAAGCACCCTGCGGGGCCTTCTGCAGCAGGCTCTGGCCGGACAGGACGCCGATCAGCTGGCCCTGACCCTGGACAACCTGCGGGCCCTCCTGGTGAACCACCAGAAACAGCTCATGGGCGAGCTCGTGGGAATCTTCTCCCCTGAGGTTCAGAACCGGCTCTTCCCAGAATCCCCCAGCATGATGGAGGAGGGTGAGCGTCTCCGGGTGCGGCTTCAGCGCCTTTGGGAACAGGTGCCGCCCCTCCAGGGCCAGTTGCTCCTGCACCTCGAGCTTCAGGACTGGCCGCGTCTGGCCCTTGGCCTGTCGCACACCTTCCGCCACCTCCTGGCCTTCCGGCGGAGCCCCGAATTCCCCCTCATGCGCCGCCCCGACCGGGAGGAGGCGGAACGCCTCATTGAGGAGATGGGGCAGCTTCTCGAATCCCCCCAGGACGTGCCCCAGGCCCTGCGGGACGGCATGGACCTGCTGGGCGAACTCCTGCGCTTCCTCGAACTCTTCCTGCTCCGCATCAATGCCCGGGTGCCCCTCATCCGGCAGGATCTGGAAGTGGCGCAGGAATCCCTGCGGCTCATCACCGAGCTGCGGAACCACCCTTCCGGAGCCGAGCGGACCCGCCTCTCCCACATGCTGATCCAAACCTCCAAGCGCCTGGGCGTGCGTGACCCGCAGGCTCTGGCCCTGCTTAAGCGCTGGATCCGGGCCGAACGCGGCCAGAAGGAAGGCCCGATGCCTTCACTGGACCAATTGGCGGGGCACCTGCGGCACCTCGCGCTCCGCCTGGAAGCGGCCTTGGGTTAAGCGGGACCACACTCCCTGCCGAAGAGCAGGCCATCAGGGAGCCTCATGCCCCGCATCCATTGGCTGGACGTCCACCCCTCCCTCGCGGGAGAGGGGCTGCGTGCGGCCTTCCAGAAATGGGGCTTCGACATCGCCGCAGGGCCCGGGCCCGGCTCCATCGTGCTGGTGGCCGAACATCCGGACGCGCGGCTGGTGCCCGCTGAAGGCACGGAGATCCTGTGGTGGGTGGAGCAGGCCGACCCCGAAGAAGTAAGCGCGGTGCTGAACCTCAGGCCCGGCTGGGTCCTGCTCCAGGACCGCCCCCTCGAAGCCGCCCGGGAGGCCCTGCAGCATATCCGCCAGCGCGACCTCGGCAGCGAGGGTTGGCTGCGCCAGATGATGCACCTGGCCTCCATGGACGACCTGCTCCGCCTGGTGCTGAGCCGCGCCGTGCGGCTTTCCGGCGCCCAGGGCGGCGCCATCTGGCTGCGCAAGGACGACACCTTCTACCAGCGGGCGGGCGACGGCATGTTCCCCGAAGCCCCCCTGCCCCGCCAGGAAGCGGCCGAACTCGTGCGGTGCGGAGAGGCCTTCCTGCTGGCCCCTTCGGAACAGCTGGGCATCCTGCGACTGGCAGGGCCCAAGGAGATGCCGGACCTGTTCCTGCACGGCTTCGACGACATGGAGCCGCTGCTGCTCAATGCCTGGCGGCTGGAGGAAAGCCGGGCCCTGTCCTTCAAGGACGACCTCACCGTGGCCCAGAACCGGCGCTGCCTGGAGGCGGAGCTGCCCCAGTCCGTGCGTTCCGCCGCCACCAAGTCCGAGCCCCTGGCCCTGCTCTTCATGGACGTGGACGACTTGAAGAGGGTCAACACCCACCACGGCCACCCCGCCGGCAGCCTGCTGCTGGAGACCGTGGCCCGCACCGCCCAGCGCCTCTGCCGCGCCCACGACCGCCTCTACCGGTACGGAGGCGACGAATTCTGCATCCTCATGCCCGGCACCACCTCCCTGGGCGCCTTCAAGCTGGGCGAGCGCCTGCTCCAGACCGTGGGCGAGCAGCCCCTGAAACTGGGCGGGGAATCCCTCCGCGTATCCCTCAGCGCCGGCGTGGCCGCCTTCCCGGAGCACGCGGACGGCGCGGGCCACCTCATCGAACAGGCCGACCACGCCCTGCTGCGGGCCAAGCGCGAGGGCAAGGGCCGGGTGATCGTGGCCGGATGACCGTAACGAGCTGAGGCCTACTTCCGCTTTTTCTTCTTGGCCTTTTCCGAACCGAACACCTTGGCCAGGAAGCCCTCTTCCTTGCCTTCGGCGGATTCGCCTTCCAGGCTGCGGCGCAGCTGTTCCACCAGTTCCTTCTGCTCGGCCGTGAGGGATTTCGGCACCGCCACCCGGAGATGGAGGTAGAGATCGCCCCGGCCGCCGCCCTGCAGACGCGGAACCCCCGCGTTGACCAGCTTCACCACGTGATCAGCCGCCGTGCCGGGGGCCAGCTTCACCTTGTCCTGGCCGTAGGGCGTTTCCACATCGAGGGTCCCGCCGGTCACCAGCAGAGGCCAGTGCACTTCGAAGCGCCGGTGCAGATCGCTGCCGTCCCGCTCGTAGCGGGCATCGGGCTCCACGTCGAACACCACGTACAGATCGCCGGTGCGTCCGCCGGATCGTCCCGCCTCGCCCTGGCCTTGCAACCTCAACCGGGTGCCCCGGTCGACGCCGGCCGGAACCTTGAAACTGACCTTGGCCTTCTTGTGGACGCGTCCCTCGCCGTGGCAAGTCCGGCAAGGCTTGGGAATGATGCGGCCGCGCCCTTCGCAGCGGGGGCACGGCGCGAGCATCTGGAAAAAGCCCTGGCGCACGGCCACCTGACCCGCGCCCCGGCACTGGGGGCAGGTTTCCGCCCGGGTGCCCGCCTCGCAGCCGGAGCCATGGCAGGTTTCGCAGGCCTCCAGTCGGGGGATGGAGAGTTCCACCGCCTCCTTGCCGAAGATGGCGTCCTGGAAGCTGATTTTCAGGTTGTACTGCAGGTCCGAGCCCCGCTCCTCGCCGTTGCCCCGGCGGCGGCCGCCGCCGAAGAGGTCCCCGAAGAGGCCGCCTCCGAAGAAGCTGCCCAGGATGTCTTCGAAATCCGCGAACTGGTTCGGGTCAAACTGGAACTGCTGTCCGCCGCCCCCGGCGCCGCCCAGCCCCGCGTGACCGAACTGGTCGTAGACCTTCCGCTTCTCGGCATCGGACAGCACGCTGTAGGCCTCGGCGGCCTCCTTGAACTTCTCCTCCGCCTCCTTGTTGCCCGGATTGCGGTCAGGGTGCAGCTCCATGGCCAGTTTGCGGTAGGCCTTCTTCAGTTCATCTGCCCCAGCCTCCTTGGAGACACCGAGCACGTCGTAGTAGTCGCGTTTCATTTGTTTCGGTCCTTGGTCTTCAGTCTTCGGTCTTCAGTTTTCGGAGCGGTTCCATTTGGCGGGTTGTCGTCGAAGACATTGGCGAGCCCTGTCACCAGCCGGGCCACTTCCTGGGACAACCCGATCAGGGCTCCATTCTCTCTCAAAAAGCCCAGCTCCTGGGCCAGGTCCAACTGGAATTCCAATTCCCGCGCAGACCCCAACGCGATTTCCACAAACCAGAGGAAATCCTTTTTGGCTCTTCCGCGCGCATCCCTCCACCGGATTCGACGGCACTGGCACTGCGGACCTGCGGATTTGAGAGGTCAAGCCAAACGTTTCTTCCCGCGGAAAGGAGCCCGTTGCCTGATACACAGCAAGGGCCAGTTCCTTCGCCTTCACGAAGGCGGTCAAGCGACCATGATCCCGCATACGCTCTAATCCTCTAGGAAGTGGGGGGCCACCGGCCCCCCACTGAAGACTGAATCCCGAAGACCCGCAATCAGTTCGGCGGAACGGCGCCTTCGTCTTCGCCGTCCAGGCTGGCCATCATGGCTTCGCTGGCGGCCAGAACAGCTTCGGTGAGCAGATTCTGGGCTTCCAGCAGCTGGGTTTCGCAGGCCCGGAGCGCGTCCGAGTCCTGGGAGGCCACGGCCAGACGGGCCCGGGAAAGCACGTCCCGCACCTGGGACTGCTGGGCATCCGAAAGGTACTTCCCGCACTCGATGAAGCTCTTGTCGCAGGAAAAGATGAGTCCTTCGGCCGAAGCGATGTACTTCAGCGCATCCCGCTTCTTCACGTCGGTCTCGGCGTTGGCCAGGGCCTCGCGGATCATCCGCTGGATCTCCAGCTCGGAGAGGCCGGAGCTGGGCCGGATGCTCATGCTCTGCTCCAGGCCGGTCATCAGATCCCGGGCGGACACGGTGACGATGCCGTTGGAATCGATATCGAAGGCCACCTCGATTTGCGGCACGCCCTTGGGGAGGGGCGGCAGGTTGATGAGATCGAAGCGGCCCAGGCTCTTGTTGTGCTCGGAGAGTTCACGCTCGCCCTGCAGGACGTGGATCTCCACCCGGCTCTGGTTGTCGGTGACCGTGGTGAAGGTGCGCGCGTCCCGCATGGGGATGGTGGCGTTGCGCGGGATGATCTTCACGAAGCCGCCGCCCTGGGTCTCGATGCCCAGGGAAAGGGGCGTGACGTCCAGCAGCACCAGATCCTTGATGTCGCCCTTGAGCACGGCGCCCTGGATGGAGGCGCCCAGGGCCACCACTTCATCCGGATTGATGCTGCGGTTGGGCTCCTTGCCGAAGAAGTCGCGGACCAGACGCTGCACCAAGGGCATGCGGGTCTGCCCGCCCACGAGGATCACCTCATCGACCTGCTTGGGCGTCTTGCCACCCTGTTCGAGGGCGTCCTGGATGGGCACCAGGGTCTGCTCCACGAGATCCTTGACCATCTCCTCAAGCTGCTCTCGGGTGAGGGCGGCCTCGAGGTGCTGCGGCCCCGTGGGGCCCTGCGCGATGAAGGGCAGCCGGATTTCCACCCGGTCCAGGGTCGAAAGCTCGCACTTGGCCTTTTCGCTGGCTTCCTTGAGGCGCTGCAGCGCCATGCGGTCGCCGGAGAGATCGATGTTGGTCTTCTCGCGGAACTGCTGCACCAGCCAGTTCTGGATGACCTGGTCGATGTCTTCGCCGCCGAGGAAGGTGTCGCCGCTGGTGGCCAGCACTTCGAACACGCCGTCGTTCATCTCCATGAGCGTGAAATCGATGGTGCCGCCGCCGAAATCGTAGATGCCCAGGATCTGCTTCACGTTCTTCTTGTTGAAGCCATAGGCCAGGGCGGCCGCCGTGGGCTCGTTGATGATGCGCTGGACGTTGAGGCCCGCGATCTTGCCCGCATCCTTGGTGGCCTGGCGCTGGGCGTCGTCGAAGTAGGCGGGCACCGTGATGACGGCATCCGTGACCTCTTCGTGCAGGAAGGCTTCGGCCGCCTGCTTCAGGGATCGCAGCACGATGGCCGACACTTCCGGGGGCGCGTAGTCGCGCTCGCCCACACGGAGCCAGGCGTCGCCGTTAGGCGCCGCCACCACCGGGAAGGGCAGGCGGGAGATGGCGCTCTGCACCTTCGGGGACTGGAACCGCTGGCCGATGAGCCGCTTCACGGCGAAGAGGGTGCGCTGAGGGTTGGTGACGGCCTGGCGCTTGGCGATATGCCCCACCAGGACATCGCCCTTGTCCGTGAAGGCCACCACCGAGGGCGTGGTGCGGCTTCCTTCGCGGTTGGGAATCACCCGGGAATCGCCGCCTTCCATGACGCAAACGCAGCTGTTGGTCGTGCCCAAGTCGATGCCGATCAGTTTACCTGCCATGGGTCGAACTCCAGGGGTCGCGTCCATTCATCGTATGACATATCGGTGGAGCATCCAGCACTTGCCTTCCACTAAACCGGGTTTTTTCACGCATCATGGACGCGGTTCACCACGACCCGGGCCGCCCGGAGGAGTTGCCCCTTGAGGTTGAAGCCCCGCTCGTAGATGGCCACCACGGCTCCATCGGGCAGGTTCGGATCCGAGAAGGTGGTGAGGGCTTCGGCGTTGAGGGCGTCGAAAGGATCGCCCACCTGGAGGGGCAGCGGCTCCACATGCACCTTGCGCATGGCCTCCAGGAACTGCTTGCGGATGAGCTCCACGCCGGAGCGGAAGGACTCCACATCCTGGTAGGTGGCGCTCATGCCCCGCTCGAAATTGTCGAGGACCGGAAGCATCTCCAGGAGGATCTTCCGTTCCGCCTGCTCCACGGCCAGGGCGATGTCCCGCTGGGCGCGGTTGCGGAAATTGTTGAAGTCCGCCGCGAGGCGCCGCTGCTGATCCATCAGCTCGGCTTCCCGCCGGAGCAGATCCTCCATCTGGCGCTCGGCCTCGGTCAGGGCGGATTCAAGGTCGACCCGCGATTCGGATTCGTCCCCAGGCTGGATCAGCTCGGGGGCGTCCATGTCGGGCAGTACCTGGGTGTGGTACTCCGAAGCGACTTCATCGGCGACGGCCTGGAGATCAGCGTCGGGGCTGTCATCCAGATTGAGGTCCACCAGGTCTTCCGGTTCTCCGGGATGGGAAGCTGGGACAGATTCGGACGGCTTGGGAACATCGTTTGGCATCGCAGCAGTATAAGCAGTTCCGGCAAGGGCCGGGAGTGCTTTCGGGCTCCGCCCGGACACCTGCGCCGGGCCGGAAAACCGGGGCTCAGGCCCGTCCGCGGCGCCTCTGCACCTGCTGCGACCACCACTGCAACCCGCCCATGATCCGTCCGTAATCCACGCGGAGCGGCCCCACCAGCGCGAACGTGACGAACCCGGAAGGCCCGAGAGCCACAGTCCGGACCGCCGTGGCCAGGGGCCAGGTCTCGAAGTACGGATTCTCCGTTCCTAGCAGGAACTGGACGTCCTCGGAAGCCAGACCGGCGAAGGCATTCAGCAGCTTGGCCAGCCTGCCGTGTTCCTCGAAGGCGGCCACCAGGTCGCGGAACCTCGGCAGGTCCTCGAATTCGGGCAGCTCGCCCAGGCGGCCCAGGCCCGACACCAGGACGGGGGGATCCGTCTCAAGGGATCCCTCGGGCCACCGGACCGCCAGCTCCTGGAGGCGGCGGCGGATGCTCTCGCCCTCCCGCACCCCTGCCCGGAGGGCCTCCAGGAGGTGCGATCTCATCTCCGCGAGGGTTCGTCCCGAGAAGTGCGCAGTGGCATAGTTGCCCAGCTCCGCCAGCACCGCTTCGGAATGGTTCCAGGGGTTCTCCATGAGGCGATGCTCCACTTCGCCCAGGCTGCCCACCCACACCGCCACCAGCCTTCCAGGCGGCACCGGTATGAATTCCAGACGCACCAGGCGGCTCTGGGTGAGCGGCAGCGGCAGAGCCACGCACACCCCTCCCATGACCTCCGCCAGGGTGCGGCTTGCATGCCGGGCCCAGGCCTCCGGATCCGTGTCGACGCCGTCCAGGGCCGACGCCAGCCGGCCTTCCAGCTCCGGCCCCAGGGGACGGGAGGTCATCCAACGGTCCAGGTAGTACCGGTAGGCCCGTTCCGTGGGGACCCGGCCCGCCGACGTGTGCGGCTGCGCCACCATGGATTCATCTTCAAGATCAGACAGCACGTTGCGGATGGTGGCGCTGGAAAGGGGCTCCGGGTACCGCTTGGCCAGCAGGCGCGAGCCAACAGGCTCGCCCTCTTCGAGGTAGGTCTCGATGAGGGTGCGCAGCACAGATTCGCCGCGGAGATTGAGGCGTGGGTCGGGTTTGGGTCGGGCCATCGGAAGATCCCTGTCGGGATGCCATACTATACGGCACCCCCCACCATCCCATGGAGGTCCCATGCGTTTCCCCCTGCCCCATCTGGCCATCGCCGCTGCGTTGGTGCTCACATCCGCCTGCAACCACAAGAGCCAGGCCGCCCTTCAAGCCGAAGAAGCCGCCAAGGCCGCCGACACCAAGGTGGCCCTGCTCGAGCAGCAGCTGGCCGAGGCCAAGTCCGGCAAGGCCACCGGCGGCGATTCGGACACGGTCCAGCACCTCACCAAGTCCCAGGTGAAAGCCCTGGAGCGGCAGGTCGCTGACGCGAAGCGGCGCGCCGAGGCGAAGAAACAGGAAGCCCTCACCCTGGCCCAGGCTCCGGCCCCCCGCGAGGATCCGAAACCCATCGTGGTGGAAGTGCCTACCGGCACGAAGCTGGAGATCAGCCTGGCCCGCGAGCTGAGCACCGAGAAGGATCAGGCTGGCGACGCCTGGGAAGGCACCCTCGCCGCAGACATCGTCCAGGACGGCAAGCTGGTCTGGAGCGCAGGCAGCCCCGCCCGTGGCGTCGTCACCCAGAGCGCCCCCGCCGGACGCCTCAGCAACGGCCAAGGGGCCATGGGCATCCGCCTGACGGAAATCGCGGGCATCGGCATCGACACGGATACCCACGTGGTGGTGGCCACCGCCAAGGGCGAGCGCAACGCCAAGTACATCGGCGGCGGCGCGGCCCTGGGCGCCCTCATCGGCATCCTGTCCGACAAGAAGAACAAGAACGACCATGCCCTGGGCGGAGCGGCCCTGGGCGCCGCCGCCGGCACGGCCCTGGCCGCTGGCACGGCGGATACCATCATCCGCATCTCCAACGCCAAGCCCGTCTCCTTCAGTCTCACCACCCCGGAGCGGGTCACGCTGAAGAAGTAGTCCGTTCCACCGCCGGCCTTCGGTCGGCCGTTCGCAAAATCGGGAGGCTGCGCCTCCCGATTTTGCGTGCAAGGGGCTGAAAAGAGGGTCCGGCTCTTCATACCAGACCGCCATCAGCAATAGAGATCCACCACGGAGATACAGAGCCCACGGAGACGGCACGGAGGCCTCCGTGTTTCTCTGGCAGGGCAGGCCGGAAGCCTTGGCAGGCGAAACGGTATCAGGCCTCCAGCGCCTGCAGCCGCTCCGCCTCGAAAGCCGCGCGGAGGGGCTCGATGATGGGCTCGATGGCTCCGCCCATGAAACTGTCGATCTGGTGGATGGTCACGCCGATGCGATGGTCGGTGACCCGGCCCTGGGGGAAGTTGTAGGTGCGGATCTTCTCGCTGCGGTCCCCGCTGCCCACCTGCGACTTGCGCATGGCCGAATGGATGGCGTCGGCCTCGTCCTGGGCCTTCTGCAGCAGGCGGCTGCGCAGCACGGTCATGGCCTTGGCCATGTTCTTGATCTGGCTGCGCTCGTCCTGGCACTGCACCACCGTGTTGGTGGGCAGGTGGGTGAGGCGCACGGCGGAGTACGTGGTGTTCACGCTCTGGCCGCCCTTGCCGCCCGAGCAGAAGGTGTCGATGCGCAGGTCCTTCGGGTGGATCTCGATGTCCACCTCTTCGGCCTCGGGCATGACCGCCACCGTGCATGCGGAGGTGTGGATGCGGCCCTGGGTCTCGGTCTTGGGCACGCGCTGCACCCGGTGCACGCCGCTCTCGAAGCGGAAGAGGCTGTAGGCCCCATCGCCTTCGATTTCAGCAGTGGCGTCCTTGAGACCGCCCGCGTCCGCCTCGCTTTCGTCGAGCACTGAGACCTTGAAGCCCCGCCGTTCGGCGAATCGGATGTACATGCGGAAGATCTCCGCCGCGAAGAGCGCCGCCTCCTCCCCGCCGGTGCCGGCGCGGACTTCGAGGATCACGTTCTTCGAATCGGCGGGATCCTTAGGAACCAGCAGACGCCGGATTTCGGCCTCGCCCGCGGCGATGGCCGATTTCAACTCGGGGATCTCCATCTCGGCCATCTCGCGGAGATCCGCATCCATGGACTTGTCGCCCAGGATGGTCTCGGCTTCCTCCAGCTGCTTGAGCAGGTTTCGCTGGCTCTGGAAGGCCAGCACCACCGGCTCCAGCTCGGCGCGGAGCTTTGACAGCTCCCGCAGGCGCTTGGGATCCGACACCACGGCCGGATCCTGCAGCTGCGCCTCCACCTCCTGGAAACGGGCTTCGACGGCTTCAAGTTGGTCGAGCATGATCCACCTCTACTGAACACCACCGGGGAGATGAAGCTCTGGAGGACATAAACAAAAGGACGGGCCGATCGCTCGGCCCGTCCTTCGGAACATCACAGCTAGGCTTCGGTGGTCGCAGGAGCCGCAGGCGCCGCTTCGACGGCCGGGGCCTCCTTCTTCGCGTACTTCTTGTTGAACTTCTCCACGCGGCCTTCGGTGTCCATCAGGCGCTGCTTGCCCGTGAAGTAGGGGTGGCAGTTCGAGCAGATTTCCACGCGCAGCTCCTTCTTGGTGGAGCGCGTCATGAACTCGTTGCCGCAGGCACAGTGAACCTTCACCTCGTGCAGTTCGGGATGCATGTTCTCTTTCATCTCTTCCTCCTGGGACCGACCGGATGCCCCCATGGGCGGGGTTCTGCACGCGGCTTGTCCACGCAAGGCAGCCAGTTTACCGCCGGATCCCTTCTGGCTCAAGGGGGATTCCTCCAGACTGGGCATCATGCCCCGCAAATCGCTCGATCGGGCGCCGCCTGACTGGATGATGACGAGGGTACGGAGGTGCGCGCGCGGCCCCAGGCCAGCATTCACCCCTGCTCCTGGGGCCTCAGGACCCGCCGCTCGGCCAGCATGCGCTTGAACCGGTTGGCCAGCATCACGCTCAGAAGCAGGGTGGCGTTGAAGCTCAGCTCCAAGGGCACCTTCCACCAGTGGAAGCGGATGCGTCCCAGAACGCCCGCCTCGAGGATGAACATGAGGGCCGTGAACAGGGCCGGTTCCAGCAGGGTTTCCCAGAGGGGCCGCTCCTGGCTGTGGCGCTCCAGCAGGTAGCCCGTGAAGGCCCCGTACAGCAGGCGGGTCGGCTTGAAACCATGGTGGGTGGTGAAACCCAGCGGGATGGACAGCAAGGAGGTGATAAGCACGGCCACCAGGGTCCGGGCCCAGGGATTGAGGCGCAGCCAATGGCGGCGCACCCAGAAATAACCCGCGCCCACCGCCAGCCCCTGGGCCGCGGCGAAGGCCAGGCAGATGTACCAGCGCCACCCCTCGAACCACATGTGTCCGCCGGTGGCGAGGCCGATGATCATGCCCGCGGCCAGAGCCGTGCCTCCCCTGTGCGTGGCGTCCTGGCCTTCTCCCGCGCTGAGTTCTTCGGCCAGCAGGCTGGGGTGTTCTTTTTCGGAAAGCATGGCCGACATGGCCGATTCGGAATCGATGCCCCGGGCCTCGGCCTCATCCTGCAAATGGGCTTCCAGTTCCCGGATCAGGGTCAGCCGACGGCGCCTGGACACGCCCCGGAGACCGGAGTCCACCTGAGCGAGATAGGCGTTCAGCGCCCGTGACATGGCCGGTCCAGCCTAGACCTTGGGTCCCACGAAGGCCTGGACCATGTCCACGAACTGGTTCCACTCCTGTTTTTTCGCCTCCAGGAAGGAGAGGCCCGCGGGCTGGATGGCGTAATAGCGCCGCTCGCGGCCGTTCTCCTGGGTTTCCCAGTAGGAGGCGATGAACTCCGTGGCTTCCAGCTTGTGGAGGGCCGGATACAGAGCCCCCTCCTTCAGCGTGTAGCTTCCACCCGTGCGCTGACGGACCGTCTCGATGATCTGGTAGCCGTACATAGGCCCCTCGCAGAGCAAGGACAACAGCAGCAACGGGGTGCTGCCTTTCAGCAGTTCACGATCCACAAGGGCCTCCGGGTTAGGAGAAAAAGGCATCTTTAATTTGCATCGCAAAATGATGGCTGTCAAGGCTGCAGCCTTTACCGCCTCCATTTGAACATTTAGCCTCACCCCCCAATCATGGCCGCGTTCCGAGCCGGGCACCCGGCGGGCTGAGCATCAGCCGGCCTCCGCAAGGCCAAGCCGAAGGCGCCGGCCGAGCGGCAGGGCCAGCCGCCTCAGCCTCCCTTCATGGCCTCGGTCAGGGGGATGCGGCTGGCCCGCCAGGGCGAAGCCCAACCGGGTGGCGAGGGACGCGGCCTTGCCGCGTTCCGAGCCGGGCACCCGGTGGGCTGAGCATCAGCCGGCCTCCGCAAGGTCAAGCCGAAGGCGCCGGCCGAGCGGCAGGGCCAGACGCCTCAGCCTCCCTTCATGGCCTCGGTCAGGGGGATGCGGCTGGCCCGCCAGGCCGGCAAAAATCCCCCCAACAGCCCCATGATCAGGCTGAAGGCCACGCCCTGGGCCATGAGCCCCGGGGTGATGGTGAAGGCGAAGCTCACGTCGCTGAAAGTGTCGAAGCTGGTGGTCCCCGTCTGGATGCCATTGGCGAAGAGGGCCAGGCCTGAGCCCAGAAGGCCGCCGGTCAGGCAGAGGAAGATGCCTTCCCACTGGAAGCTGGCCAGGATCTCCCGCTGACGGAAGCCCAGGGCCCGCAGGGTGCCGATCTCCTTGGTGCGCCCCGCCACGGCGGCGTACATGGTGTTCATGGCTGCGAAGATGGCCGCGCCGGTGAGGATCAGCGTGATGAGGTTCCCCAGGATCTTGATGGGATCGCCCGCCTTGGTGAGTTCCTTGAAGTAGTCCGCCTCCCGCACCACTTCCAGTTGAAGCCGCTTGTCCGCCTGGATGGCCTGGCTGAAGCCCTCGACGCGGCCGGGAGTTTCCAGCCGCGCCAGCATCACGGAATAGACGTCCCGGCGGAAGGCCTGCATCACGTCTTCCACATCCGACCAGACTTCGCTCTCGAAGGAGGAGCCGCCCCCCTCGAAGGTGCCGACGATCTCCCATTCGCGGCCGGCCATCCGCAGCACCCGGCCCAGCTCCATGCCCTGGAAGCGGCGCTGCATCTTGCGGGGCACCACCACCTCGCTCAGGCCAGGGCGGAACCATCGCCCCTGCACCAGCTGCACCTGGGGGCGCAGGGTCCGGCCCATGGGCTCGAGCCCGCGCACCGTCACGCTGGTGTCCGTTCCGTCCCATTGGGGGAAGAGCTTCACCACCACGCATTCCGCGCTGGCCATGGATTCTCCTCCGGAGTCCCGCTTCAGCAGGGGATGCACTTTGAGGATGCGCATGCGATCCCGCTCCACGGTGCTGTTCAGCTCGAAACGCGCATTGGGCCGCAGCACCAGGGCCTGGTCCTGCCGCCCGCTGCTCACGAAGGCCACGGAAAGCCCCTGGGCCAGGCTCAGCACGACCACGAAGATCCCCACCACCAAAGCGATGGCGGCGGCGGTGCTGAGGCTCGACAGCTTGCGCTGCCAAAGGGAGCGCAGGTTGTAGCCGAGGGGGATGGGATAGGCCACCAGGGCCCACACCAGCCATCCGAGGTAGGCCAGAAAAGGAAGGGCGAGGAGCGCGCCGAGAATCATCCCACCGCCTTCAGGCCCTCGGTGATGGGCTTGCGGGTGGCCGCGTAGGCAGGCATGAAGGTGGCGAGCAGTCCCACGGCCAGGGCCCCGCCCATGCACTGCGCCACCGTGGGCGGCAGGATGGCGAAATCCGCGAAGAAGGGCATGACCGCGCCGACCGAAGCGCGCACCCCTCCCGCAGCCCCATGGGCCAGCAGCACGCCCAGCAGGGCCCCGGTGCCCACCAGCAGAGCGCCTTCCACCAGGAGCAGCACCAGCACCCGCGCCGAGGAGAAGCCCATGGCCCGGAAGACCGCGATTTCCGTGGTGCGCTCGCGGATGGCCGTGGCCATGGTGTTGCCGGTGACGATGAGGATGGCCACCACCACCGCCAGGGTGATGCCCTGGATGATGGCGCCGATGTTGCCGAGCATTTTCACGAAGCTCAGGTTGAAGGCGTTTTCCGTTTCCGAGAGGGTTTCGTAGGCGCTGTTGGCGAAGTGGCGGTCCACCCGCTCCACCAGGCGGGGGATGTCTTCGATCCGCCGGACCCTCACCCAGAACGACCCGCAGCGCCCTTTCATGGCCGGAAAGCCCTCTTCCAGCAGCTTGTAGTGGAAGTGCAGCCCGTTCTCGTCCGAGAGCTTCGGGCTTTTGAAGATGAGGCGGATGGTCAGGCGGGGATTGATGGGAAAGATGGTGCCCGTCAGGGGGATCGTGTCGCCCACCTTCCAGCCGTGCTTCTTGGCCAGGCTGTCGCCCACGATGCAGCCGGTTCCGTCGCGGAGGAATTCCTTGATCTGGGCTTCACTGAGCTGGTTGTAGCCGAATTCCTCGCGGAACATCTGGAAGAGCGTGGTTTCGTCGCTGGCGAAGTTGGCGAAAAAATCGCGGGGGTCCTGGTAGTAGCCGCCGAACCACTGCACCGCGCACACCGTCTCCACCTCCGGCTGCTGCCGCAGGTAGGCCTCGTAGCTCCGCGGCAGCACCTGCGTGAGGCCCGCCTTGTGGCGCACCACGATGCGGCTTCCCGAATTCGGGTTGTTGGTGATGGTGTCCAGGGTGGTGAGCAGGCTCTGGAGCACCGCCACGGTGAACACCGACAGCACGAGGCTGCCCACGATGAGCAGGGTGCGCCGCTTGGAGCGCATGAGGCTCTTCCAGATGAGCGCCAGCCAGCGCATTAGCGGTTCACCTCGACCGTGCGGTCCAGCACGCCCTTCTCGAGGTGGATCTGGTGCCCTCCACCTATCGCAGAGCGCCCCGCGCTCTGCTCCCGCTCGCCGCTTTGCGGCTCGGCGGAGGCGGAGCCTCCGTGATGCTCACGCGCGGCACGAGGACTCATCGGTTCACCTCGACTGTTCGGTCCAGTACGCCCTTCTCAAGGTGGATCTGGTGCCGCGCGTGATGGGCCGCCTTCGGATCGTGGGTGACCATGACGATGGTCTTGCCCAGTTCCGCGTTCAGGCGCTCCATGAGGGCCAGCACCTCCTCGGCGTTCTTCGCATCCAGAGCGCCCGTCGGCTCGTCGGCCACCAGCAGGTCGGGGTCGGTGACGATGGCGCGGGCGACGGCCACCCGCTGTTCCTGGCCGCCGCTGAGCTGGCGGGGGTAGTTGCGCATGCGGTCCGTGAGATTCACCAGCGCCAGGGCCTGCTCCACCCGGTCCCGCCGCTCGCCCCGCCCTGCCCCGGTGAGCAGCAGGGGCAGTTCCACGTTCTCGAAGGCGTTCAGCACCGGCACCAGGTTGTAGTTCTGGAAGATGAAGCCCACGTGGAGGTTTCTCCAGGAGGCCAGCTGGTCGTCATCCAGGCCGTTCAGCTCATGGCCGCACACCTCCAGCGAGCCGCCCGTGGGGCGGTCGATGCCGGCGATGAGGTTGAGCAGGGTCGTCTTTCCGCTGCCGGAGGGGCCCATGAGCGCCACGTACGCCCCCGCGGGAATCTCCAGATCGATGCCCTGGAGCACCGGGATCTCCAGCGCCTCGCGCCAGTAGCTCTTGGCCACGTCGCGCAGCGTGATGATGGGCTCGCCTCCGCCCAGGTCGAAGCGGTCGCTGTTCATCAGCCCTTGATCCTCACCTTGGCGCCGGCTTTCAGGGATTCCGGCGGCGCCACGATCAGCTGGGCGTCCCGGGCCAGGCCGCCCACCTCGAGGCCGATGGGATTCTCCGCCTTCACGGTGACGAATTTCTGCGTGGCCAGGCCATTCTCCACCACCCAGGCGAAGGGTTTTCCGTCCTGCTTCTTGACCTGCTCCCGGCCCAGCACCACCACTTCCTGGGCGTAGGCATCGCCGAGGAAGGTCACCTTGGCGCCCATGTCCGGCACCAGCAGCGGGTCCTTCTCCATGAAGGCCACGCGCACGATGACCACGGCCTTCTGGCGGTTGGAGCTGGGATAGATCTCGCGCAGCCTGCCCTTGAGCACCGAGCGGGCCCCCTGCCCATCCAGCGCGTCCACGCGGATCTCCGCGGGCATGCCCTTGGCCAGCTTGGCGATGGAGGCCTCATTCACCTCCACCTCCACCTCCAGGGTCTCGAAGTCCGCCATCACCAGGATGGCATTGATGGCGTTGGCGCCGCCCGCGCTTCCAGGCGCCACGGTCTCGCCCACTTCCGACAGCTTCTGGGTGACGACGCCGCTGAAGGGCGCCCTCAGTTCCATGCTCTCGAGCAGCGCATCCTGGTACGCCAGCTGCGCCTCCAGCGTCTGCTTCTGGCTGCGCAGCCGGTCCACGCTCGCGGCATCCTGAATGCCGGCGGATCTCAGTTTCTCGGCCCGGTCCAGATCCACCTTGGCCTGATCCAGCTGGGCCTTCACCTGGTCGCGGGAGGCGGCCAAATCCGGCGATTCCAGCCGGGCCAGAATCTGCCCCTTGGCCACGCGGCTGCCCTCCTGCACGCCCAGCCAGCTCACGCGGCCCAGCACCTTGCTGGACAGCGTCGCGCGGGTGCGCGCCACCAGGTAGCCCGAGGCCGTCACCAGAGGGTTGCGCTCACCGGCCTTGAACACCGTAGGCGCCGACACCGCCACCGTCACGGGCGCGCCCTTGGCCGCCATCATGGCTGCCAGCAGCCCCGCTCCGGCGAGCCCCAGAACCACCCAGCCCCACGGGAAGCGCTTCTTGATGACCGACGGCTTGCGGGCAGGCGACTCGCTCATTGGGGCTCCAAACATCTGTTTTACCCAATCAGGCTAACGGAGCTCTGAAGGGCCATCAATACGCGAACCGCGGACCGGCCTCATTCCACCGGCGGAGCCAAGGAGGCCTCAGGCCCGAAGCGGCGCGCCGCGAAAACGAACACGGGACGCAGTCCCAGGGCCAGGAGCGCCATGGCGGGAAGGGCCAGCAGGGCCCACGCCACGCCCGCATGCCACAGGCGCGACCAGAACACCGTCAGGGTGGCCAGAGGCTTCGCCTTCAGGGCCTCGAGCAGGAGGGACGGCGAAAGGGGCATGGCCTCGGCGCCGAACAAGCGCTCGCCCAGGCGGATGAAGGGGATCAGCAACAGGATCTGCAAGGGGTAGGCCGCATAGTTGGCCAATTGCATGGCGGGTTGATTCAACCGGAAGAGGAGGGCCACGCCCACGCAAAGCGCGGTGGACGTCCCGAAGAGCGGACTGACCCCGATGGCCAGGCCCGCCGCCAAGCTCCAGGCCAGGCCGCGCGGGCTGAGCCCCTCCTTCAGCAGGCGAAGCAGGGGCTTGCGGATGCGGTTCAAAAGGGGCGCCATCAGGAACCTGCGCTTGCAGAAGTGTTTCGCCGCTCCGCCGGGAGTTCCACCCGGGCGCACAGGCCCGAGCCTCCTTCCGGCGCGCCCAGGCTCACCCGGCCCTGGTGCAGTTCCGCGGCGCGCTGGACGATGGCCAGGCCGAGCCCCGCGCCGATCGCATGGGTGCCCAGTTCCCGCGAGAACCGCTCGAAGGCCCGCTCCTTGAAAGCCTCGCTCATGCCAGGTCCATCATCTTCCACCTCGAAAAACGGCCGCCCCTCCGACCGTCCGAAGCGAAGCGTGACGGTGCCTCCTTCCGGCGTGTACCGGATGGCGTTCTCCAGCAGGTTGTCCATGGCCATGCCCAGCACGCTGCAGTCGCCCCGGATCTCCAGCCGCTCCACCCCTTCCACGCCAAGATCCAGCTTCTTGGCCAGGGCCAGAGGCAGGATCTGCGAAGCGCGGTCCCGGGCCAGGGCCGCCAGATCCACCACCCCCTCGGTCAGCTCCGGCCCCGCCGCCTCCAGGCGGGCCACGGCCAGCAGCTGTCTCACCAGGCCCGTGGCCCTTTCAATGCCGCGCTGAAGGTCATGCCCGATGGCTTCCCGCTGGGCAGCGTCCTCCTCCCGGATGAGGGTGTGGGCCTGAGTGCCCACCACCGCGAGGGGCGTGCGCAACTCATGGGCCGCATCCGCCACGAAGCGCCGCTGCGCCTGGACGAGTTCGGAAACCCGCGACAGCAGCCCGTTCAAGGAGGCCACCAGGGGCCGGGTCTCCTTGAGATCCACGGCGGGCTGGAGCGGACTCAGATCCCCGGGCTTCCGCCCTTCGACACTCTCGGCCAGCAGGCGCAGCGGCCGCAGGGCCCGGCGGCTGATGAGCCAAGTGCAGACCGCAATCACAAGGAAGACCACCCCGAACACCGCGGGAGTCGTCCGGAGCACCCGCCAGCCCAGCTTCTTCCGGAAACGCAGGGATTCCGCCACGGCCACGCGGTACCGCCCCGAGGGATCATCCTGCACGAACACCCAATAGGGTTCGCCCTGCACATCCACCCGGCGGAATCCGGGCCCGCCTTCCGCCAGCGAGCCCACCGGGGCCGAAGGGGACAGGTAGAGCATGCGGCCCGAGCGGTCGAACACCTGGTACCGGGCGCGGTATTCCCCGGGCTTCACCGCGTCTTCCATGGTGAACGTCTCATCCAGGATCCGGATGCGTTCCGCCTGCTGGCGGACGCGCTCCGGCTGGTTTTCATCCTGGAGAAAGGCCACCAGGGCGGCGGCGCACATCCGGAGGGAGGAATCCAGGCCCCAGCTGCTGCTGCGGTAGGCGGGAATGAGGGTGACGACCGCCAGCAGGATCCACAGCAGGGTGAGGCTGATGGCCTGGGCCCAGATCATGCGCCTCAGCAGGGATGTCTTCACGCATTCTCCAGGAGATAGCCCAGCCCGCGGATGGTGCGGATGCGGCGGTGGCCGAGCTTGCGGCGCAGGCGGTGGATATGCACCTCGATGGTGTTGCTTTCCGGTTCTTCGCCCAGATCGAACACACCCTCCTCCAGCTGGACGCGGCTCACCACGCGCCCTGCGGATCGCGCCAGCAGAAGCAGAACCTGGTATTCACGAGGGCCCAGATCCAGCGGCTCCCCTTTCAGGGTGGCCAGGCGGCTTTCCGGTTCCAGCACCAGGTCCCCCAGCACCCAGCGCCGGGCCGCGAAACCCGCGCTGCGGCGCACCAGGGCCCTGATGCGCGACAGCAGCTCCGGCACGGCGAAGGGCTTCACCAGATAGTCGTCCGCTCCTTCATCCAGGCCGAACACCCGGTCTTCCAGGCCGTCCCGGGCAGTAAGGATCAGAACGGGAGTCCGGTCATCGCGCAGCCGCAGGGCCTTCAGCACCTGCATGCCCGATCCATCGGGAAGGCCCAAGTCCAGCAGCAGCGCCCCGTAGGATTGGGTGCGCAGGTGGAGATCGCCGTCCTGGGCGCCCCGCACCCAGGTCGTGTCGAAACCGGCCTGCACCAGGGCCCGCAGCAGGGCCGCGCCCAACTGCCCGTCATCTTCCACCAGCAGGACCCTGATATCTGCGCTCATGGCTGGCATCATCCCTCTCAACCCCAGTGTGCGCGGCCATTCTTATCGAAGGCTTACGAACCCGAGGGTTCGACCCGGAACCGCCGCTGCCTGTAAGGTTGCCTTAAGGCAACGGTCCAATGCTTGGAAGATCCCGAAGGAACTTTTGCTTCCCCCGGGCGCATCCAAGAAGCCGATAACCCGATCCAGCCGCCGGTCCGTATCGGTTTGGCTCTGGGAATCCGCTGGCGGACCGCACGGAACGATTCAAACGAAAGCCGAACGGAACCTGCCGCTTTTTGAAAATGACACGCGGACTCCCCCGCGTGGACCGAAGGAGATCTGGTGAGACGTCTGGTTCAAGTCCTTCCCTGCCTTTCCGTGGCCCTCGTGGCCTCCGCCCAGACGGCGCCCCTCCAGGTGCCGCCCATCCAGATTTCGGTACCCGAACCCCAGACCCTGGACCTCCGCGAAGTCCCGCCCGCCACCCTCCTGCCCGGCGAACACCGGGATCCGGCCCGCCTCGAGGCCGTGCAAAAGGCATGGGAGCCCTTGCTGCGCCGGGTGGAGGCCGCGGCGGGGGTGCGCCTGCTCCTGCCCGCCAGTTCAGAGCGCCTACAGCTGCTGCTGGCGGCCAGCCAGGCCCTGCGCGCCCAGAATCCCAAGGTGCGGCTCTACGTGGCCTACCAGCCCGAACTGAGCCCTCTCATGGACGAGCTGGCCTGGGGCGCCGTGGATGGCGGGGTGCTGCTCGCGTCCGACCTCGGCACGGACCCGGAGCGGTGGCGCAACCTGCTGACCCAGGCCCAGAACACCTTCCCCGGGCGGCCCTGGTTCCTGTGGGTGCCCGCCGATCCCGGGGCCCGCGCGGCCCAGCTGCTGGGCGACGGCGGCCGGCTGGTGCTCCCGGCGGGCGGCCCCGGCGCCAAACTGGCCCAGGAACTGCCTCCCGGCTACACCGAGGTGGAAGGCGGCCTCGGCGACCTGACCCTGCGCAAGCGCAGCACGGGCGAAGGCTTCCGCCGGATCTACCAGAACGGCCAGTGGATCCCCGCGGCGCTGCCCAAGGACCGCCATGAGGTGCAGGTGCAGGACCAGGAGCAGTACGACCTGGGCGCCCTGCTGGCCCGGGTGCGCGCCACCCACCTGCGGGACAAATCCGCGGTCCACACCGTGCGCAGCACCGTCGACGTGAACCTCCACGTACAGGCCGAAGGCGGCGGCGGCGACCTGGGCTTCCGGTTCCAGGGCTTCGAGAAGCAGGGCGAACCCGAGGAACTGCTCCGCAAGGAAGTCCGCTTCAACGGCGTGAAAGCCAACCTCTCCGAATCCGCCCAGCTGCCCATCCTCGAATCCCGCACCAGCGCCGCCGCGCCCGTGGCCCTCACCCTCACGGAACGCTACCGCTATTCGGACGGCGGACCGGCCGGCCCCGGCAAGCGCCTGCTGCGCTTCGAACCGGTGGACAGCGATCCCCTGCTGTTCGAAGGCGAACTCACGGTGGACGAGGCCTCCGGCCGCATCCTCCGCGAGCAGAGCCACCGCTCGAACCTGCCGGGGCTGGTGCGCAGCGAGCGCCGCGACATCAGCTACGGCGAGCCGCTGCCCGGCCAATGGCGCGTGGTCCGCATCCATACCGCCGAACGCTGGATCGGCACCGGCGGCACCGCCCAGGTGCTCCGGGATCTGGACTACAGCGATTTCCACATCAACGATCCGGGCTATGACGAGGCCCTGAGCGCCGCGCGGACGGGCAACGGCAGCATCCTCCAGAACACCCCCGACGGCTACCGCTACTTCGTGAAGCAGGCCGACGGCAGCCGCAAGCTCGAAACCAAGGCCGCCAGTCGCGTGCGCGCCGTCGGCGGGGTGCTGCTGATCAAGCCCGGCAGCGAGTACCCCATCGCCCCTCTGGCCGGCTATCTCATCTCCGATTTCAACGCCCTGGACCGGGGCATCCAGTACACCTTCCTGACCGCCGTGGTCTTCAACATGGGCTCCCTCATGGTGCCCCGGGCCGTGCTGGGCTTCGATCTCTCCGCCTCCGGCGCCCTCTCGTTCTTCGGCGGGACGGACCGCCCCGTCAAGGATGGCAAGCAGCTGGACAAGGATGGCGTGCAGCGGCGCACCCAATCCATGGAGCTGGGCCTGGGCCGGGATCTCGGCGCAGGCTTCCGGCTGGACCTGAAGGGTCAGTTCCAGCACAACGCCTTCTCCGATCCCAAGGAGGACAAGTACAAGACCCCAGGCTTCCAGAATCCATCCTCGGGCTGGACCAATCTCGGCGGAGCCGGCCTCACCTGGCAGTTCGAAGGGTTCCACCTCCAAGGCACCTACCTGAAGGGCAAGCGCCCGGACGGCAGCTACGGCGCGCCCGGGGACATCCAGTCCGTGCCGGACCAGGGCCGGCTCGTGCGCTGGGACGCCAACGCGCTGTTCGACCGCTCCCTGGGCAAGGGCGTCTGGTTCACCGCCAACGTGGGCCACGCCGGCGGCGAGGGCTTCGACCGCTTCCAACCCCTCAGCTTCGATGGCCGCGTCTCCGGCATGAAACCCTATGCCGTGGTGGCCGACCGCATGACCTACGGCGGCATCAACCTCGCCTTTCCCACGGGCCCCAACCTGCGCCTCACCGTGGGCCTCGACCACGGCCGCGCCCACAGCCTGACCGACCAGAGGACCTACAACTTCACCGGCATGAAGCTGGCCGGCGACCTGCCCGGCTTCTGGTGGTTCACCACCATCCGGGTGGACCTGGGCGTGGGGCTCCACAGCGACGTCAAGGGCATCAAGACCGTCGACGGCATGGTGTCCTTCCTGCACCTGTTCTAGCCAACCTTGAACCAAACCCCGATCAGCGCCATGATGGAAGGCCGCAGTACCCGTAGCTCAGTTGGATAGAGCGTTGGCCTCCGAAGCCAAAGGTCGCTGGTTCGATTCCAGTCGGGTGCACCATCCCAAGCGTCAGAGCCGAAACCAACGTTTCGGCTCTGCGTATGTAAAGGCAAGGAATCGAACCAGCGAGTGGGATCGCGGAGGCCCTCCGGGGGAGGGCCGGGAGCGAGACCGGGGGACGGCGCAGCCGGACCCGTTCGATTTCGCCACATACCACCACCCGAGTCGAACTAGGCTTTTGCATTGCCGATGTATCGGTGATGATGACGTATCCTCCCCTCCCCCAGGACACCTCATGTTTCGCACCCTTGTAGCTGTCTCAGTCCTCCTCTGCATCGGCACGCTCCCCTTAAGCGCCCAATCATTCAAGAAAGTGGCGGGAAAGCCGCAGCCGACTGAATTCATGGAGAGCCCTTGGTTGGTCGGGGCAGAAACCGTCAAGCACTGGCAGGAGCTTCCCAACCAGGTAAATGCCCCGGATTACAGGACAAGGGTTTATCCAGGGCAGCACCTCACCGTGGCCGTGGGAGCCAGGGGTGACAACCGGGATCCATTCCTGCGCGGACAGATCTACACGATTTCCATCACCGCTGGCTCCGAATCCAAGGTCTTCGAGCGGTTACAGCCTGCTCAAGTTCGAAGGGTCAAAGCGCAAGGTGCCGATTTTGTTCTCTCGGCACTTCGAGCCAGCGGCGCGGGGTCGGGGGAAGCTGAATCCCTCATGTCGATGGTCAGCTTTGCTTTCTTCGATCTTGATTGGGTGCCTCCTGCCAATGCCAAGGACGGGACCATCAAAGTGATGGTCAAAGCCACCTCGCAGGATTCCACCAGCCACCAGCTTGAAAATTCAAAGATCGAATTCTGGACCTACGAGCGAGCAGTGAAAGAGGGCGGATTCAAAGACAATAAGGAGCATGAGGACTGGATGATGGGCTACTACCAGCGCCCAGAACCGACCCGCCTCCTGCACCACTTCAGGGCATCCAAAGACGACCAGAATGCCTTCAAGCCCAACACGCGCCTATTTTGTGCTGAAGTCCTGAAATCAAACCCTGAAGCAGCCCATGACCTTCTTTCTCGGCTAAAAGAGGAAGACCCGGTCGTGCGGATCATCGGAGTGGTGGCCTTTCTCGATGCAGGCTACAGCCTTACAGGCCTCTTAGAGGCCCTGCCAGCCGATGATCGTGAACGATTCAAGATGATTCCCGAAAAGATCCCCGCCCTTCCCGATCCGTACGATCTCGCTCCCGACACACAGAACGTCATCAAGGTGCCCAGCGCTTTCGACATGTTATGGAGCCAATTCCTTGCGACAGGTGATCCGAAGCCCGTTCGAGCCATTGCCAATGGTCTTGAGTGGCGGAAGGAAGGGAAAGATTTCCTGGCCCTAAAAAAGTCTGGGAAAAAACCTGATGGCATCACCGTGGAGCTGGCGAAGGGCGTCTCCTACATGGCAGCAGGTTGGTCGTTGGGATCCTTCTATCGAAACCACCCGCTCGTAACGGATTACATCGAAGCATGGAAGAAGGATCCTGCGGTGCCCCTTGCGGTCAGGGAAGAACTCGGGGCACTTCTCACGAACGAGGCATTCAAGCGCGATTAGTCCCAAGGCATCCCCAAAACCCAAACGCCATGGGCTTTCGCCTGCCCTACCCCGCCCCCCTCACCGCCGCCATGATGATCCCGGTGGCGCTGGCCAGGATGTTGAGCACCCGGTCATGCAAGGAGGGCACTGCTGCTTCGTGCGTGGTGTTGGCCATGAAGATGTGGAGGCCCTGGTCGCGGTCCAGCACGAGGGTCACCACGACCTGGGCCTGCTCGTGCATGTCCCAGGTGTGATAGATCACTTCGCGGATGGTGGAGAACTGGGGGTTCAGCGAATGACGGGCCGGCCTGGGCGATCGGGAAGGAGCCTTCCGGAACGCGTTGGTCAGGCGCTTGAAGACCCGGGCCAGTCGCGGGAATCGGGGGGTCAGACTCATGGACGCCTCCAGCGGGTTGTGTTTTCGGTGGGGTCCGCCTTCGGTGGCCGCAGGGCCAGGTAGACCAGCAACAGGGCCGTGGTGGCCATGCGGAGCCAATGGGGCCAGTGAGGCCATTGAGGATCGGTAAGGCTGTCAGAGGGTCGCATCATGGGCATCCAAGTCTCTGGCCACCGCGGCCGACTGAATCTGTGGTTGCTAGCGGCCGAGGGCTGGCGAACCCGCGGGGTAGATCTGCGGCCAAATCACGTCCGGCGTGGTGCCCAACTCGGAGGCGACGGCGGCGGCGACGGCCGCGCTCTTCATGCGCCCGCCAACGACCTGCGAGACCGTGCTGCGCGCCCTTCCAAGCCGAATGGCCAGGACGCCGTGGGTCACCCCTCTTTCGTGCAGGGCGCGGGTAATCCGCTGGGGGCTCCAATTCTTTGCCTTGCGTTTGCTAACGCTGCACATTGGGTATTCGCTCCAAACCTGCGAAAATTGGCGTTGGTAAGATCCGGTTGAAGGTTCAGGCAAGGGGAGTCGGTATGGGCAAGGGGGCGGGGCTCAGAGAAGGCCATCGGATTGCGAAGGCAGGCGGAACGCAGGGCCCCCTCACCCGTGTTCCTCCGGCCGGGGTTGTCGTGGGTCTGCCGTTTGCCAACGGAAGAAAGCATGTGCAGCTACTCGCACATAGTCAAGCAGGAAATGACACAAAATGAGCAAATCACCGCAAGGCAAGCCAAGCGAGGATTTAATTATTCGGATCCGGACCGCCATCAACCTGGCGGGCGGGCCTTCGGCCGTGGCGCAGAAAAGCGGACTGTCGCGCCGCACCATCAATGCGTACCGCGCCGGCGAAACCACGCCATCCAGTGCGCGAATCATCGCGCTCGCAAATGGGACTGGCGTCTCTCCCGAATGGCTTCTGACCGGCAAAGAGCCCATGCTCCCTGAGCCTGATTACGTTCTCGGCGCCAAGAACCGGGTCAGGGATTCCCAGGGGGAACGCGGAATGCGGTGCGCCGAGCATCTCCAACCCGTGAACCAGATCGATCCGGGGTTGCTGGGGCGGGCGATTCAGGTCGCCCTCCGGGAGAAATCCAAGCATTCCCTGAACGAGCTATCGAACGCGATCGCGGATGCCTACGCCCTGGCCAGCCGTCCCGGCCGGTCCGACTCGATCGAAGACCTGGTCCGCAAGCTGCTCAGTTAAAACGGACCTTAGACCTCTACCCCCTGCGCGCTCCGCTCCAGCACCTCCTGGATCACGGAGATCAGTTGCTCCGGGGCGATGGGCTTGTGCAGCACGGCGCACACGCCCAGCCGGGCCAGCTGGGACTCCAGGTCCTCGTCCGTGAAGGCGGTGAGCACCACCACGGGCAGGTCCGGGGCCACCCTCTGGGCCATGCGGACCACGGTGGCGCCGTTGCAGCCCGCCATGGCGTAGTCCGTCAGGAGGAGATCCGGCGCCCAGTCCCGAAGGCGGTCGGGGATCTCCATGGCCGAGAGGGGCATCCAGTCCTCCACCTCGTAACCGCCTTTCTCAAGGCAGCGGCGAAGGTAGAGACGCATCATCTGGCTGTCGTCGATGACCAAGACTCTCGTCATACCCAAAGGTATCGTCGCCAAATCGCGCCACTTGAATCGATCGTTAATTTCAAATCCAATGGCTTTGTCCTATGGCGGCGCGGGCGGCGGGAAGCCGCCGGTCAGGGTTCGGACGTCTCGGCCCGCAGGCCCTGGCTGAGCACGGGCTGTTTCAGGCCCCGCATCTCGCGCTGGGAGGCGGGTTCCAGTTCGAGCACGATCACTTCGTTGCGGCCCGCCTTCAGGAAGGTGGCGGGGCAGAAGAGGGTATCCATGGGCCCCAGGTTCCAATGGCGGCCCAGGTTCCGGCCGTTGACGAAAACCTGGCCCTTGCCCCAGCCGCGCAGATCCAGGAAGGTGTCGCCCACGTTCGTGAGATCGAAGCTGGCCCGGTGCAAGGCGGGCGCGGCCGTGTGGCCCGGCTGGAACCGCAGGCCGCTGAGATCCGACAGGGGCAGGCTGTAGCAGTCCCAGCCCTTCAGCGCCTTGCCGCCCAGCGTCACGCCGCCCAGAATCCCTTTGCGCTCTTCCAGCATGGCCTTGTCGAAGTTGATGCGGCCGGTGTTCTCCACGAGGATGTCCAGGGGTTCGCCCGCCTTCAGATCCACGTCCAGGCTGCCCTGCCGCAGACGCCGGTCCAGGCTGCCGAAGCGCCGCCCGCCTTGCAGCACCACCGCGTAGTCGCGGACATCCTTCACCTCCAGCACCTCGCGGGAGGCCCCGGCCACCGCGTGGCGGTAGAGCACGTACCCGTAGCCCTGGCCGAGGGCTTCCATGGCCAGGGGCCCCTCGGCGCGCACGGGGGCCTTGAGCAGCTGGGAGAGCGGCGCGGACTCGGTGAACCGGAACGCGGGGATCTCGATCACGGGCTGCGGCGCGGGCAGGTCTGGAAGCTTTTCACCCTTGGCCAGGAAGGGCCGGATGGCCTCGCGGTAGGCGAAGAATTTGGGCGTAGGCCGGCCTGCCTCGTCCAGCATCACGTCGTAGTCGTAGCTGGTGGTGTCGGGGGCGTAGCGGCCTGTCCAGTTGGCGCCGTTCATGAAGCCGAAATTCGTGCCGCCGTGGAACATGTAGAGATTGAAGCTGATGCCCCGTTGCAGCATCCAGGTGACGCCCGCCGCGCCCTCCTTGGGATCGGTGGTGTGGTGGGCCTTGCCGTAGTGGTCGAACCAGCCCGCCCAGTACTCGCCGCACATCTTCGGGATGCCCTTCCGGAACTTGTCCAGCTCCGCGAAGGCCTCGGCGCATTCGGGACCGGCGCCGAAATTCACCGTGGGCAGCAGGTCCGGGAAGGTGCCCCCCGCCAGCATGTCCTGGCCGGGGCCGTCGCTGGTGTAAAGCTGCGCGCGGAAGCCGGCGTCCACCATGGCCTGGCGGATGGCCTGCTTGTAGGCCATGTCCTTGCCGAAGGACCCGTACTCGTTCTCCACCTGCACCATGACGATGGGACCGCCGCGATCCGCCTGGAGGGCGTCCACCTCCTGGCCCACACGCTTGAGATACTTCGCCGCCGCGGCGAGGAAGCGGGGATCCGCTGTGCGGACCTTCATGTCCGCCTCCTTCAGCAGCCATGCGGGCAGGCCGCCGAATTCCCATTCGGTGCAGATGTAGGGGCCGGGCCGGAGGATGACTTTCAGCCCTTCCTCCTGCGCCGTGCGCAGGTAGGCCGCGAGATCGAGGTCGCCGCTGAAATCGAAGCGGCCCGGCTCGGGCTCGTGGAGGTTCCAGAACACGTAGGTGCAGAGCGTGTTCAGCCCCATGGCCCGCATCTTCTTCATGCGGTCGCGCCAGCTGGCGCGGGGCACGCGGGGGTAGTGCATCTCCCCGCTGCGGACGATGAAGGGCTTTCCGTCGGCCAGGAAGCGTTCTCCCTGGATGGCAAAGGACGAGGCCTTGGGCGCCTTCGCCGAACAGGGGGCTGCCGCCAGCGCCAGGGTGCAGAAAGAGATGAGAAGGCGTTTCATGGATGCCTCGGAAAAGAAACGGGTGGAAGGAGGTCTAGCGGGGAAGGGATTGGGCCCCGTCCAGGGGGCGGTAGTTGACGGCCAGGACATCCAGACGCTTCAGATGAACCCTGAGGCGCCCCAGGAATTCGCGGGGGTCGCGCTTTCCCTTGGGGCTCCAGCCCACTTCCGCCAGGGCCGCCAGGCGGGGCCAAATCATGTACTCCGCCTTGGCGGGCGTGGAGACGAATTCGGTCCACAGCTGGCCCTGCACGCCAAGGATGTGGCGTTGCTGGGCGGCGTCCAGGCCTGCGGGCATGGGGTCGTACCCGTAGGCTTTTTCGAGGGGCGTGAATCCTCCGATGGCCAGGGGTTCGTTGCCCTTGGCCTGGTAGTAGTCGAAGTAGGTGTGGCTTTCAGGCGCCATCACCACGTCATGTCCTGCCTTGGCCGCTTGAATGCCCGCGTCTTCGCCCAGCCAGCTCATCACGGCGGCGTTCGGCGCCAAGCCGCCTTCGAGGATCTCGGACCAGCCCATGAGCCGCCGTCCCTTGGAAGCGAGGTAGGCATCGACCTGCCGGATGAACCAGGCCTGAAGCTTGTGGAGCGCGGGGTGCTCGGCAAGCTCTCCCTTCTCGTTCCGGTAGGCCTGGAGATCGGCCAGGGTGGCGGTGGCAGGGACCATGCCTTCCCGTTTCATCCGGGCCAGCGCCCGCTCGCTCCGGGCCCATTCGGATTTGGGGCACTCATCGCCGCCGATGTGGATGGTGGTGGAAGGAAAGACCGCCATCACCTCATCCAGCACATCCTTCAGGAACTGGATGTTGGAATCCTCCACCCCATAGGTCGAGCGGAAGACGCCCCAGGCTGTGCCCACCTCCACCTTGCGGTCGGGGAAGTTCCCCAGTTCGGGATAGGCGGCGATGGCCGCGGTGCTATGCCCGGGCATCTCGATCTCAGGAACCACGGTGATGAAACGCTCCGCCGCGTAGGCCACGATTTCCTTCGCATCTTCCTGGGTGTAGAAACCCCCGTGCGGCGTTCCGTCGAACAGCCGCTGTCCTGCGAAGTCGGCCTTCCAATAGACGGGCAACACCGTTTCTTTGCGCCAGGCGCCGACTTCCGTCAGCTTCGGGTATTTCTTGATCTCCAGGCGCCAGCCCTGATCCTCGGTGAGGTGCCAGTGGAAGACATTGAGTTTGTGCAGGGCCATGAGGTCCAGGTGCTTCTTGATGAAATCCTTGGGCAGGAAGTGGCGGCCCACGTCGAGGTGGCTGCCGCGCCAGGGGAACCGGGGCCGGTCTTCGATGACGCAGGCGGGAACGGACCAGGAAACGCCATCGGCCTTGGCCTGCCGGAAAACCTCGCGGGAAAGCAGCTGGCGCAGGGTCTGGATGCCGTAGAAGAGGCCCGCCGGCTTGGGGGCCCGGATCTCGATGCGGCCATCCGCCGCCTCCAGGCGGTAGCCTTCCGGGCCCAGGGCGCTGGCCTCGGGATCCAGGGTCAGCAGAACGGCGTCGCGCCCGCCCTGCTTTTCCCTGCCCCGCTCTTGGATGGCGAGCGGCAGGCCGGTGGCCGGCTGGAGATAGGCCCGCAACCGCTCCGCCACCGGGCGGGCATCGCCTTCGGCCACCAGCCGGGTGGCGGGACCCAGAACCACGCGTCCACCTGAGACCTTCATCTGGGAGGGCACCGGGATGAGATCCTGGGCCGCCAGGAAGGCCGGAGCAAGGGCGAGCAAAGCCAACTGGAAGGCGAGGCGGAGCGAAATCCTTTGGCGCATCTTGGTCGACTCCATCAATGGGGCGGGCAGCCCTGCGGTTTCAGTCGTCATCATCGACGGCGGCCAGGGCATCCAATTTCAGCCCCAGGCGTTTCAGCCCCTTGCCGTGGCCTCCAGCGAGGTGGGCCGGGTAGGGAACGGCGCCTTTTTCGGCCATCCAAAGCACGCGGTTCAGGGCGTTGTCGTCGATGCGGTCAGGCCGGCTGAAATCCATGGACATGGCGGGACCAGGAGGGTTCTTTTCCTCCAGCGGAACCCGGTTGGGCAGGGCCTTGAAGGGGCTGAAATCCGGCTTGGCGGTGAAGCAGGCTTGCATGGCGGGGGCGACGCCATCCAACTGGTTCATGGGCGGCAGGCCCAGCATGAGCTCCATGGTGCGAAGGACGGAATTCTGGTTGTAGAAGCGCGACACCACCTTGCCCCGCTGGGTGTAGGGGCTGATCACGAGGCAGAGGGAGCGGTGGCCGTCCACGTGGTCGAAGCCGTCCTGGGGATCGTCCTCGTTCACGAAGATGCAGGTGTCCTTCCAGAAGCGGCTCCTGGAGATGGCCTCCACCAGCCGGCCCAGGGCCAGGTCGTTGTCGGCCAGATGGGCGCGGGGAGTGGGCGCGCCCGGCGCGGCGCCGCGGGTGTGGTCCTGGGGAAGGTAAACGAGGATGAGGCTGGGCCACTGGCCGCTGGCCTCCGCCTCCCGGAACTCCTTCAGAAAGGCATCCACCCGCACCTGATCGGGAATGCGCATCTCCCATCCGGGAAAGGTGGGCGATGTGTAGGGCCGCAGGGCCTCCAGGGAAAGGCTCTGCTGGAAGGTGGCTTCCGGAACTGCCTGCCGGAAATCGTCCCAGGTGGTCTTGGGCGGCAAGACCGGGAAATCGAACTCGCCGTAGTTGCGGAAGCTGAGGCCCCGGGTCAGCGCGTGATCCCAAAGGAAGGGCGTGGGGGCGAAGGCCAGGGGATCGGTGCCGAAATCGTAGCTGCGCGTCCACTCCCCGAAAGCCTTCTCCTGGTAGTCGGAGGTGATGCCCTGGGTGGCCCACTGGTGGCCGTCGGCGGACACGATGCCGTTGCAGTAGTAGTTGTCCAGCAGCACGAAGCCTTCGGCCAGGGCATGGTGGTTGGGCGTGATGTCGCGGCCGTAGATGCAGAGATCCGGATCGCCGTTGCCCTGTTTCAGATCGCCGAACACCTGGTCGTAGGTGCGGTTTTCTTTCAGCACGTAGACCACGTGCTTGAACACCGAGGGCTCTCCCGGCCGCGGGGGCACGGGCATGGCCTTCACGCCGCGCCGTCCGCGCTCAAGGCTGCGCAGGGTCTGGGGCATCAGGCTCAGGGCGGAAGCCTCCGCCGTGAAGGCTTTCAGTCCGGCGCCCGCGGGAAGGGGCAGCTTCTGGAGGGTGCCCCGCTGCAAGCCCACGGCCCATTTGCGGTGGCCCGGTTCCGCCTGGCGGGAACCGTCGCCCTTGGCATTGGCGATGAAAAGGGAGATGCCGTCCGTGGCGAGGGCCGCCGGAAACCATCCCGCTGGAATGAACCCCGCGACCTTGGCCCCTTTGGCCAGATCCACCACGGCCACCGCGTTGTTGCCTCCGTTGGCCACCAGGAGCCGCTGGCCATCGTGCGTCAGCGCCAAAGCATTGGACAAGCTGCCGAAGGGCAGTGCCGGGTCGGGACGGACCGGCACCGTTGCCTGCACGGCGAGCGCGGCCGCATCCAGGATCGACACGCTGTCCGAATTGGCGTTGGCCACGAAGAGGCGCTTCCCCTCCCCATCCAGAAGGATCTGGGAGGGATGAAGACCCACCTCGGTTTCCGCGACCACCTTTCCCGTGGCGAGATCCACCTGGGATACCGTGCCGCTGGCGGGCAGGCCGCGCTCATCGACCGCCACCGGCGTTCCGGAGGAGGCCATGTTCCGTTCGCCGGTCCCAGGCCGCCGCCCTCCCCAATTGGATACATAGGCGCTTCGGCCATCCGTGGCCAGGACCACCCCGTAGGGCGCGACTCCCACCGGAACCTCGGTCTGCACCTGACCCTCCAGCAGATCCACCACCGCCAGGGCATTGGCCCGGGACAGGGCCACCAGGGCCTGGCGCCCATCGGCGCTCAGGGCCAGGCCACAGGGGTAGGTGGAACCTTTGTCCTTCGAGGGCAGAGCGATGCGCCGTCCCCAGACCCAGACCTCCCCGTCCCGGATGAGTTCGGCCAGAAAGCCGTTGCCCGTGCTCACCCAGGCGCTGCGGCCATCCGCGGCCAGAGCCAGGCCGTGCATGGAGGCGCTGTCCTTGGGCGGGTAGGGCAGGCTCTGCCGCTGGGTCCAGCTGGCCGGGTCGAGCACCAGGATGCCTTCACCGGTCTTCACCAGCAGCGTCGCGCCATCCCGGGCCAGGGCGAGATCCAGCGGGCGGCCCTGGAAGGAAAGCACCTGCCCTGCCGGCCGCACCATCTGTCCCGTGGCCACCCGCGTACCGCCATCGGTCACGGATCCCACCTGATCCTGGCCCTGCCCCAGCAGCGGCGGCAGAACCGCCAGGGCCATGGCGGGCGCCCATCGGCGCGCCGAAACCCGCCCCAGGCCGTGCGACAGAAGGTGGAAAAGCCTGCGGAAGCCGATCATCGCCGTCCCTCGGGTGGGCGGCCAGACGAGCGGCCGCCATCTGACGATGGCAGAGGAACCGGCCTTCAGACGAGATGCCTGACGCGGTTCATGAAGGTGTTCTCCTGTAGTTCAAGGCTGCGGACCAGCGCGAACTGGTTGCGGGCGCGGTCCAGATTCTGGCCTGCGCGATGGGTGCGGAAGTAGGTGTCGCCCAGCAGGAAATCCGTGAGGAAGCGGATGCCGCATTCGTAGGTGAGCAGCTCGCCCGCCACCACCAGATGCTCGCGCTCCACGGGCAGCAGGGAGCCTTCAGTGCCCTCCAGGTAGCCGCAGGCCAGGGCCTCGAACATGTCGCCCCGGGCCACCATCCTCTGCGTGTCCGCGTCGTCCTCCGCCAGCGGGTTGCAGGCGGTGCGCACCATGTCTCCGAAATCACACAGAGAAAGGCCAGGCATCACTGTGTCCAGGTCGATGACGCAAACGCCAGCGCCCGTGGCGTCATCCAGCATCACGTTGTTCAGCTTGGTGTCGTTGTGCGTGATGCGGGTGGGAATGGCCCCCTGGGCCTGGAGGTCCACCAGGCGCCGCGCCAGCGGCGCGCGCTCCAGGGCGAAAAGGATGTCGGCCTCGCAGTCCCTGGCCCGCCCGAGGGGATCCTCGGCCACGGCGGCCTTCAATGCCTCCAGGCGCCGGGGCGTGTGGTGGAAGTCGGGAATGGTCTCCTGGAGGGCCGGCCCCCGGTAGTCCGCCAGCAGGCTCTGGAAGGCGCCAAAGGCCCTGGCCGCCTCGAAGGCCTGTCCGCTGTGCTCCACCACGTCATAGGTGCGGGCACCCTCGATGAAGAGGTAGCAGCGCCAGAAGCCCAGTTCGGGATCATCCAGAAAACACGCGCCGGTCTCCCGCACCGGCAGCAGCGTCAAGACCCGGCGGGTGAAAGGCAGGTCCCGCGATTCCAGCTTGGCGCGGATGTGCCCGGTCACCTCCTGGATGTTCTTCATGAGCCCGTGGGGCGTCTTGAAGACGTTGGTGTTCAGGCGCTGGAGGAGGTAACGGACGGGTTCACCGGCCTGGTCGCAGGTCACGGCGTAAGTGTGGTTGATGTGGCCGGTGCCGTAGGGCTCGGCGAAGAGCACGTCGCCCTGCAGCAGGAAGCGGCGGGCGGCTTCGAGAGGAAGGTTCCGGTCAGCGGTCATGGTCATTCCAGAGGCTGGCGGGATAGGCGCCCGCGTCGATGAGGGCCTGGATCCTTTGCTGGACCAGCGCCTTGTCTTCCTTGTAGGTGACGCCGAACCAGGGATCCGGCGTGTTCAGGACCGTCACCTGAGCCTGCCCTTCCTGGATCATCTGATCAACCACCGAGGGCAGGAAGTACTCCGCCTTGGGATGCTCTCCCCAGGCTTCCAGGAAGGTCCGGAAGCGGCGCCCCAGCTCCGGAAAGAAGGCGGGCCGGAAGCCCCAGAAGTTCATGGATACGGGCTCCTGGCCGCTGAAGTGGACCAGGGCGCCGTCGGGTCCCTCCTCCACGGCACCGGCGCCGCCGGGATTCCGCCGGAGCCCCACATGCTCCACCACCCGGGAAAGCCGCCCGCCGGAAGTGACCTCGCAAAGGCCCCGGGCCACCGAACCATTTTCCGACAGGGTGTTCTCCAGGCGGAAGGCCACCATGGCGAAGTCGCAAGCCTCTCCATCCGCGGGCTGGGACAGCCAGCGGACGAGGCTGTGGAAGGCCTCCGCTCCGTAGAAATCGTCGGCGTTGATCACCAGGAAGGGCGCCTTCACGGCATCCCGGGCCGCCAGCACCGCGTGGCCGGTGCCCCAGGGCTTGGCGCGCCCCTCGGGCACCCCGCACCCCTCCGGCAGATCCTCCATCTCCTGAAACGCGTAGGCCACCTCCATCCACCGCTCGTAGCGCTGCCCCACCTGGGCCCGGAAGGCGGCTTCGATGTCTTTGCGGATGACGAAGACGACCCGCTTCACTCCCGCGCGGCGGGCGTCGTAGAGGGCGTAGTCCATGACGGTTTCGCCGTCGGGTCCCACGGGTTCCAACTGCTTGAGGCCGCCGAAGCGGCTGCCCATGCCCGCGGCCATGACCACCAGTTCCGGCGTCATTGGACCTCCCTGTTCTGCTCGAACCAGCGATAGGTACCGCCCATTCCGGCGGAAAGCGGCGTCGCCGGCTTCCAGCCCAGCTTCCGCCCGGCCTTGGACGCGTCCAACACGGACCGCCGCTGCTCGCCCGCGATGGCCGGCGCGTGCTGGATGCCCGCGGGATCCACGCCGGCGTGCAGGCAGAGGGCCCGGGCCACATCGAGGATGGAGGTTTCCCGCCCCGTGGAAAGGTTGTAGACGCCCGTGGCCCGCTGCGCCAGCACCAGGGAGGCGGCCTCCGCGAGATCCGGCGCATAGACGAAATCACGGGTCTGCAGGCCGTCGCCATTCACCATGGGAGCAAGCCCGTCGCGCAGCCGCTTGCAGAACACGGCGATGACGCCCGCCTCGCCCTTCGCGCCCTGGCGGGGGCCGTAGACGTTGGAGAAACGCAGGCTGCAGCTGGCCAGCCCCCGCTGCACGGCGTAGGCGTGGAGATACTTGTCCACGGCCAGCTTCGCCACGCCGTAGGGGTTGATGGGCACCTCGGGATGGCCCTCCGATTGGGGCCCCGCGGCCTCGCCGTAGATGGCCCCGCCGCTGCTGGCGAAGACGAAGTGCTTCAGGCCGTTGGCGAGGCCCGCCTCCACCAGCCGCAGGGTGGCGAGAATGTTCTCCTCCGCGTCGAAGATCGGATCCTTGCAGCTGACGCGCACGTCGATCTGGGCGGCGAAGTGGAGGATGGCCTCTGGGCGGAAGCCCGCGATGGCGCTTTCCAGGCGGGAGTCGCGGGTGTCCAGCTCCAGGAATTCCGCGCGGGGATCCACCTGGCTCCGGGAGCCGCTCCTGAGGTTGTCCAGGACCGCCACCTGGTGCCCATCCGACAGGCACCGGTCCGCCGCATGGCTGCCGATGAAACCGGCTCCGCCGGTGACCAGGACTCGCATGAAACCTCCAAGACGGATCGACTTACAGGTGGGCAAGCACGGGACCTGCGCAGAGAGCGGACTGGCTGATCGCTCCAGGGTGCCAGCCCGTTCCAGGCCTGGCGGCTAACCCAAATGTTTTTAATGAGCAGTCGAACTATTTTTACAAAACCGCAACATTCCGCTTGACCCCACTGGCCAGCCTTCATACGCTACGGAAAATTCGGCGCCCGTGCAATTCTTTTGTTTACTCAAAAAATTATCCGGGGAAGCGAAAGAAACATGCCCTCGAAACATCCTTCTGATTTCACAAGCCCGCCGGGCCAGCCCGGCAGACCGAAAGCCCTGCAGTCCCCAACCCCCATTCCATCGGAGGACCACCCCATGAAAGACCGACGCACGCTCCACCGGACGTTGCTGCTGCTCGCGGCAATGGCCGGCTCGACCCTGGCCGCCGCTGGCCAGGAACAGGCCTACGAGCTGAAGATCCGGGCTGGGCTGAAGTCCGGCGATCTCCAGAAGGACCACCAGGACAACAAGGCCCTCGGCTTTGCCGTGGCCGCCCGGCGTCCCTTCGGCCAGGGCTTCATCACCGGCGAACTGTCTTTCGACCTCTTCCCCGGACAGGCCCATGACGCCACGCCCTTCGGCAGCGCCGTCTACGCCCCCGCCGGAACGGGCCTGGGCACCTCTGATCCGACCACCCACAATGCCTATTTCCTGCGCCCCAACGAGTCTCTCGACCTGCGCAAGGAGTCCTCCCAGGGTTTCTCCCTCAAGGGCGGGTATGCCGCGCCCCTGTCCTGGAACGAAGGGCTCACTTGGCAGGCCGGTCTGAGCCTCGACGCCTACAAGACCTCCTCTGAATTCACGGGCACCCTGCGCCCCATGGTGAACGTGGGTAGCGCCCCCACCCAGGTGCTGGACAGCCTGGGCCGCAAGTACTACGAAGGCTTCGCCACCGTCTCCAAGGGCACCTCCCTGACGCCGGGCTTCTACATCGGCCTCCGCCAGCAGCTCAGCGAGGACTTCGCCCTGGAAGTGAACCTCCGCAACGTCGGCATGAAGCATTTCGACTACCGCGCGACCACGTACACCGGCAGGGCAGCCACCACGGACAGCTCCACGATCCGGGGCTTCATCGTCGACTTCAGCCTCGCCCTGAAGCTGTGATCCCTCGCATCCCAACCCATCTGGAGACTTTTCGATGAGCTTCCCAACCAAACTCTCGACCCTTGCCCTTTGTCTGGCGGCCACGTCCCTCATGGCCCAGGAGACCACGGGCACCATCACCGGCCGCGTCACCGACAAGGCCGGCGCACCCATCGCCGGCGCCCGCGTCCAGATTTCCTCCCCGACTCTGCTCGGCGAACGCAGCACCCGCACCGACGCCAGCGGCCACTACCGCATCGCGCTGCTGCCCAACGGCGAGTATTCCATTTCGTCGGACGCCCCTGAATTCGTGGGCGCCAAGGGCTCCTTCCGCGTGCTGGCCGGCCAGACCTCCCGCTTCGACCTTTCCCTCAAATCCATCAAGGATGTGGAGAAGGTCCAAAGCGCCGTGGTGGAAGTGGTGAGCGCCTCCACCCAGGTGGACAAGACCGACACGGTCACCCAGTCCAATTTCCCCATGGAGTCGCTGAACCAGCTCGGCAACAACGACACCGACAACATGCTCAAGATGCTCGGCTCCATGACGCCCGGTCTCTCTGGCAGCGACCTGGGCGACCAGGGCGTCCTGAAGATCCGCGGTGGCTCTGGCCACGGCACGAAAACCCTCATCAACGGCGTGACCCTCACCGAAGAAGGCGGCGGCTACCTGCTGGACCGGGGCACCATCGCCGACATGGTGGATTCCATGGCGGTCATCCAGAGCCCCTTGAATGCCCGTTACGGCAACTCCGACGGCGGCATCGTCTCCGTGGTGACCACCAAGGGATCGAACACGTTCCAGGGCTCGGTGCGCCTCAACTTCTCCCGCCCCTTCTGGCAAGCCAACGACCTTCCCTACGCCAACCGCGATGGGTCCGTGAACCAGTACAACCAGGCCAGCGACAGCATGACCGTGAAGTACGAATACACCATCAAGGGACCCATCTGGAAGGATCACATCACCTTCGCCTACGGCGGCATCATCACTCCCACCCAGTATTCGCCGAACTGGTTCCCCACGCTGCAGAACAACCCCTCGCAGCCCTCGGACCCCAACGGCATCTTCTACCGCGACCAGGCCAACGGGAATGTCGTCCGCCGCTCCAACCTGTGGGCTTCGGGCGTCTACACGCCGGACACCATCAAGCGCACCTACAACCAGTTCGTGCTTTTCGGCCAGATCACCCCTGACCACAGCCTGGAGTGGAACTACACCCAGGACGACCAGGACTACATCTCCACCTACGGCGTCATCAACAACACCATGAGCGGCAACGACGCCTACAAGCTGCGCACCTGGAACCTGGGCTACAAGGGCATCCTCAGCAGCAACGGCATCCTTGAGGGCCGCTTCGCCCGCACCACCCGTGCCTTCCCGCATCCCTACAGCCCCGCCAACCCGCCCATCTACCTGAACACCTATGCCACTGGCACACCCGATGGAAGCGGCAACTATTCGGCCAACAGCCTGCTCGAAGGCCAGGATTTCGGCCCCACCCAGGTCAACACCAACGGTTTCGTGACGGACAAGGGCGACACCTTCAAGGCCGAATCCGGCATGCTGAACTACCAGCACATCCTCGAAATGTCAGGGACGCACCTGATCGACGTCGGCATGGAGCGGGAATCCTTCCAGTGGAATACCCAAGCCCAGGGCGCCAAGTACACCTTCTACGGCCCTGGCCAGATCGCTGACGACCTCCATGCCGGAGACATCGCAGGCAGCGGCCCCAAGAACCCTGCTGATTACGCGGGCAAGTACATCGTCTTCAACTACAACGCAGTGCTTAGCAACCTCGATCCTTCCTACGCCGGCAACCCGATCGTTGGGTCCAGCTATGAATCCCTCATTCCCCGTGTCCGCACCCTGACTGGCAGCGAAGACGGTTCGTACAAGATGGTCACCGATTCCTACTACGTGAATGACCTCTGGACCTTGAACCAGAACCACAGCGTTATGGGCGGCCTGCGTTACGACCGGTTGAAGGTCACGGATTCCGTGAAGACCATCGCCTCTTACGGCCTTCCCACGGTGCGTTTCGAGTACAAGTGGGACCTCTTCGGCGACCAGAGCCGCCTGGTGAACGCCTCCTTCGCCCAGTTCCACTCCCGGCAGCCCGGCAGCCTCTTCTACCCCATGATCCAGGGGCGTCTGGCCAACAGCACCACGTCCTACTGGAACCAGGGCTCGGCCACACCCTACCTCGTGGACAAGGCCCAGTTCCTGAACCTGGCGAACTACGGCTACGTGAAGGATCAGACGTTCGCCGGCCAGAGCTTCGTCGTGGATTCCGGCTGGAAGGCCCCCATTTCGAACGAGGTCGCGGTCGGATTCCGGCGCTCGTACCAGAACGGCGGCTACTGGCGCGCCACGGCCATCTACCGCAAGTGGACAAACCTGTTCGATTTCTTCCCTGGCCAGGTCTTCACCACGGCCAGCGGAAAGAAGGGCTTCCAGAGCGTCCTGAAGAACGATTCGGATGCCGAACGCACCTACAAGAGTGTGGAGCTGGAATGGTCCATTCCCTTCACGTCGAAGTTCACCTTTGGCGGCAACTACACCTACGCCCGCCTCATGAGCAATGTGCGCAATTCGCTGGACAATCCCAGCCGTAGCAACGTCCAGTCCACCAGTGCCACTTCCAGCAACTCCGCCAATTTCCGCGACTGGTATCTCACGTTCCTGCCCCGGGGGGAATTCAATCCCATCACACTCCGCGACCCTGAACACAACGTGAAGTGGTATGCCAATTACAACCTCACCAGCGGCAAGGTGAAATCCAACATCGCCCTCCGGGGCAGCTACACCAGCGGCAGCCCTGGAACCGTCAAATACCCCATGGGCCGCGCCCTGACTTCCACCATTCCCTACCCCGTCATTCCGGGTTACTACGACGGTCCCTCCGGGACCAACAAGAACTTGGGCGGGCTGGTCAACACCATTTCCCAGTACTACTCGGCGGGCCAGTACACGAACCAGGATCTCTGGGATGTAAACCTGCAGTACAACGTGGAATTCCCCATCGTGCGCAGCATCGTCTGGTTCACCAATATCCAGGTAAACAATCTGTTCAACAACCGCACCCAGCCGGAATACACCCTGCCCGCTCAGTCGGCCCGCGATCCCTTTGGCGGGACAGCCTCCGCAAACCCCTACGGCTTCCAGTTGGGCCAGAACCTGACCAGCATCTACACGAAGGATGCCAACAACAACTACGTCTACCGTCAGGGCCTGCGCTCCATCAGCATCCAGACCGGCTTGCGTTTCTAGGGCCAGAGGAGATCCATCATGAAAAGAATGCTCACCACCCTCTCTCTCGGCCTCCTGGGCAGTGCTTTCGCCTTCGCCCAATCCGGGGCTCCGGCCCCCTCCACCGATCAGGTTGTCCTTTCCGCCGGTCTGGTCTTCGCGCAGGGCGATTCCCTGGACATGACCCACAAGAGCTCTGGCGGCTATGGTTTTGAAATCGGCTACCAGATCGCACCCAAAGATTTCGGCGCCGAAGTGCTTTTCTACGGTGGCTGGAAGAAACTGCCTGCTGCCACTCCAGTCCCAGGGCGCGCCACCTTTGAGTTGACGGGTCCCAACGCCGGCTTCGATCTGGTCTACAAACCTTGGGCCTCCCTTCCCGTGTCTCTTTCCACCGGCCCCTCCATCCACGTATGGCAGGTGGAGCAGCAGGGGGTGCCCAACGGCAAGAAGGGCGATCAAGGCCTCAAGCTGGGCTGGCGTGCCGGGGTGGACTATGCCATCAACAGCGAGTGGAGCGTGGGTCTGAAATACACGCTGACGGAGTGGAAGAGCACTCCCAGTGATGATCCGGCCCAAAGGTTCGGTCCCTACCGCCCGGCCTACCTGAGCCTCCAGGCCAGCTACCGTTTCTAGTCAACCGGACCCGGCGTGCCCTTCGGGACGCGCCGGGTTCATTCTAAACAAGCCGGCCCGGTGCCAGGCGAGGCCCCCGTTGCCGGGGTGCGAGGAAACCCGATGAGCCAGACAGCCATCTCCCGCCGTTTCTTCCTGCAGGCCAGCGCCCTGGCGGGCGCCACGGCGACCCTGGGCGCCGCCAGCGGACCGCAAGGCGCCACGCCTCCCAAGGAGGCGCTCGAAACGATGATGGGGGTGCCCTTCCCCAAGCACGATAAGGTGCGCATCGGCGTCATCGGCGCGGGCCGCCGGGGCCAGAGCGTCATGAGCGACCTGCTCAACGTGCCCAAGGTGGAGATCCGGGCTGTCTGCGACATCGATCCCCGGCAGATCGAGCTGACGAAGAAGCGCTTCGTCCGCAAGGGCCTGCCCGAACCCCGCCTCTACGCCAAGGATGCCCGAGACTACGAGAATCTCTGCAAGCAAGACGATCTGGATTTCATCTTCATCGCCACGCCCTGGGAATGGCACACGGAGATGGCCCTGTGCGCCATGAACCAGGGCAAGCACGTGGGCGTGGAAGTTCCCGCCGGCGTCACCTTGCCCCAGCTATGGGAGCTGGTGCGCACCAGCGAGCGCACCCGCAAGCACTGCATGATGATGGAGAACTGCTGTTACGGCGACAACGAGATGATGGTGCTGGCCATGGCCCGCCAGGGGCTCTTCGGGACCATCACCCACGGCGAGGCGGCCTACATCCACGACCTGCGGATGGTCATGAACGAGAAGGATCCTGAAGGCCGTTACGTCAGCGAGGCCACTTGGCGCCGCGCCTGGCACACTCGGGAGAACGGCAACCTCTATCCCACCCACGGGCTGGGCCCCGTCTGTTGGTACATGGGCGTCCACCAGGGCGACCGCCTCGACAGCCTGGTCTCCATGTCTAGCCTGGAGGCCTCCCTCAGCGAGGACCAGGCTGTCCGGTTCAAGGGCCGTGGGGAGACGTTCACCTGCGGCGACATCAACACCAGCATCCTGCGCACCGTGAAGGGCCGCACCATTCTGTTGCAGCACGATACGGTGTCGCCCCGCCCCTACACCCGCCACAACATGATCCAGGGCACCAAGGGAGCCTTCGCGGACTATCCGGAGCGGCTCTACCTGGACGAGGTGGCCAAGAAGACCAAGAAGCACGCGTGGATCGAGGGCGAAGAGGCCCTGAAGCCCTACCGCGAGCAGTACGTGCATGAGCTCTGGAAGCGCGTGGGCGACCTGGCCCGCAAGAACGGCGGCCATGGCGGCATGGACTACATCATGTGCTACCGCGTGGTGGAGTGCATGCTGGAAGGCCTCGCCCCCGATTTCAACGTCTACGATGCGGCCGCCTGGAGTGCGCCCTTCCCTCTTTCCATCGCCAGCGTGAAGGGTGGCGGCAGCCTGCAGAAGATCCCCGACTTCACCAACGGCCACTGGAGCGGCAAGGCATGAGCCGGTCCCCGTTCAACCTGCTTCCGGCGGCCCTGCTGCTCCTGGCCGCGCCCAGCCTCCGGGCGGACGAGCGCCTGAAGGACATCGCCTGCCGGTCGGTCCACCTGGGTTATCCGGCCCCGGAAAGCCTGGCCTTCTACAACGAGGTCCGGGTCGAGCAGAGCGCTCCGGGCACCTTTTTCATGGTCTGCGGTTGGAAAGACGGCTATTTCGGCATCCAGGAGGGCGAAAACGGCCACCGGCAGATCATCTTCTCGGTGTGGGACGCCTTCAAGGGCGACGACCCTTCCGCCGTGCCGGACGGCCAGCGCGTCATCCTCCGCTACCAGGATCCGGAAGTCCGCGTGGGCCGCTTTGGGGGCGAAGGCACCGGCGGGCAGAGTTTCCTGCCCTTCCCCTGGAAGGCGGGGGAGGCCTACCGCTTCCTGGTCACCGCCAAGCCCGTGGCCCGGCGCACCGAATTCAGCGGCTGGATCTTCGACCCCAGGCCTGGCGCCTGGAGGAAGCTGGTCACCTTCAGCACCGTGACCGAAGGCCGGGCCCTCAAGGATTGCTATTCCTTCATCGAAGATTTCAAGCGGGACCGCGCCTCCACGAAACGGGTCCGGAAGGCCGATTATGGCCACGGCTGGGCATTGGGCCTGGACAACCAGTGGCGGTTCCTCGATAGGGCCAAGTTCACGGCCGACCGCAACCCCGTGCTGAACATCGATGCCGGCCAGCGCCAGGGATGGTTCTTCCTCTGCACCGGCGGAACCACCCGGAACCAGGGCACGCCTCTTTGGGACACCATGACCCTGGCGGCCGAAGGGCGTCCCGCCCCGGGTATTGAAGGGCGTCCCGCCCTGGGTCTTGAGGGGCGTCCCGCCCTGGGTCTTGAGGGGCGTCCCGCCCTGCCCGCCGACCTTCCCCGCCTCCATGACTGACCGTGGCCGGGCCCCCTCTTTCCGCCCTGGGAGCGTGGATGTTACAGACCCCTGATTGAATCGGTTCTCGACCTCCCCGGATCCATCCGGGGATGGCAGCCGTCCGCTGGTGCCGGGGGGACACCGGGACGGCTGCCTGATTGATCCGCTTCCCGGGGGCCATCCCTTGAATCCGTCATGAGGAACCGGGCGCTGAAACCGGGTATGGTTACGAGCATGAGAGGAAAGAAGAAGAAGGAGCTGCCGGCCTACATTCGGGAACGGATCAGCCTGGATGAGTTGCTGGCCTCCCGGCGGGTCCTGCAGCTCGTCTACGAAAAGGGCCCCCTCACCCAGGGCGAAGCCAGTGAGGCCCTCGACCTGTCCCAGGGCGCCTGCAACCTCCACTTCCAGCGCCTGGAGTACGAAGGCCTCCTGCGGGCCCACCGCATCGTGCCCGAGGGCCGCGGCCCGGGCCGTCCCAGCAACCACTGGGAGATCGCCCGGGAACAGAACGCCGCGCTGGGCCTCGTCTTCGATCCGCCGAATGTCTATGTGCAACTGGAGGATTTCACCGCCGCGATCCTCTTCAGCCAGGGCGTCAGCCTCCGGGCCTGCCGCCGCAGCGAAAAGATCGCCGAGAAGGTGTCCGCCCTGGTGGTGAAGGCCGTGGACGAAGCCCGGGCCCGCAAGCTGATCCTCCGCCACGCCTTCGCCGCCCTGCCCGGCGTGCTGGAACCCGCCACCGGCGCGGTGAAGCGGGCCGTGAACTTCCCCGCCCTGGAAGGGCTGGACGTGTCGGACCTGATGCAGCGCGCCTTCAAGATGCCCACCCTGGCCAATTCCCTCGGCGCCGCCTACTACTACGGCGAGGCGGCCACCATCCCCGCCAACAGCACCGCCCTGGTGATGTACTGGGATCTGGGCCTGGGCTTCGCCTTCGGGCGCAATCGCCAGCTGCTGACCGTGCACGGCGGAGAAGAAGGCGGCCGCATGATCTCCGAGCTGGGCCACATTAGCATCGACGCTCAGGGGCCTCGCTGCCATTGCGGCGAGCGCGGCTGCATCGAGGCCTATGCCGGCGGCTGGGTGCTCCTCCAGCAGTTCGCGGGCAAGGGCGTCACCACCCTCGAACACCTCGTGCGTCTCGCCGAATCGGGCGACGCCGCCTTCCAGCAGGCCCTGCGGGACATCTCCAAGCTCCTCGGGCGCCATCTGGCCGGAGCCATCCAGATGCTGGGCGTGTCCGAGGTGCGCATCACCGGGCCCCTGGCACCACTCTTCCACCATGGCCGGGCGGACTTCTTCACGGGCCTGGCGGAAATCATCGGCATCCACCGCTCCTCCGCCATCCAGGTGCAGGTCACCGAGGATTTCAAGGGCCAGCTGCTGGCAGGCGCCACCCGCGCCGCCCGCCGGGTCTACTTCTACCCCGACGAGTTCAGCCAGCTGTCGCGGCTGTCCACCACCCTGCAGGGCCAGCGCATGGCGGGCAGCTAGGGCGACACGCGGGAACAGCCGGGAACCTGAATGGGAAGTGAACCCGCCACTTTTCCGTCTTAATGGCTTCGCCGGGGCTGTTCCTTTTAGCCGGGATGCACGGGATTCCACAAAACAAGTGCCCTATCGCATCCATCTTGGCCCCTGAAGCCAGATTCGGGCGTCCTGTCCTTTTCGAGGCGTCTCATACCAAGTTGCGTTCAAAGTGGGTTTATCAGCCAAGGATACGGCGATACGCGAGACAAAAAGAAACTTGGTGTCTTGGTGGTGAAAGCCCTTTTCTACTGGATTGAACACAACTTGGTATGAATAGGGCCTTCGAACGCGGATTCGCACCAATGAAAAGGAAGCATCCGCTCCATCCCATTCATCTCCTTCATCCCGGCTAAAACCTCTTCTTTTCTTTTGCCAGGATGAAGGGGACAAGGGCAAGAGCTGCGCGGCGCCCAAGGGGCTATGGTTCCCATGGCTTTCAAAAACAAGTTGGCCACGGATGACACGGATTTGAATTCAAAAGATAAGGAACACCACCAAGACACCAAGGCACCAAGAAGAACAAGAGCCACTGTTCATGCAAGTCTTCTCGGTATCGCCTGCGGCGATACCGAGACAAAAAGAAACTTAGCGCCTTGGTGTCTTGGTGGTGAAAGTCCTTTTCTGTTTGGATTGAACGCAACTTGGTATCAGCGCTGCTCCAGGGCCGGGCCGGCCACCATGCGCCGGCGCACGCCGCCGTTGGTCTCGGCGAAGTAGCGTCGGACGCCCAGGGTGATGGCATCGGCGACCTTCGCCCGGAAGGCCGCATCCTTCAGCTTTTCCTCTTCCTTGGGATTGGAGATGAAGGCCACCTCCACCAGCACCGCGGGCATGGCGGCGCCCCGCAGAACCACGAAGGGAGCCTGCTTCACGCCCCGCTCCTTGATGCCCGCCAGGCGGTTGAGCTGGCCCTGGATGGCCACGGCCAAGCGCTCGGAATCCTGGAGGAAAGCCTTCTGGGCCAGATCGTCCAGGATGCTGGCCACCACGCTGTCCTCGCTGCCCGGAGGCGCCCCCGCCCCGGCGTTCTCGGCGGCCACCACATCCTCGTCGTCGCCCTTGCCCAGGCTCAGGAAGTAGACCTCCGAGCCCCGGGCGGCCCTGGCCCGGGCCGCGTTCATGTGCAGGCTGATGAAGAGGTCGGCTCCTTGGGCGTTGGCGGCCTTGGCCCGGTCCCAAAGGGGGATGAAGGTGTCGTCGTCCCGGGTGATGACCGGCTCGAAACCGGCGGCGTTCAGCTTCTCGGCCACGGCCTTGCCGATTTCCAGGGCCGCCGCCTTCTCCTTCAGGCCCTTGGGCCCCTTGGCGCCACCGTCCTGGCCGCCGTGGCCCGGGTCCACCATGACCTTCAGGCGCGGGGGGGCCGTCGGAACGGAACCGGCGGGTTTGGGAGTCTGGCCCCAAGACAGTAGGCTGAAGGTGGCAAGCAGGACGCTTGGGAGTCGGATCATGGCCCAGTCAGTGAAAGGTATGCGGGATCTCTTCGGGGCGGAGCTGCGTTGGTTCCAGCATATCGAGGAAACGGCCCGCCGCGTGTTCGGACGCCACGGCTACGGCGAAATCCGCACCCCCATCCTGGAGGAGCTGGACGTCTTCAAGCGCAGCGTGGGCGAAAGCTCCGACATCGTCAACAAGGAGATGTACCAATTCACGGACAAGGGCGGCCGCGAGGTCGTGATGCGCCCCGAGAACACCGCTGGCGTGGTGAGAGCCGCCATCCAGCACAAGCTGCTCCAGAACAACGATCCCGTGCTGTTCTACTACATCGGCCAGCAATTCCGCTACGAGCGCATGCAGACGGGCCGCTACCGCCAGTTCTGGCAGATCGGCGCCGAAAGCTTCGGCGTGGCCACGCCCGAGAGCGAGGCCGAATCGCTGCTCATGCTCCATAGCTTCCTCACGGAGCTGGGCCTCAAGTCCCTGGTGTTCTCCATCAACAGCGTGGGCACGCCCGAATCCCGGCCCGCCTTCCACGCCGCCTTCCGCGCCTTCTTCGCCCAGCGGGCGGATCGCTTCTGCGAGGACTGTCACCGGCGCATCGAGACCAACCCCCTGCGCGTGCTGGACTGCAAGAACGAGCGCTGCCAGGCGGCCCTGGAGGGCCATCCGGTCATCACGGACCACCTGGACGAAGCCTCGGCCAGGCACCACGCCCGCCTCAAGGTCCTGCTCACGGAACTGGGCATTCCCTTCGAGGAGAACCCGCGTCTGGTGCGCGGCCTGGACTACTACACCCGCACCGCTTTCGAGGTGCTCAGCTCGGATCTGGGCGCCCAGAGCGCCCTGCTGGGCGGCGGCCGCTACGATCTGCTGGTCAAGCACCTGGGCGGCCCGGACGTGCCCGCCTTCGGATGGGCCATCGGCCTGGACCGCCTGGCCATGGTGCTGCAGCAGGTGCGCGGCGAGGCCCCCGCCCCCGCCCCCGCCCTGCTCATCCCCCTGGGCGAGCGGGCCATGCTCGAAGCCTTGAAACTGGCCCGCACCCTTTGGGATGCGGGCGTGGCGCTGCAGTTGGAAACCCGCGGAGGCGCCCTGAAAAAGGCCATGACCTCAGCCAACCGCCTGGGCATCCAGACCGTGCTCATCCTGGGCGATGGCGAACTGGAGGGCGGCACCCTCACCGTCAAGCACATGGCCACCGGCGAGCAGGAAAGCTGGCCCGTGAGCGAAGCGGCTTCGCGGCTCGCCGCCCGCAGGGACTGAGAGACTGCGCGGCACTGGCGCTCCCGGACGGCGCGTCAGTGCTGGATCCCGATCTTGGCCGCATCGATGCCCGGAAAGCCTGGAATGCTGAACATGGGGCTTCCGGGCTGAAGGCTGAAATTGAGGTTCGCGGGATCGACGAAGCGAGGATCCACCTGGTTCAGGTTCGACCCGGCTTCGGCGAACCAGGAAAGCGGCGGCGCCAGGGAAGTGAACGAATTGTGCTGCACGTAGACGCTGGCGCCGTTCCCATATTGGAGGTTGCCGTACAGCGCGGAGCCCTCGGGCTCCAGCCAGTGGCTTCCCTGGATCTGCGCCCAGTCATTGGGGATCTTCGCCACGTTCGGATAGGTGGTGGACCAGGGCGGGGACTGGTAATTCAGAGCCAGAAGCTTCCCGAGCAGATCCCAGGTGGATCCCGCCGTGTGGTTCACCACCTCGAAGGCCACATTGCTGATGTCCACGCCGTACCACTGCCCGTACGAGATGTTGTACCGCATCTCGACCTCCCGCCCTCCGTTGTGCTGGATGGCGAATTGCGGAGACGCGAAGTACAGAATGTTGCCTTCCACCTTGACGCCACTACCCACCCCGTCGATGTAGATGCCCGGAAGGTACGTGCCCAAGGGGCTGCCGCAGTGCCGGATCAAGTTGAACTGGACCTGGTTCCCCTGCATGCCCCAGTCCCGCCCCGTGGTGTAGATGGCGCCTGCGTCGTTGGACCACTGCAGGACATCGTGGATGTGGTTGTAGCAGAGGGTGTGTCCGTTGCCTCCGAAGAGAATGGCCGCGTGGGGGGAGTGGTGGATTTCATTGTGCTGGGCGGTGATCCCCATGCTGTTGGCGTCGATGTGGATGCCCGGTTTGTAGGTCCAGAACAGCCGCCCGAATTGCTGGATGTTGCAATTCTCGACCAGAGTTCCGCTGGGCGTGAGCGTCGCCCGGCTGCCGCCGCTCACCGAAACGCCTCCCTGTCCCAGCTGCCTGAAATCACAGGCCTCCACCAGGTTTGACGAGCCTCCCAGGAGCAGTCCGTATCCGCCGGCATTCTTGAACTGGCAGCGCGCGAATGCCACGGCCTGGCCATTGGTGACGGAGACCAGGTGGTTCTTGGCAGCCTCGAAGGCCATGCCTTGCCAAGTCACCTGCTGGCAATCGGTCATCTGCAGCAGGGGTGATTGCAGGGTAGAGAGCAGGATCTCCGCCGGCGCCGCATCCCCCCAGGGGCGCAGGTACAGGCGCGCATTGACACGATCGATGAAACACTCGCCGGGCGCCGTGAGTTCTTCAAGCAGGTTGTAGATGAAGAAGGGCTGGCCGACACGAAGTCCGTAGCCGGGAGCCGTGCTCAGCGTGATGGCGCCGCTGGCGGGATCCAGTGACGCGACAGGGCTGTGGCTGCCGGACCAGCTGTAGTAGCCAAGCCCGAAATACATGGCCTCGGCGGCGCTCCAACGGCTCATCCGGGGCGCGGTGGTGGTGATCCGCGTGGTTCCATCGGTGCCTTGGATCAGCATGAACCCCGGCACGGGGCTCGAACCATCCGCGGGAGCCAGGAAGGCCGTCCCGGTGGCGCCCGAGCGCCCCACAAAGGCGCCCGCGGGCCCAGCGAAAGCATCCCAAGCGCCCCAAACCCCCGAGCTGCCGGTGCCGCCCAGATCCTTGCGGTCAGACAGCTGCCATCCCGGCCCGGTGGCCGAGGCGGCGATGGACCATAGAGTCCCGGCCTTCGAGAGCTGGTAGTACGGGCGCCCCTGGCCATCCAGCCCCATGTAGGCGTAGGTCCCTGTCACATCGGGTGAAAGAGCACCGCTGACTTGGATGGAGCCTGCCGGCGCCAGGTTCACGGAATCCCGGTCCACCGCCTTGGGATAGCGCGCCAGTGTGAGGGGCACGCCATCCACGAATACTTCCATGGCTTGATTCACCTGCCCGCCCGCATCCGAGCGGCTGGCCAGGGTTCCGAGCGCTGCCTTGTAGGCTGCGAGATCCACCACATAGATTTGGCTCCGCGCCGCCGGATCCAGCCGGGACCAATTCGGATCGCTGGCGTCGACCAGACGGACCGAAGCCGGGCTCACCTGGACACCGCCCACCAGCCTGGGCGTTTCGTTGGGGTAGGCGGCGTACACGATCGGGTTGGCGACCGAACCCGAATCACCCGCGCCCAGCGTGAAGGCGGTCACACGGGGGTAGAGCCCCCCGCGCAGGAGCACCCTCAGCGGGCCGGGATTGATCCGGCTGGCGCTTTGAAGGAGTGCCCTAGCCCCTTCCAGGGTCGTGGGGGAGGCCAAGGTGCCGGGGTTCCCCACCACCCCATCCGGCGCCACGACGATGCCCGGCGGGGACGCCGGCACCCGGAGGATCAGGGTGATCGTGGCGCTCTTCGAGGCATCCGCCACACTGGTGGCCGTGGCGGTGTGAGTCCCGGCCGTGGCCGGGGCGGTGTAGGTCACGCGGTTGCCGCTTCCGGAGAGGGTGCCGGCGGCCGTGCTGCCGCCCGGGATGCCGTCCACGGTCCAAAGAACGGCGGTGTTGTCCGTTCCCGCAACGGCGGCGGTCAGGGAGACGCTTCCCGACACCTCCAGCGTCAGAGGACCGGCGGGCGTCAGGGAGACGCTCACGGCGGCAGGGGCCAACACCTTCACCGTGGCGCTGGCGGACTTGGCCGGGTCTGCCGCGCTGATCGCGGCCAGCACGTGGCTGCCTGGGATTCCTGGAGCGGTGTAGGTGGCTGAATCTCCACTGGCAGCGAGGCTCCCGACGGCAGCGCTGCCGTTCAGGATGCCATCCACCGTCCAGGTCAGGGCCGCATTGCCCGTCCCCCGCACCTGGGCGGTCAAGGACACGGTGCTGCCGCAGTCGACCTGGGTGGGCGCATTCACGAGCGTGACGCTGACCGGAGGCGGCGGAGGATCCACCGGGGCCGTTCCCCCGCCGCTTCCCCCGCAGGCCCCAAGAATCAGCATGCCGCCCAGGACCGCTCCCCGGGACAGGGCCAGGAGACCTCCCTTTGGCATCGGATCCTCCCCTGCAGGGCCAGCGTGGATGTCCCCAAGGCTCGTGAAAGCAGCCAGGGGCAGGCGAGTGATCGTAGCAGTTCAAGTCGGCCTTGCCAGCCCCCTTCTCCGGCTCCGGTCCACGGACCGCCGGGCGCCCCAAACTCAGCGGTTGACCGGCAAAACAAGGGTGCTTGCGGGGCTCAGCCGGATGCTCAACCAGGCGCCTGCATCCTTCATGGATTCGTCGCTCACATCCTTGCCCGTGCCGTAGTTCACCTGCGCGCCGGCCTGCTTGATGATGCCCACGAGCAGCACCAAGCGGCTGCCCGCGCTGAGGCGGCGGCTCACGAGCCGCCCGCTGCGGAAGGGAAGGTGGAGTTCTTTTCCGGGCGCGAGGAGCTGGCGCCGGTGGCGGTCGCGGATCTGGCTGGCGCGGCCGATGAAGTAGGAGAGCAGGAAACAGCGGCCGTCGGCCAGACGCTCATAGAGCTGCAGGTTGAGGTCGAAATCCTTCTTGTTCGTCGTGAGGGCGAGGCTCCCCTCGAAGAGGCCGCTCACCTCCAGGGGCGCCGCCAGGGGCTCGCTGGTGAAGGCGATGCAGTTGGAGGCGTCCATCTCTTTGGCTTCGATGAGTTCGGGCTGGCCCCCGTTTTCCGTCTTCCGCTCGGCGAGATCCACGAGGAGTTCAGCGCCGCGGCCACGCTTCGCCGCCCTTTTCCCGGAGGCGGCAGGCACCAGCCGATGGGCCCCAGTCGGATCGCCTTCCAGGTGGAAGACCAGCCGCTCCTTGGCCATGGCCGCCACGCTGGACGCGTGTTTCCACTGATCGGCACCCATGACCTGGTAGTTCAGGCGGTCCTTCAAGGGCTCGGGCCTGGGGCCGCCGCGCAGGGTGTGGTCCAGCCACTGGTAGCGCAGGGCCACGATGTCGATGCGGGCCGAGGGGTCGATGCGGTAGCCGCCGAAGACGTCCGCCGATTGCCGCTGGGCGCCCACGTGGTTGTAGGGGCCCACCAGGAAGTAGTGCCGTGCGTCCGGGCGCTGTGCCAGGTGCTCGTTGAAGTAGTGGAGGGCGCTGATCAGGCAGCCGTCGAAGTAGCCCGTGGTGGAAAGGACGGGGATGTCGATGCGGGCGAAATCTCCTTCGGAGGCGGTCATGCGCTGCCAGTAGCGGTCATAGGTGGGGTGCTCCAGCCAGCGGCGCCAGATGGGATTGGGCGTGCCGTCGATGGCATCCAGCTCCCGGTAGGGCCGCCCGCTCTGGAACCAGGTGGCGTCCAGGCCATTCCAGTGCTTGCGGTCTCCGTAGCCCGCCTCGTCCAGTCCGGGCAGCTTGGAGACATAGGGGATCCACCTGTAGACGAAGCTCTGGAACACCCCGCCTTCCATGGGCACGTCGATGCCCGGCGCCACCGCCACCGAAGGCATGATCGAAACCAGGGCCTTCGGGCGGTGCTTGGCGGCGGCCCACTGGGTGAAGCCTTCGTAGCTGCCGCCGTACATGCCCACCCGCCCGTCGCTCCAGGGCTGGCGGGCGATCCAGTCGATCACCGCCGCGGCGTCCTCGCCGTCGTGCTCGTAGGGTTCCACGGGCCCCCGGCTGTGGCGTTTGCCCCGGGTGTTGGCCACCAGGCCCACGAAACCTTCGGAGGCTGAATGCAGGGCCTCGGAGTGGTTGTACTCGTTGGCGTAGATGGTGAACTGGAAGGCCGTGGGCAGCTTGGCCTGGGTGCGCGGACGCACCAGGGTGGCGCAAAGGGTGATCCCCGCAGGCGTGGTGATGTGGACGTCGTCGTCCACCACGTAGCGCCGGGCCTCCTCCTCGGCCATCAGGGCCGCGGCCCCCGGCAGCACGCGGGCCAGGGAATCCCGCAGCTGGGCCGTGCGGAGCAATGGCAGCGCCTCTTCGCGGGTGAGCTGCGGACGGGTTCGCAGGCCCTCCCACTGTTCCTTCAGGCGCCGGTCGAACGCCGCCGGATCGCCCGCCAGGGTCCAGGCCAGCCGGTAGAGCCGAGGGCCCGGCTGGTCCTTCACCATGGCACTGAAGGCCTGTTCCAGGGCCGCCTCCGGTGAGGCCCCGCGGGCTTCGGCGAGGCGCGTCCTGGCGAAGAGTTCATGGAGCGGCGCGTTCAGGCTCCCGTTGGGCTCCAGGGGCCCGCGTTTCCACTCGCGGAGGAGGGTGGCCGTGGCCAGGGCGCCAGCGTCATCCCGGGCCTGGAGCTGCAGGCAGAGGCGCGCGTTCAATTCCGGTTCCCGCAGGGCCTGGCTCTCTGGGGGCGTCCCACGCAGGATCTGGCGGGCCAGGGCCGCGAGGGCCGGCGCTTCCAGGGAGGGTGGGGTGTCGAAGGATTGAGCCTGGGCCGCCAGAACCAGGAGAAAGGCGAAGCATGTCCGGATCACGGAACCTCCTCCCGGAACCCTAGGGGCGCTGCGCCGGCGTGGCCCTGCTTTTGGGACCAGCGGCGCATCGGAGGTGTCGAACGGTCAGCGGGCCAGGCGCCGCCGGACTTGGGCCTTGTAGCGCCGGCTCAGGGGCAGCGTGGCCCCGGTGCTGAGCCTCAGCACGGCATCGCCGTTCGGGCCCGGCTGCAGGTCCAACACCCGGTCGATGTTCACGAGGATACCCCGGTGGATGCGCAGGAAGCGGCCCGGCTCCAGGCGGCTCTCCAGGCCCGCGAGGGTTTCCCGGTGCAGGTAGGTGGCCTCGCCCTGGTGCAGGGCCACGTAGTTGCCTTCGGCGCCGATCCAGTCGAGGTCGGCCACTCGCAGGGGTACTAGGCGGGGGCCCCGGCGCACGATGAGGCGCTGGAGCGTGGACGGGGCGGGAGCTTCCGGCGGGGCCTCCCTCAGCCGGCCCGCCACCTGCAGGCGCACCTTGTCCAGGGCCTGGTCCACCCGGGCCGGATCCAGAGGCTTCAACAGGTAATCCATGGCCTGGGCCTCGAAGGCCCGCAACGCATGCTGGTCATGGGCGGTGGTGAACACCACCAGGGGCGGAACCTCCAGGGCCCGCAGCAGCTCGAAGCCGTCGAGGCCCGGCATGTGGATGTCGAGGAACAACAGGTCCGGCGCCCATTCTGGAAGGCGGGCCAGGGCCTCGTCCCCATCGCCGCATTCGCCCACGATCTGCACGTCCGCATGGGGAGCCAGCGCCTGGCGGAGCAGGGACCGGGCCAGGGGCTCGTCATCCACCAGCGCCGCGCGAAGCGGCCTCCCGGCGCTCATGCCTCCTCCCATGGGAGTTCCACGCGGGCCAGCGCGCCTCCGGAATCGCCCCGCTGAAGCGTCAAGCTCGCCTCGGCGCCGTAGCGGGCCCGCAGGCGCGCCCGGGTGTTCGCCAGGCCCACGCCCTCGGGGCAGGGCTCCGGAAGGCCCGCTCCGTCATCTTCCACTTCCAGGCAGAGCCGGTTTCCACGACGATGCGCGCGGAGGATGAGAATCCCGGGCCCCGGGCGCCGGGCCAGCCCGTGATGCAGGGCGTTTTCCACCAGGGGCTGCAGCAGGAGGCGAGGCACCAGGGCCTGCTGGGCCTCACCGGCCACCTCCACCTGGAAGGTCAGACGGTCCTCGAAGCGCAGGCGCTGGATATCGAAGTAGGCCTCCAGCAGGCGCAGTTCCTCCCGCAGGGGAGCCTCGGTTCCCGCCTGGTCCTCCAGCGTGAGGCGCAGGAAGTGGCCCAGCCGCGCGATCATGGTCTTGGCCCGGCCTGGATCCTCCCCCACCAGGCCCGAGAGGGCGTTCAGCGCGTTGAAGAGGAAATGGGGCTGCAGCTGCATGCGCAGGGTCTGCAGCTTGGAGATGGCCAGGCGGGCTTCGACTTCGAGGCGGGCCTGGCGTTCGGCTTCGCCTTTGCGGGCGTGGTGCCAGACGTAGAGGGTGAGCAACTGAAGGCCGTAGAGCACCAGGTCGTCATGCAGCCGCCAGGGCATGGCCAGGCGGAGGACGGTGGCCAGCTTCACCTGGCCGATGTAGCTGGGGCTGCCCCACCGCCAATAGGCGCTGAACCACACCACATGATGGAACAGCGCCAGGACGAGGTAGGCGGGCAGGTGCAGCGCCAGGGCCCGCTTCCACTGCCACGCCTCGTAACCCGCCCGGCGGGCCACCCAGGCCACCACCGGAAACAGCAGCATCCAGAGATAGGCGCTGGAAAGGTTGATGCCCAGGGCCACGCCCCAGGACAACTCCTGATGCCGCAGGCGGCCACTGCCCACCATGGCCGCGGTGTATGTGAGGCCCACCAGGGTCCAGCCCAGGAAGGTCCAGCCCAGCATCCGGATTCGCGACGAAACTGCCACCAGGGCCCTCCGGTCCCCATGCTATCCAGATCCCGGCATGGGCTATCCAGGTCCCGACTAGCCCCGAGCGGCGGAGGCGGGACCTTCACCTCCAAGGCCCCGCGAGCCTCCCTTGGCAGCCATCCCAGGCTCAAATCTGACAAGTGTGATAACCTACTTCCTTCGTGATCGCAGGCGACCCCCGGTCTCCGCCTCTTCTCAGTCCGAACATCCCTTTTCGCCCTGACCGGGCCCCCGGAAATCCTTTTCGTGGGCGGGCCCATCCAGGAGCGACCATGTCCTTCGATACCCTCGGGCTGCTGCCCGAGCTTCTGCGCGCCGTACGCGAGCAGGGTTACGAAACCCCCACCCCCATCCAGGAGCAGGCGATCCCGCTGGTGCTTGAGGGCCGCGATCTGCTGGCCCGGGCCCAGACCGGCACCGGCAAGACCGCTGGCTTCACCCTGCCCTTGCTGCAGCTGCTGTCCCCCCACGCCAGCACCTCGGCATCGCCCGCGCGCCATCCCATCCGCGCCCTTATCCTCACCCCCACCCGCGAGCTGGCCATGCAGGTGGAAGAGAGCGTCCGCACCTACGGGAAGCATATCCCCCTGCGCTCGTCCACCATCTTCGGCGGCGTGAACATCAACCCCCAGACCAAGGCCCTGCGCGCCGGGGTCGAGATCCTCGTGGCCACCCCCGGCCGCCTGCTGGACCACCACCAGCAGGGGAATCTGAACTTCAGCCAGCTGGAGATCCTCGTGCTGGACGAGGCCGACCGCATGCTGGACATGGGCTTCATCCGCGACATCCAGAAAATCATCGCCCTGCTGCCCAAGAGCCGGCAGACCCTGCTCTTCTCGGCCACCTTCACCGATGAGATCAAGCAGCTGGCCGCCCAGTTCCTGAAGACGCCCGCCTCGGTGCAGATCACGCCCCAGAACACCGCGGCCGAGCTCGTCCGCCAGGTGGTCCATCCCGTGGACCGCGAGCGCAAGCGCGCCCTGCTGACCCACCTCATCCAGACCCGCAATCTGGAACAGGTGCTCGTCTTCACCCGCACCAAACACGGCGCCAACCGGCTTTCCGAACAGCTCGACAAGGATGGCATCAGCTCCATGGCCATCCACGGCAACAAGAGCCAGCCCCAGCGCATCAAGGCCCTGGAAGATTTCAAGAAAGGCGCCGTCCGCGTGCTCGTGGCCACCGACATCGCCGCGCGGGGCCTGGACATCGACATGCTGCCCCACGTCGTGAATTACGAACTGCCCCAGGTGCCCGAGGACTACATCCACCGCATCGGCCGCACGGGCCGGGCCGGCAGCGAGGGCGAGGCCTTCTCCCTCGTCTGCGTGGACGAGCACAAACTGCTCAAGGACATCGAAAAACTGCTCCGCAAAGAGCTTCCGAAGGACGTGGTCAACGGCTACGCGCCCGATCCCAGCATCCCCGCCGAGCCCATCCAGGCCGGACGACAAGGGGGCGGACGTGGCCGCAGTTCAGCCCGCCCGGCCCGGCCCTCCGCGGGTGCCGCAAGCTCCACCCCCCGGGGCGCGAGGGGCTGGCACCCGGCTCGCCCCAGTTCCCGGGGGAAGTGAGCCCCTTCCAGGGCAACCCGATCACTCCTGGGCCTCGGTGCCTCGCCCCTGGGGTGAGGCTGGATGTCGCCAGGGATATACGAGCCTCCCCTGCGGATCAAAACCAAACCTGAAAAGCCATTGGGCTTCTTCTGATGGAAGCGATTTAGGAGCGTTCGCCGGCATCGATTCGCCACAGTCCTCCAGCGTGCCCCTCATGGGATCGAGAACCTTCCAGACGATACGGGGGAATTCTGGCGGCTGCGGCGGGCCGCCTGCGAGGGCGCTGGACTCATCATTGGAGGCCGCCTTGGCGGGGGGTCGCGGAGAGAGCGCGCGAATGGCTTTAGGATCCCGGTGGGCGATCAACACTTTCCCATCCTTTTTGGGTTGAATCCCAAGGATGACCGAAGGAAACGGCGATTCGCCCCGGATCAGGCTTCTGTCGATTCCGATGAGGTCAATGACTTGGCTGGGCGAATCCATGCCGTCCCGGATGACCCAAAGGATGCCCGCCCTCCAGGAAACCACGATGAAGGCGCCCGGAACGCGAATGGGATGATCAAGAAATGGCACCAGTCCTTTGAGCGGCGGCGAAATTTCCACAGGCCCCGTTTTGCGATCCGTGGAGGACCCCAAAAAGAGAGGTTTCTCTTCCCAGGCAAGGTTGACAAGGGATTCCAATTGCAGCTTGCCGTCTTCCCGCTTTCGGTACCAGGCGCAACATGATGCTTCACCATCTTTTACAAACCCAGCATCCAGGTTGATCCCAAAAAAAGAATCGGGATATTCGGACTCATACATGCGAAAGGGCACGCCCCATTCTCTTGAAGGATTGAAAGCGATGGGATGATCGAACCACTTTCCAGGTCCAATCCATTCCGAAAAGAAAAACTGCTTGTCCGCCATGCGCATGGCTGCGGCGTTTCCCCTCCAGAAGCTCAACCCCAGGCAACCCGGAGGCGCCTCGATGGCGTCGAAACGCCCATTCAGTGGGTTCTCGGTCAACAACCGCAGGTCATGCCCATCCAGGATGCTCAGTCGATTGTCGTCCCAGAACAATTCCGGTTGAGGTCGCTTATTCGGCAAAAGCATCATTTGAGCCGACAGGATCTGACCCGCGGCCAACAGCGGGAGGAAGCGGCGGACTTTCACCAAAAAATGTTCCTGATCCATAAACCATCCATTCTATTTAATTCAATGAATAAAAAACTTACATTTTGGACTAGAGATCTTTTTTACCCTGGCGCGGTGATTTGTCCCAATATCCATCAAATCCATCTCCACCCGTGAATCCATCTTCATTGCCGCTCCCTGATGAGACCTCGTATTTGCTACAAGCTGACACACATGAAGTAAGCAAAATTTTAAGTACACCAATGCATGCTTCAGTTTTGCACTGTTTGAATTTGATTTTATAATCATTATAACATTTACAAACACATACTGCATATTGATCACCAGGTGTTGGGTTATTACAATCATATTCACCCGGTGAATCTTGCGCAAAAGCCGGAATCAATGACATCATTAATGTTAATACCAATTTAGATATATAATTATTCATAGACAGTCAACTCCTTTTTCAATATTGATTGGTTGGGATGTGACAAATCTATCCACCCATCTCATGGCGTCAAGGTTGGTTCTCTGCAAAATATTTAGACATTTTTAATAAAGGGTTGCGCCTTACGAAACGTGATGAGCTAAATGCATATATGTTCATATATAAACAGTGCGCTTACGGGCCTCCGCAGCCCCCTCTTCGATACCCCTTGACACGAGGCTCAAAGGGCACCAGGATTCTTGCTTATGCAAGAACCCATGCCCGACTCTCTCACTCAGGCTGGCCTCGGCACCCTGGCCGCCGCTGTTAGACGGCGGTTGAAGCACGTGGTGGGCGCCCGACTGGCCCCTTACGAACTCACCATCCAACAGTTCTGGGTCATGCTCGTGCTGCTGGAGCAGGGCGCCTCCTCCCTGCATCCCTTGGCCCAACAGGTGTGGATGGACGATCCCACCGCCAGCCGGGCGGTCAAGGCCATGGTCGAGCGCGGCCTGCTGCGCACGGAGCCGGATCCCAAACACGGCCGCCGAATCCTCATCAGCCTGGCCCCCAGCGCCCTGTCCCTGGCCCAGGAACTCAAGGCTTTGGCCAACAACATCAAGACTGGCCTGGTGGCGGGCCTCGATCCGGACCAGCAGGCCCTCATGAGGGCCGGCATGCTGGCCATGATCACCAATCTGGACGGCATGCTCGCAGACCTTCCCAGCGCCGTTCAAAACGAAGCCGCCGCCTCCTGACCGCCAGACGTTGCCGTTTCCGATCAAGGAGGTGCCATGCGAATCCTGACCGCCCTCGGCTTCGCCGTGGCCTTGGCTTCAACCCTGCCCCTGGCCGCCCATGCCAAGCACCAGGCGAAGGACTCAACCGCCCCCAAGATCCACAGAGTGGAAAAGGTGGCCGAGAACGTCTACTGCATCTTCGGCCAGGGCGGGAACATCGGCCTCATCGTCACCGCCAACCACGCCATCCTCATCGACGATCAGTTCGAGCGGCTGGTGCCGGGCCTGGTGGAGGCGGTCCGGTCCGTCACCCCCAAGCCCATCAAGTACCTCATCAACACCCACGGCCACGGCGACCACGTGGGCGGCAACGTGGTGCTGGAGAAGCAGGTCATGGCCATCGTGGCCCACGCCAACGTGCGCAAGGCCATGATCAAGGAGCAGACCAAGCTTGATCCCGCCAAGCGGGGCGGCCTGCCGGAACTGGCCCTGGGTTCCGAGGACGCCAAGGAACGGGCCCGCCTGGACATCCACCTGGACGGCACGGACCTCCACCTGTTGCACCTGGGGCCCGGCCACACGGACGGCGACATCATCGTGGGCCTGCCGGCGGCTCCCGTGCTGCACATGGGCGATCTCTTCTTCCTGGGCATGCTGCCCTACATCGACGCCGAAGGCGGCGGCAGCTTCGACGGCCTGGCCGCGCAGATCGCTTCCGTGGCCTCGTGGATTCCCGACGCCACCCGCATCATCCCCGGGCACGGCCCCGTCTGCGGCAAGCCGGAACTGCTCCGCTACCGGGATCTGCTGCTGGCCGTCCAGGCCCATGTGAAGGCGAACCCCGCCAAGGATGCCGCGGCCATGGCCGCCTCCTTCGATACGGCCGCCTGGCCCGAATGGAAGCCGCGGCCTGACTTCGTCACCTGGGAAACCCTCTTTTCCGTGGCCTCGGGCAAAGGCCCTGGCCGGATCACCCGCCCCTGAACCCCTGCCTGAATCACTGCCCGACTGCTTGGATTCCGCATGAACACCCTCGACAACACCCTCACTGAACCTCTTTCCGGCCGCCCCGCCTTCCTGCGGGGCTGGCGCGCATGGGCTGTTGGCGGGGCCGCCCTCCTGCTGGTGTGGTTCCTGTTCTTCCGCGGCGGGAAGAAGGATGCGGGTCCCAACCCCGCGGGGCGTCCCGTGCCCGTAGCTGTGGCCCAGGCCCGGAAGGGCGACATGGCCGTCCACCTGACCGGGCTGGGCACCGTCACCGCCCTGAACAACGTCACCGTGCGCAGCCGCGTGGACGGGCAGCTGGTCCGCGTCGCCTTCACCGAGGGCCAGATGGTCCGCGAGGGCGACCTCCTCGCCGAGATCGACTCCCGGCCGTTCCGCGTGCAGCTCATGCAGGCCGAAGGCCAGTTCGCCAAGGACCAGGCCGCCGCCCAGAACGCCCAGGCGGACCTCCGGCGCCTGGAAGGCCTGGTGAAACAGGGCATCATCTCCCGCCAGCAGCTGGATACCCAGACGAGCTCCGTGGCCCAGTACGAGGCGGCTCTGAAATCGGACCAGGCCCAAGTGGAAAACGCCAAGCTGAACCTCACCTACAGCCGCATCACCGCCCCCATCTCAGGCCGTGTGGGCCTGCGCCTGGTGGACGTGGGCAACATGGTGCGCGCCTCGGATGCCAACGGCCTCGCCACCATCGCCCCGGTGCAGCCCATCAACGTCGTCTTCGCCATCCCGGCGGACAACATCCAGAAGGTCCTGAGCCAGAGCGCCAAAGGCGCCAAGCTGCCCGTAGAAGCCTGGGACCGCGATCTCAAATCCCGCCTGGCCTCGGGTTCCCTGGCCGCCATCGACAACCAGGTGGACACCGCCACGGGCACCGTGCGCCTCAAGGCCATCTTCGCCAACGAGGACCGCATCCTCTTCCCCAACCAGTTCGTGAACGCGCAGCTGTTGGTGGACACGCTGAAGGGCGTCGTGATCATCCCCACGGCCGCCATCCAGCGCGGCCCCCAAGGGGCCTTCGTCTATGCCGTGAAGCCGGACGCCACCGTGGAGCTCCGCGTCATCGAACCGCAGGGCACCGATGGCGACAGCACCGCCATCGCCAAGGGCCTGAGCGGTGGCGAAACCATCGTCGTCGACGGCCTGGAGAAGCTTCGCCCTGGCAGCAAGGTGGCCCTCCCCAAGGCTTCCGGTGGAAAGGGTTGAGACTGTGAGCACGCAGCAGGAGCGGAGTGCCACTTTGCCGGAGGCGAAGCCCGCAGGGCAGCGCACAGGGAGGCTCCGTCTCGGCAAGCGGAGCGCGCCGGAGCACGCAGCGCGTGCGATAGACGGAGGTGCGCTGTGAGCACGCAGCAGGAGCGGAGTGCCACTTTGCCGGAGGCGAAGCCCGCAGGGCAGCGCACAGGAGGTGCGCTGTGAACCCATCCAAACCCTTCATCCTCCGCCCCATCGCCACTTCGCTGTTGATGGTGGGGCTGCTGCTGGTGGGCCTCCTGGCCTTCCGCCAGCTGCCGGTCTCGGCTCTGCCCCAGGTGGACTATCCCACCATCCAGGTGGTCACCTTCTATCCCGGCGCCAGCCCTGATGTCATGGCCTCGGCCATCACGGCGCCGCTGGAGCGCCAGTTCGGCCAGCTGCCCGGCCTCAACCGCATGTCCTCCACCAGCTCCGGCGGCAGCTCCGTCATCACCCTGCAGTTCGTGCTGGATTTGAACATCGACGTGGCCGAACAGCAGGTGCAGGCCGCCGTGAATGCCGCAGGCACCTACCTGCCCGCGAACCTGCCCAATCCGCCCATCTACAGCAAGATCAACCCCGCGGACGCGCCCATCCTCACCTTGGCGCTCACGTCCAAAACCCTGCCCCTTTCCAAGGTGGAGGATTTCGCCGACACTCGGCTGGCCCAAAAGATCTCCCAGCTGCCGGGCGTCGGCCTCGTCAGCATCAGCGGCGGCCAGAAACCCGCCGTGCGCATCCAGGCCAATCCGGCCGCTCTGGCGGCCAACGGCCTCACTCTGGGCGACGTGCGCACCGCCGTGGCCCAGAGCAACGTGAACCAGGCCAAGGGCAGTTTCGACGGCCTGCGCCAGGCCTACGCCATCGGCGCCAACGACCAGCTGCTCAGCAGCGACGACTACCGGCCCCTGGTGGTGGCCTACAAGAACGGCGCCCCGGTCACCCTGTCGGACGTGGCCCTGGTCACCGACGACGTGGAGAACGCCCGCCTCGCCGCCTGGAAGAACACCACCCCCGCCGTCATCCTCAACATCCAGCGCCAGCCCGGCGCCAACATCATCGCCGTGGTGGACCGGGTAAAGGATCTCATGCCCCAGCTGCGGGCCTCCCTGCCCGCCGCCGTCGAACTGAACATCCTCACGGACCGCACCGTCACCATCCGGGCTTCGGTGGAGGACGTGGAGTTCGAGCTGATGCTCACCATCGCCCTGGTGGTCATGGTGATCTTCCTCTTCCTGCGCACCTTCGCCGCCACCGTGATTCCCAGCGTGGCCGTGCCGCTCTCGCTCATCGGCACCTTCGGCGTCATGTACCTGCTGGGCTACAGCCTGAACAACCTCACGCTCATGGCGCTCACCATCTCCACAGGCTTCGTGGTGGACGACGCCATCGTGATGATCGAAAACATCATGCGCTACATCGAGGAAGGGGAGTCCCCTCTCCAGGCGGCGCTCAAGGGTTCCGAGCAGATCGGCTTCACCATCCTGTCCCTGACCGTCTCCCTCATCGCCGTGCTCATCCCGCTGCTCTTCATGGGCGACATCGTGGGCCGCCTCTTCCGGGAGTTCGCCGTCACCCTCAGCGTGACCATCCTGGTGTCCGCCGTGGTGTCGCTCACGCTCACGCCCATGATGTGCGCCAAGCTTCTGAAGCACACTCCCCCCGAGGAGCAGGGCCGCTTCTACCAGTCCTCGGAGCGCGTCTTCCAGCGCGTCATCGATTTCTACGGCCGCACCCTGGCCTGGGTGCTGCAACACCAGACCGGCACCCTGGTGGTGGCCGTGGCCACCCTGGCCTCGACCATCCTGCTCTACGTCGCCGTGCCCAAGGGGTTCTTCCCCGTGCAGGACACGGGCGTAATCCTGGGCATCTCCGAAGGGTCCCAGACCGTCTCCTTCGCCGCCATGGCGGAACGGCAGCAGGCCCTCTCCGCCGAAATCCTCAAGGATCCCGCCGTGGAGAGCCTGTCCTCCTTCATCGGCATCGACGGCACCAACACCACCCTCAACAGCGGCCGCATCCAGATCAACCTCAAGCCCCTGGAGGAGCGCAAGCTCAGCGCCACCGAGATCATCCGCCGCCTCCAGCCCCAGCTGGCCAAGATAGAGGGCATCCGCCTCTACCTGCAGCCCGTCCAGGACCTCACGGTGGAAGACCGCGTCAGCCGCACCCAGTACCAATACACGCTGGAAGACGCGGACGCCAAGGAGCTGAGCGAGTGGGTGCCCCGCTTCGTGGACCGGCTGTCCGCCCTTCCCGAGCTGCGCGACGTGGCCAGCGACGCCCAGAACGCCGGCCTGCAGGTTCGCCTCACGCTGGACCGCACCACCGCCTCGCGCCTGGGCATCACCCCCCAGATGCTCGACGACGCCCTGTATGACGCTTTCGGCCAGCGGCAGGTATCGACCATGTTCACCCAGCTGAACCAGTACCGGGTCGTGCTGGAAGCCCGCCCCGGCCAGTACCAGCGGCCCGAGGATCTACAGAACATCTACGTGCGCTCCGCCTCCGGCGGCTCGGTACCCCTGAGCGCCTTCACCCGCATGGAGACCATTCCCGCGCCCCTGGCCGTCAACCATCAGGGCCAGTTCCCCACGGCCACCCTGTCCTTCAACCTGGCGCCCGGCGCCTCCCTGGGCGATGCCGTGAAGGCCATCCAGAAGGCGCGGCAGGAACTGGATGTCCCCGCCAGCCTGAAGGCCGGCTTCCAGGGCACGGCCCAGGCCTTCGGCGCCTCCCTCGCCAACACGCCCCTGCTGATCCTCGCCGCGGTGCTGACCGTCTACATCCTGCTGGGCGTGCTGTACGAGAGCTACATCCACCCGGTCACGATCCTTTCGACCCTCCCTTCCGCCGGGGTCGGCGCCCTCCTTTCGCTCATGCTCTGCCGCACGGACTTCAGCGTCATCGCCCTCATCGGCATCATCCTGCTCATCGGCATCGTCGAGAAGAACGCCATCATGATGATCGACTTCGCCCTGGAAGCCGAACGCAAGGACGGCCTGCCGCCGCAGGAGGCCATCTACCAGGCCTCGCTGCTGCGCTTCCGGCCCATCATCATGACCACCATGGCCGCCCTGCTGGGCGGCGTTCCCCTGGCCCTGGGATCGGGCGTGGGCGCCGAGCTGCGCCGCCCCCTGGGCATCGTCATCGTGGGCGGCCTCATCTTCAGCCAGGTGCTGACCCTCTACACCACGCCCGTCATCTACCTCGCCTTCGACCGGCTCGCGCGCCGCATGCGCGGCCTGCGCACAGCCAACTCCAAATGAGCATCTCCACCCCTTTCATCCGCAGGCCGGTGGCCACGACGCTGCTGACCATCGCCCTGGCGCTGCTGGGGGCCATCGCCTACCAATTCCTGCCGGTCTCGCCCCTGCCCCAGGTGGAATTCCCCACCATCCAGGTGCAGGCGGGCCTGCCCGGGGCCAGCCCGGAGACCATGGCCTCCTCCGTGGCCACGCCCCTGGAGCGCCAGTTCGGCCGCATCGCGGGCATCACGGAAATGACCTCGGCCAGCTCCCTGGGCGGCACCAACATCACCCTGCAGTTCGACCTGAGCCGCAACATCGACGCGGCGGGCCGCGACGTCCAGGCCGCCATCAATGCCGCCCGGGGGGACCTGCCCGCCAACCTGCCGAACAATCCCTCCTACCGCAAGGTGAACCCCGCGGATTCGCCCATCCTGATGCTGGCGCTCACCTCGAACATCATTCCCCGGGAGCGCATGTACGACATCGCCTCCTCGGTGCTGCAGCAGAAGATCTCGCAGATCCAGGGCGTGGGCCAGGTCTTCGTCTGGGGCGGCGCCCTGCCCGCAGTTCGGGTGGACGTGAACCCGGCCCTGCTCAATGCCCAGGGATTGGCCCTGAGCGATGTGCGCACCGCCATCGCCGCCGCCAACCTGAACCGGCCCAAGGGCGACCTTTCCAGCGACAAGCACACCTGGTCCATCGCCACCACGGACCAGATGATGAAGGCCGCCGACTACCAGCCCCTCATTCTCCGCTACCAGCGGGGCAACGCCGTACGCCTGTCGGACGTGGCCAGGGTGACCGATTCCGTGGAGAACGTGCGCAACGGCGGCCTGTCCAACGGCGTGCCGGCCATCATGGTGCCCATCTTCCGCCAGCCGGACGCCAACATCATCGAGACCGTGGACCGCGTGCGGGCCATCCTGCCCCAGCTGCAGGCCTCGCTGCCGCCCACCATGGAACTGAAGGTGCTCATCGATGCCACCCGCACCATCCGGGCCTCGGTGAAGGACGTGCAGCTGGCCCTCTCCATCTCCATCGCCCTGGTGATCCTGGTGGTCTTTGTGTTCCTTAGGAGCGTGCGGTCCACCCTCATCCCCAGCGTGGCCGTGCCCATCTCGCTCATCGGCACCTTCGGCGCCATGTACCTGCTGGGCTACACCATCGACAACCTGTCCCTCATGGCGCTCACCGTGGCCACGGGTTTCGTGGTGGACGACGCCATCGTGGTGGTGGAAAACATCACCCGCCACCTGGAAAACGGCATGAAGCCCATGGAGGCGGCCCTGCACGGCGCCAAGGAGATCGGCTTCACCGTCATCTCCATCAGCATCTCGCTCATCGCCGTGTTCATCCCCATCCTCATGATGGGCGGCATCGTGGGGCGCCTCTTCCGCGAGTTCGCCGTCACCCTGTCCGTGGCCATCGTCATCTCCATGGTGGTGTCGCTCACCACCACGCCCATGATGTGCTCCCTGCTGCTGCGGCCCCATTCGGAGGAGAAGCACGGCAAGGCTTTCCAGGCCAGCGAGCGGATCTTCCAGTGGATCATGCGCCACTACGAGGCTTCGCTGGGCTGGGTGCTGCGGCACCAGCGCTTCACCCTGCTGGTGGCCCTGGGCACCATGGTGGCCACCGTGGGCCTCTACATCGCCATCCCCAAGGGCTTCTTCCCCCAGCAGGACACGGGCCGCATCAACGGCTCCATCCAGGCGGCCCAGGACATCTCCTTCGCGGGCATGGAGCGGCTGATGACCGAGTACGTGGCCATCGTGCAGAAGGATCCCGACATCGAGAACGTCACCGCCTTCGTCGGCGGCGGCAATACCGGACGCCTCTTCGCGTCCCTCAAGCCCAACGACCAGCGCAAGGCCAACGCGGATCAGATCATCGCCCGCCTGCGCGGCAAGACCGCCCACCTGCCCGGCGGCACCCTCTTCATGCAGCCGGTCCAGGATCTGCGCCTGGGGGGCCGGCCCTCCAGCACCCAGTACCAGTACACCCTCCAGGGCGATGACGCCCGCGAGCTCTTCGACTGGGCGCCGCGGGTCCTGGAGAAGCTCAAGACCGTGAAGCAGCTGGCGGACGTGAACTCCGACCTGCAGAACAAAGGCCTCGAAGCCTCCCTGGTCATCGACCGGGCCACAGCCTCGAGGCTGGGCGTCACGCCCCAGGCCATCGACAGCACGCTCTACGACGCTTTCGGCCAGCGTTTCGTCTCCACCATCTACACGGCCCTGAACCAGTACCACGTGGTGATGGAGGTGGACAGCCCCTTCATGCAGACGCCGGACGGCCTGCGCCACACCTACGTGCGCTCCACCAACGGGAACCTGGTTCCCCTAAGCGCCTTCACCACCCTGGAGCGCCGCAACACGGCCCTGTCCGTGAACCACCAGGGCCAGCAGCCCTCGGTGACGCTTTCCTTCAACCTGCCCGTGGGCGTGGCCCTGGGCGATGCGGTGGACGCCATCGACAAGGCCCAGCAGGAAATCCGCATGCCCGGCACCCTGCGCGGCAGCTTTATGGGCACGGCCCAGGCCTTCAAGGCTTCCCTTTCGAACCAGCCCCTGCTGGTGGCGGCGGCCCTCTTCGTGGTCTACATCGTGCTGGGCATGCTGTACGAGAGCCTCATCCACCCGATGACGATCCTCTCCACCCTGCCTTCAGCGGGCGTGGGCGCCCTGCTGGCCCTGCTGGCTTGCCGCACCGAGTTGAGCGTCATCGCCTTCATCGGCATCATCCTGCTCATCGGCATCGTCAAGAAGAACGCCATCCTCATGATCGACTTCGCCATCGAGGTGGAACGCCGGGAAGGCGTCACCCCCGAGCGGGCCATCTTCCAGGCCTGCCTGCTGCGCTTCCGGCCCATCACCATGACCACCATGGCGGCCCTGCTGGGCGGCCTGCCCTTGGCCATCGGCATGGGCACCGGCGCCGAGCTGCGACGCCCCCTGGGCATCGCCATCGTGGGCGGCCTCCTCTTCAGCCAGCTGCTGACCCTCTACACCACCCCGGTCATCTACCTCTACATGGACCGCGCCCGGCTGCGCTGGGAACGCTGGCGGAAAGGCCCGGGCAAGCTGGCCGAAACCCTGTTGCTGGACTGACCTCACCTGCGGGGGCCCCTCCCGGTGCCTTGGTGGCAAATCCTTTCGACGAGGGTTCCAGGCCTCCCGGCCAGAGGGTTCCAGGCCTCCCGGCCGGAGGGTTCCAGGCCTCACGGCCGGAGGGTTTCAGGCCTCCCGGCTTGAGCCCGGGGCCTCCGGATGCGATCCTGTAGGGCTATGAAACTCGATCGGCTCGGCGACTTCTCACGTTCCCACCGCAACGGCGACCTGCGTCTCGACCACGCGGGGCAGACCGTGCGCCTGCTCGGCTGGTGCCGCCGGGTGCGCAACCTGGGTTCGCTGGTGTTCCTGGACCTCCGGGACCGCTGGGGCCTGGTGCAGCTGGTGGCCAACGAGGAAACCGCCGATCCCGAGCTGCTGGCCAAGCTCAAGGCCGTGCGCAGCGAGTTCGTGCTGGCGGCCGAAGGCGTGGTGGCCGAGCGGGAGAGCAAGAATCCCAACATGGCCACGGGCGACATCGAGATCCGCCTGACGGGCCTGAACATCCTCAACACCGCCGCGCCCCTGCCCTTCCCCCTGGAAGACGAGAACGTGGGCGAGGACCTGCGCCTCACCTACCGTTTCCTGGACCTGCGCCGCGAGCAGCTGCAGCGCAACATGATCCTGCGCAGCGAGGCGTCGAACATCATCCGGAACTACTTCCGGAAGAACGATTTCGTCGAGTTCGAAACGCCCATCCTCGGCAAGTCCACGCCCGAGGGCGCCCGCGACTACCTGGTGCCCAGCCGCGTGCACGCCGGGCAGTTCTTCGCCCTGCCCCAGAGCCCCCAGCTCTACAAGCAGATGCTGCAGGTCTCGGGCTTCGAGCGCTACGTGCAGATCTGCCGGTGCTTCCGCGACGAGGACCTGCGCGCCGACCGCCAGCCCGAGTTCACCCAGGTGGACGTGGAGATGAGCTTCGTCCGCGAGGAGGACGTGCAGTCCCTCATCGAAGGCCTGATGGTGGAGCTCTGCCCCCTGGCGGGCAAGCAGGCCGTGGCCCCCTTCCAGCGGCTGGCCTACAAGGACGCCATGGAGTGGTACGGCTCCGACAAGCCCGACCTGCGCTGCAAGCTCAAGATCCAGGACGTGACGGGCCTCTTCGCCCAGAGCGAGTTCAACCTCTTCCGGGCCGCCTCCGACTCCCAGGGCCAGCGCCGCGTCCGGGGCCTCTTCTTCCCCGCCGAGGCTGCCGGCGCCTACAGCCGCAAGCAGCTGGACGAGCTGCAGGAGGCGGCCAAGCAGCTGGGCGCCGGCGGCCTGCCCTACGTCAAGTGGGGCAAGGACGGCCTGGCCTCCAGCTTCAAGAAGTTCGTCACTCCCGAGCTTGAGGCGGGCCTGAGGGCCGCCCTACAGGCCGACGGTGAAGGATTGGCCATCTTCGCCGTGGGCACCGACGACCAGACCTCCCGGGTGCTGGGCGAGCTGCGCCTGAGGCTGGCCAAGGCCTTCGGCCTCACGGACGAATCCGCCTTCGAATTCCTGTGGGTGGTGGATTTCCCCCTCTTCCAGTGGGACGAGGGCGACCAGCGCTTCGTGGCCTGCCACCACCCCTTCACCAGCCCCCATCCCGACGATCTCGGCCTGGTGGACACCAACCCCGGGGCCTGCCGCGCCGTGGCCTACGACCTGGTGCTCAACGGCTACGAGGTGGGCGGCGGCAGCATCCGCATCCACGATGCCGAGACCCAGAGCCTCATGTTCCGCACCATTGGCATCAGCGACGCGGAGGCCCGGGCGAAGTTCGGCTACCTGCTGGACGCCCTTTCCTTCGGCGCCCCGCCCCACGGCGGCCTGGCCCTGGGCCTGGACCGGCTGGTGATGCTGCTGGCGGGCGTGGACAACATCCGCGAGGTCATCGCCTTCCCCAAGACGGCCCAGGCCCGCTGCCTCATGACCGATGCCCCCAGCCCCGTGGACGAACGCCAGCTCCGGGACCTGCACCTCCTGACCGACGCCAAGCAGACCTACCGGGTGGGCGCCGTGTTCTTCGAGAGCGCCGAAGGCGGCCATGCGGACCTGCGGGGCCAGGCCCTTCAGCAGATCAGCCAGCTGACCCCCCGCCAGACCCAGGGCCTGGTCACCCTGGACGCCCAGGGCCAGATCCTCGACGCCCAGACCCTCAGCGGCCCCACCTTTGAGTTCTGAGCCCTTTCCGGAGAAGGGCGGAACCTTCCCCGCCGAGCCTCCACCCATCAAGGGTTCCTCCCTTGGGGGAAGCGACCCGATTCCCGCGTAAACTTAGGCTTGGCCCTTCGGGGTGTTTTGTCTTGGAGGCTCCATGTTCCAGAAGGTCCCCGGTCCAGGGGAAGCGGCCATCGCCCCGATGCGCCCGGCGACGGCATCCCCGGGCGGGTTCCTCCGGCGCCTGCGGACCCTCGGCGTGGCCCTCCTGCCCCTGCTGCTCGTCCTGGCCTGTTCCAAGCACAAGGACTCGGCGTCCGACCCCGGCAAACCCCCGGCCATCACCACCGCCCCGGTGGATGCCAGCACCGTGACCGGGCGCCCCGTCAGCTTCGCCGTGACCGCCACGGGCGAAATCACCCTGCGCTACCAGTGGAACAAGGACGGCGTCGACATCCTGGGCGCCATCAGCTCCACCTACACGATCTTCAACCCCAAGATGCAGGACGCGGGCAAGTACGCGGTGACCGTCACCAACCCCAACGGCAAGGTCACCAGCTCGGCGGCGACCCTGACCGTGGCCCAGGCGGTGACCTTCAGCGCCCCCATGGGCCTCGCCACCGATGCCGCAGGCAACACCTACGTTTCCGACATGGATGACCACACCATCTGGAAGGTGAGCGCCACCAACCAGAAGACCCTCCTGGCCGGGGCTTCCGGCCAGGCCGGCGCCGTGGACGCCAAGGGCGGCGCGGCGCGCTTCAACACCCCTGGCGGCCTGGCCCTGGACGCCTCCGGCAACCTGCTGGTGGCCGACACCGGCAACCACACCATCCGCAGCATCGCCCCCGACGGCACCGTCACCACCCTCGCGGGCACCGCCGGGCAGGTGGGATCCGATGACGGCAACGGCGCCCTGGCCCGTTTCAACAGCCCCTTCGGCCTGGCCGTGGGTGGCGGCGGCGTCTACATCTCCGACACCCAGAACCACACCATCCGCCTATTGGCCCCCAACGGCGACGTCACTACCTTCGCCGGCCTGGCCGGAAAACCGGGACAGGTGGACGGCCCCCGGGCCAGCGCCCAGTTCAACCAGCCCAACGGCCTGGCCCTCGCCGGCAACGGCACCCTGTACCTGGCCGACTACGGCAATTCCGTGATCCGCGCCATCTCCGCCAGCGGCGCCGTGTCCCTCCTGGCCGGGCAGTACGCCGCCCACGGCCTCACCGACGGCACGGGAGCCGTCGCCCAGTTCTACCAGCCCCTGGGCCTCTCGCTGGATGCCTCCGGCAACCTGTACGTGGCCGACTCCGCCAACCACACCATCCGGCGCGTCACCGCCGCCGGAGCGGTCTCGGTGGCAGCCGGTTCCGCCACCCTCGGCAACGTGGACAGCACAGGTTCCTCGGCCCAGTTCTTCCTGCCCTGCGGCGTCGCCGTCAATGCCGCCGGCAACGTGGTGGTGGCCGACACCAACAACCACATCCTGCGGAGCCTCACCGCAGCAGGCGTGGTGACCACGCCCGTCGTGCCCTAGGTTTCAAGCCCCTTCCCGTCCACAGGCCCGCCATTGGCGGGCCTGCTCATGCGACAATCGGAATCCACGACAACGAAGGCCGAGGGACCCGATGGTTGAATCTCCAGGCAAAGCCCCCAAAAAAGCGAAGGAGAAGCGGCAGACTCCCGAGGAGCGGCAGGCGGCCCTGCGCTACAACCACATGATGTACGGGCCCACCGCCGGTGAGTTCCGGCCCGCTCCCAAGAAGGTGAACCTCGGCGGAGCCTACCTCAACCACCCCAAGTTCCAGGCCCTCATGGCCGCCTTCAAGAAGGGCGCCGCCTACCAGTTCGAGGTCACGGACAAAGGCAAGGTCTACACCATCGCCACCGACGGCACCCAGATCCTCTTCGACGGGAAGACCCTCTACTATTCCCGGCCCTCCAACCGCCACGAAGACCATCTGCTGCTGGACCGCAGCGTGGCGGTGGCCTACCAGAACATCGACGCCCTGGTGCACCTCGCCGTGGCCGTGCTGCGCAGCCTGCCCGAACTGGGAACCCCCCAGCTCAGCCACCAGAACCACGAGTTCCTGTACGGCCCCGACCCCCTCGAAGCCAGCATCGCCGCCTCCGGCCCCAACCTCCTCATCGGCTCCTTCAAGCACAGCAAGGTGCAGGAGAAGCCGAGGAAGTAGGCAGCCGCGCTTCAAGGCATTTGCTGCAGGACCGTGATGCGCGGCTCAGGGGACCCGGAAGATCGCGGTCAGGGTGGATGCCGCCCTTGGGATGCTTGCTGAAAGCCTTCATCCTCGGCCGAGGAAGACCTCCAGCGACCGGATGGAGCCGTCGCGCCCGAACAGGGCCGTGCTGGCAGGAACGTCCAGCTCAAGGCCGAGGGTCTCCTTGACGGCCCCATCCCGGCGCACAACGAGGATGCGCGGCGGACCTTCGCGGCGCACCACCACCGGCACCTGGCAGAACGTGAAGGCCAGGCTTCCGGGGACCAGGGGGAGCGACGCCTCTTGCCCGTGGACATCCACGTACCGCAGGATTCCGTGCTTCGACAGGAATTCTGATTCGCTGACCAGCTCAGGCCTGAACCGGAGGCGACCCGCCGTGATCTGGAGGCCTGTTTCGCTCAGGCGCGTCAGGCAATCCTCTTTCACCTGCCCGGTCATCCCCGGCTGCTGGGCTCCCGCAAAGCCCGGCGTATGGGAGTACGGGTCCGTCGGGATGGCTCCATAGTCCGCGGGCGACTTGTGGACGCCAATGCCCTCCCGGATCGCCTGGTAGTGTGCATTCAGGCGGGACAGCGTGGCCGCGTCATCAGGCGCCGTGCGGCCCCGGGCCTCGTCAACCGCCAGGAGCAGCTTGGAAACCATGTGCCAGTAGATGCACCCCAGGCCTTCGTACTTGTAGAAACTTCCAGACCGTCCCGTGAACGACTGGTGGTCGAAAACCTGCTCGTAAATGCCCAGGATGAGATGGGATTCGCGGGCAACCAGATCCCGGTACGGGCCCTCCGAAAGGCCCTCCAGCGCCTCCCGGAGCAGCTCCGCATTGCGGAAGCTCGCGCTGAAGTGGACCATCCCCTCGATGTCCCTGGCCACGATCCTCTCGTCTCCCGATCGAAGCATCGCGGTCAGCAGATCGGACCTGGAGTGGGAGGACTCAGGCACATTGTTCTTGTCCAGGAACCTCGGAAGGACGCGATCCGGATAGAGCATGTAGCTGCCCTGATCGACCCGGTAGAGCGGGCTGGCGCGCAGAGCATCGAGCAGGACCAGCACCTGTTCACTGGTGAGGGCACCGGAACTGATGGCGGCCACCTGCCCTTCCAGCATCAGGTGGAGGTTGCGAAGATCGATGCCATCCCCCTCCACCTTCATCAGGTTGTAGGCATGGTAGAGCCCGTCGTCCCGACGGTTTGCCTGGATGGAGTGGTCGACGTGGCGAAGGGCCAGGTCACAGAAGGCCCGCACCTGTTCCGGCGTGATCGTGGCCGTGTCTCCCGTGAACCCATGGGAGTAGATCGCAGCGCGGTACTCCGACCCGGCCCTGCCGAGAGCATCGAGCATGCGCTTGCGCTCACCGGGTGTCACGGGAGCGCCGAGGTAACCCGCATGGCGCCGCAGCACCTCCTCCACGGAGTGCAGCAGTTGCCCGATTTCCGAGGTGACTTCCCAGCCCCCCTCTTCTCCAGCCTGGAACAGGTCCCGGCAGAAAGCCAGATAGCGCCGCAGGTAGCACAGGGTCACCACGGACACCCCGTATCCGACCAGAGCGTTGTTGGCATCGTTCCATTCCGGCCTCTGGGTGTTCATCCACACCCCGCCTTCCGGAATGAAGTTCGTGAGCCTGGTCAGCGCCACCAGCAGCAGCTTCTCGGCGAGATTGGACCGGACGGGCCCGTCGGCGCCCATCAGCGATTTCCCGTCGGCACCCAGGCGCGCAGCCCGTTCCATGGTCTCGCGGTGGGCGGCCTGATCGAAACGGATCGTGTCGCGGGGCCTGGCGATCAGATCCTCATAGGGCTTGATCCGGTACGGCACGTCGGCATAGCTGAACAGCTTCTGGCCCAGCATCCCGGACAGCTGTCCCGGGCGGAAACGATGAGACGCCTCCAACAGCTTCAGGAGGTAGATGACCTGGTGATCGCCCCAGTAGCCGATGAAGGACCAGGCATCGTCAGGGTCAATGGTTTCCCACTCGAAGCCGTCCCGCATGATGCGATAGGGGTTGTAGCCATCTGCTGTGGAACAGTCCAGGAACTTGGCGATCATGCTCTCGATGAACCCGGGGAAGGAATGACCAAGCGCCTCCCAGTTCTGGAAGATGTCCCGCCAGTTGCCTTCGTAGTCGAGGAGCTTGTGCCCGGAGGCGTCCTTCAGCCGGATGGAGAAGATGTTCCAGGGCCGGCTCGGATCCCCATGCCGCCGGCTGAACGTGAGGGGCAGGTACTCATGGACGAGGCGCGCCAAATCTGGATCTCCCGTCCCGGCCGCCCTCCGTTTCAGATCCGCGAGATGGAGCCGGTCGGGAAGCGCCTGGAGGAAAGAGTCCTCCCGGCGGGCCACCTCGGCATTGGCCCGGCCGAGAAACGCTCGCAGATCCTCCCTGGAGATGACGTAGCCGTCCTCGGGAAGGCCTCCCCGCATGACGTTGAACAGCACATTGGAGAAGTGCCGGCGGCAGCTGCTCTCATCACCGGTGAGCTGGAGGCCGTCCGCAGAAGCCACGATGTGGATCAGGTCCCGGGTCCCTTGCTCCACGTCGGCCAGAACCCTGCATCCCAGGTCCGGCGTTTCGAGGATGCAGCGGTTCAAGGCGCGCACCTTCGACGCATCCTGGTCGACCTCCGCCACGATGAGCCACTCCTTCTGTGCGCGGGAATCCAGTTCGAGGCTTGCGTTCAACATGTAGGCCCCGCGCTGGCCCCGCACGTCGTTTTCCTGGTGCAGGGAAAGGCCGCGCCGGAAGCCCTCGAATTGGCCTGCCGAGAGCAGCCGCTTGGCCTGGCTCAGCCCTGTCGACCAGGCCAGGTTCACGCAGAGGGCTTCGCTGGGCTCGGCCTTGTCCACGGGAATTGAGCTGAGGCGGAACAGGGCCAGCCCGGTCTCCGGAACCAGCTCGGTGCGCTTGTAACCGTCGGCGAGGGTGCTGTACTCCAGCTGGAAGCGGCGATCCAATCCGCATGGCAGCAGGTTCTGGATGCCGTCAAGGAGGTCGATGGCGGCGGGTTCTTCGCTGTTGTTGACGAGCACCCCGCGCCGCACGAACCCCCAGCGATCACTGTTCATCCACTCGCACCGGAAGGTGAGATCGAGCTCCCGGTTGGTCTCTTCAAAAAGGACCTTGTTCCCGTAGACGCTCTTGTACAGGTTCCGCTTCAGCCCGTAGAGCCCTTGGTAGCGCTGGGAAAAGGGTTCCCACAGGGAGGTTTTGCCGCCGCGGGTCACGCGCAGGATGGTCTTGCTGCCCGTCTGATGCTGGCTGTCGTGAATCCGGTCATCTGTGTAGTAGGGAAAGAGCGCGTGGTCGGGGCCCTTCCGTCCCGCAGTCAGCGCTCCGTTGCTGGAAAGGAACAGCCAATGGTCGGAAGCGCTGACCAGGCTGAGCAGGAAGGGGGGCATCGCGTCGTAGTTCTGGACTCGGTAGAACCGCTCTCCGCCTAGGTCCACAAAGGATCCGTCCACTTCCGGAAGGGTCCTTTCCAATGAGCTCTCAGAAACAAAAATGTCATTCATGATCAATTCCCGTCCGCCTTGTGGATCTGGCCCGGCAGCGGCTCGCGGCCTGGAGAGGCGGTCCGGTCGTGCGTGAGGTCCTGAAAGGCCTCCCGCACGACGGGCTTCGCTTTCCGGTCCACGGAAAACACGCCCCAGTGCCCTTCCGTCCCCTGGCCCTTCCAGGGCTCGTCAAAGGCCTCGAAGAAAAAGGCCGTCACGCCTTGGTTCTTCGCCCAGGCGTTGATCTCCTCGTAGTAGCGCTTCTGCTTGCTTTCGCTGCCTGCCCCCGGCACATGCTGGGCATGGGGTTCCGTGTAGGAGGCCCAACCCACTTCGCCGAACACGATGGTCTTCCCGGGATAGAGCTTCCGCACCTGGTCGTATTTCGAGACGGTGGAGGGAAGCCCTTCTTCGATGTCCTGATGACCCCAAAGGGGGTAGCTGTGCAGGGTGATGAAGTCGATGAGGGGAAGCAGCTTGTTGCCGGGCTGAATCCAGTAGAGGAAGTCGTCGGCCACCGTGACAGGGCAGGCCACAGAACCCTTGACCTGCCGGACACATTCGACCATGGCCTCTTCCGGCATCCGGTGATCAGACCAGGACACCAGGGCCTCGTTGCCCACGTTCACCGCGGCAACGGCTTCCGGGAACGCCTTGGCCAGATGGATGCCGTAGGCGATCTGGCGCTGGTTCTCGGCCTCCTTCCCGGGCTTCCCGCTCAGCCAGATCCCGAGCATCACGCGCAGATTCAGCCGATGCTTCCGGATGACTGCAAGGACATCGCGGCTGTGCCGGTCCGCCCCATACACGCGGATGAGGCGCCAGTTCCGCTCCAGAATCCGGAGATCATCGAGAACCTGGGCTTCGGTCGGGAAGGCTTGCCGGTCCGGATGCTGGCCCAGGCGATAGCCGGAGTAGCAGATGGCGTTGCCGTTCCATTGCTGCTTGGCCAGGTCGACGGGGGGGAGGCCCTCTCCGCCCATGGCGAAGCTCCGGATGATCAGGACGAGGCCCGCCTGCTTCGCCCAAATCAATGCCCGCGAGGCCCTGAACCACCCGGACAAGGGCTGGCCGGAAGTCCGGCGGGCGGATTCTATTCCGTTCGCGCTACTGCTCATCTGGGCTCGCAGTCTTCCGGGCCTTCAGCTCGGATTCGATCCGCACCATCAGCTGGTCATCGAGGGGATAGGCCTTCATCAGGAGGGCGGCGAGCACCAGCATCGCGGCGGGGAAGAGGCTCATGGAGAGCCTGATTCCGAGCAGGGACGTGGCCGTCTGCTCCACGTTCGCCACGTAACCGAATCCGGTCAACAGCAACCCCGTCACCCAGGCCCCGATGGCCAACCCGACCTTGGTGCCGAAGATGGCGGAGGCGAAGACGAGTCCGGTGTTCCTGCGGCCCAGCCGCCACTCGGAATCGTCGGCCGTGTCCGCGAACATGGCCCACAGCAGCGGCGAGTTGAATCCGATCACGAAACTGGAAAGGATCTGCAAGGCGAACATGAGCGCCACATCCCCCGGGGTTGCGAACCAGAAACCGGCGATGATCAGGCCGCCGACGCCGATGGATCCCATGAAGAGGGTCTTCTTGTCGAACCGCTTCGCGATCGACGGAGCGATGATCACCGCCGCCAGGAAGGCCAGCGCGTTCGAAACGAGGAAGGGCCCCAGCAGGTCATTCCGGTGGACGTAGTACTTGAAGTAGTAGGCGGAGACCGATCCCTTGAGAACAAAGGAACTGATCATGATGATGGCGACGCCCAGCATGACCAGGAAAGCCCGGCTGGTGAACATGTCCCGCATGTCCCGCTTCAAGTCGGGGTTCTGGTTTTCGGGCGGGACCACCCGTTCGCGGGTGCTGGCGAAACACATCAGGAAGAGGATCACGGCGATCACGCCATAGAGCGCCAGGGTCAGCTGCCAGCCCTTCATGAGATTCGAGGGCAGGAGGAGGAACTCCTTGGAGAGGAACCATCGCACCCAGGCCACGGGGTGGGCCAGGAAGGGATGGCCTGCGCGCAGGGAGGCATCCATGCCGAACCACTGGGCCAGGCTCGGGGTGCAATACTGCACCAGAACGGCCACGGAGAACGCTCCCACGAAGCGGAAGGAGGCCAGAGAGGTCCGCTCCTTTGAATTCGGAGTCATCACGCCCAGCAGGGCGCTGTAGGGAATGTTCACCGCGGTGTAGAGGAGCATCAGGAGGCAGTAGGTCAGGTAGGCATAGACGAGCTTCCCCCCGCCCCCCAGGTTGGGCGTGGTGAACGTCAGCACTCCCGCGAACGCCAGCGGAACGGAAAACCAGATCAGGTAGGGCCGGAAGTGGCCCCAGCGAGTCCTCGTCCGGTCCGCGATGCTGCCCATGATCGGATCCGCCACCGCGTCCATGATGCGGGTGACCAGCATCATGGTTCCGACCGCGCCCGCTGAGATGCCGAAGACATCCGTGTAGAAGAAGATGATGAAGAACTCGAAGGTCTTCCAATAGAAGTTGGAGGCCGCGTCCCCGAGCGAGTAGCCGGCCTTCTCTCCGAACGAAAGCCTTCCCTCCACCCGTCCAGAGGTTCGCCCCGTTCCAGGGTCCTGTGCTTCCATGGATTCATCCTCCGTGCCTGCGCGGCTTGAATGGCTTCCAAACGATCAGTGTGTTGGCGGCGAGGCCGGTTCCAGCGCTGGGCCTTCAAACGGCCGCAGTCCGAACCGGCGCATGAGACGCTCAGAATTTGTAGCGGACTCCGATTTCCAGCCAGGCCGGATTGATGCCGCCCTCCCGGATCAGCGGATCGAAGCGCTGCCGGCCGGCCAATTCCGTGGCCTGGATCAGGGCCTGCCCGTTCCAGCGCGCATTGAACGCGTATTCCACCCCAAAACGGAGACCGCCCTTCAGGCCTTTGGCATCATGGAACGGGAAGTGATGCTCCACATCGGATGCCGCTGGGCTTTCGTAGCCTGAAAACTTGGCCGAGTAGCTGTTGAGCGACAGGCCGACGACGCCCTGGAGGCCCTGGACGTCCGTCTGGATCAGGAGATCTCCCGCAAGCTGGAACAGGGTCAGCGAGGTCTTCAGGCCGTTCTGCTCCTTGCCGGGCATGAGCCCCACTCCCAGGCTGATGCGCGCCGGAATGCCCGATTTGTAGACCGAGGTGTCGTAGCCGACGTTCAAGTTCAGGCCGGTGGTGGCGTTCACGGCCTTCTTGTAGCTGTCCAGCCCATGGATGAGGCCTCCTCCGGCGCTGAAATTCGTGGATTGGGCGGCCAAGGGCAGGGCCAAGAGGCCTAGCATGCAGGTGCGCGCGATAGTCATGGATTGCTCCTTCTCATAGGCTGCTTAGAACTTGAACCCGAAGCTGAAATCGCTGACGCGGCGGCCGCCGTACCCCATGTTGTAGTCGCCGTACTTGGCTCCGGTGTCCCCTGGTGTCTGACCGTAGTAGCGGTTGCTGTAGAAGAGGGCCATGGCACTGCCGGGCGCCACATTGTTGGTCTGATTCGGCGAGTCCCCGGTGAAGTAGCCGTACACGTTGGTCATGAGCATGTGATTGAAAAGGTTGTCCAAGGTCACGTAGCCGATCATCCGCACCTTGCCCACCCCGATCGGAATGTCCCACTGGAGCTTGGCGCCGATCTGGTAGTAGTCCACGCCGGTCTTGAAGGAGCCCATGTCGCCATAGTAGGTGGGGAAGAAGGTCTGCCAGTTCCCCGTCCGCTGGTCGACGTCGGTGACGCGCTCGCCGCCGATCGTGCTCGGCAACTGCAGGGCCGCGAAGCCCGGAAGGGTGCGGTAGTCCGTCCAGCCCTGGGCCTGGATGACGCCACCCTGCCACGTATCCGCCTTGACGGAGAAGGAGATGTTGCCCTTTCCCACGGGCAGCGTGTAGGTCAGGAACAGGTGGGCGATCTGGTTCCTGCTGAGGACGCCCTGCCCCACAGCAGCCCGCTGCTGCGCCGGAGTCAGGAGCTTTTCGCGGAGCGTCTTGTAGCTGTAGTAGTCCAGGTCGTTGGTGCCGGTCGACTGATCCCAGGTGTACGAGCCCATCATGCTCCACCGGGCGGACAGCTGTTTCTGGAATACCATTTCAAGCCCGGTGTAGATCCGGTCGAACTCCGAATTCTTCCAGACCGTGGCCTGCTTCCAGATGCGCAGCGGATCGCCCGGCGCCGGGCTCACCATGTGCACCATGGAAGCCATGCCGTAATCATGGATCGGGCCGACGATGTTGTCCTTGTAGGTGCGGCGCGTCCCATTGATGCGGAAGTAGCCGGAATCGTAGTTCCGCTGATAACCGAGGCTCAGCTCAATGGCGTAGGGGGCTTTGAGGCCGGGTGAAAGGTAGGTCTGGCGCGCGTCAAGCATGTCGTAGGCCGGGCCGTAGTTGCTCGGGTCCGTCAGCGTGGCGTAGTCCACCCAGCGGACACCGTGCATATTCTGGCCCGTGTAGGTGTAGCCGTTGTAGGTGCCCGTGGGGGCATCCGAGGCCGAAGCCGCCGTGTCGAACCCTGGCTGCGCGATGCCCGGATTCAGCCCCGCGCCGCTCCAGAGGTGGACCGTGCGAACCTCCCAGGCGTTCCCCCGGAAATTGTTGGCGACGGCATCCGAATAGGCCGAAGCCAACTTGGCGGCGGAGAAGGAAAACACCTCCTTGTTGTTGCCATCCGGATTGAACTTGACCATGAACCGGGGCTCGAAGATGTTCATGTCGTGCAGGTGGTTGCCGCCCTGGTCCTCCATGACCAGCTTGTTCATGCGGGCGCCCACCATGACATTCCACTGGGGATTGATGGTCCAGTTGTCGTTCAGCCAGAACGAAGTGGTGCTGTTCTTCGAGTCGCCCGCGTCGTCGAAAAACCGCTCCATGTGGGCGCTGGGGCCGCGGATGGCCTCCCAATGGAGAAAGGGCGACTGCGTGCCCAGGCCGTTGGGCATGGAATCCCAGGCGGTCCACCCGTTCGCCGACGGGTTCTCGCCAGGCCCGATCTGGAGGATTTCCGAAGGCGTGGTCCCCTGGGCGCCCCGGCGGAAGACGGGATAGAGGTACTGCCCCGTGGCGGCATTCCGCTCCCATCCGCCCGTGAACACGCCGCGGTTGCCGAACTTGGTGCGGCCGAAGTTGTAGAGGGTGGCGACGCGCTCGCCTCCCATGTCGATGTCGTGGTTGCCGTGGAATTCCTGGATGGTCTTGACGTTCACGGTGGCCGTCTGGTTCCCCCGTTTTTCCGGGTTGATGTAGGTGCTCATGTTGGTGAGCAGGGGGCCGTAGTTGTAGCCCTCGTCGGCGAGCCAGGAATGGGGGCCGCTCTCGCCCCGGAGCCGCAGCGTCGGATCCCCCGTCGAGAAGTAGCCCGAGACGGCCACGCCAGGGTTCGGGTTGGGCACATCGTTGGCTGAAATGGCCGCGTAGGTCGTGCGCGCCTCGATGGTCCAGTTCGGCGCCAGGATGCCGTTCCAGGACAGCGTGTAGGCCTTGGTTTCGGTCTTCATCTCGCCGATGCCGCGGAGAATGTTGCCCTCCCAGGGGTCGGCGTTCTTCTGCCCCTGGACGTTCCCCTGAGTCGTCTTCTCCGTCAGGTAGGTGAAGCTCATGGCGTGGTTCGGCGAGATCATCCCGGTCAGCTTCCCTTCGATCTTCTGGAAGCGGATGGAAGAGCTGAGCTGGGTGCCCGCCTGTTCCGTGTCGATGGCGTAGCCAGCGCCGGCGCCGGCGTTGACCACGGCGTCCACGCCGGGATTCAGGCCATAGGTGGACATGGGATGGAGCATGGTCCGGACCGTGTTCCAGGGGATGGGCGAGGTCTGCCCTTCCCGGATGCCCAGCACCGTGTAGCCAAGGAGGCCCGTCGTGGCCTGGGAAGGCGTGAAGCGGGTCCCCAGCGTGAACCAGAGCCGATCCTTGACGATGGGGCCGCTCATCGTGATGTCGGTCGTGTGGGTGAGGTCCTCGCGAAGGAGGTTGCTGTTGTTCGCCGCGTTGGTGAGGTAGTAGTCGGCGCCCATCGAGGCCCTGGACATGTTGGCCCGGACAGTGCCTTCGAAGGTGTTGGAGCCGCTCTTCGTCACCATGTTGACCTGGCCGCCGCTGACCAGGCCGTTGCGGGCGTTCAGCCCGGAGGCGACCACTTGCACATCCTCGATGGAATCAGGCAGGGGGGAGTAGAGAGAGGCCGCCTTGCCGGAATCGTCCTTCACGTTGATGCCATCGACGCTGTAGAGGACCTGGTTCGTGTCCGACCCGCGGACCCGGGCGGCTGTTCCGTAGCCGGCCACGCCAGGGGCGATGTTGGTGATGGAATCGAATCCCTGCATGGAGACGGGCAGCTTCAGCAGCTGATCGGCGGAGTAGTTGACGGAGATCTTGTCGCTGGTCTTGGCCTCGGCGGCCGTGGTTCCGACGACTTCGACCACGGCGGCGGCGGCCTGCGTGGGCTTCAGGACGAAGGACATGGCCAGGTTGGAACCCACGCCCACGCGGACATCGTTGGCGGTCTTGCCGAGCAGCCCTTCGGCGCTCACGCGGATCGTGTAGTTGCCCACGGGGAGCAGGAGGGCGCGGTAGGTCCCGTCAGCATCGGTCAGGATGACCCGCGTCTGGAAGAGGGCTGTGCTCTCCAGCGAGACGCGGGCATTGGCCACGGGCTTCCCAGCCTCGTCCGTCACTTGGCCACGCAGAGCTCCGGTGGTCGTCTGCGCGACCAGGCTCACACCACCGGCCAGCATCACCGCGAGGGTGGAGAGTTGGAGTGTGTTGCGCATGTTCATGGTCTATCTCCGGGATTCAGGGGGTTGGGCCTAGAAATGGAACACATAGGCGATTTCAAGGTGGGGGACGAGGCGGTTCTTCTTCGCCAGCGAATCGCTGGGGAAGGCCGTATCCACCGAGGAGTGGGGGCCCGAGGCGCTGCTGACGTAGACCGTGCCCGTCCCTGCGAAATGGTGGTACTCGATCGCCTGGTAGTTCAGGAGCACGAGGTTCAGTTCGACGCTGGAATCCTTGTCCGCCTTCCAGCTCACGCCGCCGAAGGGCGTGGGATTCAGCCCCCCCTTGGTGGGCGTCCCCAGATAGAAATCCCGCCAACCCGCGGTGCCCGTGCCGGCGTCCCAGGGCAGGCTCTGCGTATCGCCCACATACTGGTGCTTGAAGGTTCCGCCGAACTGCAGACCCGCCTGCCAGCGCCAGTTCTCAGCCAATTCTCGGCTGAAGGCCGTGCGCACCGAGAACCCCGCCAGCTGGTTGCGCTTGTCCTCCACGGACTTGGCCGGATTCATCGGCAGCTGCGCCGCGCCCAGCGCCGAGTCGTCAGGCCGCGTGATGTAGGTGTCGCCGGTCTTGTAGAAGTAGCCCAACTCGAGGCCGAGCCTGCCCACCCCGATGCCATAGCCCAGGTTGAGACCGAACCCGGTGTACGGAGCCCGCATATGGTCCTTGGGGTTTTGCGCGTATCCAAGGCGGAACTTGAATTCCTTGGAAAACCCCGTGTCCTGGGCGCGCATGGGCGAAAGCGACGCGCAGAGGCATGCCACCAGACCCCATCGAACCATATTCACCGCCTTGATCATGACTTCCTCCCCATTGATACCCAGCGCCCATGGCCTCTGGACAATCCGTTGACAACAACCTGGAATCGCTTGTGGATCACTCAATCCTGCGAGGCCCGACCCCTGCATCGACCGCCGGGAATCGCGCGGGCTGACCTTGCGTTCGACCGAAAGGTCCAGGAGCGCCGCCCGCGGGCCAGGCGGCGCTCCTGGCGATCACTTGTGGTAGTAGACGTTGTCGATGAAGACCGTGCCGTTCGCGTAAGGCTCGCCCACGATCACGATCTGGGCCTGGTTCTTGAGCTTCAGCCCGGTGAACGAGCTCAGCGGCAAGTCGATGCTCTGCCACTGCCGCAGGGCGGACACGGGAACCGAGATCTCCACACCGGTGTCGTCACCTCCCCCGTAGGCGCCGTCGGGGCCGAAATCGACGAGCTTCACGTGGAAGGCCGTCATATCCGGCGTCCAGATGTCGATGTGGAAGTAGCCCATCTGCGCCGCGTCGATCTGGTGGCTGACGAACTCGATGCCTGCATAGCCGAGGTTCGCGTATTTCTTCATGTTGTCGCCGGCGATGACCGCCTCCGAGAAACCGCCGACCACGCCCCAGCTGGCATTCCAGGTATCGACCGGACTGTTCGTGTAGGCCTTCGAAAGCAGCGAGATCACGTTGCCCGCAGACGCCGTGGGAGCAGGTGGCGCCGATGTCGGGCTGGCGGGAGCCACCGTGACGGTGCCGGTCCCGGCGGAGAGGCCGCCCAGCTTGGCGGTGAGATGGGCGGCCCCGAAGGCCAAGCCCTTCACGGTGCCGTCGAGGTTCGGCGTGGCGATGGCCGGCGCGTCGGAGGTGATGTCGAAGTAGCCGATGCCGAGGTTGACGAGCTTCACGGCGGGAAGGCTGTAGGTCGCGGTGTTGCCGCTGCCGTTCCCGCTGGGAAGCGCCGCGGTCTTGCCGAGATCGACGCTGATCGGGCGCCAGCCTACCGCCGCAGTGGCGGGCGCGCCAAGGGCCGAGGCTCCCAGGTATTCGTACTGGATGTCGTCGAACCAGATGGCATAGGCCGATCCTGAACTGCCCTGCGCGAAATGGAAGAGGGCCGCATTCTCGCTGAGCTTCCCGGGAACCGGGATGGGCATGACAAACTTGGCCCATTCAGTCGTGAGCGCGAGGGACTCCACCTCCGCCTTGAAGCGCACATCGCCTGTGGCGCTGTCTCCGAAACCCGCCGTCGCAAGCGTGACCGCCTTGCTCGCCTTGGCCCAGAACGTCACGGCGTTGTAGGGTGACATGTTCTGGGGCGAGGCGGCCTTCAGAGCGCCGCCCGTATACCCCGCGGCGGGCACCGTCACCTTCAGCGAGGCCGACCAGGAGTGGTGCTCCAGCCGGTCCACCGCGAGGTCATTGACGGAGCCTCCGAAGGGCACGAAGGTCGTTCCCGCCGCGTAGTCATCGGTGAAGACAGGGCCCGCGAACAGCGGTGTCACCTTCACCACGGCGTCCGCGGTCTTGTCGCCCACCGTGGCCGTCACGGTGCCGGTGCCCACGCTGACTCCCGTCATCAGGCCAGTGGCGCTGACGGAGGCCACGGCATCGGCCGAAGCCGCGAAAACGACGCCGGAACTCACCACGGAGCTGGAGCCGTCTGAATTGTGGCGGGTCACCACGAGCTGCTCTGACTGGCCGGGGTACAAGGTCCAGGCCACCGGCGCGATGGAGATGAATGAGGACGAAGTGTCGGGACGGGATTTCCCGCCGCAACCACTCAACAGGGCCATGGTGAAGGCAGCCAGAAGCGCCAATACGCCTCGGAATCGATGGGCCGTCATGGTTCTCTCCTTTTTTAGGAAGGTCTTTCGCATGGGATTTCTTGAAACCTAAAGATTGTTTTCATTGATTTTTAAATCGTTCCAGGGCCAGACAACCTCACCCTGGCTCACCCTAGCCTAGGTCCACCTGCGCTCACCCATGCCCACCCGCGCGGTCAGGCGCGAGGGATCCATCGATGGGCATTCATCTGTCCCCGCCCAGGAGGAGGGGGTCAATCCGGCTTGCGAGCGGGGGGCCCTGTGAGATCGGAATCCTGAGGGCTGCCCGGCGACTTGGTTCAAAGAAGACTGGGCAAGCCTGATTTCTAAAATTGCGCTTGTATATGGTCTTTTTTCGTTTTCACATGTGTTTTTTTGGCGAGATATTCCTTGTCCAGACAGATCTATTGACCGGATTTAACGACCTATCAACAGCATTATGCGAATTCAGCCTGGCGGCTGACCGGAATGAGCGGCAGCAGATCCGCGGCCCTTTCCAGCTTTGTGCGCTTCGTCACCATCCAGCCCGGAAATCCGCCCGCCGGATTCGCAGCCCGGACGGCCTGCGCCGGCCCTGCGTTCTGGATCGAGCCCCCGCCTGCATCTCAGGGGACCGGGGCCCCCAAAACCGCGATGAAACCTTGGCAAGCCGATCCCGGCCGCAGGAAATCAGAATTACCGTGAAATAGGGGAAGAGTATGATCCTTTCTCATGCCGTCGATCCGCCACATCGCCCTCCTGGTCCCCGCCGCAGGTGGTTACAGCCGAGGCATTTGCAGGGGGGTGGCCACCTATGCGCTCGAACGGGAGGATCTCCTGATCTTTCCGTATGAGCGGGCGGAGTTCATGAAACTCCCCTCGTGGCTCAAGAAGGGCCACATCGACGGAATCATCGGGTTCGTCACCAATGCGGACCTGGGACGCCAGATCAAGGCGCTGGGCGTTCCCATCGTGGATGTGCAGGGAGAAGGCAATTGTCCGGACACGCCGGTGATCGACACCGATGCAGGGATCGTGGCCCAGCTCGCCGCGGACTTCTTCACCCAGGCCGGATTCATCAACTTCGCCTTCTGCGGATACCCCGGCATCTTCTTCTCCGACCGGCGATCCGACGCATTCAGGCGCATCTTCGCGGCTCGCGGCCACGAGATCAGCATCTACCAGCCGCCGCCCAAGGTGTCCGCCTCGATCAACCTCCAGTTCCGGGAAATGCGGGGCCTTGAATACGAACAGGCCCTGGCGGTCTGGCTGTCCCAGCTTCCGAAGCCGGTGGCCATCCTGGCCTGCAACGACACCCGGGGCCAGCAGATCATCACGGCCAGCCGCGACCTTGGAATCTCCATGCCGGGCGAGATCTCAGTCATCGGCGTCGACAATGACGACATCCTCTGCCGCCTCTGCCGTCCCACCCTGACGAGCATCGCCCCCGATACCGAGGGCATCGGCCTGCTGGCTTCGGAAATGCTCATCAGCATTCTGGACGGCAAAACCGTCGAGCCCCGGCTCTACCACCATCCTCCCCTGCGGGTTGTCGACCGCCAGTCCACGGATATCACCACGGCCGAGAACCCCACGGTCGTCGCCGCCTCCCGGATCATCCGCGACCGGGCCTGCCGTGGCATCTCGGTCGAGCAGGTCTGCGAGTTGACGGGCTGCTCCCGCTCCACCCTGGACAACCTCTTCAAGAAGCACCTCGGGCGACCCGTGGCCGGAGAGGTGCTCAGGGTCCGGCTCAACCGGGGCATGCGCCTCCTCGAGAACTCGAACTTGTCCGTCGAGGAGGTGGGCCGCGAATGCGGATTCAACTCCGCCACCTATTTCTGCCGTTTCTTCAAACGTGAAACGGGCACCACCCCGGCCCTTTACCGCGCAGGCCTTTCCGGGCGTTAAATCCGGGCCCGGGATTAAAGGAAAACCGATACCTGTTTACCAAAAAAGACTATTCCATCACCTCTTTTGTGAGGGGCATGCTGGGGGGTCCGCCCTGGCCATAAGGAAGAACCACGCATGAGATCGCCCAGCCTCCTCACCTTCGCCTTCACCCTCTGCCTGGGCTGCGGCGGCGGATCCTCGACGCCTCAGACAGCCGTTCCGGCCAACCCCACGGGCGCCTGGGCGCTGAGCTGGAGCGATGAATTCAGTGGGGCTGATGGCAGCGCCCCCGATCCCGCCAAATGGGCCTTCGATCTCGGCGGCGGCGGATGGGGCAACGCCGAGCTTCAGACCTACACCGGCCGCCCTCAGAATGTCTCGATCCACGGCGGGAACCTGGTCATCACGGCGGTCAAGGAGACCTACACGGGCACCGACGGCATCGCCCGGAACTACACCTCCGGCCGCGTCAAGACCCAGGGCCTCTTCGCCCAGTCGAGCGGGCGCTTCGAGGCCCGCATCAAGATCCCGGCCGGACAAGGGCTCTGGCCCGCCTTCTGGATGCTGGGGAACGACCTCGGATCCAACGGATGGCCCGCCTGCGGCGAGATCGACATCATGGAGAACGTCGGCAAGGAACCCGCCACGGTGCACGCCACCATCCACGGCCCCGGCTACAGCGGAGGAAACGGCATCTCTGCGGCCAAGACCCTGGCCGCCGGGAAATTCGCCGACGACTTCCACCTCTACGCCGTGGAGTGGGAGGGCACCCAGATGCGTTTCTACGTGGACGGCGCCCTCTTCGCAACGCGCACGCCCGCGGACCTTCCTGCCAACGGATCCCTTTGGGTCTTCGACCATCCCTTCTTCCTCATCCTGAATCTGGCGGTGGGAGGGAACTGGCCCGGGGCTCCGGACGGCTCCACCACCTTCCCCCAGCAGATGCTGGTGGACTACGTTCGCGTCTACCGCCGCTCTTGACCGTTCCATCGACCTTGTATCGGGCTGGGGCCGACCCAGCCCGGGGGAGTCCCTGTGCCAAATCGACTGATCCGTGCTCTTCTCGCCCTGGCGCTGACGGCGGGCGCGATGCCGGCGGCGGTCCCTGCGCCGCCGCCGCACCCGAAAGCCGGTGTCGAGTTGAAGGATGGCTGGTACCACATCAAGGGGCGCAAATTCCTCGTCAACGCCATCGGCTATGAGTCCGGAGCGCGCCCGGGAGAGGCGCCCTACGGCGAGGCATCACGCGATCTCGCGCAGATTCGAAGCGACCTGAAGCGCATCAAGGAGGCGGGGTTCAACGGAATCCGCACCTGGTCCCAGATGTCCGAGGCCGAACTGAAAGTGGTCCAGGCCTCGGGCCTGAAGGTCGTTTTCGGCATCTGGCTGAAGCCCGACGAAGACTTCTCGGATCCGAAGGTGGTGGCGGAGGACCTCGCCCTCGTCAGGCGGGTCCTGTCCTACTCCCGCAAATACGACTGCGTGATCACCTACCTGATCATGAATGAGCCCATGCCAGAGCACATCCGCAAGGTCGGAGCCCAGGCCACGCGGGAACTCTGGACGAGAACCGCCGATCTCATCCATCAGCTGCACCCCGGCATTCCGGTCACCATCTCAGGAAACACCGCCATCACCGAATGGCTCGACATGAATCTGTTCGACGTCTATGGCAGGAACGCCTACGACTACAAGGACGGCTCCAACTTCACCCACGGCTTCACCCAGTCCCAACGGGCCATCACCGATGCCCTCGGCCAGGGCAAGCCCGTCCTCCTGACGGAGTTCGGACGCTCCGTTTCCCGCAAGGGAAGCGGGCTCTACGGCGGCAACAGCCTGCAGGAGCAGGCCGACGCCATGCTCCGCTACTACCGGGACATCCTGGATTCCGGCGCCACCGGCCTCTGCCCCTTCTACTTCGCCGATGGCTGGTGGAAGGCCGGCGCGCCCGCCGTCCACGACGACGAAGCAGAAGAGTGGTTCGGCTTCATCGGCTTCCGCGACCTGAAGGATTCCACCGGCCATCCGCGCCCCGCCTGGCATGCCCTGAAGCAGTACAACACGGCCTTGATCACCTCGCCCAAGAACCGGCAGTTCTACCAGAACGCCGTCCCTGTCGAGGCCTTCTGCCAGCCCGCGGTCAGGAAGCTGAGAGTGGTCCACCAGGACCGCATCCTGATGGAGCTGGCGCCGGATGCGCACGGCTACATCTCCGCGAATCTCTCCTTCGGCGACGAAGGGCTCAAGGACCGCGAGTTCGTCATGGAGGCCTACGGCGCGAACGGCCGCCTCCTCAAGACCGAAACCCTGATCGTCCTCACGGGCAAGGACCCCGTCCAGTGGCCCACCCTCGACCTCCAGGTCCGCGCCGCCGATCCGTCGATCAAGCGGGAAGTCCCGCTGGAACTGAGCATTCGCAACGCCGACGGCACCTTCGCCCTGGACGGGGAGCTGCGATGCGCCTTCTCGCACCACAAAGGCTGGGACCGGGCCGAAGCCCGCACCCGAAGGATTGATCCGAAGCAGAAGGAGCAGACCCTGTCCGAGGTCTACGTCCTTCCGGAAGGCTCTCCGATGCTGTCGATCTACGCCGGAATCGATGTCCGTTTCGGCAAATTCTCCAGAACCATCCACGCCCACCGCCACGTCTACCCGGATGCCTGGGCCGAGCCCCTCCGGATCAAGGAATAGACCGGACCCGGGACCCTACCCTGGATCTTGATCGCCCCTGGGTCCGCCGAAAAATCGCCCCGGATTATGAATAAAGGACATTGATCAACCATTTTTTTGAGAACAGCCTTGGGGTGCTCACCCGCCATTTGCGTGCTCTCAACCCTTGGTGCGGCCGTCACCTTGCGCACCGTTAAGCAGTTATTCGCACGTCCGTTCGGCGGAATGCCGATTCGATTGAAGGAGAGAAAATGACGGCCTATCGAACTCGAGGCTTCCTCCTGGTGGCGGCCCTCTCTGCGGCATCCGTGCCAGCCTTCCTGGTTGGGTGCGGAGGCAAGTCCTCGACTGCGGCCCAGGCTGCGCCGGCAGACACCACGGCTCCCACCGCATCCATCAGCGCCGGAAGCAGCGCGCCGGTCACGGCCCCGGTGACCGTGACCTTCACCTTCAGCGAGGACATCGGCACCAGTTTCGCCCTGAGCGACATCACCGTCACGAACGGGACCGCCGCCCCCACCTTGATCAAGGTCGACGCCACCCACTACACCCTGGTGGTCACACCCCCCTCCGGCGCCACGGGTTCCCTGCAGATCAGCCTCGCGGCAGGATCTTTCAGCGACCTTGCGGGCAACTTGAATGTGGCTGCGGCCACCCTGGATCAACCCTTCAACACCGTGGCCTCTCCCGTGTCCTATGCGGCGATCGATCTCAACGCCACCGGACAAACCCTCAACCTGACCAATTTCGGAGGCGTCGCCTCCACCTTTCCGGCGGTCGGCGCGCCGGCCGGAGGTCCCGCGGGCCGGGTCATCCAGGTCGTCAAGACGAAGGGTGCTGAAATCTGGGCCGGAACCACCCCCTCGGCGGGCTACCTCGATTCGATCGGCACCCTTCCCTTCTCCTCCTTGCACACAAAGCTGACGGCGCAGGTCTACTCGCCGGCGGCAGGCGCCAGCTTCAAATTGAAGGTGGAAGACGCCAATGACAAGACACACTCCGTGGAATCGGATGCCATCGCCGCGGCGGGCTGGCAGACACTCACCTTCGACATGGCCCTCCCGACGGGCGGCACCCCGGCGCTGGATCTCGCGCACACCTACAACAAGGTTTCCATCTTCCCGAATTTCGGAATCGTCCCCGCGGCCGACCAGACCTACTACGTCGGAACCATCTCCTTCCTCGGCACCTCGATGGCCTCGGCCCCCCCGCTCACTCCTCCCGCCGTGACGGCTCCCACCACCCTGCCGGGCGCGCCCGCCCTTCCCGCCTCCAAGGTCATCTCGTTGCTGAACAGCAGCGGGACCTACACCAATGTCCCGGTCGGCGACTGGAATCCCAACTGGGGCCAGGGCGGTTCCATCGCGGATGCGACCGTCGCCACAAAGACCATCAAGCTGATGAACCTCGTGAACTACCAGGGCGTGAACATCTCGTCTCCGAACGGGGCCGCCACCGATTCCGGCGTCCTCGACATCACGGGGAAGAACATCCTCCACATCAGCTACTGGACCGCGGACGGCACCACGCTGCAAGTCTTCCCCATCAACGCCTCTTCCGAATACGCCATCGACGCCGGCCCCCTCGTGAAGGGCGCATGGGCGGAGCTCGACATCCCCATCGACCAAGCGGGTTTCAGCCTGACCACCCTCCGCCAGCTCAAGTTCGTCACCAGCGCGCCCGGACATTTCTACCTGGACAACATCTACTTCCATTGATGCCGGCCAGTCCCTCGGAATGTCCCCCATGAAAACGGATTGAACCATGTCATCTCCCTGGTTGGTTCCCCTGGCGCTCTCCTGCCTGACCACAGCCTGGCTGCACTCTGAAGGCGCGCCGTCCCGGACCCCCGGCTTGCCCAAGCTGCTGGGCCCTCGGCTGGCCGGATTCGTCCAGACCAGCGCGGGAGGTGACCGGTTCAAGCAGAGGCCACCCCTGAAGTTCAGCAAGGGCGCCGCTCCAGCCGGCCTCACCGTCGCGGTGGACCCCTCGCGCCAGCTCCAGATCCTGGAAGGCATCGGGGGCGCCCTCACCGAGTCGTCAGCTTTCGTCCTGGCCCACCTGGCGAAACCGGACCGTGAGAGCCTCCTCGACCGGTTCTTCGGCCCCCATGGCGCGCGCTTCACCCTCGCCCGCGCGCCCATTGGCGCCTGCGATTTCTCGGTGACCGGGCGTTTTTCATACGCCGATGTACCCGATGACTCGGCCCTGGCCCACTTCAGCATCGCTCCGGACAAGAACGGTTTCGCTGGAGCCAAAGATCCCTCCTACGCCCTGCTCCCCCTGATCAAGGACGCCCTGGCCAGGAACCCCCAGTTGAAGGTGCTGGCCAGCCCCTGGACGGCCCCTGCGTGGATGAAGGACAACCGCGACTGGTACGGCCATGGCCGGGGAGGAAGCCTGCGTCCGGAGCACTACGACACCTTCGCCCGGTACATGGTGAAGTACGTGCAGGCCTATGCCGCTGAAGGCGTGTCCATCTGGGGCGTCACGCCGGAAAACGAGCCAGTGGGCAATGGCGGCCAGTGGGAGAGCATGGAGTTCACCGCCGAGGGCCTGCGCGACTACATCAAGCTGCACCTTGGGCCTCAGCTTGAGCAGCACGGCCTTTCCCATGTCCGCATCGTCCAGTTCGACCACAACCGCGACGCCCATGCCCTCCGCTTCAGCGAGACGGTGCTGGGCGACCCTGCCGCCGCGGCCTACGTCTGGGGCACGGGCCTGCACTGGTACAGCACCACCAACAGCGTCCAGACGGGACTCCTCGACCAGCTCCAGACCCGGTTCCCCGGCAAGGCGCTGCTCCACACCGAAGGGTGCATCGACGGCATCGGCACCGAAGACAGTTCCCCCAAAGGCCATTTCCTCGGCTGGAAAAATGAAGCCTGGTGGTGGACGGCCTCGGCCACGGACTGGGGGTACTACTGGGCGCCGCCCGAGGAAAAGCAGGCCCACCCCAAGTACGCGCCCGTGCACCGCTATGCCCTGGATCTCTTGGAGGGCCTCAACCACGGGTTCGCGGGCTGGATCGACTGGAACATCGTGCTCGACCGGCAGGGCGGGCCGAACCACGTAAACAACTTCTGCGCCGCGCCGGTCATGGTGGACACCGGCACGGGCGAGACGCACATCACCCCGCTCTATTACGTGATGGCCCACTTCAGCCGCTACCTCATGCCGGGAGACCGGATCGTCCAGGTGACGGCTTCTCCGCAGGGGCAAGGGTCCCACGGCCTCCATGCCACCGCCGCCCTAAGGAAGGACGGCAAGCACCTGGTGCTCATCGCCTACAACGAAGCCCCTCGCCCCGCCACCTACACCATCCAGGTGGGCGCCTACCACGCCTCCGTCAAGATCCCGCCCCAGGCCCTCCAATCCTTCCTCATTCCCATCGGCCAGATGCGCTGAGCCCGCCGTGGCATTGGCGGACGCAAGCCGGCAGAGAACCCATCCGTTTCGGGTGGTTTATTGGTACAAATCAGACCATGAGCGAAAGCCATTCCAGCCCCCTGACAGGCCCGACCTCCTGACTTGCCCTGGCTGGAAGGAAGGCAAGCCTCCCGGCCATGATTCCGCGATCCGGTACATCCGGAGGGCGGCTGAAGCTGTTGGGCTGCCACTGGGACCTGACCGACCACCGGCTGCATGCGTCCTTCGCCACCGTCCTCAACAAGCGCGGCGTCCCGCTCCCGACGATCCAGAAACAGACGCGCCACTCGAAGGTCGAGATCACCGTAATCTGCATCGAGACCCAAGAGTCGTCCCATCCCAACACCGCAGGCCCGGAAGGGAAGGGACGACCAAGCTCAGGGCAGATCAGGGTTTCTGGAGTACGTAAAAGACGTAGCCATAGCTGGATCCCGTGCGACGGTAGAGGTCCATCTCGGCCTTCTGGCCCTCGATGACACTGGCGACGCTTTCATCGGTTGCGAACAGCGGGAGCCGGGCTGCCACGCCGTCGTAGTAGTCCCACCAGTCCCGGCTGGGAAGCCGAAAGTGGCCGAGCACCTTGAGCCCGGCATCCCGGGCGACCTGGAGGTTCCTGGCTTCGGTCCCCATGGTTGGGTACCACTCAGCCCAGGCACGCCTGGCTTCCTCCGGAGGGTCGGTGTCGAACCAGGTGGCGTCGGTCAGGGCCATCACGCCACCAGAGCAGAGGAGCGCCTGCCAGCAGCGAAGCCCCTCCACCAAGCCCAGATGGGTCACAGCCCCTTCGGACCAGATGAGGTCGAGGCTCTCTGGAGCCAAGCCGGGGTTCGCCATGTCACCTGGACAAGGCTTCACCAGGTGAAGCAGCCCACGATCCCGAGCGGATTCCCACAGATCATCCAAAGCCATTCCGTCGGCATCCAGGGCCAGCACGGGCACCTGCAGCGTCTGCGCAAGTAACAAGGCGGAAGCCCCGGAGCCGCAGCCGAAATCAGCGACACGAGGTTGGGCCGGGAGGGGACACAAAGAAAGGGCGCGGAGGGTCGAAGTTTCGCTGCCGGGCCCTTTGCGCGACAGGCCCTTGAACAAGCGTAAGAGGGGTGCCCATGCAGCCATGAATGGCATGGAGGGAAACGGGGGGTACAGATTCATTTTAATCTCCAAATGAACACGTCAAAGCCAGGGCCCATCGGGCCCGAGGTAGGAGTCGGTCGTCCGCTTCGCTTACGAAGCGGCCAGCACCGACGCCTTGCTGACGATGTTCAGGGAAGACATCCAGACTCCTTGGACAGGTTAGCCAGAAGATCCAGGCTGGTGAAGCGGCACAAGCTCAGGGCCCCGCTCCGTGAAATCTCAATTTCTACAGGAGAGCCGGTCCCCCGGTGAGGACAACCGCACCGCATCCCCGGATCTCGATGACAGGCCCACAAGCTGACACATGGCCTGGCGGTGACCCATTCGACAGAATTCCGCTCAAAATCAAGGCATGACCCTCACCCTCCGCCACCGCGCTCAGGCCATCCTCCACCAGGCAGGCTGGGAGATCCCGCCGCCGCCCTGCGTCTGGTCACCCCGCATGGCGCGTTGCGCGGGGTTGTTCGTCATCGAGAAGGATGCGCGGGGGAAGTGGCATCCGGAGATCCGCCTGTCGATCCCGCTGCTGCGCCGCCGGGACTGGCCCTGGCCGCAGCAGGTGTGCGGGATGAACTGCCATGCGCCGGAAGAGGTGCAGCAGCGCATCCTGGAGCACGAGCTGATCCACTACAAGCTCTGGATGGACCGGGAGAGGGATTGGGGCCACAGCGAGCGGTTCCGGCAGCTAGCCTGGGAGGTGTTCGGGCATCAGGCGATTACTCACGGCATCGGCTCGGAGGGCGATTAGCCCGCTGCTGAAGGAATCCGGCAAGGACGGGTCGAAGCCCGGGGGCCCGCCGGTTACACTCCAGCCATGAACGCCTGGGATCCCGCCTTCCTTGCCGCCCCACCCCTGACCGAGGCCGAAGACCGGCTGGCCCCGGCGCACAAGATCTATGCCTTGCGCACCCTGCCCCTGGGAGACATCAGGGCCGTGGGCTTCGACATGGATCACACCCTGGCCCGCTACCGCTCGCCGGAGATCGACGACCTGGCCTTCAAGAAGGCCGCGCGCCTGCTGGTGCGCGAGCGGGGCTACTCGCCTTGGCTGCTGGAGATCGACTACAACCCCGCCTTCGCGGTGCGCGGCCTGGTGCTGGACGGGCTGCGGGGCAACCTGCTGAAACTCAACCGGGAGCGCCAGGTGGTGCGGGCCGGCCACGGCAGCCTGGCCATGACCCGGGTCGAGATGGAGGCGGTGTATGGGCGTCGCCGCCTGTCCACCGCGGCCAAGGGCTTCCGCAGCATCGACACGCTGTTCGAGATCCCCGAAAGCCATCTGTACGCTCAGATGGTGGATGGCCTGGACAGGGGGCTGCTCAGGGCCGAGAACTACCTGCAGCTGTTCCGGGATGTGCGCTGGGCCATCGACACCGCCCACCGCAACGGCGAGATGAAGGCCGAGATCCTCCAGCACAAGGATTTCTTCATTCCGCGCGATCCCCAGTTGGCCCTGGCCCTGGGCCGCTTGAAACGGGCCGGGAAGAAGCTCTTCCTGCTCACCAACAGCGAATGGACTTTCACGGATGGCGTGCTCGGCCACCTGCTCAACGGCCAGGACGAGGACCACCCTTCCTGGACCAACTATTTCGATCTCGTGGTGGTCAGCAGCCGCAAACCTGGATTCTTCCTCGAAACGCCGGAGGCCGTGCCGCTGAAGGGCCATCCCCGCTGCTTCTCCGGCGGCCACGCGGCCTGGCTGGAAGAGACGCTGGAGGCCAGGGGCGAGCAGGTGCTCTACGTGGGCGATCACATCTACGGCGATGTGCTGCGCTCCAAGAAGAATGCCTCCTGGCGCACGCTGATGCTGGTGCCGGAGCTGGAGCGGGAACTGAAGCTCCTGGAGGCCAAAGCCGACGATCTGCGGGAGCTGTTCCGCCTGGAAACGGCCCGGCGGCGCACCCTGCGGCGGGCCTCGGTCCTTCAGGACCAGCTGAAGCGGAACCGTCTGCGCTACCACGTGCTGGGGCAGCGCCTCAGCCCCGACGCCACGGCGGCGCTGGATCACGAGGCCGCCCAGCTGGCCGCCAGCGCTGAAGCCCTCCGGCGCCGCGCGGAGGTGCAGGGCCTCGAACTGCAGGGGCTCTCCAGCGCCGTGGAAGCCACCTTCAACCCCACCTGGGGCCCCATGTTCCGCGACCGCGACGAGCTGACCCGCTTCGCCGACCAGCTGCAGCAGTTCGCCTGCGCCTACACGGGCAAGGTGGGGAACCTCCACATGTACGATCCCCTGGCGACGGTCTACGGGCCCATTCCCAGCCTGCCCCACGAACGGGCGGGCGGCCTCCTCACTTCGCTTTCGCGCCCATAGCCCGGTCGACGAGCAACTCCAGCTCCGCGCTGGTGAAGGGTTTCTTGAGGAAATCCACGAAGCCCTGGGCCACGGCCTGCTCCCGCGACACGGGCAGCGCGTAGCCGCTGGACAGGATGCCGGGAAGGTGGGGCCGGAGCGTCCGCATGGCCTGGAAGGCCTCCACACCGCCCATGCGCGGCATGGTGGCGTCGAGGATCACCAGGTCGAAGGCCTCGGGGCGCTGGCGGAACAGTTCCAGCGCTTCCAAACCATCCGTGGCGGTCACGACTTCCAGGCCAAACCAGTCCCGCAGCATCTCGGCCAGCACATCGCATAAATCCGCCTCATCGTCCGCGAGCAGCACCAGCCTGCGGCCGGAACCGCGTTCCCCCTTCGGAACATGGGACAGGACCTGTCCTTCGGGGCAGGGGAGGTGGATGCGGAACACACTCCCAACCCCGGGAATGCTCTCCACCTGGATCCCCCCCCGGTGGCCCCGGATGATGCCCAGGGCCGCCGCCAGACCCAGGCCGCGGCCCAGATCCCTCGTGGAGAAGAAAGGATCGAAGATCTTCGGCAGGGTGGCGGGCTCAATGCCGTGGCCCTGGTCCGCGACTTCGAGCACCGCGTAGGGCCCGGGCTCCAGGGGATCGGGCCAATGCCCCAGGGCCAGGTCCCCGGCGCCCACGTGGCGGACATAGGTCCGCACACGGATGGTGCCGGCCGCCTGGAGGCCCGGGCCCGTGCTGGCGTCCTCGGCGTTGGCGAGGAGGCCTTCCACGACGCGCCCCAGGAGCACCGGATCCACCAGCACCTTTGGAAGGTCCTTCGCCAGATCACGGATGGCCGGCACGCCGATGCGATCCAGGCATTCGCTGACGAGGGCGCTCAGTTCCCAGGGTTCCGGGCGCCGGAGATCGCCGCCGGAACAATGCAGGATGTCCCGGCTCAGGCCCGTGGCCCGATCCAGGCCGCCCCTCAGCCGCTGGAGGTAGACCAGGGTGCGGGAATGCGCCGGAGCCGCGGCAGCCGCCATTTCCAGGTTCGCCACCATCATCTGGAAGATGTTGTTGAAGTCGTGGGCCAGCCCTCCGGCCAGCATGCCGAGGCTTTCCATCTTCTGGGATTTCGCTAGGGCTTCTTCGGCCCGGCGGATTTCGGTGACGTCCACCAGGCAGCACACCGCGCCGTGAACCCGCTCCTGCCGGTCCCGCAGGGGCGTGGCGTAGGCCGTCACATGGCGGAGCGAGCCATCCTCGAACACCAGATCCAAAGCCCGGCCTCTCACTTCCTCTCCCCGGACTGCCGCCCGCTGGATGGGATGGTCGTCCCGCCGAAGCTCGACGCCTCCCTGTTGCAGCACGGCATGGGCAGGCCAAACGAAGGGGGCCGAAGGGCCCTGGTCCTGGGGGCCCGGGGTGCGCAGCAGGGACCAGGCCGCGGGATTGCCCTGGATCAAACGGCAGTCAGGTCCCTCGGCGATCCAAAGGGGCACGGGTGTTGCTGTCATCACCGCCCCCAACTTGTCCGCCTCCGCCCGGGCCTCGGCGCGGGCCTCCTCCAGGCGCGCGGCCTGCACCTCCTTGGAGCGGAAGATGCCCCGGATCAGCAGAACCCCGGACAGCATGAGGGCGGAGATCACCAGGCCCAGCACCTCGTTGGGCAGCACGGGGACGGGCACCCCCTGCTCCAGGACTTCCACCAGCACGAAGAGACGGCGGGCGGCCATCAGCACCAGGGCCAGGGACAACAGAAACCAGGCGAAGGGCCGCCCGGCCGTGCGGCTGATGCGCATGCCGAACCCTGCCGCCAGGATCTGCAGCAGGATCGACAGAAGAATGACCGCAAGATTCAGCATGTAAGGGGGCCCAAAAAGGGCTTATCGGCAGCTGAACCTGGCTGGGTGAATGCCGATGTGGCCTACGCCCGGGCCCCGACTTTCGCCTGGGCGATCACCTGCCGGATGGCCGCAACCACCTGATCCTGATCCGCTTCACTGAGGCCGGGCCAGAGGGGCAGGCTTAGCAAGCGCTCGCCGCTCCACTCGCTGTGGGGCAGGCCCTCCTTGGGCAGGTGCTGGGGGTTGGCCGCGTAGAAGTCCCGGTACCAGGGGTGCACGTGGGCCGGGCGGTAATGGATGCCCGTGCCGATGTTCTCCTCCTTGAGCGCGGCCACGAAGGCGTCGCGGTCCATGCCGAGCTTTTCGGGATGGATGCGCAGCACGAACAGGTGGAAGCAGTGGCCGTGATCAGCATCTCCGGGCCAGGGCAGCATCACCTCATCGATGTCCTTCATCAAATCGAGGTAGCGGTGGAACAGCGTTCCACGACGGGCGTTGAAGTCATCCAGCTTGCCGATCTGGTGCAGGCCCATGGCCGCCTGCAGGTCCATGAAATTGGCCTTGCGGGCGGGTTCGAACACCTCGGTGTGGGGGCTGCCCTCCTTGGCGAAGCGCTTCCAGGCGTCGCGGTCGATGCCGTGGAAGCGCAGGCGCTTGATGCGGCTCTCGAACTCGTCGTTGAAGAAGGCGATGGCGCCGCCTTCGCCGGTGGTCATGTTCTTGTTGGGGTGGAAGCTGTAGACGCTCATGATCGAGCGCGGGTCGCCGCCGATCTTGGTGCCCTTGTGGTGGGCGCCCATGGCCTGGGCCGCGTCCTCGATCACCCAGAGGCCGTGTCTCTCGGCGATTTGCCAGATGGCTTCCATGGGACAGGGCAGGCCCGTCAGGTGCACCGGAATGATGCCCTTGGTACGGGGCGTGATGGCCGCCTCGATCTTGGCGGGGTCGATGTTCAGGGTGACGGGATCGATGTCCACCAGCACCGGCACGCCGCCCTGAAGCACCACGGTGCTGAGGGTGCTCACCCAGGTGAGCGAGGTGGTGATGACTTCATCCCCGGGCTGCAGGTTCAGCACCTGCATGGTGATCTCCTGGGCCGTGGTGGCGCTGTTCATGGCCAGGCAGTGGGGCACGCCGTTGTAGGCCTTCAGCAGCTCCTCGAACCTGGCGGACTTGGGCCCCGTGGTGATCCACCCGCTGTGGATGGTGTCGATGATTTCGGCGATTTCCTCTTCGCCCACCATGGGCCGGGTGAATGGGAGGAATTCCTGGCGGCGTTGATAGGACATGAGCGCTCCGTCGAAGGAAGCTGCCATTGTCCCACAGCCGCCCCCCGGGGATGGAGCGGCGGTCTACGGAACGAACTCTACGCGATGCCCACGGTGATGCTCAGGGTGCTGCCAGTGCCCAGGCCGTCGCTGCTCAGGCTGATGGTGCCTCCCATCATTTCCATGAGGTGTTTGCAGATCACCAGGCCGAGGCCGGTGCCTCCGTACTCGCGGCTGTGGCCGCCTTCGGCCTGCGCGAATTTCTGGAACAGACGGGTCTGGGCCTCTTGGCTCACACCGATGCCCGTATCCACCACCAGCAGCGAGATGAGGCCCGGATGGCGCTCCACCTGCACGGAGACGCTGCCCTCCTTCGTAAACTTCAGGGCGTTGGACAGCAGGTTCAGCATTACCTGCTTCAGGCGGCTGGGATCTACCACCACTTCGGGGATGTCGAGGTTCTCCGGCCAGATCAGCTCCACCCCGGGCTTGCGGGGATAGGCTTCGGCGATGGGCCGCACCTCTTCAAGGAGGAGCGGAAGGGAATAGGGTTCGGGATGCACTTCCAGCTTGCCCGATTCGATCTTGGCCAGATCCAGGATGTCGTTGAGGAGGCCCAGCAGGTGCTGCCCGGAGGAGTAGCTGTCCTGGAGCATCGAACGCATCTCTTCGGCATCATCGTAGAGGCCGTCCATCACCAGGCGGGTGAAGCCCAGGATGCCCGTGAGCGGAGTGCGCAGCTCGTGGCTGGTGAGGGCCAGGAATTCGCTCTTCAGCTGATCGGCCTCGCGCAGGGCGTCGTTGACCCGCTCCAACTCCAGCGTCTGGCGCTGGAGGGCATCGCGTTGCTCGGAAAGGTCCCGGAACAGCCAGGCGTTGTAAAGGGAGACCGCCGCCTGCCGCTGCAGGATGGTGATGGAATCGAGATCGTCCTCTTCCCATTTCCGGTCGTTGGGCATGGCCAGGACGGCAAATCCCAGCAGCAGGAGCTGGTGCTCGAAGGGGATGAAGAAGAGGTGGGCGCCGTCCGTGCCGCGCAGGGCTCCCAAGCGGCCTTCGTCACTGACGGAATCCAGCCATTGGCTTTGAAAGAGCACCAGGGGCGTGGCAGGAAAAGGATTGGGGGCGGGCAGACGAAGAGCGGACCACTCCGCCCTCGAAAGACCGTTTCCATCCTTGGGAACATACCCCGCGCCGCCGTCTTCCAGGGTCCAGACCACGGCCCGGCGGCAGTGGAACTCCTGGGCCAGCACATCAAGCACCACGCTGACCACCTGGCCGCCCTTGGAGGTGGCCGCCAGGATTTCCGACACCTGCTGGAGCACCTGCATCTGGTGGGAGCGCCGGTTCAACTTGGCCCTGAGATCCCGCGTCTCGTGCATGATCTGGGTGAGCTGCCGCTGCGTCTGCATGAGCTCCGCCAGCATCTCGGAGCCCTGGGGGCGCGGCGCCACGGGCACCTGCTTGGGCCCCGAAGAGGGGTGGGAACCCGAGGGGGCCGGCTGCGGAGGCGGCTTGGGGCCGGGTGGAGGTTGAGGGCTGCTCATGTGCCTCCTAGAATGGCCCCGCCGGAAGGAGCTGCCAAGGCCCCTGTCTGGAAAGGGAACCCTCCAGACCGGGGCAGGTTCAATCGGACAGGCTCAATCGGACGGGATTGTCCCAAGATGGAGCCATGGCGAACCGCGCCCCCACCTTTTCCCTTCAGCGCATCATCTTCCTGGCCGTGTCGCTGGTGGTGTGCGTGCAGGTGGGCTGGTGGATCAACGTGCAGATCCGCGAATCCCGGCGCCTTCTCGAGGCCCGCACCCAGGCGCTCTTCGCCAGCCGCGCCGAGGCCTGGCAGATGGACAGCCTCAGCATCCTCGCCTTCATCCACGCCAACCCCGATCCCTCCTCCCGCTCCGGGGCCATCGAGGGCCGCTACGTCCCCCTGCCCGACCTCCGGCAGCGGCGGGACGCCATCCACCGCCGGTTCCCCCACGTGGCCGTGGTGCTGGCCCCGATCACCTCCCAGGATCTGCCCCTGCTCGACGGCCGGGCCTTCCTCACCTTGCGCCCCGAGCCCCTGATCGAGCTGCAGAACCAGCGGTGGCACTCGGTGTTCCGGGCGGCCTCCGAAGGGGCCTTCATGGTGGCGGCGGTGCTGCTGGGCTTCGTGGTGATGTACCGGAAACTGGAGGAAGAGCTCGACCTGAAGCTCCGGCAACGCAACTTCACCTCAGCGGTGACCCACGAGCTGAAAACCCCCATCGCCTCCCTGCAGGTCTGGACCGAGACCCTGTTCACCCGGTCCCTCGGCGAGGAGCAGCGGCTGCGGGTCCGCGGGCTCATGGAGAAGGATCTCGCCCGCCTTCGGGAACTGGTGGGCAACCTCCTGGACGTGGCCCGCGCCGAGTCGGGAAGCCTGGTGCTGCACCTGGCCCCGTTGGAGCTGGAGCCATGGCTGCGCGGAGTCTGCGAGGCCATGGACGAGCGCCTGGGGCCGGGCCAGCTCGGCCTCAAGCTGGAATTCGGCCCGGATCCCCTGTGGGTGAACGCGGATCCCAAAGCCCTGGGGACCGTGCTGGAGAACCTGCTCTCCAACGCCTTCAAGTACGCTTCCGAGCCCCGCCAGACCACGGTCACCCTCGACGGCGACGGCGACGACGCCCTCATCGTGGTCAGCGACCTGGGACACGGCCTGGCACCCAAAGATCTGCCCCGGGTCTTCCACCGCTTCTTCCGCGTGGGCGACGAAATGACCCGCCAGGTCGCGGGCACCGGGCTGGGCCTCTTCCTGGTGAAGGAGATCGTGACCCGGCACGGCGGCGACGCGCGGGCCACCAGCCGGGGCGTCGGCCTGGGCTCGGCCTTCACCATCCGGCTGCCCCGCATCGCCAGGCCCGCCGATCAGCCGGCCGATGCGCCCGCCGGAGAGGCCGCGGATGCCTGAGCCGCTCCCGGCCCGCCCGGAAACGGACCTGGTCCAGGCCGCCGCCCAGGGGGACGCCACCGCTTTCGAGGCCCTGGTGCGCCCCCACCTCGGCATGCTTTTCCGGGTCATCGAGCGCATCCTGGGCAACGAGGCCGAAAGCCAGGACGCGCTCCAGGACGCCCTGCTCACCCTTCACCGGGAGCTGCCCGGCTTCCAGGGGGCCAGCAAATTCAGCACCTGGGCCTACCGGATCTGCGTCAACCAGGCACTCATGGCCCGGCGGAAGCGCGTCCGGCGGCGGGAGGACGCCATCGAAGATCTGATGCCACGTTTCGGTGACGAAGGGCATCACAAGGACGTCGACACGCTCCTTGACTGGAGCGAGGACGCGGAGGCGCTCATGAAAGTCGAGCAGGCGGAGCTGAAGGCCAGGGTCCAGACGGGCCTGGACCGCCTGTCCGACGACCAGCGCGCCGTCTTCGTCCTCCGCGATCTCGAGGGATGGAACACCGAGGAGATCGCCAGGCACCTGGGCATCACCCGCGAACTGGTGCGCCAGCGGGTGCACCGGGCCCGCCTCGCGCTGCGGGCCATGCTGCCGGAATTCGCCCCCGCGCGGGAGGATCGATGACCATCCTCATCCCCACCTGCGAACGGGTCACCAGCCTGCTCACGGCCTACGAGGAGGGCGCCCTCGGCCCCTTCGACCGGCTGGGCGTCAAGCTCCACCTGGCCTTCTGCCCGCCCTGCCAGGCCTTCCTCGACACCTTCGACCGCGCGCCGGCCCTGCTGCGCCAGGCTTGGCAGGCCTGGGACGGCGAGCCCGCCCCCGGGGCCGAGCAGGCCCTTTCCGGGGCCCTGGCGGCCCTCCGCGACGGCCGCGCGCCCGCGGGCCCCCAGCACCATCCCGAGCCCGAAATGTGGTCGGCCCTGGCCCCCGGCGGGGATCCCCTGCTGGCACTGCTGCTGCGCCTCCATCTCGGACGCTGCGCGAGCTGCCGTGAGGCCCACGGCGAGCACGAGGCCATTCCCATCACCGGCGACGCCCTGGATGCCCTCCGTCCCCACCTGCCCCCGGAAAACCAGTGGCGCTGGATCAGACGGGGCCTGGGCGGCGGCCGGGTGGCCATCGTTCACGAAGATGCCGCCACCGGCGCCACCCTCAACCTGGCCTGCCTGCCCGGCGGCAAAAGCAGCCCCGTCCACGATCATCTGGGCCTGGAATGCGCCCTGGTGCTGAGCGGCGCCCTGCAGGACGGTCCCGCCCATCTGCGGGCCGGCGATTGGATGGCCCACGCCAGCGGCCACCTGCACGGCCCCACCGCCGACGACGGGTGCGAATGCTGGGCGCTGGTGGCCCTGGAGCGCCCCGTGAAGTTCCTGGGCTGGCGCGGGGCGCTGGGGCTGTTCCTCTAGGAACCGCCCAGGGGCTTGGTTTCAGCCTCGCCTGTGCTCCAATAGCCCCATGATGCGAAGCAGCGACACCACCCGGGGCGTCGGACTCGTGGCCCTGGCGGCCTTGTTCTGGAGTTCCAGCGGCCTCTTCATCAAAGTGCTGCCCCTGGGCGCCCTGCAGATCGCCTTCGTGCGCAGCCTGGTGGCAGCGGTCATCATTGCGGCGGTGGTGAAGGCCCGGGGAGGGAGGCCTTTCCCCCGGCCCGACGCGCTGTCCCTCGGATGTACCCTGGCCTACGCGGGAACCCTCGTCACCTTCGTGGCCGCCACCAAGCTGACCACCGCGGCCAACGCGATCTTTCTCCAGTTTTCGGCCCCCATCTACCTGGTGTTCATGGAGCCCTGGGTGACGGGCCGGGCCGTGCAGCGGCGGGATCTGACCGCCGTGGCCCTCTGCCTGGGCGCCATGACCCTCTTCTTCGTGGGCCGCCTGGGCGCGGGCACCCTGTCCGGCAACCTCCTGGGCGTGGCCACGGGCCTTTGCCTGGCCCTCTTTTCGCTGACCCTCAAACTCCAGAGGGAGCGCCGCCCCGGGGCCGATCCCATCGGCGCCATCATCCTGGGCAACCTCCTGGTGGCCGTCCTGTGCGCCCCCTCCGCCCTGCGGGACTTCCACCCGACCCTCGCCCAGGGGGGCATCCTGGTCTACCTGGGCGTCTTCCAGATCGGCCTCGCCTACCTGCTCTTCAACGCGGGCATGCGCCACCTCACGGCCACGGCGGCCGTGGTGACCGGCACCCTGGAAGCCGTGCTCAACCCCGTCTGGGTGTTCCTGGGCATCGGCGAGCGCCCCTCCGCCTGGGCCCTGGCGGGCGGCCTCGTCATTCTTGCCACCATCAGCTGGTACAGCTTGGGATCAAGGGCTTCCAGGCCCCGGGCCTCCCTGTTGTGACGCAGGTCCGCCGGCGGGGGCTGGTTTAAAAATTACCTCGGGGTTATGTTTTGCCTGCGGCTCCCCCGCGGAGGTTCTTTCCATGCGCGGACCCTCAGAAACCTTCCCCTTGGACGAAGCCTCCATCCACTCGGCCTTGGGAACGGCGCCGAAGGAGGATCCGGCCCGCGTGCGGGAGATCCTGGCCAAGGCCCGGGAGATGAAGGGCCTGGCGGACCTGGACCTGCCCCCCCTCATGGCCGCCCAGGATCCGGACCTGCTGCGGGAGATCTTCGACGCCGCCCGCTGGGTGAAGGACCAGATCTACGGCAACCGCATCGTGATGTTCGCGCCGCTGTACGTGTCGAACCTCTGCGCCAACGAATGCCTCTACTGCGCCTTCCGCGCCTCCAACCGCGAACTGAAGCGCCGCGCGCTCAGCCAGGCCGAGATCGCCGCCGAGGTGGACTGCCTCCTTTCCCAGGGCCACAAGCGCCTGGTGCTGGTGGCGGGCGAAGCCTATCCGAAAGAGGGCCTCGACTACATCCTGTCGGCCATCCGCACCGTGTACGCCGTGCGCCGCGGCGACGAGAACATCCGCCGCGTGAACGTCAACATCGCCCCCCTGGACGTGCCGGATTTCCGCCGCCTGAAGGAAACCGAGATCGGCACCTACCAGCTCTTCCAGGAGACCTATCACCGGGAGACCTACGCCCGGATGCACCAGCGGGGCCTCAAGGCGGACTTCGACTGGAGACTGGGCTGCATGGACCGCGCCATGCAGGCGGGCATCGACGACGTGGGCATCGGCGCCCTTTTCGGCCTCTACGACTGGCGCTTCGAGCTGCTGGCCATCATGCATCACGCCCGCCACCTGGAGGCCCGCTTCGGCTGCGGTCCCCACACCATCAGCGTGCCGCGCATCGAGCCCGCGGAGGGATCCGCCACCAGCGAGCACCCGCCCCACGCGGTGCGGGATGAAGACTTCTGGAAGATCATCGCCATCCTGCGGCTGGCCGTGCCCTACACCGGCCTCATCCTCAGCACCCGGGAGCGGCCCGAGGCGCGCCGGACCGCCCTGCAGCTGGGCATCAGCCAGATCAGCGCAGGCAGCCGCACCAACCCCGGCGGCTACGAGGACGATTCCGAAGGCGGCGCCCAGTTCTCCCTGGGCGACCACCGCAGCCTGGACGAGGTGGTGCGCGATCTGGCGGAGACCGGCTTCATCCCCAGCTTCTGCACCAGCTGCTACCGCATGGGCCGCACCGGCGTGGATTTCATGGATCTGGCCAAGCCCGGGGAGATCAAGGCGCACTGCCACCCCAACGCCCTCTCCACCCTGCAGGAATTCGTGGAAGACCACGCCAGCCCCGGGACCCGGCGCGCGGCGGAACAGCTCATCGCCTCGGACCTCGCGCAGCTGGATCCCCGGATCCGCGTCCAGTCGGAGCGCATGGTGGCCCAGGTGAAGGAGGGAGCCCGCGATGTGTTCTGCTGACATGCAGCCCGCCTCCCGCAGCATGAGGCTCCACATCGGCCTCTTCGGCCGGCGCAACGTGGGGAAATCCTCCCTGCTCAACGCCCTCACCCGCCAGCAGGTCTCCATCGTCTCGGCCCAGGCGGGCACCACCACGGATCCCGTGGAAAAGCCCATGGAACTCCTTCCCTTCGGCCCGGTGCTCTTCGTGGATACCGCCGGCCTGGATGACGAGGGCCTGCTGGGCGAAGTCCGCTCCAGCCGCTCCCGCGCCGTGCTCGACCGGGTGGATCTGGGCATCCTGGTGGCCGAGCGCGGCGCCTGGGGCCCCTTCGAAGAGGGCCTGCTGGCGGACCTGAAGGGCCGGAACATCCCCACCGTGGTGGCCTTCAACAAGCACGACCTGCGCTCCGAGGCGGACCTTCCCCCTTTGGAGGGCCTTGAGGCGGTGGCCGTGTCGGCCCTGGATGGACACGGCGTGGATGCCCTCCGCGAGGCCCTGCTGCGGGCCGCCCCGGCGGACCACTTCGATTCGCGGCATCTGCTGTCCGATCTGGTCCCGCCCGGCGAGGTGGCGGTGCTGGTCATGCCCATCGACGCCTCGGCGCCCAAGGGCCGCCTGATCCTGCCCCAGGTCATGGCCGTGCGCGATGTGCTGGACGGCGCGGGACTGGCGCTGGTCGTGCAGGCCCGGGAGCTGTCCCGAGCTCTGTCCTCGCTGAAGGGCCTGCCGGCCCTGGTGGTGACGGATTCCCAGGCCTTCCATTCCGTGGCGCGGGACGTGCCGGATTCGGTGCCCATGACTTCCTTCAGCATCCTCATGAGCCGCTTCCACGGCAGCCTGGCCGCCCAGGTGCGGGGCGCCTTCGCCATCGAAGGCCTGCGCGGCGGCGACCGCGTGCTGGTGGCCGAGGGCTGCACCCACCACCCCACGGAAGAAGACATCGGCCGGGTGAAGCTGCCCCGCTGGCTGGAGCAGAAGGCCGGCGAGCCCCTGCGCTTCGACACTGTGCAGGGCCGCGACTTCCCCGTGGACCTCTCCCCCTACAAGCTGGTGGTGCACTGCGGCAACTGCATGGGCAACCGCCGCGAAATGCTCGCCCGTGTCCACCGCTGCGACGCGGCCGGCGTGCCCATCACCAACTACGGCCTGGCCATCGCCTATTCCCTCGGCATCTTTGACCGCGCCCTGCGCCCCTTCCCCGAAGTCCAGGAGTTCCTCCATGCCCTTCGCGCTTGAGACTGAAACCAGCCTGAACCTCGACCATGCGGGCATCTGCGCCTGGTTGAAGGAGACCGATCCCGCCGCCCTGGAACGGCTCTGGGCCGAAGCCGACCAGGTGCGGGCCGCCCATGTCGGCGACGCCGTGCATCTGCGCGGCCTCATCGAGGCCTCCAGCCACTGCATCCAGAACTGCCTCTACTGCGGGCTGCGGGCGCCCTCCGAGGGGCTGGACCGGTACCGCATGGACGTGGGAGAGATCCTGGCCTGCGCGCTGGAGGCCCGGCGCCTGGGCTACGGCAGCGTGGTGATCCAGGCGGGCGAGGATCCAGGCCTCACCCGCGATCACATCGCCAGCGCTGTGCGCATCATCAAGCAGCACACGCCCCTGGCCGTGACCCTCTCCCTGGGCGAGCGCTGCGACGAGGATCTGCGGGCCTGGCGCGAGGCGGGCGCCGACCGCTACCTGCTGCGCTTCGAAACCAGCGATCCGGTCCTGTACCGGCGCATCCATCCGGGCCTGCCCGGCGTCGCCAGCGACCGCCTGGCCCAGCTCGAACGCATGCGCGCCATGGGCTACGAGATCGGCACCGGCGTCATGGTGGGCATCCCGGGGCAGACCTGGGACATCCTCGCCGCCGACATCCTGCGCTTCCGCGATTTCGACATGGACATGATCGGCGTGGGCCCCTTCCTCCCCAGCCCCCGGACGCCTCTGGGCCGCCCCGAGGCCGCGGCCCTCCGCGCCACCCCCGGGGATCAGGTTCCCAACGACGAGCTCACCACGCTGAAGGTCGTGGCCCTCACGCGCCTGGTCTGCCCCGACGCCAACATCCCCAGCACCACGGCCCTGGCCACCCTGGACCGCGCCCACGGCCGCGAGCTGGCCCTCCTGCGCGGGGCCAACGTGATCATGCCCAACGTGACCCCCGTGGAATACCGCGCCCGGTATGAGATCTACCCCGGCAAGGCCTGCATCCACGAAACCGCCAATGCCTGCCAGGGCTGCCTCCAGGGGCGCATCCAGGCGCTGGGAAGGCGCATGGGCAAAGGACCCGGAGGGCGGCAGAAAGCGGATTCCGAAATGTCCGGTTCAAGTGATCTCCATCACTGACCTTTCGGTAATCAATAAGCAAACTCCCAGTGCAAGTAGGTGCCCGGCGGGCGGTGACCCACCCCCCTAGACCGCCCGCCGGCCCCGCCCACGCGTCCGCCCAGCTGCCCGCATGAATCCCACCGGAAGCCAGGAGATCCCATGTCTCTTTCCGCGCCCGATTTCTACAGGTCCTTGGCGGATCGCGCCGCCGCCACCCTGGCGGACAGAGACCTGGACCGCAAGATCCTCATCCAGGTGGGGTCGGCCACCTGTGAACATGCCGCCGGATCCCAGGCCGTGGCCGAGGAGTTCGCCCGGCACCTCCGCGCCTCGGGACGCAATGACATCGTCATCCACCGGACGGGCTGCACCGGGCGCTGCTCGCGCGAACCCATCGTGGGAATCCAGGTGCCCGGCCAGATCCCCGTGAAATACGAGCGGGTGAACCGCGACCTGGTGCACCGCATCTTCACCGAGCACATCCAGAGCCAGACCCCGGTGCTGAAGCACATCCTGGACCACACCGGCGAGGCCCTGCCCGAGCGGGAGTTCATGTTCTGCGAAGGCAGCCGCTGCAAAGGCCCCGGCGCCGGGCTCCGGGAGCGCTTCCAGGCCCTTCTCGAAACCCGGGGCATCGCGCCGCAGAAGGTGCGGGCGGCCGCCGCCAGCTGCTTCGGGGCCTGCGGTCTGTCCGAAGGTGCCCCGGCGGCCTTCGTCCTGGCCCGGCCCGAGAAGGTGCTCTACCAGGTCGCCACCGAGGAGGACCTGGTGGCCCTGATCGAAGGCCACGTGCTCGAAGGCCGGGTGGTGGAGCGGCTGAAGGCCAAGCAGGAACCCATCGCCCTGGAGTTCCTGGAGCGCTACGGCGACGTGGCCTTCTTCAACCGCCAGAGCCGCATCGCCCTTCGCAACGCGGGCGTGGTGGATCCCGAAAGCCTGGAGGAATACGTCGCCTACGACGGATTCAAGGCCCTGGCCGAAGTGCTCACCCGCCAGGATCCGGACTGGGTCATCAGCGAACTGACCAAGGCCCGCCTGCGGGGCCGGGGCGGCGGCGGATTCACCACCGGCGCCAAGTGGGCCATGGCCCGCAAGCAGGCGGACGCCACCCGGTACATCATCTGCAACGGCGACGAGGGCGATCCCGGCGCGTTCATGGACCGCTCCATGCTGGAGAGCGATCCCTTCAACATCGTCGAGGGCATGATCATCGGCGGCCACTCCATCGGCGCGCAAAAGGGATTTTTCTACATCCGCGCCGAATATCCCCTGGCCATCAAGCGCATCCAGATGGCCATCGACATCTGCAAGCAGAACGGGCTGCTGGGCGCCGACATTATGGGCTCGGGCTTCGACTTCGACCTGGAGATCCGCCTCGGCGCCGGGGCCTTCGTCTGCGGCGAGGAGACGGCCCTCATCCGTTCCATCGAGGGCGAACGCGGCCAGCCGAAGGTGCGCCCGCCCTACCCCACGGACCGCGGGCTCTGGGGCCACCCCACCGTCATCAACAACGTGGAGACCTTCGCCAACATCTCCGCCATCCTGCGCTTCAGCGGCGGCTGGTACGCGCGCATCGGCACCGAGAAGAGCGGCGGGACGAAAGTCTTCGCCCTGGCGGGCAAGGTCAAGCACACGGGGCTCGTGGAAGTGCCGCTGGGAACGACGCTCTCCCGCGTGGTGAACGAGATCGGCGGCGGCGTCTCCGGCGGCAAGGCCCTCAAGGCCATCCAGACGGGCGGCCCCGCGGGCGGTTTCATTCCCGCCTCCATGCAGGACATGGAAGTGGATTTCGAGCCCCTGCAGAAGGCCGGCTCCATCATGGGATCGGGCGGCATGATCGTCCTCAGCGAGGACGACTGCATGGTCGACATCGCCAAGTTCTACATGGCCTTCAGCCAGGAAGAAAGCTGCGGCAAGTGCACGCCCTGCCGCGAAGGCACCACCCGCATTCTGGAAATCCTGGAGCGCATCACCCAGGGCGAGGGCGTTCCGGAGGACATGGACAAGCTGCACCGGCTGTCCCGCCTCTGCCAGCGCACCAGCCTCTGCGGCCTCGGCCGCGCCGCGCCGAACCCCGTGTTGAGCAGCCTCAAGCATTTCCGCGACGAATTCGAGGCGCACATCCACGACAAGCACTGCCCCGCGAAGAAATGCGTGGCCCTCATCCGCTATGAGATCAACGCCGAGAAATGCATCGGCTGCACCATCTGCGCCCGCAACTGCCCCGTGGAGTGCATCAGCGGCGCCCGCAAGGAGGCCCACGTCATCAACCAGGATGCCTGCATCAAGTGCGGCAACTGTTTCGACGTCTGCAAATTCACGGCGATCGACCGGGTGTAGGAGCTTGTGATGTCCCAGATGATCAATCTCAAGATCGACGGCGAAACCATTCTGGTGCCCGAGGGCACCACCGTCATGGACGCGGCCGAGCAGATCGGCATCCACATCCCCCGCCTCTGCTACCACCCGGACCTCAGCCTGGAAGGCAACTGCCGCGTCTGCGTGGTGGCGGTGGAGGGTTTCGACCACGGCCTGGCCTCCTGCGCCACCAGGGCCTGGGACGGCATGGAGGTGCAGACCAACAGCCCCATGATCCGCCAGGCCCGCCGCGACATCGTGGAACTGCTGCTGGACAACCATCCGAAGGATTGCCAGACCTGCGACCGTGATGGCAACTGCGAACTGCAGAACCTCTCGTACCGCATGGGCGTGCGCGAGCGCCACTTCGAGGGCAGGCGCAAGCAGTTCCCCATCGACGCCACGAGCGCCTCCGTGGTGCGCAACGCCGAGAAGTGCATCCTCTGCGGCCGCTGCATCCGGGTCTGCGGCGAAGTGCAGGGCGTCTTCAACCTCAGCCAGCACGGACGGGGCTTCCACACGGTGGTGGGCCCGGCCAACCTGGCGCCGATGGACGAAAGCACCTGCATCCATTGCGGCCAGTGCGTGAGCGTGTGCCCCACCGCCGCCTTCATCGAGCAGGACCACACCGAACGGGTCTGGAAGGCCCTGGCCCACAAGCGCTCCGAGAAGCACGTGGTCGTGACCACCGCTCCCGCCATCCGCGCGGCCCTGGGCGAAGCCTTCGGGCTGCCCATCGGCACGCCGGTCACCGGCAAGATGGTGACGGCGCTGCGCCGCATGGGCTTCGACGCAGTGTTCGATGTCAACTTCACGGCCGACCTCACCATCATGGAAGAGGCCCACGAGCTGCTGCACCGCATCCGGAACGGCGGCCCCCTGCCCCTCCTCACCTCCTGCAGCCCCGGCTGGGTGAGCTTCCTGGAGAAGTTCTACCCCGAGCTCATCCCGCACATGTCGAGCTGCAAGAGCCCCATGCAGATGCAGTCGACCCTGCTGAAGACCTACTACGCCCAGCAGAAGGGGCTCGATCCCAAGGACATCTACGTGGTGTCGGTGATGCCCTGCGTGGCCAAGAAATTCGAGGCCGCGCGGCCCGAGCACGTGGTGGACGGCCTGCCCACCACCGATGCGGTCATCACCACCCGCGAACTGGCGCAGATGATCAAGTCCTACGGCATCGATTTCCTCAAGCTTCCCGACGGCGACTTCGACCATCCCCTGGGCGCTTCCTCCGGGGCCGGCGACATCTTCGGCGCCACGGGCGGCGTGATGGAGGCCGCCCTGCGCACGGCCGCCTTCAAGCTCACGGGCCAGAACCTGGGCAACCTCGATCTCACCATGGTGCGCAGCGCCAACGGAGAGATCCGCGAAGCGTCCATCCACCTGGCGGGCCAGACCATCAACGTGGCGGTGGCCGACGGCTTGCAGAACGGCAAGGTGCTTCTGGATGCCGTCAAGCGCGGCGAGAAGGACTACCACCTCATCGAGATCATGGCCTGCCCCGGCGGCTGCATCTGCGGCGGCGGCCAGCCCTACCCGCCCTTGGGCACCTACACCCTGGACCGCGGCCTGCGCGCCGCCCGCGCCAAGGCCCTCTACGACATCGATTCGGCCAAGGCCATCCGGTGCAGCCATGACAACCCCGAAATCCAGAAGCTCTACGCCGACTTCCTCGGCGAGCCGTTGAGCGAAAAGGCCCACGACCTGCTGCACACGCACTACACCGCCCGCACGCCCCGGGGGATCCGATGAGCGACTGCTGCCACGGCACCGACAACTGGGAAGAGCTGGAGCGCGGCTACCGCGCCATGCTGCCCGCCGACGTCCTCGCCTTCATCGACGCCAACCGCGCCAAGGAGCACAGCGAGAGCATGCTCATCGCCACGCTCCACATGGTGCAGGGGCACTTCGGCCACCTGGGGCCCGGCCACCTGGAAGCCGTGGCCCAGCTCATGCAAGTGCCGCTCGCCAAGGTGACCGGCGTGGCCACCTTCTACCACTATTTCCGGCTGCAACCCCGGGGCAGGTACCTCATCAACGTGTGCCTGGGCACGGCCTGCTACGTGAAGGGCGCCGAAAAGGTGGCCCAGAAGCTCACGGAGGAACTGGGGATCCATTTCGGCGAGACCAGCAAGGACGGCATCTTCAGCCTGGAAAGCACCCGTTGCGTGGGCACCTGCGGCCTCGCGCCGGTGGTGATGATCGGCGACGAAGTGCACGGCCCCTTGTCGCCGAGCCAGATCCCGACGCTGCTGGAAGGCTACCTGGCCCGGGCGGCGGAGGACATGATGGCCAACTCGGCCTCTGAACCGAAGTAGGGGACCGGACGCCCCTGGATGCGTAACAATCCAGGGATGCCCATCCCCCGCTCCGGCCCGGCGAACCGAGAGGCTGGCCCTTCCCTGAGCCTCCTTTGGCCCATCCTGGTGGGCCTGCTCGCGCTCGCGCTGCAGGCGTCGGGCCTGTTGTCTCCGGCGGAACTGCTTCTGCGCGATGCCCTCCTCCGGGCCCAGCCCGGCCAGCGGTCCCCCAAGGTGGCGGTGGTGCTCATCGACGAGGCCGCCATCCGATCCCAAGGCCGCTGGCCCTGGGACCGGCCGCGGCTGGCCCGGCTGGTGGACGGCCTCTTCGCCGCCGGGGCCCGGGGCGTCGCCATCGATTTCCTCTTTCCGGAGGCAGGAGAAGGCGACGCGGACCTGGTCCGGGCCCTGAACCAGGGCCCCTCGGCCCTGGCGGCCGGAGTGGATGATTCGGGGCATTGGCTGCTGCCGGACCAGGCTTTCCGGGGCCTCCCGCTGGGACATGTCAGCTTCGACCTGGACCGGGACGGCGTGGTCAGGCGCTTCTCCTCCACCAAGCAGCTGGAGGGCCGGGCCCTGCCCGCCCTTCCGGTGGCGGCCGCCCGCCTCGCCGACCCCGGGCTGCCCGTTCCAGTCGGTCTCAGCCTGCGGCCCGCCTTCCGCACGCGCCCCATTCCTCAGGTCAGCGCAGCCGCCCTGCTGGAGGGAAAACCCGCTGAAGCCCTGCGGGGCCGCCTCGTCTTCCTCGGCGCCAGCGCCGCAGGCATCGGCGACCGTTTCATCACCCCCAATGCCCAGGGAGGCTCCCCCGAACCCGGCGTCCTCGTCGAAGCCATGTCCACCGAGGCCATCCTGTCGAAGGACCTCCTGCGCGGCACCTCGCCCCTCGTGGGGGGCCTCCTCGGCTTCGGCCTGGGCCTGCTTGGCACCCTTCTCCTGGCCTCTCGGCGGCCAGTCTTGGTGTCCGGCGCATCCCTGGTCGTCCTGGCGCCGCTCCCGATTTCCGCGGCGGCCCTCCACCAGCTGAACCTGGAATTGGCGCCCTTGGCGGGGATGTCGGCGCTGGCCCTGGTGGGCCTTCTCGCGGCTTCGCTCCGCTGGCGCCATGCCCGTTTCGTCCTGGGCGCGGCCCAAGGCCGCATCCAGGAGCTGGAGCGGCTGCAGCGGGCCCTGGCGGAGACAGGAAGGCAGGATGCCGAGGCCCGCCGCGTGGTGGCCCACGAACTCAAGACGCCGCTGACCTCCGTGCGGGGCCTGGCCCAGCTGCTCGCCCGCTTCGACCTCTCCGGGCCAGAGCGCAACCGGGTGGCAGAGCTGGTGGTGGCGGAAACCTCCCGCCTGACCCAGATGGTGGATGCCCTCCTGGACCTGGAGCGGCTCCGCCTCCGGAACTTCGACCGGGAGGCACAGGCCCTGGATCTGTCGGCCCTCTGCCTCCGGCGGGCCGAAGTCCTCCGCGTGGGCCTCAGGCGGGAAATCCGGATCGAGGTGGAACCCGGCCTCCAGATCCAAGGCGATGGGGCGCTGATCGAAAGGGCCCTCGAAAACCTCGTGTCCAATGCCCTCAAGTTCTCCCCGGAGCATGCGCCCGTCGGGGTGCGGCTGCGGGCCGAAGGCCCCGCGGCCATCCTTGAGGTGGAGGACCGGGGTCCCGGGGTTCCGCTGCCGGAACGCGTGGCCATCTTCGGCCGGTTCGCGCGCGGCACCACCCAGAGCCTGGCGCCGGGGCTGGGGCTCGGGCTGGCCCTGGTCGCCGAGGTGGCGGCCTGGCACAACGGCAGCGTGTCGGTCCGAGCAGGATCCGGGGAGGGCTCCGGAGAGGGTAGCTGCTTCCAGGTTAGACTCCCGTTGATCTTGCGACATTCAAACTGAGGGGAGGCATGGCACGGATTCTGGTGGTGGACGACGACCTGGCCATCCGCGAAATGGTCGCCCTGGCCCTGGAGAAGCGGGGCCACCGCGTGGAGCGGGCCGATGGCTTCGCCGCCGCCCTCCGGGCCCTCCGGGAGCCCTGGCCGGATCTCATCCTCAGCGACATCTACATGCCCGGCGGTTCCGGCCTGGACCTCCTGCAGCGGATCCGGGAACAGGCGGAGCCTCTCCCCCTCATCCTCATGACAGCCAAGGGCAGCGTCGAGACGGCGGCATCGGCCCTGCGGGACGGCGTCTTCGACTACCTGGCCAAGCCCTTCGACCTGGACCTGATGCTCGAACGGGTACAGGCGGCCCTGAGAATCCACCCGCCGGCGCCTTCCCCGGAAGTTGAAGGGCCCGAAAGCCTGATCATCGGCGCCCACCCGGCCATCGTCGAGGTGTACAAGGCGGTCGCCCGGGTCGCCCCCCTCCCGGTGCCCGTCCTGGTGCTGGGCGAAACGGGAACCGGAAAGGAGCTGGTGGCCCAGGCGCTCCACCGCCACGGGGCCTGCCCCCAGGGCCCCTTCGTGCCGGTCCACTGCGGCGCCATCCCCGACACGCTCATCGAAAGCGAGCTCTTCGGCCACAAAAAGGGGGCCTTCACTGATGCCCAGCGGGACCGGCGCGGGGCCCTGGTCCAGGCCCATGGCGGAACAGTCTTCCTCGACGAAGTCGGCGACATCACTCCGATGTTCCAGGTGAAGCTCCTGCGATTCCTGGAGGATGGCCTCGTGCTGCCCCTGGGCGCGGAAAGGGCCGAACCCGTCGCGGTGCGCGTCGTCGCCGCCACCCACCGCGATCTGAAGGCCCTGGTGACCGACGGCAGATTCCGCGAGGATCTCTACTACCGCCTGGCGGGCTACGAGATCCGCATTCCGCCGCTGCGGGAGCGCCTCTCGGACCTCGGCACCCTCGTCGCGCATTTCCAGCAGCGCTACCGCCTGGAATTCGGGTTGCCCGAGCGCGGCCAGGTGGCGCCGGAGGTGCTCTCCCTTCTCGCGGCCCACCCGTGGCCGGGCAACATCCGGGAACTGAGCCACATCCTCCGCCGAGCGCTCATCGAGGCGGGCTCCCTGGAGGATGCCGGCACGATCCAGAGGCTCCTGGGCACCTCTCCCATCCCCAGCGAGAGGAAGGACGGGCCTCTATCCCCCGCCCATTTCGCGGAGCCCTTCGTCCCCCTGGAGGCCATGGAGCGGATGTACCTCCTGGCGGTCCTGGCCCACACCGGGGGCAACAAGACCGAAGCCGCCGCGATCCTGGGCATCGAGCGAAAGACGCTTGCGCGAAAACTCCGGCGGACCGAAGGTGGCGAGGTGGACGACCCGGAAGGAGGCGAACCATGATCGCGATCCTTGCTCCCCTGCTGTTCATGCTGGCCCAACCCCCGATTCAGCCCCAGGCGCAGCCCCCCGTCCCCCAGGCCTTCACCTACCGGTTCGAGGAGGTGAAGCGCTCCGTCCTCCGCTGGCCGGGGGGGGACCAGGCCCAGGAGAGGAAGGTCGCCAAAGGGGACCAGGCCCTCACGGGCGACGGCGTGAAAACCGGCTGGTGGGGCCAGGCCCTGCTTTCCGTGCCCGAGCGCCAGGCCCGCTTCGAGGTCTACGCCAACACCCAGGTGAAGCTGGCCGGGGGCGAGCCGGGGGTCCTGCTCGTGCTCACCCAGGGCCGCATCAAAGCCTTCTTCCAGCACCTCACCGAAGGCGCCCCGGCGGAGCGCCGGGTGGCCGTCCCCGGCGCCCTCCTGGCCGTCAGGGGCACCCGCTACGGCGTGGAGGTGGATTCCGAAGGAAAGTCCACCCTGGTGGTCTTCGAGGGCGTGGTGGAGGTGCTCCGGCCGGGGCCAGGCCTCGAACCGGTCCAGGTGAGGGCGGGACAGTGGACCACCTTCGGTCCGGGACGGGCCCCCAAGGTCGAAGCCATTCCCGCGCGCGGCTTCGGGGAACGGGCCTGGGGCCAGGGCCTTCGTCCAGAGGGCCCGGCCAACGCCAACGCCCTCGCCGTCCTGGGCACCCTGCCCGGGCGCGGACTGGGCCTGGGCCGCTCGCATCGATGAGGGGAGGCCCGGCTCCGGAAACCCCGAAAGGTGTCTCCCGATGCTTGGGGGCGCTCCTCCTTCTGGGCGGAGCCGGCAGCCCCCTCCGGGCCCAGGAGCTGACCGCCTACGTGCAGGTGGGCGGGGGATGGCGGCAGGGGGATTACGGCACGCCCGTCCGGAGCACCCTATGGATGGGCTATGCCACCCTGGGAGCCGCCCGGGGAAAGTGGGATGCCAGCCTCACGGTTCCCACCCTCCAAGTCACCCGTGAAGAAGGTGGGGTGGTCACCAGGGATCGGGGCCTGGGCGATGTCCTGCTGCGGGGCACCGTTCTGCTGTGGCCCGAAAATGAGGCGGGCTGGTCCCTGGACGGCACCGGCGTGGTGAAGCTCCCCACCGCCAGCGAAAGCGCCGGCCTGGGCACGGGGCGCACCGACGGGGGAGGCTTCCTCGTGGCCCGCCACCGGGGGGGCGCCTTTCAATGGACCTTCCTGGGAGGGTGGATCCGGGGAAGCGCCTCCCCCTCCAGCGCGGGTCCGGAAACCCTCACGCCCGGCGGCTACGTGCTGGGCCTGGGGCTGGCCTTCCACGCCAACCTCACCCGGTGGGAGCTCTCCGTGGGCGGACGGGGCTCCGCCCGCGCCGACACACCCGGAGCGCGCGAGGTCTCCCTGGGGATGTTCCACCCCTTTTCCCCGGCCTGGGGACTGCAGGCCAGCTTCACGGCGGGACTCAATGACGGAGGCCCCCGGCGGAGCGCCGACCTGGCCCTGATCCGCCGATTCTAGGGCGCGGCATTCTGACCCGCCGCCCCGGCTGAAACGGGTCGGAATGCCCCGGGCGGGCGCCTAAGTGCTGTCGATAGGCGTGGCACGGGCCTTGATTCGGCTCCCCGTCCCGCGGGACGGCATCCCCCCCAAAGGGCCGGAATCCGGTCTCTGGCTTCCCGGTCCCTTTTCTTCAAGGAGCGCATATGAACCTCGCACGCGTCACCCTCCCTGTGGCCTTCGCCTCGCTGTTGGTCCTCGGCTGCAGCGGCTCCTCCAAGTCCTCCCCATCCCCTTCCGCCGCCATGAACGTCCACCTGGTGGATGGCCCCATCTCCGGCTTCCAGGAGATCAACGTCAATATCCAATCCGTGGAGATCAGCGGAAGCGGGGGTTGGACCGTCCTCAGCACCCCCAACAAGACCATCAACCTGCTCCACCTCGTGGGCGGCGTGGACGAAACCCTCGCCAACGGCGCCACCCTGGCCGCCGGACACTACGGACAAATGAGGCTGGTGCTGGGCTCCGGCAACACCGTGAAGCTCGCGGACGGGACGGTCCAGGATCTGACCGTTCCCTCGGGCCTCCAGTCGGGCCTCAAGCTGGTGGTGAGTTTCGACGTGGCCGCCGGAACCACGAAGGATGTCTGGATCGACTTCGACGCGGCCCACTCCATCCAGGTGGTCCAGGCGGGCGCCTCGAACCGCTACCTGCTGCGCCCCACCCTCTGGGCCTTTGACAAGGTGGCCACGGGCTCCATCTCCGGCAAGCTCACCGACGCGGGCACCGCGGGGGCCCTGGCCGGCGCCACGGTCTATGCCGAAACCCTGGATGCGTCGGGCAGCGCCCGCATCGTCCGGACCACCACCACTGATGCCAGCGGCGCCTACACGCTGGACCTGCTGCCCGTCGGCGCGACCTACTACGTGGTAAGCCAGCCGGCCCTCGGCACCACCACGGTCCAGGCCTACGGCGCCAAGGCCAGTGACGGCCTGGCGCTGACGTCAACCTCGCCCACCTTCACCTACTCGACGGCCTTCACCGCGGCGCCCACACCCGGCGGGATCTCCGGCAACCTCACGCCCATGGCGACCAGCAGCCAGAGCGATCAGGTCAACCTGCTGGCGTCCCTGGCCACACCCACGTCGGGAACCCACACCTTCATCGTGGACACCGCCATGGCCACCGTCGGAAGCTCCAGCGAAACATACGCCTTCGCGAACCTCCCCGTGGGGGCCTACAGCGTCCAGGCCACCCGGGCCACGCTGAACGCTGATGGCACGGTCTCCTCCAGCACTTCGGCAGTCCAACCGACCGTCGTCACGGCGAGCCTCACAGTGACGGTCAACCTCGCCCTTTAGAACCCCCACGGAACCCCGACGGGGACCGCGAAGACGAAGCCAGGCCGGCGCCCCGGGGTGGCCGGCCTGGCTTTTCAGAATCAATATTGTTTTATACAACTGCTGAAATAAGACAAGTAATAAGCCTTGGCAAATGTCTGCAAATGAAGAATTCTGTTTCCTGATGCGCCGCGCCAGGCCTGGAACCGCGCATCAAGCGGGAGTCTTCATGAGGCGATTCACTCCTTCCCTGGTCCTGGCGGCACTCATCGGAGGCTCGCCGCTTCCGGGACAGCCGGCCCTAGCGCTCGCGTCTGGAGGAAAAACCCAGGTTCCGCCGGAGGTGGCGGACGAGGCCGGAAAGGCCATCCAGCAGGAGCTGTCCGAACCCTTCTGCTATTTCATGGTCCCCACGGACCAGCTGGGCTTCAGGAGCGCGCCCAAGGCGGCCATCGTGACCCACGACGGGGCCTTCGTCAGCCCCTTCGGGCAGCTTGCCTTCTCGGTCGGCGCGCCTGAATCCCCCCGGCCCGTCAGCAAGCGGGTCAAGACCCTCGTGGATGGCCACCTTCCGGTGATCCAGTTCGGGTTCGATCGCGATGGGCTGCATTACGCCTTCGAGGCCTTCGCCACGCCGGTCTCCCTGGATCCCAAGAACAACCTGATCACCTTCATCGAGTGCACCGTCAGCAATCCAGGCGCGCAGGCGCGGAAGGGCCTCATCCGCGCCCAATTCGGGGATATCGCGCCCGAAATCTCGGTGGATCCTTTCTATGGATGGGCGCGGACCTACCGCCAGAACCTCAAGCAGGCCCTGGAAGCCCAGCGGTCCACGAAGTGGCACACCAGGCGGTTCATGGATGAGGAGGCCTTCGCCGCCAGCCTCCAGAAAGTCGACTGGGCCCAGGGCCAGGCCCTGCAGGGCGGCCACCTGGTCTTCTCGGGCCCGGCCGCCGGCGCGCGACCTCACCCGTCGGCCGGGGCCCTCCGGCAGGCGGTGGTGGACTACGCCTTTGACCTTCCCGCAGGCGGGAGACGGACCTGGCGGTTCAAGATGCCCGCCGTGCCGGTGTCGCTGAAAAAGCCCGAAGCCGTGCGGGAGGTGATGGAAGCCGGGCACGACGATTACCGCGCCCGCACCCTGGCCTACTGGAAGCAGGAGATCGCCCAGGCGGACCGCTTCACGGTGGCGGATCCCAAGGTGATGGATACCTTGAAGACCAGCCTGGTCAACGATCTGATCGCCAGCGAGCTCTCCGAGGAAGGCCGCGTCTATCAGCGGGTCAACAAGCTGCACTACAACTATTTCTGGATCCGCGACGCCAGCTATTTCGTGCGCACCTACGACATGCTCGGCATGCCCCGCATGGCCCGGCAGATGCTCGATTCGTTCCTGGTCTGGCAGGACGGCAAGCCCGTCGGGTTCTTCGCCCCCGGTTCGCCCCAGCCGGCGGGGGCCCGCCTCTCCGTCCAGGACGACTACTGGGGCCAGGTGCTCTGGGCCTTCGGCGCCCACCTGCGGACCAATCAGGACCGCGCCCTGCTCGAACAGATCTACCCCCTGCTCGGCCCCCACATCGATGCCTTCGTCGCCAAGTGCGCGAAAGATCCCAGGGGGCTTTGGCCAGTGGCGGGCCCCTACGACAACGAGGCCATCAACGGCCACTACACGGGCCACAGCTTCTGGGCCCTGCTGGGCCTGAAGTACGCGGTGTCCATGGCGCAGACCATGGGCCGCGCCGGCGACGCCGCCAAGTGGCAGAAGGTGCATGACGACTACTCGGCCAACTTCCTCAAGCAACTCCGGGAACTGGCCTCCCAGTCCGAGGGCTACATTCCGCCGGGCATGGACAAGGCCACCGACGGAAGTGACTGGGACAACGCCAGCGCCGGCCTCTATCCCTTCGAGGCCCTCGCCAAGGACGATCCGCTGGTCCGCAAAACCCTCGACATGGTCCGCGACTTCAACTACCGGGAAGGTGTCATCACCTACGGCGGCAACGCCTGGGTGGCCAAGCAGCGCAGGCGGGAGGGCAAGAAGCCGCCTGAGGGAACCCTGCACCACTACGAGATCTTCTCCGTCACCGAAGGCAACACCATCCTGGGCGAGCAGCGGAAGGTGGTGGAGGATCTCTATTCGATCCTGGCCCACACCGGAAGCACCCACAGCGGTTTCGAGTTCGGCATTCCCGCCTGGACCACCCGCGATCCGGGCGACAATTTCACCCCCCACGGATGGTTCGCCGCGCGGTACCTGGCCCAGGTGCGGAACATGCTGGTCCGCGAAGAAGGCCGGCAGGTCCACCTCGCCTCCGTGCTGGCCCCCAAGTGGGTGGAGCCCGGAAAACAGGTGCGGGTCAGCGAGGCGCCCACCTTCTTCGGCCAGGTGTCCTACACCCTGGACTGCCGGGCGGACGGCGCCACGCTGAGCCTGGACAATCGCTGGAAGGCCGCCGCGGCCCCCGAATCCCTGGTCCTCCACCTGCCCTGGTTCCTCAAGGTCAGCGCCGCCACCATCGACGGCGCGCCGGCCCCCATCGCCCAGGGGAGCCTGCTCCTTCCCGCTGGGGCTCGCCAAGTGCGCCTGACCTGGAGCCAGACCGAGAAGCCGAACCTCAGCTACGAGGAAGCGGTCCGCCTCTACCTGGAGAAGTACTACCGCCAGCCCGCGGGCGCCAACTACGACTTCCTGTTTCCGCAGCCCGCCCGGGCCAAATGATGCTCGGCGGGGCTACGGCCTCAGAGTCAGGCGCCCCCGAGACGCCTTACCACTTCCAATTGGGTCATGCCTCTTCTCAAACGTCAGCGAGGAGGGCCTTGGTTCAGTCCAAGAGTTCAAAATCCTTCAAATCGGTTTCCACTTCGGCGGCGACCTGTTTGGTACCGAACCACACTAGAGTTTGGAATGACCTCCCTGCGGCAACCAAAAAGCGGCCTCAATGTTGATCTCTGTTCAGAAGGTATTATTCGCCGCTATTTGATTTCCTGAATCACACTAGAGCCTAGTTTCCTTTTTCTTTAGCTTCATGCTTGTTAATTCCATGGAATCAATATAGAAATATAGAGTTTAATTCACATTTCATTTGTTACACACCTGCCATTAATGTGATGTATAATGAGCACAATGCAAACAAATCAAGGAGATATTAAATGACCCCTAGAAAAATCGGTTTGATATCTTTTGCGGTTCTCATGGTCCTGAACAGCCCACTGACAGGACAGGAAACGCCTCGCATGAGTAGTGTACTGACAAAACCACTGGCACTTGGCCCAATTAGCAATAAAAAGGGGCCCAATAATGATAATATGCGCTATGGAGTTATTTTCCCATTTCAAATCGGTCCAAAGATGGCTGCAGCATTTGTCAATCGAGGAGTATATACCACAAACTGGAACTACGATTTTGAAGATGGTAATGATTTAATTGTTTTTGACAATGTTGACACAATTAAACCAGACAATGCGGTTTGTATAAATCGTAGCGGCATTGCATCCGATAATGATTTTAATAATCAAAATCGATATTTTAATCGCTTTCCAGTTGTGGGCGGTTTTGTTCCATACGGCGCAAAAATCGACGAATCAAGCTCACACCCTCACGCCGGAACTGGCTTTGGCATATCCCAAATTTTGACATTTCCTCTGGCTTCCGATGGTACATTCAGTTGGAATTCATCGCCAATTTGCCGAAAAATAGAAATTTTTCAGTTCTCGTATCAAGGCGATAATTTTCAAATCGTATCGACCTCTTTAAAAAACGAAAGCAACCCCTTAAGCGTCCCAAACAGCCCATGGATCATTCTCTCCGGTGGGATATCGATGGCAATTCCTGATGGTTGCGACCTATTATTCCCAGTATGGGCAAGAAATGAAACCATCGAGTGCTCCGGCATCAGCCGTTGGAGCCGAATTAATAATTCATGGCAGGTTGTTTCATTTATTCCGATCGCTTATAGTGAAATTAATGTACACAACTATTTTGAGCCGAGCTTAATTAGAGAAGCAAGTGGAGCTTTATTATTCACTGCACGCGATGATGGTCGGCAAAACCCTCCCATGGGGACAGCTAGAGCTCAAGACATCAATGCCTGGCGCTCCACCAATGGGGGAATGACATGGGCACAGGTATTACATGTAGATCAGGCACGTAGTGGACCAATGTGCATCGGAAATTCTTTAAACGGAATCCCGTTTATTGTTGGCAATCCCATAATTAATGAGGAGCCTGGATCAGAACGTGACCTCATGTATCTTTGGACTTTCGATTCTCGCTCCAATCTGTATCCTCTGTGTGTGCGAGATGCACTGGTTGACTTCGGCCCTAATCCTTATGGTGCTTGGTATGTGGATCACCCCAATAGCAGCATATTAAGGCTCTATGACGGTAACCTTCATTGCTATCTGGCCTATCGTGTCCGCGATCCACATGTATTCGGCAATGCAGGCGTGTCGAATCCAAGCCCACAATCCGGAAGCTATCTCGAAGAAGTAATTTCGATGTATGGCGAGCAGGTTTCGATATGGAAATTTTAGCTATCTAACAATCAAAACCATACGACCACTGGGCGGCCGAGTGACTTTTTATAATCACCATTATATCTTCCAGTGACCAGGCCGCCCTTGGGACAAACAAGCCCAAAGCCACCTAATAAGTTAATCAGCCTCAAACCTCTGAGGCCAGCCGGTAGATCTCCGAGGCGGAAACCCCCAGGTGCTTGGCCAGGGGTTTCACCGCCTCCCGCTGGGTCATGCCCCCTTCGCGGGCGGCGGCGAGGAAGGCCTTGGCCCAGTCAGGCAACTCGAAGCCGTCGAAATCCGCTTCCACTTCGGTGACGATCCGCTTGGCGCTGGCCCCGGCCAGCACCAGCACCATTTCCCCGCGGTCCTCGCGCCCCAGCTGAGCCTTCACCTGGGCGGCGGTGCCGCGGTACCAGGTTTCGTGCAGCTTGGTGAGCTCCCGGCCCAGGGCGATCTCCCGGTCGGGCAGCAGCTCCTCCAGGTCGGACAGGGTTTCGTGGATGCGGTGGGGCGTCTCGAAGACCACCACCGTTTCCTCTTCGGCGCCCAGTTTCTTCAGCATGGTCTTCCGCGGTTCGCTGCGGTTGGGCAGGTAGCCCCAGAAGCTGAAGGCGTGGCTGGGCAGGCCGGAAGCCACCACGGCCAGCAACACCGCCGAGGCGCCGGGCAGCACGGTCACCTTGGCGCCCGCGGCGCGGGCGGCCCGGGCGATCTCGAAGCCGGGATCGTTGATGCCGGGCATGCCGGCGTCGCTGCAGTAGGCCACCGTGCGGCCCGAGAGCAGCTCCATCCCCAGGCGCTCGAAGGCCGCAGCGCTGGCGTGGTCGTCGAAGCGCAGCAGGGGCTTGTCGAGGCCCAGGTGCTTGAGCAGGCCGCCGGTGCGGCGCGTGTCCTCGCAGGCCACCAGGTCGGCAGCGGCGAGGGCCTCCTTGGCGCGATCCGTGAGGTCGCCGAGGTTTCCAATGGGCGTGGGGACGAGGACGAGGTGGCCGGTCATGATTCCCAGTCTGGCAGCCCTCGAACGAACGCGACATTCAGGCGCGAGAGGCTTAGACCTTCCGCAACGGCGGCGGCTCCCATCGAGGGAGGGAGGCCGAAGGCCGGGCGGGCCGCTTCTGGGGTGGCGGCTCTGGAGCCACGCCGTCCGGCAAGTGCCACACCAGGCCCGGCTGCTCCATGGCGCGGCTTTCCGCCAGTGCCGCCTCCAGCCGGGATTGGCAGGATTCCAGCCCCAGCCCCTCCCGCCCGGGCACCCACAGGGTGGCGCCCATGGGCGCCCCCTCCAGCTGGGTGCGCAGCCGCAACAGCAGGATGTGGGCGATGCTGCGGGGCGTGTGCCGGAAGATGATCTGAACCCGGCCCGGCGAGGTCCGCACCATGAGGTCCCCTGCCCGGATGCCTTCAGCGGCCTTGCGGATCCTGGCCGCATCTTTGCGCCCTTTGGCCTCCATCTCGCACTCGGCCACCACGAAGCTGTCCGGCCGGCGCTCTGAGCTGAGCAAGGCCTTTTCCCAAATGTCGAGGTAGCGGCGGTTGGGGAGGTCCGTCTCGGGATCCCTGGTGGAGCTGTCCTCCATGACCGCCTGGGTGATGGCCAACGCGTCTTCCAGGCGGTTGAGGGACTGTTTCAGATCCTCGATCTCCAGCACGCGCCCCATGAACCCTGCGACGGCCTCCAGCAGCGCGTAGTCCCCCCGGGAGAAGGCCTTGGGCTGCCCGAAGAAGGCGAATACCAGGGCGCGCACCCCTTCTCCCTGGCGCAGGGCGCACCCCAGGGCCGCGCCATGGGGGATGGAGGGAGGGTCGATCAGAAAGGGGACGTGGGGGCCGGAAGCCATGTCCCGGACCACCAGGATGCGCTCCGGGTGCTCAAGCAACCACTCGCAGAACGAGGAGATGGGCGCGGGAGGCGGCTCATTCCCTGCTTCGGGGAACCACCAGCGGGTTTCCACGGAGGCTCCCGAGACCATCACCAGCGTGGCCTGGGAGGCGCTCAAATGCTTCACCACCAGTTCGAGGCCGCGGGACAGGAAAAAGGGGTCGCCGGCACCGCCCGCCTGCAACAGCGCGTGGATGGCGCGGGACAGAGCCTCCAGAGAAGCCGCCTCAGACCGGAAACGCCTCGCATAGCGCTTGAGCAGACGGTGGTCAGGCACGCCATCCTCCCCAGTCCCTCTTTCGACCGGACCGAGGCCCGGGATGAAAGTGATGCGGCTCGGAGTCGCCTCCAGCTAGGTCACCCGCTCCAGCTGCCTCTGGCTGCGGATCAGGCGGCTGTAGAGCATGCCGGAATGGTACCAATGCAGCAGGAAGGCCTCCGCGGCCGCGCGGCGCCACCAGCCCGCGGAGCCTCGCACCGGCCGCGCCTCCAGAGCCGGGCTGCAGCGCACCGCCAAGCCCAGGCCTTGGGCCGTGGCCCGGGCCCGGGCCAGGTGGAGGGGATCAGAGACCATCAGGAGGGTTGACCAGCCCAGGGTTCGCATCTCGGTCCGGACATTGAAGAGGTTCTCCAGGGTGTGCTGGCTCCGGCCCTCCAGGAGGATGGCCTCTGGAGGAACCCCCCGGGCCAGCAGCCAGTCCCTGCCGGCTTCGGCTTCACTCTGGATGGAAGTCCCTGTGCGGCCGCCCGCCACGAAGATCCTGGGGGCCAGCCCCGAACGCCACAAGCGCTCTGCATGGGCCAGCCGGGCCCTGAACACCTGGGTGGGTCGATCCGCCTCTAGCCTTCTTCCCAGCACCAGGATGGCATCTGAGGGCGCGCCTTCATCTCCGGAGGCTCCCTGCAGCACTTGGGCAAGCCGGACGGCCCAGGGCAAACCCGCCAGCCCCAGACAGCTGAGCAGAGCCAGCCCCAGCGAGGCCGCCCCGCCGGGTCCCAGCTTCTGCACGAAACTGGCACCGGGCGGGGCGTGAAAGGGCTGCGGCATGCTCGGGGGGCTAGGCGTCCGAGCGCTTCTCGGATTTCTTGCGCTCGTTGGTGTCCAGCACGCGCTTGCGCATGCGGATGAAGTTCGGGGTCACTTCCACCAGTTCGTCGCTTTCGATGTATTCCAGGGCCTGCTCCAGGGTGTGCTCCCGCGGCGGCGTGAGGCGGGTGGCCTCGTCGCTGCCGCTGGCGCGCATGTTGGACAGCTTCTTGCCCTTGGCGACATTCACCACCAGGTCGTTCTCGCGGGCGTGCTCGCCCACGATCATGCCTTCGTAGCACTTGGTCTGGGGGTGGATGAAGATGATGCCCCGCTCTTCCAGATTCATGAGCGCGAAGCCCACGGATTCGCACTGCTCCATGCTGATGAGCACACCGTTCTTCCGGCCCGGCAGGTCTCCCTTGTGGGGACCGTAGTGGCTGAAGAGGCTGTGGAGGATGCCCTCGCCGCGGGTGTCGGTCATGAACTCGCTGCGGAAGCCGATGAGGCCGCGGCTGGGGATCTTGAAGTGCAGGCGCAAGCGGCCGCCCTCGTTGCCCATGTCCTGCATCTCGGCCTTGCGGTTGCCCATGTGCTCCATGGTGACGCCCATGAAGGCCTCGGGGATATCGATGGTGACATCCTCGTAGGGCTCCATCTTCTCGCCAGTGACGGGGTCGATGTGGAGGATCACTTCGGGGCGGCTCACGCAGAGTTCGAAGCCCTCGCGGCGCATGGTTTCGATGAGCACGGAAAGGTGCAGTTCGCCGCGGCCGCTCACCTTGAAGGAATCGGGGGTGTCCGTATCCTCCACGCGCAGGGCCACGTTGTGCTGCAGTTCCTTCGTGAGGCGCTCACGGATGCGGCGGCTCTGGACGTGCTTGCCGTCCTGCCCGGCGAAAGGCCCGTTGTTCACCATGAACATCATGGAGATGGTGGGCTCGTCGATGTCGACGTACTCAAGGGCACGGGGATCCGCCGCATCGGCGATGGTTTCGCCCACGCGGATGTCGGAGATGCCGGCAATGGCGATGATCTCGCCGGCGCTGGCCTCCTGCAGGTTCACGCGGCTCAGCCCCTCGAAGCCGTAGAGCTGGGTGATCTTCTGCGGCTGGATGCTGCCATCCCGCTTCACCAGGGCCACGCTGTCGCCCACCTTCACCCGGCCGTTCACGATGCGGCCGATGCCGATCTGGCCTACGAAGTCGCTCCAGTCCATGAGGGTGACCAGCATCTGCAGGGGCGCGTCGGGACTGCCCGTGGGATGGGGGCAATGCTTGACGATGCTGTCGAAGAGGGGATCCAGGTTCTCGCTGGCATCGTTCATGTCCAGCATGGCGTAGCCCAGCTTGGCGCTGGCGAACACACAGGGGAAATCCAGCTGCTCCTCGGTGGCGCCCAGCTCGATGAGAAGGTCGAAGACCTGGTCCTGGGCCCAGACGGGGCGCGCACCGGGGCGGTCCACCTTGTTGATGACGACAATCGGGCGTAAGCCGAGCGCCAGGGCCTTGCGGGTGACGAACTTGGTCTGGGGCATGGGGCCGTCGAAGGCATCCACCACCAGCAGCACGCTATCCACCATGCTCAGCACGCGTTCCACCTCGCCGCCGAAATCGGCGTGGCCGGGGGTGTCCACGATGTTGAAGCGGTAGCCGCCCCAGTGCAGGGAGGTCGTCTTGGCCAGGATGGTGATGCCGCGCTCCCGCTCCTGGTCGTTGCTGTCCATGGCGCGTTCCTGCACGCGCTGGTTGTCTCGGAACATGTGCGCGCCCTTGAACAGAGCGTCCACCAGAGTGGTCTTGCCGTGGTCGACGTGGGCGATGATGGCAAGGTTGCGGATCTTTTCGAGAGGGGTCATCAGGTTCCCTGGTTGGCCCTGGCAAAGGCCGGGCAGAACCCTCGATTTTACCAGAGCCGAGCTCATTTTCCGAGCGGGATTCTCAACCCCTTCCATTGTCGCGGCAGGAGTCTAAGATAAACGGATCCCCCTCGGGAGAACTCTATGCATATCAATGAACTGCTCACCGTGGTCTGCGAGCAGGGCGCCAGCGACCTCCACTTGAAGGTCGGCAACCACCCCATCGCCCGCATCCGGGGCAAACTCACGCCCATGACCCAGTTCAAGCGGCTGGTCCAGGAAGACACCATCGCCATGGCCTACGCCATCATGGCCAGCGACAAACAGAAGGCGAAGTTCAAGGACAGCCTCGACCTTGACATCGCCTATTCCGTTCCCAGCTTGGGCCGCTTCCGGTGCAACATCTTCAACCAGCGCGGCACGGTCGGCTTGGTGCTCCGCGTGATTCCCCGGAAGATCTACACCATTGACGACCTCATGCTGCCCAAGGTGCTCAAGACCATCTGCCAGGAGCAGCGCGGCCTTGTGCTGGTGACAGGCACCACGGGATCCGGCAAGTCCACCACCCTGGCGGCCATGATCGACCTCATCAACGCCACCCGCACCGAGCACATCCTCACCATCGAGGACCCCATTGAATACCTGCACCGGGACAACCTCAGCATCGTGAACCAGCGCGAAGTGGAAGCGGACTGCCGGACTTTCTCCTCCGCCCTGCGAGCCGCCCTCCGCCAGGATCCCGACGTCATCCTGGTGGGCGAAATGCGCGACCTGGAGACCATCGAAACCGCCCTTCACGCCGCCGAAACGGGCCACCTCGTCTTCAGCACCCTCCATACCCTCGACGCCACGGAAACCATCAACCGCGTCATCTCCGTGTTCCCTCCGCACCACCAGAAGCAGATCCGCCTCCAGATGGCCGCCGTGCTCAAGGGCATCATCTCTCAGCGCCTGGTGCCGCGTGCCGATGGCCAGGGCCGCGTCCCCGCCGTGGAAGTCATGGTCACCACCGAAACCGTGCGCACCTGCATTGAGGACAAGGACAAGACCAAGACCCTGAAGGACGTCATCGCCGCCGGCACCGCCCAGTACGGCATGCAGACCTTCGACCAGAGCCTGTACTTCCTTCTTCGCCAGGGGCTCATCACCGAGGAAGAGGCGCTGCTCAGGGCCACGAATGTGGGCGAATTCAAGCTTCGCCTCGAGGGCGTCATGGCCACTGCCGACATGGCCAAGGCCAACATGGAACGGGGCATGTCCATCGCCCAGGGCGGCGGCCGGGAGTCCGGAACCCCGCCCACCGCGGCACCGCCCAAAGCCCCGGGCGCCCCATTGCCCCCGCTCCCCGCCCCCGACGTGAAAATCACCCTGGCACGCTAGGCGGCCTTCCCCTATTCTGGCTCTCCCACCCATGGCCCCGAGGTCGCAGATGATCAAGATTGACATCGCCAATTCGCTGATGAAGGTTCATCCCTGCTCTCGCGCCACCGCCCTCCAAGTGGTGGATCTCCTCACCGAACGACTGAAAGACGCCCTATTGAACGGCCACCGCATCGAAATCCGCGGTTTCGGCGTCTTCGAGCCCCGGCCCCGCAAGCGGGGCATGGGCCGGAACATCAAGACCGGTGCCAGTGTGCAGATTCCCAAGGGCAAGAGCATCCGGTTCAAGCCCGGCAAGGACCTGCGCGAAATCGAAGTGGAGTAGCACTCTCAACGCGGCGCGTTGAGAGTTGGAAGAAAGGCTGTGAAGATGGCGGGATGGAAGAGCCCCGCCGTCCCGAGGTCACGTACCCCACCCGCATCCCCATGAAGATCATCGGACGCCAGGAGGAATTGCGCCCCGATATGATCATGGAACTGATCCTGGCCCACCTGGGCCCCCAGGCCCAAGGCGACGAGCAGCACCAGGCCAACTGCAAGGGCGCCTTCATCAGCTACACCTTCTGGGTCACCCTGCCGGACGACACGGTGGAGGTCCCCCTGCGCGAAGCCATCCAGAAGCTCCCGGGCGTGGTGATGCAGCTCTGAGGGCAGTCTTCAGGGCTCAGGCTTCGGTCTTCAGTGACGCGGGCTACGCCCGCGCTTAAAAACGGGGCCCAACCCTGCATGCACTTGGCGGCGCAATTCCACGCTTTGAAGCCAATCCAGAATGAACAGCGTGCGCTCGAGGCGCCCCAACCCGCACAGGGCCAAGGCCATTCTGGCGTGGATAGCTTTGCACCACATGATGTTATGTCATGACGGAAAGATTAGTACTAATTAGCGATTGCCTTCTCGTCGTCGGCCCAGAGCTCGCCCAATGCCGAGTGCGCCGGACGCGGTGCACCGAGATG
>JACPYP010000005.1 GCA_016195985.1 Acidobacteriota bacterium | reverse complement strand
AGCACGCTTCCCGCGTTGTTAGCGACTGGATTCACTTCTATAACCACCAGCGGCCTCACCAGGCCCTCGGCATGAAGACGCCTCGCCAAACCTACCTGCTTAATACCCAACCTTGAGCAGCTTTTGCTAGGTCAGTACACACCGGGCGTTCCACAGCCGGTCACCTGGCAGGTCATCTGGCAGGTCATCCCACGCTACTTCAGGAGGGAGAAGACCCGGAAATAATGCTGGGGCTAAGACTCAATCGAACCGGAGGGCAAGGAAGGCCCGGGTAACCTACGAAATTGAGGCAAGTCAAGCTCATAGGGCTATCCTAGGGTTTCCCTCAACAAGCACTTGGATTCAGAGGGGGAGGAGATGGTCCGATAACCCTCGGAGAGGATCACCCCAGGGAAGTGATCCAAGGCACAGACTCGAAAATGTGAAAACCAGCTTGTGAATTAAGCCTTTTGCTTTAAACTATTTCCAAACAATGACAAACGAGTGACCGAAATGGCCCATTGAATTTGGAGGGAAAACTCCCCATCCTTCACTTAGCCTCATCTGCCATGTGTAGAAAGAGATCGTCCGCCGTCCTCATGGGCGGCGGATGTCATTTAGGAGGTAATCCTTCGCTCGTACTTTCCGGCCATCTGTCGCTGTGAGGATGGTCCGTCAATGTGATATGCGCTCATTATCATCATCACTTGCCCATACTGGCGTTTTTGTTCACGAAGGACAATTACGTAGTCATCGTTCTTGAGCCATAAGTATGTATTCACCTTTCCATCTCCCTCTTTATATTTAAAGCAAATGACCTCAGGCGAAGTGGCATTATTCAAGACGGCTGCAAACCAAGACAACCTTTCAGCTCTTCGGGGGTCGAACTCACGCACTCCAGTCCGTTGGTTTTTCCGTTCAATTAAGTGCCAAAAACCTTCCGGGTACCCGTAACCAGGCCCATCACTCTTTATTCCGGTATTCCAGACAATTGGGAGACTCCCATAGGTCAGCCCCCCTGCCTGGATTTCTCGCTGAAATATCGCAAATAAGGACTGATACACGGTGGTTGGAACACCATTGGTTTGCAGAAGACCAGGTAACCAATGTGGAGGCATCGCTATGCCCCCATTCCTTTCCATCGGAGAAGATTTACTTTTCCTGCTCCGTATGGGGTTGTGCTTATAAGGTCACGACCTGATAATATTTTAAATTTCTCGATTAATTTCAACTTTCCTTCATTGGTTGACAAGCCTCTGTTCAAGTAAGAAATTGCTCCAATTAGCAGATCTGCAAGCTGCATTAATTCAATTTCATGAGAATGGACCAATTGAATGGTAGTGATTATTTCACCATTATTATCATTACAATCTGATTTCAAGGCTCTTTTTAGTGTCTTTATGCGACTACCACCATGGGTATCTCTAATATCTAAAAATATTCGATAACAATTGACAGGATATATAATAACTTTTAATAAATCGAAGTACATTTTATAATACCATTGGGTATGTGTCTGATTGAATTTTTCGTGATCGAGTTGCACTTTTGGTGCGATTAAGCCTCGAAATTTTAAATCCGAATTTCGAAAAAAATATTCTAGAAGCTCCATATAAAAATCGATTTTGCTTGCTGAGACCTTGGTCCACTTGATTTCGAAGTTAGGGCTCAATTCATGCCTAGATTTGATTGCCCGAATTTCCTCTGCACAAATGCGAGCCTTCTCTGCTGGACAAGATATGGCACCAAGCACCATGACTGGAATGTGGTCATTCTCCAGGTGGCAGCTTTCATCGCAGTAGATGTTAAATGTCTGAGCCATGAAGCCTCACAACTGATGAATGGAATGAAAAGCTTTCGGATGAAGGAACCAATTCCAGGATCTGTCGACGACTCCCTGGTCATAATTCTCACTCCAAGCCTTGGGAAATAGGCAAGTGTATATTTATCAATGCCTTTCTCGGCCTGTAGGGCAATGGCTCTAGGTGTGAGGATTTCGATCCGGGAGAATTCGAGGATCGCTGGATTGTCCGGCACAGACCTGGGGGACTTAATCCCCGGGCGAGAGGCCTTCTGAATTACATGATCCCCAGAATTGCGCCTTCACCGGCTGTTCTCTGCGCTCATCGGAGCTTGAGCATTGCATAAGTTAATGAAAAGGTCTGATGATAGAGGTATGCATTTCCCTCAAAGCCTTCACGCCAACGGGTTCTCCCCTCTTCTGAGTCAGGAGCGTTTGGACGCACTTTGTGCTCAGACGCCTGTGCCACCAGATCTGCGCACAGCCGTTGCTAAATGGATGGCAAAAGTGGTTGCAGCAAAGGCTGCTGGTGAAACTTTGAAGGAAAGCGAGCATGAACGGGACTTCGTTCTAGATATTTTTCAGACTGGGCTTGGGTACAAGGGTCCTGGATTTACTGGGGCTCTGACTCTTCGAACACAATTTGGGACGGCCACTTCGGTTGCATCGGTTAGGGGGAAGCCCATGGATGCAGCTCTGGGACGCTTTGCGTCCTCAGGGGCTAGCACTGGTGGAACTGTATCTGTAGTGATTGAGTCAAAGGGGACCGACTGTGACCTAGACACGTCTCGAAACAGCAATGGCCAGACTGCTCCCGATCAGGCTTTTGCCTACGCGACAATCTGCCGAGAGGGCACACCCAATTTCATCATCGTCACGAACCTAAAGGAAATTCGGCTATATAGATTTCAGCAGCGAATCACTAGGTTTTGGCGTTTCGACCTCGAAGAGCAAGCAATCCTGCCTACAGCAGAGGCAGAAGGACACCTCAAGGAGCTCGCATTCCTGCTTGCACCTGAGCAGCTACTTCCGATTGGTGACCTCAAGGCTCGGCTTGATTTGACCCTTGATGTAACGGAAGAAGCTCCTGCCTCACTGGCTGAATCTATCCACAAGGAAATTGACAAAGTAATTCTCGGATTTCAAAAAATCCTGCTGTCTGCGGATGGGGCCCCAGAGTCTCCTGGTGATGCAGAGAGGGATTCTGCATGGCAAGGTGGACAGCACTTAGTAAGTCGGATGCTGTTTTGTGGATTTGTGAATAAGCATGGTCTCCTTGAGCCGATGCTCTTCAACACATGCAAACAAGTCGTTCACCCACTAAATCCACTCTCGAAATGGGACGGACTTCAGCTTCTATTTCGAGCAATGGATACCGGCTTCAGCAAAGAGAAGCGAGTCCTGGTTCCACACTTCAATGGTGGACTTTTCAGGTACAAGATTGGCCTTGATGATATAAAACCCAAGCCTGGTGCACTCCTGGATGACACCATTGATAGTGCATTCAACCTTGCAAATGTAGCGGATCTAGATAGTGGGTCTACTCTTCTCGGGCAAATATTTGAACAAGGGTTGAAGCATTTCGAAGCACGCACGATCAAGCAGGTTCAGGATGGCATTATCTACACTCCGGAATATATATGTCGAGCTGTGACGGTACAAACTCTCTCACCCTTAGTGCGGGATGCATTCAAGAGGGCTGACTCTAGCCTCGTAACAGAAGGAATTACAGAATCACACTCGTTGTTTGCGTTTCATCAATTCAGACGAAGGTGGGATGCTCTCGCTTCACTTCGAATCATAGATCCGGCCTGTGGCTCAGGTGCTTTTCTAGCCTCTGCGCTTCATTTCCTCAAATTTATTGTGATGGAAGATGATGCTATTAACGTTCGATCTGCCTTTGCATCTCTTCCTGAACCGATTCACTTGTCCTCCGGCCCTATTACGCTTCTTGAGGCAATGGAAGGCCACGGTGAGAAGGATCCTGCTTCGGAGCGCTCCCAGGCTCTCGAAATCCTTCTTGGTCGCAAGCCGATGGAGTTGGCGATATTTGGCCAAGACCTTCATGCGGAGGCGGTTTCATATGCTCAACTGGCTGTATGGACCAAGGGTGTTGAACGTGCAGACATTGTCCAACTAATAGGCGAACATCAAAACCCTGATACGGCGGTATTGGTAAACTTAGATGAGCAGATTGTTACTGGGAATAGCCTGGTCTCCAAGGCAACTTGGTCGGCGAGATTCCCTACAGTTTTCGCATGTGATCCAATTCGAACCACGCGAATTTACCGTGATAAGACAACATACCTGAAGGCACGAAGGGGGAGAACCATAGGGCCAAGCACTCGGGGAACACGAACCCGCGTTCATTACTTGAATCCCGGGTTTGATGCTGTGCTAGCCAATCCACCCTACGTGAAAATTCAAGATCTTGTTGATTCTGCATCTCGTGCGGCCATCAGTTCCATATTCCCCGAAGTGGCAACAGGTAGTTTCGACCTGTGCACTCCATTCATACATTTAGGCTTTCGGGACCTTCTCGCATCGCATGGACGGATGGGAATGATTGCTCCCACCCCATGGACTCTTGTGAAGTATGGTGAAGGACTTCGGCAGGTCTTGGCAACCGGGCAAAATCTAGAAGGTGTGGTCCATTTTCGTGACCACCAAATTTTTGACGGTGTCATGACCTACACTGCTCTTTGGTTTTTTACGGCCACCCCCTGTGAGGCTGGAGTATGGCTAGTAGACGCTCCAACTGGGATTAGAGATCAGATTGCGGGATCACCCTACGAACCAATTGCCGAGAATGCGGCGATGGTGCCCATGAAAAGGATAGTTCCGTGGTCTGAATTGCCAGTCCAGGTGAAGCCAGCGGGTCGAGAAATGTACTGGCCAATCTGGGCACCATCCGATGTGGGAATAAGGGATTCCGTTCAGCGTAGGAGTGCCAATCTTGAGGATTACCTTGATTGGGACACTACCAAGGGGGGGGCCTTCCAGGGAATTGTTACGGGAATGAATGACTTCTTCTATGTTCGAGAATCTTCGCCTGGATCACCTGGAAGCTACTTTAGCGGCCTTGAGAATACACATTCTTTCCTGCTTGAACCCCACCTTGTACGGCCGCTTCTTGATTCAGGGTGTGTTGAACGATATGCGATCAAGGATCTTGGACGCCGGTCGATCTTCCCTTACTTTCGGACCGCAACAGGCGATTGGAACTTGATAGATCTCCCCTCCTTTCCAAAATTTCAAAACTATGCGAATCGTCACAAGGCCGCCAGAGCTGCCTCAAGAGGAATCAGGCAATTCCAGGGACTTGAAAACCGGAATGGGATTGATAGATCTCAATGGTGGGAATACTCAAGAAAGCAAAATCTAGAAAAACAATCTCTAACAAAGTTGGTGTTCCCAACGACAGTTCAAAAACTGACGTTTGCGCTTGATGATTCTGGCCAATTACTTGATAACGCTAGAATATACGGATTAGCGACAGGAGATGAGGAGGAGGGTTATTTTCTCCTTGGGGTTTTGAACGCAAGCCTTGCGACTTGGTTCGCCAAACGAATTTCGGTTCCAAAGGCGGGAGGCTTTTTTGAGCCGCTGGATTTTTGCCTGCGAAAACTACCCATTCCTTTAATGGAACCGAAGGAGAAGCTGGCATTAATTGCTCTCGCAAAGCGTCGACACAAGATCTCTTTAGAGATTTCGAGTATTGACCCAGCATCACCATCAGCGGCTAATGATCGAATCGCATTGGATGATGAGGCGGGGAAGAAGGAACGCGCTATAGACGAGATGATCAAGAATCATTACGGATTCACCAGCGAAGAGTGGGAACAAGTGAGGAACACCTAATCACGTTTCAGATCAATTCCGAATTTTCTTTGGAGGCGGCGTGAATATCACACAGAATCAATTGGACGCAATCGTTGCTTCTGTATTGGCGGTGAACAAGTATGGAATCGAAAAGGCCTACGCAATACTCCCAGCCTTGAGGAAGGCGGGCCTCCTGGACTGTGAAAGCGTTGCCAAGGAGCCCATTCGCAAAGTCATGATTCGTCTGGCAGAAACGGGGTATGACAGAGGCCTGCTAACGGAAATGATGGCCGGACGGCTAGTAGACCTTATGAAGGCTGTTTCTGCGAGGCAACTTGATCCTCTGCCTGCTCTAATTGCCAGAGGCGACAGAGTCAACGCCACCGAACTACTTTGTAGCATCAAGGGCATTGGTCCGTCTGTTGCAAGAGATGTATGGATGCTTCTTCAACAAGATCTCTAATTTGTTCTCATTGTCGCCTTTGTGGAGTTCGCTCATGCCCATCAATCATTCAATGTGGAAAGTGGGAGACAAGCCAGTTGCACTATCTCAAGGGCGGCTTGTTAGCGAACAAAAACTCGAAGATATGATCGTGGAGGATCCACGGATTCTTTCGAGCGAATGGATGCTGATCGGGCGGCAAGAGGTCACCAGCTTTGGCGGTCGTATCGACCTTCTCGCTGTTGCTCCAGACGGTTCACTCGTACTGATCGAATTAAAGCGAGACCGCACACCACGGGAAATCGTCGCGCAGGCCTTGGATTACGCGTGTTGGGTCGAAAACCTCACGCCCGACAAGATTGCTCAAATCTATCAACGGTTCTCAAACCAAGGGAACCTAAAGGAAGCCTTCAAGCAACGATTCGGTACTGAACTCGACGAAGAGACCCTCAACGATTCACATCAAATCATTATTGCTGCAGCTGAATTGGATGGAGCATCAGAGCGGATTATTGGATATCTCAATGCACGAGATATCCCGGTGAACGCGGTCTTCTTTCAAGTGTTCCAACATGGCAACGAGCAATTTCTCAGTCGGGCCTGGCTGATTGATCCAGGTGAGACGCAGGTCAATGTGGCTAGTGGAACAAAAGTGAAGGGTGAGAAGGAACCATGGAACGGTGAGTACTACGTTTCGTTTGGTGACATGACCTCACGCAGTTGGGACGATGCAAAGGCATACGGGTACATCAGCGCAGGCGGGGGAAGCTGGTATAGCCAAACCTTGAAATTGCTATCCCCTGGTGACCGGGTATGGGTGAAGATTCCGGGCACTGGGTATGTCGGTGTTGCTCGTGTCCTTGAGTCCGTGCGGCCCTCAAGTGAATTTGTAGTGATGACTCCTGAAGGCGAGCGTCCGGCAATTGATGTCCTTAAACATGCCGATCGTTACAGACAGTCCATGAATGATCCAGAGAAGGACGAATACTTCGTGCGGGTTGGATGGCTTGATGCTGTGAAGGAGTCCAAGGCCTTTAATGAAGTGGGGCTGTTTGGAAACCAGAACACGGTGTGTCAGCCCACAACCCCCAAGTGGCGCCACACGGTAGACCGGCTGAAGACCTGCTTCCCAAATTGGAATGGCTAAACCCTCCCGACCAGTCCGGCAGCATCGACAAATCCTCTTCGTCCAGTGGATGGGGGATGGCTGCTTAGCTCCTTTGCGGTGGAACTCTATGCCGGATCTGTGCCGGATGAGCCCTATTTGGCTGAAATAGTGGTCGATTAAAAACAAGTAGAGCCTAGATTTCTCTAGGCTCTTTTTCTGGTAGGGCTAACGGGATTTGAACCCGTGTTACCGCCGTGAAAGGGCGGTGTCCTGACCCCTAGACGATAGCCCCATGGGGTGGAACTTGGTGGGCCCTGCGGGATTTGAACCCGCGGCCAACGGCTTAAAAGGCCGCTGCTCTACCGCTGAGCTAAGGGCCCTTGCCGGTGGTTCCAGGCCCGCGAACCCTCGAGTGCGCGGTGCACGCGAGCGTGCGGTGCCTGGTTGGGCAGGAGGATCAGTGTGCCAGTGAACGGCCGGAAGGTCAACCCAGCAGCGGTTCGAGGAAGGTGCCGGGGTACACGCAGCCCTCGGCGCGGTCGGGTCCGGTGCTGAGGTAGGAGATGGGCACTTCCACGGATTCCGCCAGGGATTCAAGGTAGGCCTGGGCTTCCTGGGGCAGCTTCCGGTGGTCGGTGACGCCGCGGGTGCTGCTCCAGCCCTTGAAGGTTTTCACCACGGGCTGGATGTCGCGCCACTCGGAGGCGCAGCTGGGCAGCTTGGTGGTGACGGCGCCTTCGCCGGTGCGGTAGCCCACGATGAGGCCCACTTCATCCATGCCGTCCAGCACGTCGAGCTTCATGATGGCGAGTCCGTCGACGCCGTTGGTGCGGCAGGCGTGGGCGGTGATGGGGGCGTCGAACCAGCCGCAGCGGCGGGGCCGTCCCGTGGTGGTGCCGAATTCCCGCCCCACTTCGCGGAGGCGGTCGCCGGTGGCGTCCAGCAGCTCGGCGGGGAAGGGGCCGGCGCCCACGCGGGTGGTGTAGGCCTTGGCGATGCCCAGGATCTTGTCCACGGCCTTGGGGGGCAGGCCGGTGCCGGTGAAGAGGCCGCCCAGGCTGCAGTTGCTGGAGGTGACGAAGGGATAGGTGCCGTGGTCGATGTCGAGCAGGGTGGCCTGGGCGCCCTCGAAGAGGATGCTGTCGCCCCGGCCCCAGGCTTCGATCAGATGACCCTGGGTGTCGCCAATGAACTGGAGGAAGGGCTCGGCAGTCTTCAGCAGGCCGTCGACGGTGGACTGCAGGGAGGGCAGGGGGCTCTCCTGGCCCAGGCGGATCTGCACTTCTTCATAGCCGGGGGCGATGCGGGCAGCGAGGGCTTCCGGGTGGCGCAGGTCGCCCAGGCGCACGCCCATGCGGGCGGCCTTCATCTCGTAGGCGGGGCCGATGCCCCGGCCGGTGGTGCCGATCTTGGCGCCCAGCTTGTCGGCGCGGGCCTCGCGCCACTGATCGAGGGCGATGTGGTGGGGCAGGATGATGTGGGCCTTCTCGGAAAGCATGAGGCGGCCCGCGAGGTCGAAGCCCCGGGCCTTGAGCCGGTCCAGCTCCTGCTGGAAGACTTCGAGGTTCAGCACCACGCCGCTGCCCACCACCAGGAAGCAGCCCGGGTGCAGGGCGCCGCTGGGGACTTGGTGCAGGGCGATGCTGACGCCGTCCACCACCACGGTATGGCCGGCGTTGTTGCCGCCCTGGAATCGCACGACTTGGCGGAATTTGGGGCTCAGCAGATCCACGACCTTGCCCTTGCCTTCATCGCCCCACTGCAGGCCAAGGATCGCCAGATTGGTCCTAGCCAGGCTCATGTGCCCTCCCAGCCTTCCAGGATACCGCCGCAAGCTCATCCTTCCCAGTCAAAAGGCGACAGGGGTGGCAGAAGGCGCTACCCTGTTAAACCGCTCCGGAACCATCCCGGCCCCGGCGCCATCCTTTAACCCGGAAGGGTGTCCCGTGTTCGAAAAATTCACTGAAAAAGCCCGACGTGTGATGTTCTTCGCCCGCTACGAGGCGAGCCAGTTCGGTGCGGAAAGCATCCAGAGCGGCCATCTGCTTCTGGGGCTTCTGCGGGAGTCGGAGAAAACCAGCACCCAGCTGCTGGAGCGCATGGGCGTGCAGGTGAGCAGCCTGCGAGAGCGCCTGGTGGCCTCCCTGACGCCCAAGGACCGGAAGATCACCCCCAGCAGCACCAGCATCGACATCCCCATGGAGGAGGAGGTCAAGCGCATCCTGCAGCACGCCACGGCTGAAAGCACCAAGCTGAACCATAAGCACGTGGGCGCCGAGCACCTGCTGCTGGGCATGCTGCGGGAAGAGGGCTGCCTGGCCGGGCGCCTGCTCAAGGAATCGGGCGCGGATCTCATCGCGGCCAAGGAGATCCTGCTGGAGAGCAGCAAGGAAGAGAAGATCGCCAAGAAAAAGAAGGAGCACCCGCTCCTTTCGGAGTTCGCCCGCAACCTGTCGGAGATGGCGGAGCGGGGCATCTTCGACAACCTCATCGGCCGGGACGCCGAGGTCGAGCGCATCATCCAGATCCTCAGCCGCCGCCGGAAGAACAACCCCATCCTCCTGGGCGAGGCGGGCGTGGGCAAGACGGCCATCGTGGAGGGCCTGGCCCAGAAGATCCACGAGGGCGTGGTGCCCCCCAGCCTGGCCGACAAGCGCATCTACGCGCTGGACCTCAGCCTGGTGGTGGCCGGCACCAAGTACCGCGGCCAGTTCGAGGAGCGCCTGAAGTCCATCATCGCCGAGGCCAGCAAGGATCCCAGCGTGGTGCTGTTCATCGATGAGATCCATTCGCTCATCGGCACGGGTGCCGCCGAGGGCAGTCTCGACGCGGCCAACATCCTCAAGCCGGCCCTCAGCCGGGGCGAGATCCAGTGCATCGGGGCCACCACGCACAAGGAATACGCCAAGTACATCGACAAGGACCGCAGCCTGGTGCGCCGCTTCCAGCCGGTGACGGTGAACCCGCCGGACGAATCCGAAAGCCTGCGCATCATCGAGGGCATCCGCAGCCGGTACGAGCTGTTCCACCGGGTGCGGTACACCTCCAAGACCATGGAGGCGGCGGTCTACCTCTCCAACCGCTACATCACGGACCGCTTCCTGCCTGACAAGGCCATCGACCTGCTGGACGAGGCGGGGGCGCGGGTGAAGCTGCGGATGGGCCCCGGCGGAGCGACTCCCGAGGGCCAGACCGAGGAAGAGGAACTGCACCGGGTCATCAACGAGATGAACGAGGCCGTGCTGAGCCGGGACTTCGAGAAGGCCGTGCTGCTGAGGCAGAAGGAGCTGCAGCTGCGCGATGAGATCCAGAAGAACCGCTCGGAACTCACGGACGAGGACTATGCCCGGTTCCCCGAGGTGGCAGAGCAGGACATCGAGGACGTGGTGGCCAGCTGGACCGGCATTCCCGTGAAGGCCCTCAAGGGCGACGAGAAAGCCAACCTGGTGAACATGGAACCCAAACTCAACGAGCGCGTCATCGGGCAACCCGAAGCCGTGAGCGCCGTGGCGCGGGCCGTGCGCCGGGCCCGCACGGGCCTCAAGAACCCCAACCGGCCCATGGGGTCCTTCCTCTTCCTGGGCCCCACGGGCGTGGGCAAGACGGAACTGGCCAAGACCCTCGCCGCCTTCCTCTTCGGCGATTCGAAGAAGATGATCCGCTTCGACATGTCCGAGTACATGGAGAAGCACGAGGTCTCCAAGCTGCTCGGGGCCCCTCCGGGGTACGTGGGCTACGAGGAGGGTGGCATGCTCACGGACCGCATCCGGCGGAATCCGTACTGCGTCCTGCTCTTCGACGAGATCGAAAAGGCCCACCCGGACCTCATCAACATCCTGCTTTCCATCTTTGACGATGGTCAGGCTTCGGACGCCTTTGGGAACTTGGTGGACTTCAAGAACACCATCATCATCATGACGTCCAATGTGGGCAGCCGCGAACTGCTGTCGGAGAAGAACCTCGGCTTCGTCGAGCAGGACGGCCGTCCCGACGCCAAGAGCGGCGATGCGATGAAGGTGCTCAAGCGCACTTTCCCGCCCGAGTTCCTCAACCGCATCGACGAAATCGTGGTGTTCAACCGCCTGGGCGACGACGAGCTGCGCAAGATCGTCCGCCTGCTGGTGGAGGATCTCAACGTCACCCTCCAGAAGCACAAGCTCACCGTCACGCTGACTGACGCGGCCTGCGATTGGCTGGTGAAGACCACTCTGAGGGACCGGGCCTACGGGGCGCGGCCGCTGCGCCGGGCCATCCAGAAGCAGGTGGAGGATCCCCTCGCCGAGCTCATGGTGGGCCAGGACACGGTGCCTTCCGGCCTGGTGGCCTTCGATCTGGTGGACGGGAAACTCGTCCCCACCCTGTCTGATACTGGAGACGTGGCCGCTGGCCAGGAAACCCATCTGGTCGGAGCGCCTGAATGACGCAGCGAAACATGGTTTGGAACCGGGTCTCTCCCCGGTGGTGGAAGGGCATGCTGCCCCTCACCCTCGCGGCCCTGGTGGCGGGCATTGCCCATCCCCTGGCGGCACAGGATCTTGAATCCCTCGTCAGCATCGAGGTGATCGGCGCCCAGAAGCAGACCTCGGAGACCGTGATCTTCAAGTCGGGCGTGAAGGTGGGCGACGACCTGCGCAGCCTGGATTTCACCGCCGTCCTCGAGAAACTCTGGGCCAGCGGTTCCTTCGACGACATCAAGCTCGAGCTGGCGGACGTGCCGGGAGGCAAGAAGCTGGTCATCCGCATCAAGGAAAGGCCTCTGATCAAGGAGGTGGATTTCCGCGGCGGCACTGAGGTGGGCCTCACCAACATCAAGGACAAGGTGAAGGAGAAGAAGCTCACCATCAATCCGGACACGATCTACGATCCCGAGACAGCCCGCAAGGTCAAGGACATGATCGTTGACCAGGCCGGCGAGAAGGGCTTCCGCAACCCCGTGGTGGACATCACGCTGGAGCCCATGGCTGGAGGCGTGGCCCGCCTGGTCTTCGACATCAAGGAAGGCGGCAAGGCCAAGATCTACAAGGTGGCGTTCCGCGGCAACAAGGTGTTCAGCAGTTCGGAGCTGCGGTCGGTCATGAAGAAGACCCGCCAGCACTGGATGTTCAGCTGGCTCACCACCCACGACCTGCTGGTGGACAAGAACCTGGACGAGGATCTGGAGAACCTGAAGAAGGCCTACTGGAAGCGGGGTTACAAGGACGTCTTCGTCGGCAAGCCGATCATTGAGGTCGAGGACCGCACCACGCCCAAGCAGAAGAAGAAGAACGAGAAGCGGATCAAGGAAGCCAAGTCGCCCAAATACGACCTCCGGGCCACGCTCACCATTCCGATCCTGGAAGGCGAACAGTTCTACGAGGGCACTTTCAAGGCCGAGGGCGGCAAGCTCTTCCGCGAAAACTACTACAAGGCGAAGTACGCGGAGGTGAAGCGGGACAACCAGTCCTTCCTGCGGAAATTCTTCAACATCAGGCCCAGCCTGGATGGCCCCAAGCCTGGCGCCAAGCCCGTGCCCTTCGACCTGGACGCCGTGAACCAGACCGTGGACAAGTTGAAGGAGGACTACTCCAACCAGGCCCACATCATGTTCCGCGCCGAGCGGAAATACGAGGTGCGGGAAGAGGATGGCGTCAAGAAGGTGGACACCACCTTGAAGCTGGACGAGGGCGAGGCCTACACGGTGCGGCGCATCGAGTTCGAGGGCAACCTCACCACCAAGGACAAGGTGCTCCGGCGCAGCATGCTCATGCGGGAAGGCGACCCCTTCCAGACGGACCGCTTCAAGGACTCCATCCTGAGCATCAGCCAGCTCAGCTTCTTCGACGTGAAGGGCAGCGATCCCAAGGTGGACCTGGTGGCGGACAAACCCCAGGTGGATGTCACGATCCGAGGCGAGGAGGCTGGCGTCAACGAAGTCCTCTTCCAGGGCGGCTATGGCTCCCTGTTCGGGTTCTCTTTGGGCGTGAGCTTCTCCACCCGGAACCTGGGCGGCGGCGGCGAGACCCTGTCCCTCAGCTACAACGGCGGCAAGTTCTCGAAGAATGTTTCGGTGGGATTCACCGAGCCTTTCGTCTTTGATTTGCCCTATTCCTTCTCGACCTCGGTGTCCAACGGCTCCGCCGACTACGATGCTTCCCGCGTGGGCATTGCCAACGCCTACAAGCAGTTCACCAGGAGCTTCGGCGCCTCCGTGGGCGCGCGCCTCAGCAATTGGTTCCCCAACGAGCCGTGGGCCTTCTTCACCACCTACTCCACGGGCTACAGCTTCCGGCTGATCCGCATCGAGGGCGGGCAGAACTTCTACTTCCGGGACACTCCGAACCAGCTCACCTCCACCTTCAGCCAGAGCCTGGCCTACAGCACCGTGAACCACCAGTTCAAGCCGACCCAGGGCACCCGCCTGTCCTTCGGCCTGGAGTACGGCGGCTGGCAGTTCGGCGGAGACCGCCCCTTCCTGCGCGCCACCTGGGAATTCGCCAAGTTCGCCAACGTGGCTGACCGCCACATCTTCGCCTTCAACGCGAGCTATGGCTACCTTCAGAACCTGGGCAAGGAAGAACTGCCCCTTTACGACCTCTACCGGCCCGGCGGCGAGAACAGCATCCGCGGCTACCGGTACGGCCAGGTGGGCTCGGTCCTCCTCGACAACAACCAGCGGGCTGTGGTCGTGGGTGGCAACAAGCAGTTCGTCGCCAACGCCGAATACCAGTTCAAGATCGCCGACCAGTTCCGCCTGGTGTTCTTCTACGACGCGGGGAACGCCTGGGGCGCGGGCACCAAGGTGTTCAGCCACGACACTGTGACCTACAAGGACTACAACAACAACGAGTACACCTTCCGGAACCCGACTCTGATCCGCTCCACGGGCGTGGAGTTCCGCTTCTTCCTGCCCATCAGCCCGGCGCCGCTGCGCCTGATCTGGGCGCGGAAGCTGAATCCCTATCCCTTCGACACGGAAGGCAAGACCGACTTCCAATTCTCCATCGGAACCACTTTCTAATTCCTGGCTACAATAGCCGATTCGTCCTGGAGCTTTCCATGCGCCTCATCGCCCCTTCCCTGGCTGCCCTCTGCCTGTCCGCGGCCCTCGCCGTACCAGCTGCCGCGCAGGAGGCGCCCCGCTTCGCCTTCTTCAGCATCAACCAGCTCGTGCGCACCTCGAAGAAAGCCGGAGCCATCTTCTCTGAACTGGAAATCACCGGAAAGAACCTGCAGGAAAAACTCGCCGCCAAGGGCCAGGAACTGCAGACCATGCAGCAGCAGCTGAATTCCCCCAGCCTGGATCCCGAAAAGAAGGACGCCCTGGCGAAGAAGTTCCGCGATGCGGAGTTCGAGGCCAAGAAGATGCAGGAGGACAGCCAGCAGGAGTACCAGCGCGTGGAGAAGAAGGTGGGCGACGCCATCACCAAGCTGGCCGCTCCCATCGTCGAAGGGCTGGCCAAGGAGCAGAAGCTCCAGCTGGTGCTTTCCGACCAGGCCGTGCAGATCTTGTCCTGGGCTGACCAGGAATGGATGAAGGGCTTCACCACGGAAGTGGCCAAGCGGCTGGATGCCAGCGAAGGCGCCCCGGCGGCCTCTGCGGCGCCGAAACCCGCCGCGCCGAAGCCCGCCGCTCCCAAAAAGTAATCCAGCCACCATACGGCCGCGACGATGACCGCCGCGCGACGGCTGCTCCTGCTGCTCACCGGGATCAACCTGGTGAACTACCTGGACCGGTACGTCGTCGCGGCGGTTCTCGAACCGCTGGGTAAGGAACTCCACCTCACGGATGCCCAGCTGGGGCGCCTGACCCTGGTGTTCATCCTGGTCTACATGTGCTCGGCGCCCTTCTTCGGGTACCTGGCCGACCGCTTCCATCGCCCCCGGCTGGTGGCCGCCGGAGTGGCCCTGTGGAGCCTCGCCACGGTGGGCGCGGCTTTCATCCACACCTATCCCGCGCTGCTGGTCATGCGTTCCCTGGTGGGCGTGGGCGAGGCCGCTTATGCCACGTTGGGCCCGGCCATGATGGCCGATGGTTTTCCCGAAGCGGAGCGGGCCAAGAAGTTCACCTGGTTCTACCTGGCCATTCCCGTGGGCAGCGCCTTCGGCTACGGGCTGGGCGGCCTGGTGGCCGGGGCCTGGGGCTGGCGGGCCTCCTTCCTGGTGGCGGGCCTGCCGGGGCTGGCCTTCGCGGTCTGGATGGCCCTCCAGCAGGATCCCGTGCGGGGCGCCATGGATGCGGTGGCGGATGCCGACGCTTCGCTGCCCTACCTGAAACGCCTGCGCCACGTGTTCCTCAACCGCATCTGGCTGGCCTGCACCGCCAGCTACGTGGCCTACACCTTCGCCATGGGCGCCCTCAGCATGTGGGGGCCGACCCTGCTGCAGCGCCGCTTCGCCGTGAGCACCGCCAAGGCGGGCCTGGTGTTCGGGGCCCTGGCCGTGGTCACGGGCATCCTGGGCACCCTCCTCGGCGGCTGGTTCACGGACCGCTGGCAGAAACGCTGGCCTGATGCGGGCGTGGCGATTTCGGGCCTCACGCTCCTGGCCGCCGCGCCCATGGTGGCTCTGGCCCTGGGAGCGGGAAGCCTGGGGGCCGTCTACGCCCTGTTCTTCGCGGGCATGCTGCTGCTGTTCGTGAACACCAGCCCCGTGAACGCCCTGACTGTCAGTTGCCTGCCCGCCAGCGTCCGCGCCACGGGGGTGGGGCTGAATGTGTTGCTCATCCACCTGCTGGGCGATGCCATCAGCCCCGAGCTGGTGGGCCGGCGGGCGGACGCGCTTCACGCCTCCGGGCTGGCCGGCGGTGATGCCCTGGCCCGGGCCATGGCCATGGTGCTGCCCGCCATCCTGCTCAGCGGGTTGGCGCTGTGGTGGGCCCGGCTGCGCAAGACCGTCAGGCCGGGCCGAGCCTGATGGCCGCCAGCCGTACCGCGCGGTTCCTCGCCCGGATCTGGTTTCGGGAGCTGCTGCGGGAGGGGCCGGACCTGCCTGCCGGGCCCTGCCTCATCCTTCTGAACCACCCCAACGGTCTGCTGGATCCATTGGCCGCGGCGGCCCTGCTGGACCGCCGCGCGGGTTGGCTGGCCAAGGCCACCCTCTGGAACATCTCCCCACTGCGTCCATTCCTGACCGCCTTCCGGGCCATTCCTGTGACGCGGCCCAAGGATGGCGGAGCCACCCCGGCCTCCATCCAGGAGAGCTTCCGGAAGGTGCACGACGTGATGGCCCGGGGCGGATCCGTGGCCATGTTCCCCGAAGGCGTCAGCCATACCCATGCGGATCTGGAGCCTCTGAAGACCGGGGCGGCCCGGATCGCCCTCAGCTGCCCGGTGCCGCTTCAGGTCATCCCCGCCGGGTTGGTGTACGGGGACAGGGGGCGGTTCCGCCACAGCGTGCTGCTGCGGCTGGGCGAGCCGGTTCCCTACGTGGATCTGGCCGACCGGGGCCCGGAGCCCGAGGCCGTGGGGGAATTGACAGGCCGCATCCGCGCGGCCCTCAGGCCCCTCACCCTGCACAGCGCCGACGTGCGCAGCCTGGCCTTGGCGCAGCAGGTGGCCTGGCTGCTGGCGGAGGCTCCGGGCAGCCGCGTCGACCTGGAGGCCCTGCGCCGGAGGGTCCAGGGGCTGCTGCCCCACCTCGCCGCGCTGCCGGAAGCGGCCTTCGCCTCGCTGGAGGCCCGGGTGCAGGACGTGCAGGCCTGGCTGCGGGAAAAAGGGCTGCGCCCCGACCAGGTGGGCCATCCCTATCCTGGGGCGGAGGTGCGCCGCTGGCTTCCCGGTGCGGCCCTGCGGTTGTCGCTGGCGGCGCTCCTTTCGGCGCCGTGGTTGCTGTTCTGGCCCCCCTACCGGCTGGCGGGCTGGATCGCCACCCGCTTCTCGGACGAAGGGGATCTGACCGCCACCCTCAAGCTGCTCGGCGGGCTGCTGTTGATGCCGCTCTGGGCGCTGCTCCTGGCGGGCGCAGCGGCCTGGCGGTGGGGCGGCTGGTTCGCGCTTCCGCCCGCGGTGGCGCTCGGCGCGGTGATTCTCGGGCAGCCCCTCCTGGAAAGGGCGGGCGAGGATCTCCAGGCCATCCGGGGCTTCCTTCGCAGGCGGGACCCAGCCGTGCCCGCGTTGCTGGAAGCCCGCGAACACCTGCTCAAGGCCTTCCCGGTTCTGGCCCGGCATTGACGAAAAAGCGGGGCCGAAGCCCCGCTTTTCGCATCTGTGTGGAGGGGGCTAGTAGCCGAGGATGGTGTAGGACTCGGGCACGTGCAGGCCCTTCACGGGCACCGCGGTCAAGGGCAGCGCGGGCGCGCCCTGGGTGGGATCAGTGACGATGCCCAGGAGCAGGAAGTAGCGCATCTGCTTCTGCAGCAGGCCGGTGTTGATGGGGCCGGCGGTGGGGTCCAGGCTGGGATCCAGCAGGGAGCTGTGGCCGATGGCGGTGTGATCGAACTGGAAGTAGCCTTCGACAGGGCTGGCGGCGGCCGCGGAGGTGGCCGCATCGGCCACCTTGTTGGCCAAGGCGCCGGCAGTCAAGGTGTGCAGGAAGGGCGTGCCCACCACTCCGGCGGCGTGGGCGGGGGTTCCGCCGGCGGTGTAGGCCAGCTGCTTGAACCCCGGCGCGATGGCATTGACGATGGCGGCGCTGGCCGGGGTGGTTCCCAGCACTTCGCGTCCGCCCAGGGCGTTGGCGAAGTAGCGGGTGTAGGCGTTGGTGATGACGGTGTCGCCGTTCACGGGCATGGGCAGCAGGTCCCTGCCCACCAGGGTGGCGCTGTAGGCGGAGCTGGTGGATTCCTGGATGGCGATGCGGCCAGACAGGCGGCTGGGCAGGCCCGCGGCCAGGGGCGTGGTGGCGGAGGCCGGATCGGCGGGGTCGACCACGCTTTGCGTCATCTGGAAGAAGATGTGGTACGAGGGGCTGCCGGCGGTGATGCCCGCGGCGGCCAGGCCCTGATCGATGGGATAGGCCTTGGCCGGATCAGCGTTGGGCCCGTTGAAGGCGGGGCTGTTCTGGATGACGTAGGCAGTGCGGCCGCCGGGGACGGCGAGGTAGCCCTTCATGTCGCCGTTGAGGGTGCTCTGGATGTAGGGCGGGCCGGAGGGGCCTGCGGGATAGGTGAAGGAGGTGTTCCCGGCCAGGTAGTAGGCGCCGACGATGGAGCCGAGGCTGTGTCCCACGAACTTGTATTTCGTGGCGTCGGTGGTCGGCGCGGCGGCGCCGAGGCCCGCGAAAGCGCCCGCTCGCAGGACGAATTCCAGACGGTCCAGGTTGAAGGCGCCCTGCTGGATGTTGCTGCGGGTGGCCAGGGGCGCGCCCACGGCCATGAAATCCTGGCCCCAGGAAGCGCCGGTGGTGTGCGTGGGCACCGCAAGGGCGCCGTGGAGAGGCATGTCGATGGCCACCACCGCCCGGCCGATGGCGGTCATGGACTGGGCCACGGCGATGATGGATTCCTTCTGGGAGGTGATGCCGTGCTGGAAGATGACCACCGGCCAGCCGCCGGCGGGAGCCGCGCCCACCACTGCGGGATTGGGGGCGATGTAGACGAAGGGCACGGCGCGGTCTGCGTGGTAGAAGCCCACGAGGTTGTGGCTGGCCCGGAAGGCCTGGGTGACGCCTGCGGCCGGATTGTAGGCGCCCGTGACGCCCGTCAGATTCATGTTGGCCACGTTCGCGCTGGCCTGGGCGACCACGGGATCCATGGAGAGATCGGCGCTGTTGAAGGATCCCAGCACCACGGTGCCCACGGTGGGAGGCGCGGCGGTGACGGGGTGGCCCCCGGCGGTGAGCACCCCGGCCCAGTAGAGATCGGGGCTGGTGGCGGTCCCGGCCGTGAAGGTGGAAGCGACGGTGATGGTGTTGGTCCAGGTCTTGCCGGCCAGCAGGCCGCCCAGGCCGTTGGCGGCGCCGAAGGCGAAGGCCCGCAGGGCGCTTTCGACGGGCAGCAGACGCGCCCCGGCGGCCGAGGGGCTATCGGTGGTGAGGGAGATGGCCCCGGCGCCCGTGGTGATGAAGCGCCCCAGCAGGGCGATGTCGCCGCGGGCGGCCACGGTGGTGGTGGCGCTGGCGGCGATGAGATCGTTCATCACCTTGGCGTAGCCGGAGAGCAGGATGGGGTTCGTGGTGTTGTCCTGGGCCTTGGTGTCGTCGGCCAGCTTGTCCCGGCGCACGGCCTCCAGGTCCGCCAGGGCGCCCGTCAGGGCCGTGGCGGATTTCAGCGCCTCGAACTGCGGAGACGCGGAAATGGGCTTGGTGGGCGTGGCGGCATCCATCACGCGGTTGGTGACCACGTAGACGTAGCGCTTGCCCGGCTGAAGGGGGAACTCGGGGAAGAGAAAGAGGTCGGTGCTTCCCGCGGTGTAGCGGTAGCTGAAGGTGGCGGAGATGTCCGTGAAGCCGAGCGCGCCGTTCTCGAAGCCCGTGGACGCGTCCGCCGCCACCTCGAACACCTTGATGTTGGCCGGGGTCACGGTCGCCTTGTCCACCGCGGCGGTGAACTGGATGTAGATCGGGGCGCTGACGCCGGCCACGGCGTTGGTGCCGCCCATCTCGTGCAGGTTCACGTAGGCCAGGGCCTCGGGGGGCGTCATGGGCTTGTTCGGCTGCCTCGACGCCAGCGGATCGCCCGCGGTGGCTGTCGCCAGGACATTGGGATGGGGGATGGTCACCTTCGTCACATCCTTGTCGAGCACGAAGGCCGCCATGGTGCTGCTCGGCGTCTGGCCCGGCGAGGTGGCCGTGATCGGGGCCTTGGAATCGCCGCCGCCGTTGCAGGCCAGCAACGTCAGCAGCGCGGTTCCGAAAGCCGCTTGGTTAAAGCGTCGAAGCATCGCTCACCTCATGGGAGGGGTTGAAAGGACGAGGGAATTGGTTTTCCGACAATAGTTCGGCCGAAGGTGAAATGCCAGACAAAACAAAGGCCCCCGAAGGGGCCTAAGGACTGACTTTGGGTAGGTCAATCGGTCACTGCAAAGACGACCTTGTCGTTCTTAAAACGGCTCACCGTGATGAGTTCCACGGTGGCGCTGAGCTTGTCTTCGCTGATGCTCAGTTTGTAGTGCTCATCCTTGATGTAGGAGCCGGGCACCACGTTCACCTTGCCGATCTTCTTGAGGCCGAGATCGGCCGCTTTGATGGTGATGGTCTTCGCGGAGCGCAGGTCGAGGCTCTGGGTGAAGACCTCGTCGCGCCAGTTCTTGCCCGCGCGGTCCTTGGCGAAGACGGGGATCTCGATGACGCCCTCGGCCTTCAGCTTGTCCCGGGTGCCGATGACGTAGTGCAGGGAGTTCAGCTTGGAGACCTGGGTGGCGTTGTCGGCCTGGAGCTTCGCGCGCTCTTCGATGAGGTTGGTGCGCTCGGAGCGGAGCCCGGCGATCTCTTCCTCGATCTTCTTCTTCTGGCCTTCGAGATCCACGACCTCTTCCTGCAGCTTCTCGTTGGCGGCCACGGCCTCGTCGCGCTCGCCTTCAACCTTTTCGCGCTCCTGGCGCATCAGGTCGTTGGGCGTGATCTTGGCCTTGCCCTGGGACACCCAGGTGCCGTAGGTGCCGTTGGCGTAGAAGTGGTACACCTCGAAGCCAGGGGCCAGCTTCTCCAGGATGGTCACCCGGCTCACCAGCTTCTTGGCCTCGGCCTCGGGCACGCCCTTCTTCTTGAGGAACTTCATGGCCATGCCGTAATGGCTGTCGTTCTGCTTGGCCACATCGGGCTTGGGCAGGTCGGCCTTGAGCTTGGCGAGCTTGGTGTTGATTTCCTTGATCTCCTTGTCCTTGTCCAGCACTTCCTGGAGCAGGGCCTGGTAGGAACTGTTCTTCTCGTTCTTGATGCGCTCTTCCAGGGCCTTCTTCTGTTCGTCGGAGAGCTGCAGCGTCTCGGCATTGGGCTTCACATCGTTGACGCCGGCCTGGGCCAGCTTCTTCTGCTGCTCGGTGCCGGCCTGGTTCAACTGCTGGTTGGCCTTGTCCGCTTCCGCGGCCTTTTGGGTCAGCTCCCTGATCTGGGGATCTTCGCGTTTGCAGGCGGTCGAGACCATCAGGATGGACGCGGCCATCATGGCCAGGGCCAGCGTCGGGCGACGGAATGGATTCATGGGTTCCTCCACGGGGGCACTTGTTTGTGCGCCGAATAAACGGGATCTTCCAACCTTAGTCCTTAAGACTAAAGCAAGGCAAGGTTTCCTGCGTCATCCAAAAGGTGTATTCGCGATATAGTCATTGTTCCCTCGGCCTGATGTTTGAGGGTGTTCTTTAGGAGTCACGCATGGCCACACAGGGGCGGCACCTGTTCACGTCCGAAAGCGTCACTGAAGGCCATCCGGACAAGATGGCAGATCAGATCTCCGATGCGGTGCTTGACGCTGCCCTGAAGGATGATCCCCGCAGCCGCGTGGCCTGTGAAACCCTGCTGACCACGGGCCTCGTGCTGGTCGCCGGAGAGATCACCACCGAGACCTACATCCCCGTGGCCTCCCTGGTGCGTGAGGTGGTCAAGGACATCGGCTACGACCACCACATCAAGGGCTTCGACTACAACACCTGCGCCGTGATGGTGACCATCGACCAGCAGAGCCCCGATATCGCCATGGGCGTGGACACTGGCGGCGCCGGGGACCAGGGCCTGATGTTCGGCTACGCCTGCAGCGACACGCCGGAGTTGATGCCCGCCCCGGTCCACTTCAGCCACCTGCTGACCCGCAGGCTGTCGGCGGTCCGCAAGAACGGCCAGTTGCCCTGGCTGCGACCCGACGGCAAGTCCCAGGTCACCGTCGAGTTCGACGGGGACAAGGTGAAGCGCATCCATACGGTGGTGATTTCCACCCAGCACGACGAGCACGTCACCCAGAACACCATCCGCGACAGCATCCTCCAGGACGTCATCAAGGCCGCGCTGCCCGCGGACCTGCTGGACGCCCAGACCATCTACCACGTGAATCCCACGGGCCGTTTCGTGGTGGGCGGGCCCATGGGCGATACGGGCCTCACGGGCCGCAAGATCATCGTGGACACCTATGGCGGCAGCGGCCACCACGGTGGCGGCGCCTTCTCCGGCAAGGACCCCAGCAAGGTGGACCGCAGCGCCGCCTACATGGGCCGCTACATTGCCAAGAACATCGTGGCCGCGGGCCTGGCCAGCCGCTGCGAAGTCCAGCTGGCCTACGCCATCGGCGTGGCTGAGCCGGTGTCGATCGCCGTGGACACTTTCGGCACCGGCCAGGTGTCGGATGAAGCCATCGTGCGCGCCGTGCGCAGCGTCTTCAGCTGCACGCCCAAGGCCATGATCGAGGCCCTGGACCTCCGCAGGCCCATCTACCGCGCCACCTCCGCCTACGGCCACTTCGGCCGTCCCGAGTTCAGCTGGGAGAAGACGGATAAGGTCGAGGCCCTCCGCCAGGCCGCGAAGTAGCTGAGCGGTCTTCAGGTATCAGTCTTCAGTGGGGAACGGATGCGCCGCCTCGCGGCGCGTCCTTGTTTCAGGCCGGCGCCGATCCACCTGAGTGGCCCAAAGGCAGCCATCGGCGCGGGCTCCAGGCCCGCCTATCGCTGTACCTGAAGACTGAAGACTGAAGACTGAAGACTGAAGACTGAAGACCGAAGCCTGCCCCTACTCCGCCGCCTCCACCCGGTTGCGGCCGCCCTGCTTGGCGCGATAGAGGGCCTCGTCGGCCTTCCGGAGAAGGTTCTCGGCATCGGGGGTGTCGGCCTGCCCGTCCCGGGTGGCCAGGCCCATGCTCGCCGTCTTCCGGATGGTCACGCCGTCCAGCGTGTGGTCCAGCTCCGCCAGTTTCTGCCGCAGGTTTTCGGCCACCTGCCGGGCGGCGGCCAGGTCCGTGTGAGGCAGCACGAGGGTCAGCTCTTCGCCGCCGTAGCGGGCGGCGAGGTCCGTGGCCCGCACGCTGTTCTTCAACATGGCGCCGATGTTCCGCAGCACTTGGTCGCCCATGGCGTGCCCATGCGTGTCGTTCACCTGCTTGAAGTGGTCGATGTCGATCATCACCACGGACAGGGGCATCTTCAGGCGCCGGGCCCGGTGGACTTCCTCCTCCAGGCGGGTCATGAGCCGGCGCCGGTTGGCCAGGCCCGTGAGGGGATCGGTCACGGAAAGATCCTCGAGCTGGATGTTCTTCTCGCGCAGCTCGTCCTGGAGCAGCTTCAGCTTGGTGTGGATGCGCACCCGAGCCAGCAGCTCCTTCTCGTGGAAGGGCTTGGTGACGTAGTCCGAGGCGCCGCGCTCGAGGATTTCGGCCTTGCGGTCCAGGTCGTCCTCGGCGGTGAGGATGATGACGGGGATCTGCTCCAGTTCCTTGCGGCTGGCCTTGAGGCCCAGGAACTTCAGCCCGTCGAAGCCGGGCATCACCAGATCGCAGAGCACCAGGTCCGGCGGATTCTCCATGATGGTCTTGAAGGCGGTGAGGCCGTCGGAAGCCTCCAGGAAATGGGTGAAGCCGCCGTCCTTCATGAGCACGGCCTTGATCTCGCTGCGGATCATCGCGTTGTCGTCGACGATGAGGATGCGGCCCGCCATCAAGCCTCCTTCGCGGCCTCCTGCAGCCGCGCCAGCCAATCCTTCCAGGACCGGGGATCGAAGGGAAGGGACGCCGGGAGGTTCCGGCGCATGGTTTGGGAAGCTTGCAGGGCGGAGGCCCAAGCCGGCTCCGGCAGGCGCGCCGCGGCGTCGGCGCAGGCCGCCCACCCTTCCGGCGACTGGCAGACCAGCAGCCACTGGTGGCCCGCTTCCAGGGCCAGCCGCACCCGGTCGCTCCAGGTCCAGTCCGCGCAACCGCCCATTTCCAGGTCGTCGGGCAGGAAGCGGCCCTGGAGGCGCCAGGGATTGTCCGCCACGGAACCGCGGTGGAGGCTGGCGGGCAGGGGCCCGCTGGCGGGCGTGCGGAGGTGGGCCACCATCATCAGCCGGTCCGCGTGGGCCAGGGGAACGAAGGCTTCGGCGTTGCGATCCACCTGGGCTGCGTCAGACAGGGCGGGCAGGCCCTGGTGGCTGTCGAGGGTGGTGCCGCCGAGTCCGGGAAAATGCTTGAGGCAGCCCCGCACGCCGATGGATTCCAGACCGTGCAGGAAGGCACCCGCGGCGGCGGCGGCTTCAAGCGGGTGCTCGCTGGCGGCCCGGTCCCCGATGCCCGTGCCCGCATGGCCGTCCCAGAGATCCAGCACCGGCGCGAAATCCACGTTGAAGCCGAGCAGTCGCAAACCCTCGCCCCATAGCTGTCCCCACCGGGCGCAGGCCGGGGCTCCGCCGGATTGCCAGAGGCGGCGGAGAGAAGGGGTGGCCCCCGTCCAGGGCCTCAGGCGGCTCACCGCGCCGCCCTCCTGATCCACGGCCACGGCCAGGGAAAGCTCGGCGCCGAACCGCGCCTGGAGGCCGTCGATGAGCGCGCGGCAGCGGGCGGGCCCGGCCTGGGGATCGGGATCGAGGTTGCGGTTGAACAGCACCACCCCCCCGGGGTGGAAGGGCAGGTCCACGCTGGCCGGGTCCAGGCCACGGAAACCGGTCCAGAGGAGCTGGTGGGCGCGCGTCATCCCCTCACCTTACCCGGAGGAGCAGTTCCAGGTGGCGGGCGAGCAGCAGGAAGGCTGGATCGATCTCGGAAAAGGCGGAGCGCTCGGCGAAGCCCAGGTAGAGCCAGCCTGCGTTCCCCAGGGGCAGGAAGTGGTTTTCCGCGTAACCCAGGTCCGGGGCTTTCAGGGGCCCGGGCAGGGGGCGGTCCAGCGTCGCAGGCAGGGGCAGGGGGCCCCGGGCGGCCAGGCGCATCAGGTCGCCGTTCCCGCCGCGCCGGTAGCAGCCGATCCCGGCCGGGCGCCAGCGGGCGGCAAGCCAGGCCAGCAGGGGATCCAGCGCCTCCAGCAGCCCGGGGGCCTCGAGCGACTGAAGGCTGAGGTCGCAGAGGGCCAGCGCCTCCTGATGGGCCTCCTGGAGTGCCCGCGTGCGGCTGAGGATGCGGTCTTCCAGTTCGGCCTGATAGAGGTGCACCTTCTGGAGCAGGGCCGCGTGATCCAGCGCCCGGTCCAGCACCACCTCCACCTCGGCCAGGCGGAAGGGCTTTTGGACCAGGTCGTAGGCGCCGCGCTTCAGGGCCTCGATGCTGGTGTCCAGGGTCGCATAAGCGGTGATGAGGATGCAGAGGGTGTCGGGAAACCGCAACCGCACTTCATTGATGAGGTCGAGCCCCGACTGCCCGCCGGGCATGTGGAAATCCGTGAGCACCACTGGAAACCTGCGCTCCGCCATGCGGACCAGGGCGGCCTCCCCGCTGGCCACCGCTTCGGCGGAATAGCCGTGGCTGGTGAGGGCCTCCAGCAAGGCCGAACGCACCTCCACTTCGTCGTCGACGATGAGGATGGGCTCCTGGATCATGGCGTCCGCCCCGGAACCAGCGTCCGCTCGTAGATCTTGGCTTCGAGGAAGATTTTGAGAACTTCCGAATCCAGCAGGTTCACCTTGGCTTCCTGCTCCAGGATCTGCAGGCTTCGCTCCACGCTGACCGCGGCCTTGTAGGGGCGGTCCGCGGCCGTGAGGGCGTCGTAGACATCGGACACGGCCATGAGCTTGCTCTGCACGGGGATGTCCGGATCCTTGAGCTGGCGGGGATAGCCTTTGCCGTTGAGCCGTTCGTGGTGGGCCCAGGCGATCTCGGGCACGCCCGCCAGCTCCGAGGTCCAGGGGATCTGGCTGAGGAAGCGGTAGGTGTAGGTGACGTGGTTCTGGATCTCCACGCGCTCTTCTTCCGACAGGCTGCCCTTCGGGATCTTCAGCAGGTTCAGATCCTGGGTGTCGATGAGGGTGCGGTGGTCGCCGGTCCAGTGCTGGTAGGTGAGGTCGCCCAGGAGGTTCAACTCCTCGGCCACGGCCTCGGGCAGCACGGTGGGTTCGTTGCTCTGGCGCACCAATTCCATGAGCCGGCGGGACTCCTCATCCTGCTGCTTCAACAGAAGGCCCATGGCCTCGTGGTCGAAGGCCCGGCCCCTGCTCCAGGCGTCGAGCATGCGGTCGCGCATGCCTTCGAGGGTGCGCTGGTGCAGGCGCTGGAAGATGCTCTCCAGGCGCTCCCCCTCGATCTTCTTGGCCTTCACCAGCACCTGCTCGCGGACGCCCACCTTGCCGAAATCGTGCAGCAGGCTGGCGTAGCGGATCTCGCGGATCTGGAGCGGATTGAAGTAGAGCCCGCCGTAGGGGCCGTTGGGCGTGTCGTTGACCGCCTCGGCCAGGCCCACGGTCAGATCGGCCACGCGGCTGGAGTGGCCTGAAGTGCTGGGGTCGCGGGCCTCGATGGCCGTCACCGAGGCGTTCACGAAGCCCTCGAACAACCGCTCGATGTCGTTCTTCAGGCCGAGGATCTCCTGGGTGCGGGCCTCCACCATGCGTTCCAGGTTCTGCTGGTATTCCTCGTTCTCGCGCAGCAGGCGGTAGTGCTCCAGGGCGCGCTCCAGGCTGGCCTCGATCTCCGCCAGCTTGAAGGGTTTCTGGATGAAGTCGTAGGCTCCGCGCTTGAGCGCCTGGATGGCGGATTCCGTGGTGGCATAACCGGTCATCAGGATGCCCATGGCCTGGGGATCCCGGTCGTGGACCGCCCTCAGCAGCTCCAGCCCGGACAGGCCGCCGGGCATGTTCAGATCCGTGAAGATCACGGGGAAATGCTGCTCCTGCACCCGCGCCAGGGCCTGGGCCCCGCCGTCGGCGCCCACCGCCGCGTAGCCCTGGTCCTGGAGGGCCTCCACCAGCAAGTTGCGGAGATCAGCCTCATCATCCACGATGAGGATCGGAATGGGGGACTTGAGGGGCACGCAGACTCCGGGTACGCCGACCTCATCGGACCGGGCGGTCTGCGGGACAAGTTTCGGGACACCTGCAGGGATTCCCCGGGGCCCCGGAAGAATCCTGGGCGAAGCTGACCCAGGTTGGAAAAATGAATCTCAAGGCGATGCAATGAAATGATTTGAAGCGCCTATTGGACAGCCTCCGCTTCGACGGCGAACACCCCGTCCCGCACCGCCAGCCGGGCCAGGCCGCCGGGTTTGAGCTGGCCTTCCAGGACCAGGCGGGACAGGGGATTCACGACCATCTGTTGGATGAGCCGCTTGAGGGGCCGGGCGCCATAGAGGGGGTCGAAGCCCTCGGCGGCCAGCCAGTCCAGGGCCGTTTCCGGAGCCTCCAGTTCCAGGCGTTGGGCCTGGAGCAGCTCTTCCACCCGCTTGAGCTGGATGCGGGCCACGGCCTTCATGTCTTCCCGGCTGAGGGGGCGGAAGACCACCACCTCGTCCAGGCGGTTCAGGAATTCGGGGCGGAAGTGGTCGTGGAGGGCGGCTTGCACCGCGGCCTCGGCCCGGGCCGGATCGCCTCCGGCATCGAAGATGGCCTGGCTGCCCAGGTTGGTGGTCATGAGCACGACGGTGTTGCGGAAATCCACCGTGCGCCCCTGGCCGTCCGTGAGGCGGCCATCTTCGAGCACCTGCAGGAAGAGGTCGAAGGTGCGCGGATGGGCCTTTTCCATCTCATCAAGCAGAATCACGGCATAGGGGCGGCGGCGGATCGCTTCGGTGAGGCGCCCGCCTTCTTCGTAGCCCACGTAGCCTGGGGCCGCGCCGATGAGCCGCGTGGCATCGGCTTCGTGGGTGAACTCGCTCATGTCGATGCGCACCAGGGCGCCCTCGTCGTCGAAGAGGAATTCGGCCAGGGCCCGGGCCACCTCCGTCTTGCCCACGCCCGTGGGGCCCAAGAAGAGGAAGCTGCCGATGGGCCGCTTCGGATCGCCCAGGCCCGCGCGGTTGCGGCGGAGGGCGTCGGCGATGGCAGTGAGGGCAGGATCCTGGCCGACCACCCGCTCCCGGAGGCGGACCTCCATCTTGAGCAGTTTCTCCACCTCGCCTTCGAGGATGCGGCTGACGGGGATGCCGGTCCAGCGGCTGACGATGGCGGCCACATCGGACTGACCCACTTCCAGCCGGAGCATGGCGCTCTCCCTGGGCGAGGCCGCCGCCAGCTGCTTCTCCAAAGCCGGGATTTCGCCGTATTCCAGGCGGGAGGCCCGCTCGTACTCGCCCTTCACCTTGGCCTGTTCCAGCTCCACGCGCAGGTCGTCGAGGCGCTTCTGAAGGCCGCGGGCGCCCTCGATGGCCTTTTTCTCGTTCTCCCACTGGGCCCGCAGACGCCCCAGCTCCTCGTTGAGCTCGGCCAGTTCTTTTTCGATGTCGCCAAGCCGCGCGCGGCTGGCGGAGTCCTTCTCTTTCGTGAGCGAGTGCTTCTCCAGCTGCAGCTGCATCTCGCGGCGCTCGCGGACGTCGATTTCCGTCGGCCGGCTGTCCAGCTGCATGCGCACGGCGCTGGCGGCCTCGTCCATGAGATCCACAGCCTTGTCCGGCAGGAAGCGGTCGGAGATGTAGCGGTGGCTCAGCTGGGCCGCCGCCACCAGGGCCCCGTCCTGGATGCGCACCCCGTGGTGCAGTTCGTAGCGCTCCTTCAGTCCGCGGAGGATGGAGATGGCGTCCTCCACGCCGGGCTCTTCCACGAAGACCGGCTGGAAACGCCGTTCCAGGGCCGAATCCTTTTCGATGTGCTTGCGGTATTCATCCAGGGTGGTGGCCCCGATGCAGCGCAGTTCGCCGCGAGCCAGCGCAGGTTTCAGCAGGTTGGCGGCGTCCATGCCGCCCGATACCGCCCCGGCCCCCACCAGCAGGTGCAGCTCGTCGATGAAGAGCACCACCTGGCCCTCGGCCTTCTCCACTTCCTGGATGACGCCCTTGAGGCGCTCCTCGAACTGCCCCCGGTACTGGGTGCCCGCCACCAGGGCGCCCATGTCCAGGCCCATGACCCGCAGGCCCTTGAGGCTTTCGGGAACGTCCCGCTTGTGGATGCGCTGGGCGAGGCCTTCGACGATGGCCGTCTTGCCCACACCGGGCTCGCCGATGAGCACGGGGTTGTTCTTGGTGCGCCGCGACAGCACCTGCAGCACGCGGCGGATCTCCTCGTCCCGGCCGATGACGGGATCCAGCTTCCCGGCCGCCGCCAGGGCGGTGTAGTCCTTGGAATACTTCTCCAGCGCGGCAAACTTCTCCTCGGCCTTCTCGTCTTCCACCCGGGAGCCCTTGCGCCCCCCGCGGATGGCGGCCTCCAGGGACTTGCGATCCAGGCCGAAGCGCTCCAGCGCCTGTTTGGCGTCGGTATGGGCGTTGGCCAGGGCCAGCAGCAGGGCGTCCGTGGCGAGGAAGCGGTCGCCCAGGCCCCGGCCCGTATCGCTCGCCACCTCCAGGAAGTGACGGAAGGCCGGACCCACCTGGGGCTCGGCCCCGCCCACGGCCCGGGGCAGCTTGGCCACCAGGGCCTCGGCCGCATCCGCCAGGGCCTGGATGGATTCCTGGGACTGCCCGGCCCGCTCCAGCAGGGGCCAGAGGCCTGCTTCCTGAGAGAGCAGGGCCCAGAAGAGATGCTGGGGGACGAGCTCTGGGTGATGGTCCTGGGCGGCGCGCTGCTGGGCGGCCACCAGGGCATCGTTGGCTTTTTGAGTGAAGGGGAGGAGGGACATGGGGCACCTCGGGGCCAAGGATGAATCAAATATGATGTGTATGCACTAAAATTTTATTCATGAATCAATGAATGTATCTCGATTGCTGAAAATGACTTCAAGATTATGCTGTAAAAATATATAATAATTATGTTTAAGTTGGAGACACCCTTGCCCCAGTCACACCCCCTTCGCCTCACCCTGCTCTGCGCGCTGCTGGCCCTGCCTGCCCTGGCGGCCGATGCGGAAAGCGCGGCCCCAGGGCCGGAAGCGCCCCGCATTCAGGTGGTGAACGGCTACTTGGTGGCGCATCTGCCCAGCGAAAACGTCACGGTGGTGGGGCAGCCGGCCGCCGGAGGCGAGGCGGATACGGGCTGGGCCAGCTGGGCCCAGAGGGGCCAGCTCCTCTGGCGGGGCGAGATGAAGGACAGCCAGGGCCGGCTGTACAACGTCCGCATCCTCCCGGGCTACGTGGCCCCCTCGATCTTCGCGGGAGAAGGCTGGTCCCAGGCGGGCCGCGATCTCGCGGAATACGGCCAGGCCGACACCTGGAACACCACGGGCCGCCACATGAAGAACGCCTTCAAGTGGGGCTGGAAGACGTCATTCTGGGAATTCGGCCTGGAGGGTTCCAAGGATGCCTGGGCGGAGAACTTCCACAAGGCCGACCAGCGGACCTCCCGGAAAACCTTCGGCTGGCCCCTCGCCTACCCTTGGGCCTTCGTGGCTTCGGCCTTCGAATCCGCCCTGCGGGTGCCCTTGGGCGCGGCGGGCGCCGTGATCGGCACGGCCGTGGGCGGGGTGGGCATCCCCGTCGTGGAGACTGCGTGGCCCACGCTGAAAGCCACCTGGCACGGCAGTGTGAACGGCGTGATCCTGCCTGTGGCGGGCTGGTCCTGGCAGACGCTGGCGGGACCGCCCGCGGCCCTGCTGGCCTCGGCCCCCACGCCCGCCCGGGCCGACGGCACCTGGATGAAGCTCGTGCCCGCCAAGGCGGTGCCGGAACTCCCCGCGGAACATCCGGCCTCCGAATCCGTGATCGCCGACCTGGCCCGCTACGCGGCCCAGACCGCGGCCCTGGATGCTGACGCGGCGACCTCGCTGGTGAGCGTGCAGCGGCGGGAGCGGGAAGAGCTGGACGCGGTGCGCGCCCGCTTCGCTGCCGAGACCAAGGCCGTCCAGGCGGCGCGGATGCAGAAGCTCCAGGACTGGGCGGCGCTTCCTGAAAACCGCGAGGCCATCGAACGCCTGGCCCAGGATGGCGGAGACGCCGCCACCATCCGGTCGGCCAGCGCCGCCCTGATGCTGAGGCTCGTGGCCACCGGCCTTTCCGAGGCGGAAGCCAAGGCCGCGGTTGAGCGCCTGGCCGCCCATCCCCTGCGGTCCCGCCGGGCAGCCTCGGCCAACCACCCCGAACGCTACGACAAGTACGACAAGACCGATCCTCTGAGGGGCGCCATTGGTACCGTCAAGCATGTGGATCGCGAGGCCCAGAAATCCGGGCTTTAAAGATCAGGAACACCACCAAGACACCAAGAAAAACCAGAGCCGCCATTCCTGCAGTTCTTCTCGGTATCGCCTGCGGCGATACACGAGACAAAACGAAACTTGGTGCCTTGGTGGTGAAAGTCTTTTTCCGACTGGATTGAACGCACCTTGGTATCACACAGATGGAAGAAAAGGCCCCGCTCCACCGCTTCATCCTGGCGAAACATCTTCTTTTCTTTTGCCTGGATGGGGGGGGTGAAGGGGATATGAGTAAGAGCCGCTCGGCACCCCGAAACCCGGGGCCATTCGCGTGAATCCACGGTTCCATGTCTTTTCAAAAACGGGTTGGCCACGGATGGCACGGATTCACACGGATTTGAAGAAGGCTGATCGCGTGTTTTTGAATCCGTGTCCATCCGTTGAATCCGTGGTTCCATGTCTTTTCAAAAACGAGTTGGCCACGGATGGCACGGATTCACACGGATTTGAAGAAGGCTGATCGCGTGTTTTGAATCCGTGTCCATCCGTTGAATCCGTGGTTCCATGTCTTTTCAAAAACGGGTTGGCCACGGATGGTGCGGATTCACACGGATTTGAAGAAGGCTGATCGCGTGTTTTGAATCCGTGTCCATCCGTTGAATCCGTGGTTCCAATTCATCCTGCGGACATGGATTCACACGGATGAAGGCGGCCCCGGCCTTGTTTGGGCGCGGCGCTTCCGTGGCATTAGACTCGCAGGTAGAGCTTCCGCCGGTCCAGCCAGCGGAAGAACAGGCTCAGCAGCAGGATCATGGCCACGGAATAGACCCACGAGGCATGCTTGTCGGGCATCCAGGATTTCAGCAGGCGCTCGTTCAGGCATTCCTTCAGCACCAACGCGGCGCCGCTGGCCTTGTGGCCCACGGGAAGGCGGCTCAGAAAGCCCTCGATCGCGGTGAAGGCGACGATGGCGGCCACGGCGTTCATGCCGAACCACCGGGGCAGGGCCAGCAGGCGGCTGGTCTTGCCTTTGATGTCCACGGCCCAGAACAGCGCCCCCAGGAAGAGCAGGCTCCAGCCGCCCATCAGCAGCACGAAGGAGCTGGACCACAGCTTTTTCGAAAGGGGGAAGCTCAGGCCCCACAGGTAGCCGAGCACCGCCAGGGCCACGCCCCAAACGAAGAGGCCATTGGCGCGCTCCTCCTTGGCCAGCTCCGCGCGGCGGATCCACTGGCCCGCCGCCACGCCGAGGATCGCCGTCGCAATGGAAGGCAGGGTGCTGACCAGGCCCTCGGGATCGTAGGGCGAATCCGGGCCGATGACCCCGCGCAGCACCTTCAGATCAAGCCAAGTGGCGAAGTTGGGCGTTACCAGGCCCTGGGGCAGCCGCATCAGGTCCGGCTTTCCGAAACCGGGCACGGGCACCAGGGCCATCAGGGCCCAGTAGCCCAGCAGCAGCGCCGCCGCGCCCCAGAGCAGCCGTTTCACATCCAGGTGCAGGTAGGCGATGGCGACGACAGGATAGACCAGGGCGTAACGCTGGAGCACGCCCATGAGCCGCATGGTGGAGACCGAGAATCCGCCGTGAGGTCCCGAGTACCAGCAGACGTTCAAGAAGTAGCCCAGGACAAAAAGCAGCAGGCTGCGGCGGAAGATGCCGCCATAGAGGCTGCGAGGCGAGAGGTCCGCGGCCTTCTTGGCCTGGAGGGCGAAGGGGATGGCCACGCCGGCGATGAACATGAAGCCGGGGAAGATGAAATCCGGCGCGGTGATGCCGGTCCACTCCGCATGGTTGAACAGGTTGAAGCGCGCGTCCCAGTCGGCGGGCCAGTCCACCATCATCATGCCGAGGACGCAAAGCCCCCGGTAGAGATCCAGGGAGAGCAGGCGTTCCTGGGGCGGGACGCGCCCGGCTCGCTCGATGGCGGAATCGGACATGGCGGGAACCTCGCGGAAAAGGATCAGCCTGGACCGCCCCACGGGCCTGAAACCAGCAGGGAAGGTGGGAGGATGGCCCAGTCTATCTCCAGCCGGCCCATGCAAAGGACGGCGGGAGCAACCTTTTCAACGGACTCGATGGCAGCCTGACCTGCGCAGGGTGACGGTTTCAGCCCTTGGGCGAGACGGCCTTTTTGGCGGGCTTTTTCGCGGCCGGCGCGGCTTTCGTTTCAGTCTTGGCTTCGGCTGCGGCGGCAGCATCCTGGTAGGTCTTCAGGTCGGCCTCGAACTGTTTGAGGCGCGCTTCGGGCGCCTTGCCGCGGACGGCCTGGACATAGGCCTCCTGGATGGCGGCGGCCTCCTTGCTGCGGCCGGAAAGGTGCAGGGCCTTGGCGAGGTAGGGCCTCAGCGAGGGGCTGGCCTCGGGGCTCTTCATTTCGGCCTCGAGGATGGCGGCGGCCTTGGCATACCACTCCTGGCTAAGGCCCTGTTCACCGGCGATGAGGAAACCGAAAATCCCCACCTCGGGTTCGGGCTTGGCCTTTTCGGCCTCGATCATGGCGGCGGCCTTGGTCTCATCGACGTGGAGCAGGGCGATGAAGCGGGGGCGGTCGAACAGTTCCGCCTGGTCGGGGTACTTGGCCACAGCCTCCTGGGCCAGGCTCAGCAGTTTCGGATAATCCTTGGCCCCCTGCGCCGCCACGATGGGCTTGCCGAACTCAGCCATGGCCTGGCTGCGGCGGGCTTCCGCGGCCGCGGCCTTTTCGGCTTCGGCCTTGGCCGCCGCCAGATCGTGCTTGCCTGCCACCACGTTGGCCAGCACCTTGTCCAGTCCGTTCATGGGGTGGCCGATCCAGGCGATCTGCCCTTCCCCGTTCACGATGAAGGCGGTGGGGATGCCGTTCTGGGCCGCCGCCTGCATCCAGGCCTGGGCCATGTGGGTGTCGCTGGTGTCGCGGGCCACGTGGTAGGCCATCTTGTCGCCCATCTCCTTCACGAAGGCATCCACGTTCGCTTCCAGCTTCTCCGGGGATTCCCCTCGCTCCCAGACGCTCATGCCGATGAAGGTCGCCTTGCCCTCGAACTGCTTGGCCATCTCCGTCAGGTGGGGAATGGTCTGGCGGCAGGGGCCGCACCAGGTGGCCCAGAATTCCACCACGTAAGTCTTCCCTTTCTCGAAGCCGGCCACGGGCCCGCCCTTCACCCAGCGGGAGGCCTTCAGGGCTGGGGCAGGGCTGCCCACGGTGAGCCGGCTGGGCGGGGCGGGTTGCTCCGCCGCCAAAAGGGCTGGCGCTGCCAGCAGAGCGAGGATGACAGGGAGGCGGCGGGTCATGGGGGCTCCGAAGGTCCGGGATTCAAAGAAGGGAAGAGACGTCGAAGCAGGATATCAAGCCGGGGAGGGCGCTACAGAGCCGTTCTCGGCTGCACGGCCACCTGGGCCAGGAGGAGCCCCGTCAGCAGGGCGATGGCCACGAAGACGGCCTGGAAGGCGGTGTCGAGCCCCACCACCAGTTGCTTCTGGATGATGAATTCGAGGCCCTTGAAGCCGAGGCCCCCGGGGACCAGCACCATGAGGCCCGGCAGCAGCGTCACCACCGAAGGCCGGTGCTGGATGCGGGTGTAGAGGTTGCTGCCCAGACCCAGGGCGAAGGCGCCCAGCCCCACGCCGAACTGGGGCCCCAGCCACGCCGCGCCGTGGCGGGTGCCGTAGAAGCCGAGCAGGCAGGCGGCAAAGATCCAGGGCAGGTCCGAGGGCCGCGCCTTGAAGATCACCACGAAGGCCACGGCCGCCAGCAGCAGGGTAGGCAGGATGGTCCAGCCGGGCAGGACCACGGGCGTTCCCAGCAGGGCGCGGTCCAGCAGGGAAAAGGCCAGCCGCTGTCCCAGCGCCACGCCGAAGCCCAGGGAGAGGAAGGTCATGGCCGTGTCCACCAGCCGCGCCGTGCCCGCCACCAGGTTGCCCGTGGCCAGTTCATTCATGGACACCACCAGCCGCAGGCCCGGCAGCAGCACGATGAGGCCCGCGAGGGTCAGCACCTGGGGCGAGACGTGGGGGAATCGGTAGGCCGCGGCCAGGGACAGGAATCCCACCAGCGCGCCCGCCACCGGATAGACCAGCCGGGCCAGGCCCGCCTTGCGCCCCAGCAATACAGCGGTCAGGCCCACCAGGGCGCCCAGGCAGGCCGTGAGCAGCATCTCGCGCCAGCCGCCGCCGAAGAAGGTGGCGGAGGGCGCCGAGCCCAGGCCGAAGCAGAGCACCGTGAGCAGGGGCCCCCAGCGGTCCGGGGCCGCGACGATGGCGCGCACCCGCTCCCGCGCGGCGGCCGTGGACAGGCGGCCCTCGATGAGGGCGTCCGTGGCCTCCTGCAGGTCGGACAGTTTCGCCAGGTTCGTTTCGCCCGGCGGGCTGCGCTGGATGAAGGTCCAGTGGTGGTCGCCCTTCCCCAGGGAGGCGAAGAAGGCCGTGGGCAGGGCGAAATACTGACCCTCCAGCCCCAGCTTCGCCGAGATGCGCGTAAGGGCGTCCTCGAAGCGGTGGGCCGGGATGCCGTAGGACTGGTAGGCCCGGCCCAGCTCCAGGCAGAGCGCGATTTCCGGGGGCGTGCTGGGCGGAGTTTCCTGTGCGGGAGGCGTGTCCATGCCTCAGGTTACCCGTTCCCTGGCCTGTTCCACGGGGGCCTCCCGGGCCGAGGCCCAGGGGTCGAAATGGTTATTGAACGATCAGTCCATAATGCTATGCTTCCCCCCATGGCACGGCCGAAGGCGTTTGACGAAGAGCAGGCCCTCGAAGGCGCCTTGAACCTGTTCTGGGCCAAGGGCTACGAAGCCACCTCCATCCAGGATCTGGTGGACGGGCTCGGCGTCAACCGGCAGAGCCTCTACGACACGTTCGGAGGAAAGGAGGCGCTCTACCATGCCGCCTTGAAACGCTATTGCCTGCAGGCCACGGCACCCCTGATCAGGCATCTCCGGGGACCGGCGCCCCTGCGCAAGGCCCTGCGCCACCTCTTTCACGACACCCTGGAGCACCTCTTCTCGGAAGGGCATCCCTGCTTCCTGGCCCAGGCCGCCCTGGAGCGGGTCGAGGTGGATCCCGGGGCCAAGGGATTCGTGAACCATGGCTTCCGCGACGCGCGGGGGCTGTTCGTCGAGCGGATCATCCGCGCCCAGTCTGAAGGCGAGGTGGGACCGCACCACGATCCCGAAGCCTTGGCCTACTTCCTTCACAACGCCCTTCAAGGCCTCCAGATCACGGCCCGCGCGGGCGCCAGCCGGGCGGACCTGGAAGCGGTCGTGAGGGTGACCCTGTCCGTGCTGGGCTGATTTTTTTGAACATTTCTGGAACGATCGTTCCATATAAAAGGAAAACACCATGTCGAAACTGAACGGCAAGACCGTCCTCATCACCGGCGGCACCACGGGCATCGGCCTCGCCACCGCCCAGGCTTTCCACGCGGAAGGCGCGCGGGTCTTCGTCACGGGCCGCAATCCCAAGACCTTGGCCGAGGCCCGGGCCTTGCTCCCGGCCGAGGTGGAAATCCTCGAAGCAGACAGCTCCGATTTGGCGGATCTGGATCGCCTCGTCGGGACTTTGCGATCCAAGGTGGACCGGCTCGATGTCCTCTTCGTGAACGCGGGCATCGCCTCGTTCAGCCCCCTGGAAGGGGTCGAGGAGGGACACTGGGATGGGCAGATGGACACGAACCTCAAGGGCCCCTTCTTCCTCACCCAGAAGGCGCTGCCCCTGCTGGGAAAGGGCGCCTCCGTGATCTTCACGAGCAGCGTGGTGAGCCAGAAGGGCTTCGCGGGCACGGCGGTCTACACGGCCTCCAAGGCCGGGTTGGCGGGCCTGGCCCGGGCCCTGGCCACGGAGCTGGCGCCCAAAGGCATCCGCGTCAACAGCGTGGCGCCGGGCCCCATCGAAACGCCGATCCAGGCCAAGCTGGGCCTTCCCGAGGAAGCGCGGGAGGGGTTCCGGCAGCGGGTGTCGCTGGGCCGGCTGGGGGCCAGCGAGGAGGTGGCGCGGGCCGTGCTGTTCCTGGCCTCGGAGGACGCCTCCTTCATCACCGGCGAGGAACTGGTGGTGGATGGCGGCCTCAGCGTGGCCTGAAGCTCAGTGTGGCTTGAAGGAGAGGCCGCGTATCGGCCTGTTTTCCCGCGGGCTCACGGCGCCACTTCCTCCGCCAGGGCCAGGCTGGCCGTGAGGCCCGGGGATTCGATGCCGAGGAGGTTCACCAGGCCCGGAAGGCCGTGGACCTCCTCCCGCTGGATGAGGAAGTCCGGAGCGGTTTCTCCGGGGCCGTGCAGCTTGGGGCGGATGCCCGCGTAGGCCGGCTGCAGGGCGCCTTCGGGCAGGCCAGGCCAGTAGCGGCGCACCTCGGCATAGAAGCTTTCGGCGCGAGCGGGATTCACGTCGTAGGCCTCCGTGTCGATCCACTCCAGATCGGGCCCGAAGCGGGCCTGGCCCGCCAGGTCCAGCGTGAGGTGAACGCCCAGGGCGCCCGGCACGGGCACGGGATAGACCAGCCGCGAGAAGGGCGCCGGCCCCGCCAGGCCGAAGTAGTTGCCCCGGGCCCAGCGCGTGGGCCGGGGCGGCAGGGCCTCCTGCCGCAGGCCCTCCAGGGCCCAGGCCAGGTCGATGGCGCCCAGGCCCGCGCAGTTGGTGACATGTCCCGCCAGCAGCTCCGTGGGATCGGGCCCGCCCACCCGCAGGCGCAGGCCCTCCGCCGTGGCCCGACCACCCAGTACGGGGCTGCGGCACACGATCTGGGCGCCGGCGGCCTCCGCATCCAGGGCCATGGCCCGCATGAGGCCGTGGCTGTCCACGATGCCGGTGCTGGGCGACAGCAGCGCGGCGGTGCAGCGCAGGCTGGGCTCCAGGACCTGGGCTTCTTCCTGCGAAAGCCACCGCAGGGGTTCGGCGCCGTTGGCCGCGGCGCGGGCCTGAAGGTCGCGGAGCGTGGCGGTCTCCGCCTCCGAGGTGGCCACGATGAGCTTGCCGCAGCGGCGGTGCTCGATGCGCTTCTCCGCGCAGTAGGCGTAGAGGGCGCGGTTGCCGGCCACGCAGAGCCGCGCCTTCAGGGATCCCGCCGGATAGTAGATGCCCGCGTGGATCACTTCGCTGTTGCGGGAACTGATGCCCGTGCCGATGCGGTCCTCCCGCTCCAGCACCACCACCTCGCGGCCCAGCCTGGCCAGGCGGCGCGCCAGGGCCAAGCCCACCACGCCCGCGCCGATGACCACACACTCCACCCGTTCCATGGCTCCATCTTCGCGGGAATGGCGCCTTCGAGGAAGTCGATGGAAAGACTCCGATCCACAGATTTCCCTGATTCCACAGATGGAAGGAGGAGAAGAGGGGACGGGCGGACGGGTCGGCCGGCACTGAATCCGTGTCATCTGTGTAATCTGTGGTTTTCGACCTTTTCTTTCAGGTTGTGCCGATGTCGACCCCCATGATGCAGCAGATCGCAGGCCTCAAGCGCGAGGCGGGAGACGCGGTGCTGCTCACCCGCATGGGGGACTTCTACGAGATCCTGGGCGAAGACGCAGTGCGGGCGGCGCCGGTGCTGGAGATCGCGCTCACGCTGCGGGGCAAGGGCAGCGAATCCGAAACGCCCATGTGCGGCGTGCCGCATTTCGCGCTGGAATCCTACCTGCCCAAGCTGCTGGCGGCGGGCTTTTCGGCGGCCATCGCCGAACCCACGGCCAAGCCCGAGGACGTGAAGGGTCTGCTGCCCCGCGCCATCAAGCGCATCATCACGCCGGGCACTTGGCTGGATGACGATGCCCGCTGGCTTTGCGCCCTGCATCGCGGGGGAGGCCAATGGGGCCTGGCCCTGCTGCAGCTGGCTTCGGGCGCCCTGCGGGTGCTGCCCGGCGAGGGCGAGGAGGCGCTGCGCGCCACGCTGGACCGCCTCGGCCCCCAGGAGCTGATCCTGGCCGAGGGCGCCGAGGACATCGCCGATCTCGAGGCTGCCCGCACGCGTCTGCCCGCCTGGCGCTTCGAGCCCTCCCGCGCCAAGCAGCAGGTGCTGGCCTTCTTCGGATGGCAGCATTTGGAGGGCGTGGGGCTCGATCCCTACCCCGCCGCCCTGGGGGCCCTGGCCGCCCTGCTCGATCACGTGGAGACCACCCAGAAGGGCCGCCCCGCGCACCTGCAGGGCGTGTCGCTGGAGCTGGGAGCCGCGGGCCCGCTGCTGGACGCCACCAGCGCCCGGCATCTCGAAGTCCTGGCCAACGGTCTGGACGGGGGCCGTGCGGGATCCCTGCTGGCCCTGCTGGACCAGTGCCGCACCCGCCTGGGCTCGAGGCAGCTGAAGGCCTGGCTGGAGCAGCCGCTGCGGGACCGGACCCAGCTGGAGCGCCGCTGGTCCCAGGTGGCCTGGCTCACGGAGGACCGGCGGCGCGGTCCCATCCAAACATTGCTCTCTCAGGTGCCGGATTTGGATCGCTTGCTGGGGCGGGTGGCCCTCGGCTTAGCCGCGCCGCCGGAACTGGCGCAGCTGCGCGAAGGCTTGGCCGTCCTCCAGAAACTGCCCGCCCGTATCCAGGACGAGGGCTGGGCCACAGAAGTCGCCGACCTGGGCCTGTGGCCGGCCGATATTCCGCTTTGCACGCCGCTCCTGGCGGAACTCCAGCGTTGCCTCGCGGAGGCGCCGCCCCTGGATCTGGAGAAGGGCGGCGTCATCCGCGAAGGCGTGGATCCGGAGCTGGACGCCGTGCGCCGCCTGGCCCGCGACGCCAAGCAGGTGATGCTGGAGCTGGAAGAAGCGGAACGGGCGGCCTCGGGCATCAACAGCCTGAAGATCAAGTACAACCGGGTGTTCGGCTACTACTTCGAGATCACCAAGGCCAACCTGGGCGCGGTGCCCGCCCACTTCCTCCGCAAGCAGACCCTGGCCAACGCCGAGCGCTTCACCACCGAAAAACTGGTGGCCTTCGAGCAGAAGCTGCTGAGCGCCGAAAGCGATCAGATGAAGCTGGAGGCGGTGCAGCTGCAGCGCCTGCTGGCCCTGGTGCTGGAGCACAGGGCGGGCCTGACGCGCCTGGCCCGGGCCGTGGCCTGCCTGGACGTGCTGGCGGCCCTGGCGGAACGGGCGCGGCTGTCGGGCTGGACCCGGCCCGAGCTGGGCGAGGACCGGGAGCTGGTGCTGGCGGCGGCCCGCCATCCGATGCTGGAGGCGCGGCTGGGCCGCGAGTGCATTCCCAACGACCTGCAGTTCTCCTCCGCGCAGCCCATGGCGGTGGTGACAGGCCCCAACATGGGCGGCAAATCCACCTTCCTGCGTACGTCGGCCCTGCTGGTGGTGCTGGCGCAGGCGGGCTCCTTCGTGCCCGCCGAGCTCATGCGCTTCGGCCTGGTGGACCGCATCTTCACGCGCATCGGCGCCTCGGACCAGCTGGCCAAGGGCCAATCCACCTTCATGGTGGAGATGACGGAAACGGCGCGGATCCTCAACCAGACCACCGCCGCCAGCCTGGTGATCCTCGACGAGATCGGCCGGGGCACCTCCACGCGGGACGGCCTGGCTCTGGCCGAAGCCATTGCCCTGTTCCTGCGCGACCTCAAGGGTGGGCGGGCGGCCGATGTTTCCGGTGGGACCCCGCGAACGCTCTTCGCCACGCATTATTTCGAGATGACCAAGCTGGCCGACGACAGCCGCGTCCAGAACCTTCACGTGGAGGTGCAGGAATGGGAGGAACAGCTGCACTTCCTCCACCGCGTGGCCCCGGGGCCCGCGGACCGCAGCTATGGCATCCAGGTGGCGCGGCTGGCGGGCCTGCCCAAGTCCGTCATCCAGAAGGCCCAGCGGCTGCTGGCCCAGACGCCGGAGGTTCCGCTGCGGCCTGCGGCCCCCAGCCAGCCTGCGCTGCCCCTGTTCGAGGTGGAGCCCGATCCGCTGCGGGCGGAGCTGGAGGCCCTGGACCTGAACCGCATGACGCCCATGGAGGCCTTGAACTGGCTGGCGCAGAAGCAGGGGCGCTGATCCGTGGCGTGCCGCCGGTCCAGGGGGATCGCGGATCCTTGCCGTCGCTAAAGCCAAGGCCGCCCCAAATCCGCTAGACTGCCCGCATGTCCACCGGACCCGGCCCCAAGTCTCTCCTCAGGCCCGCCCTCAGCCGCACCCGCCTCCGCCTGGCCTGGGCCGTGGCGCTGGCGGTGGACGCCATCCAGATTCCCGCTGCAGCCGCGGGCCCGCTGGGCTGGTTCATGGATGCGGGGCTGGATCTCATCGCCATGGCGGTCCTTTGGGCCCTGCTCGGCTTCCACTGGGCCTTCCTGCCGTCCTTCCTCACGGAAGCGGTTCCCTACCTCAACATGGCCCCGCTCTGGACCCTGGCCGTGGCCCTGGCCACGCGGGGCCGGGGCGAAGCGCCCCAGCCCCCGAAGGTGATCTCATGAAGCAGGCTGTGAAAGGCATCGGCGGCGTCTTCCTGTACGCGGAAGATCCGAAGGCCCTGGCGGAATGGTACGCCCGGAACCTGGGCCTCGCGTTCACGGAATGGGAGGCCGGCGCCTGCTTCGGCCTGGAGTTCCCCTGCACCGATCCCGATGGAACCAAGGCCTCCACGGTCTTCTCGCTCATGAAAGCCAAGGGCCCCCTGGGCCAGGGCCGCCCGGAGTGCGTGGTGAACTGGCGGGTGGCCGATCTGCAGGCCTTCTGCGCCGGCCTTGAGGCCAACGGCGTCGCCATCGAGAAGCGGGAGGATTCCGAGTACGGCAGCTTCGCCTGGATCCGCGATCCCGAGGGTCGCAAGGTCGAGTTGTACCAGCCGGCGGTGGAGCCGTAGGGTTTCTGACGCCGGGGCGCTGTCTCGGAACGATCCACCACGGAGACACGGAGCGCACGGAGAAAAGCGCGAAGCGTTCAAATCGGTATGAAGGGAAAACGAGATGAGGGGCCTCGCCTAGTCCACGGCTGCGCCCCGGAACTCGTCCCGGGTGTGCCGGTCCTGCTCCTCCATGAGCAGCTGGCTCAGCTCTTTTTTCAGCGCATTGAAGGCGGGGCTGGCCACGTCGCGGGGACGGGGCAGGTCGATGGGCAGGTCGCGCTTGATGGTGCCGGGGCGGTAGGTCATGACGACGGTGCGGTCCGCCAGGTACAGGGCTTCTTCGATGCTGTGGGTGACGAAGAGGATGGTTTTCTTCAGCTCCAGCCACAGGCGCAGCAGTTCGTCCTGCAGGGTGCGGCGGGTGAGGGCGTCCAGGGCGCCGAAGGGCTCGTCCATGAGCAGAATGGGCGAATCGATGGCCAGCACGCGGGCGATGGCCACGCGCTGGCGCATGCCGCCGCTGAGGTCCTTGGGATGGCGCTTCCGGAAATCCTGGAGGTGGAGGAGGCCCAGCAGCTCATCCACCTTGGTCCGGATGGCCGGTTTCGGCGTTTTCTTGACCTGCAGGCCGAAGGCGATGTTCTGTTCCACGGTCATCCAGGGAAACAGCGCGTATTCCTGGAACACCATGCCCCGGTCCGGGCCCGGCTCCGTGATGGCCGACCCCTCGACAAAGATGGTTCCGGACGTGGGCTGGTGGAACCCCGCCACGGCGTTCAGCAGGGTGGATTTGCCGCAACCTGACGGCCCCAGCAGGCAGACGAATTGCCCCCGGGGGATCTCCAGATCGATGGCCTGGAGGGCCTGGATGCTTTGGCCGCCGCTCTGGAAAGTCTGGTGCACGCCCCGAATGGAGATGTGGCTCATCCCTGCTCCAGTCCGCGGTGCCACCTCAGCAGGCGGGAGCTGAGGCGGCTCATGAGGGTGTCGATGCCCAGGCCCAGCAGGCCGATGGTGAACATGCCGGCGATGATCTTGTCGGACCAGAGGTACTCGCGGGCTTCGAGGATGCGGTAGCCCAGGCCGTTGTTCACGGCGATCATCTCGGAGACGATCACCACGATGAAGGCGGTGCCCATGCCGATGCGCGCCCCCGTGAAGATGTAGGGCGTGGCGGCGGGCAGGATGATGCGGGTGAACTGGGTGAGCCGCGAGGCGCCCAGGTTGCGGCCCACGCGCAGGTAGACGCTGTCCACGGTCTGCACGCCGGTCACAGTGTTCATGAGCACCGGGAAGAAGGCCCCGATGCAGATGAGGAAGATGGCGGGCGGGTTGCCCAGGCCGAACCAGAGGATGGAAAGCGGAATGTAGGCGATGGGCGGGATGGGCCGCAGCACCTGGATGATGGGATTGAGCAGCGCATGGACCCACCGGCTGTAGCCCATGGCGAGGCCCAGGGGCAGGGCCAGGCCTCCCCCGATGAAGAAGCCCGCCAGCACGCGGTACAGGCTGCCGAGGGCGTCCTGGATGAGTTCGCCGGAGAAACACCACTTCAGGTACGGGCCCTGGGCGGGGTCGAAAGCTTCCAGCGGGCGGAGGTAGGCCCACCACTTGACCAGGACCCGCATGGGGGAGGGCAGGATGGTGGCGTTCACCCAGCCCATGGAGGACAGCAGCTGCCAGAGGGCCAGGGCCGCCAGCGGGACGAGGATGCCGGAGGCGGCTTGCTTGAATCCCTTCACTACTGCACCTTCAGCTGCTTCTTGGCCTCCTGCAGCAGGTCCAGCCGCACCCAGTCGCCGGCCTTGGGCGGGTTGGCCATCTTGCCCACGCCGTACTTGGCCATGAGGTCGGTGGTGATCTGCACGTGCTGCAGGCTGATGTCGTAGCTGAAGGGCGAGTTGCCGATGGCGTCCTGGTAGTCCGCGGCGGTGATCTGGTTCTTGAACATCGTCTCCCGGACGAATGTCTCCGCGGTTTTCGGCTCGTCGATGAACTTCTTGGTGGCCTCCACGAAGCACAGCAGGAACCGCTGGGCCACGTCGCGGCGCTCCTTGTAGAGCTTTTCGGTGATGACCAGGGCGCGGATGGGTTCGCCGATGGGCGTGTCATAGGGCTTCAGCAGCTCCACGCCGAATTTCCGGTTGATGGCCTGGGAACTGTAGGGCTCGCTCTGGCACATGGCGTCGATGTTCCTGGCCATGAGGGCCTGGTTGAGATCCGCGAAGGGCAGGTAGAGCACCAGCACATCCTTGCCGGGCTTGTCCGACCAGCTGAGGCCGGCCTTGGCCAGCTCGGCCAGCAGCAGCAGCTCCTGGGCGCCGCCCCGGGCCACGCCCACTTTCTTGCCCTTGAGGTCCTTCAATGACCTGATGCCCGCATCGGGCCGGACCACCAGACGCGCGCCGCCCCGGGCGAAGCCCGCCACCACGACGATGGGCACGCCCGCGGCCCGGCCCGCGATGGCCGCGTCCAGGGCCGCCGCGCTGGCATCGATCTCCCCCGCCACGATGGCGGGGTTGATGTCGATGCCCTTGGCGAACATGCGCTCTTCGATCTTCAGCTTGTACTTGGGGGCCAGGTCCTTCATGTAGGACACGGCGCCGTAATGGGCGAACTTGAGGTTGCCGAGGCGCACCACGTCCTGGGCGCAGAGGCTCAGGACCGACGACACGGCCAGCGAAAGCAGGGCCTTCACGCGCATGGCTGACTCCAGAGGATTGACGCCATTCTAGTGTGCCTCGCCTGAAATAACCGGATCATTCAGGGGAGCTGGCGAGGCACCCTTCCATCGGGGCATGGCCCCTCTGGCGCATGGGCGCGGGACCGCGCCCATGCTGTCACCCCGCTGGGGGCGCTGCCACGCCCCCAGACCCCTGCCCCGTGGTGTTCATGGGCGTAAAGATCGCACCAGGCGTTTCGAGCGGACACCACTAGGCGATCCGCCCCCTGAGATCTGGACATTGTCGGTTTGTCGCCGGGAAATGTTTTGAAAACAGGCCCTAGACTGGATTCTTGACCTGCCCTTCACCTTGGTTGCCCCCCATGATCTACCGCTTCGCCCATACCCTCATGCGCCTCGTTGGCCTCACCTTCTTCCGGCACCGTGTCATCCATCCGGAACTCCTGCCGGAAAGCGGCGGCGCGCTCCTGGTGGCCAACCACGCGAGCTACTTGGACCCCTCCATCGTGGGGGCCAGCTTTCGCAATCCCATCTACTACCTGGCCCGCAAGTCCCTCTTCAAGGGCTTTCTGGGTTGGCTGCTGCCGCGCATCCAGGTGTTTCCCGTGGACCTGGGCAAGGGCGACCTGGGCAGCATGAAGCGCATCCTGAGGCTGCTGAAGGAGGGCAATCGGGTCCTGATCTTCCCCGAGGGCACCCGTTCCCCTGACGGCGCCCTGCAGCCCGCCGAGGCCGGCATCGGCTTCCTCATCGCCAAGGGCGAGGTGCCCGTGGTGCCCCTGAGGCTTTTCGGCGCCCACGAATGCTGGCCGCGCTCGGCCAAGTGGCCGCGGCCTGGGCGCATCACCGTGGTGGCCGGTCCCGCGGTGGATTTCTCGACCATCCCCGAGGGCCTGGCGGGCCGCGAGCGCTACCAGGCCTGCGCCGATGAAGTCATGCGGTCCCTGGCGGCCATCCAGGTGGAGGGCTAGCTGTCGTTGCCAACGAGGTTGTTCAGCCTGCTGACCGGAGGCTGACCGCCTAGAGCCGAATGGGGCCTGTGCCGATCGCCGCAACCCGGTGCTCCTGTTTCTGCACAAGGGGGCCCGGAAGTCCGTACAGGGGCTTTTCCCGGGGTTCCCTGGCGGAGCTGGAACAGGATTTCTCGTCGGGCACGGGATCAGCGGGGCACGGTCAGATCCCAATGATGGAGGGCCGGGCGGGTCCGAGTCCCTTCGTGAAGGGGATGCTCTGCAGCCCCCACGACGCGTTTTCGGACATCTCTCATTTCGTTCGCGGCGCCAGCTTTTCGCTCGATCCGCTGGCCCGGAACGAGGGGAAGAATCTCCGGAAGCTGCAGGCGCCGGGCCCCAGCCCCGTCCCAGCCCCGCGTTCGGCGTGCCGGTGTATTTCATCATTGGCGAGCGACGACGGGCCGCGCTGGAGGGGCTGAAGCGGAGCCGCCAGGGGGAGACACAGCCGGGACGAAGCGCCCCAAGCCCCTTCAGGGCTTCCGCTTCGCCACCAGCAGGAATTCCCGGCCCGCCCGGCGGGGGTGGCTCTGGGTGGCGGCGCCCAGATGGAGGACCTCGAAGCGTACTTCGGCCAAGGCGCGCATGTCGGCCATGGAAATGGCATGGGGCGGGCCAGCCTGGCCCTTCGTGTCGTGGAAGAGCGCGGCCATCCACAGGCCGCCTGGGCGCAGATGGCCGGCGCAGGCCTCTACGTAGGCGGCGCGCCGCGGCGGATCCATGGCCACGAAGCAGGTGTGGTCGAAGAGGGCGTCCCAGGGGCCCAGCTCCGTGTTGAACCAGTCCACTTGGGCCCAGGCCACCTTGTTCCCGTGCCGCGCCACGGCGCCCTCGATGGCCAGGGGCGCGAAATCCAGGCCGGTGGCCGCGAAGCCCTGGTCGGCCAGCTCGGCCGCATCGTGCCCGTAGCCGCAGCCCGGCACCGCCAGCTCGCAGCCCGCGCGCAGCCCCAGGGGGCGGGCCAGGTCGAGAAGTTCCCGCACCAGGGGCGTGGCCTTGTTCATGTCCCAGCCGGGACGGCCTTCGTCTTCGTAGATCTGGTTCCAGTAGTCGGGCCGCGTCGTCATCCCACCAGCATAGAACGGCAGGCTCTGGAGGATGCCTGCTCAAAAATCTTTGCCTGATGCGTATAAATGAAACAAAATTATTCAAACATCAGGAGCCGTCCATGACCGGGATTCCTCGCGCGCGCCGAATGCTCTCTCCCCTCCCGGCCCTGCTGGCGGCCCTGCTGGCGCCTCCAGCGCAGGCCCAGACGGCCCCTGACCTTCTCAAGGATGATCCTCGTTCCGTGTACCAGCGGCGCGTCCACCCGGCCGAGCCCACGGAGCGCATCGACTGGTCCGGCCGCATCGCGGAACTGCTCAAGGAGGAGCCCGGCGACCTGACCCTCACGGCCGTGGGCGATCTGATCTTCAACCAGCCCATCACCCACCTGCAGGAACCCGAGCGGGCGGGCCTCTTCCGCCTCATGCAGGAGGCGGACGTGGCCTACGGCAACATGGAATTCTCCCTCAACGACCGGCCCGAGCTGCAACGGCCCTTCTACAATTTCCGCGCGCCGTCGGCCTTCCGCTGGGAGCTGGCCCGCACGGGCATCAACCTGGTGAGCCAGGCCAACAACCACGCCATGGATTTCGGGCCAGAAGGCCTGAAGGAATGCTTGCAGGCCCTGGACCACGCCAACATCACCCATGCCGGCGCGGGCGCCACGCTGGCCGAGGCCCACGCCCTGGGCAAGACCGAATTGGCGGGCCACAAGCGCACCGTCGGGTTGCTCTCCTACATGCGCTATTGGACGGCCAAGTACCGCAGCAAGAATCCCGATGCGCCCTCCCTGGCCACCATCGATCCGGCGGTGATCCTGGCCCTGCGGGACGGCAAGGTGGAGAAGGTGGAGGGCCCCCTGGAATCGGACGTGGCCGCCATGGAGGACGATGTCCTCCTGGCCCGGCGCAAGACGGACTTGCTGCTGGTCTCTCTGCACAACCACGACGTGACCCACCACCGCGCCTACGGCATCCAGGACACCACGCCGCCCAACGAGGAGATCATGTACCGGCGGGCCATCGAGGCCGGGGCCGACATGGTGATCGGCACCGGTCCCCACGTGCTGCGTGGCATCGAGATCTACAAGGGCAGGCCCATCTTCTACAGCCTGGGCGATTTCATCTACCAGTACCGCACGCCGGATAAGATCCACGCCGACCTGCTGAACCAGCGCGACATCGAGATGCCGAAGCGGCTCAACGAATCCGTGTGGGACCGCCGCGATTCCCGCGAGGTCATGGAAACGGTGATGGTGCGCATGGTGATGAACCAGGGCAAGCTCAAGCGCATCCAGCTGCTGCCCGTCACCATCGACGACGAAGGCCCCCTCTTCGGCGTGCCGCGCCTGGCCAGCACCAAGCGCGGCGCGGAGATCATCGCCCTCATGCAGAAACTCTCGGCGCCCTACGGCACGAAGATCCTGAGCAAGGGGTGGTACGCCGAGGTCGCATTGCCCTAACTGGCGGATCTTTTTGGAAAAGGATCACCACCAAGCACCCCGGCCGCGTGGCCGGGGTGCTTGGTGGTGAGAGGTCGCTTTTCCCGCGGCCAGACTCAACGCTCCGCCAGCAGCCAGGCGGTGGCCAGCACCAGGCGGGCCATGCGCTTCACCTGGTTGGGGTCGAGCTTGTCAGCGGTGTCGCCGGGCTGATGGTATTCAGGGAAGTAGCTGCCGAAGAAGCGCACGAAGGGGACGCGAAGCCGTGCGAAGTCGCGGTAGTCGCTGCCGCCGTTGCGGCCATCGGTCCAGTCCAGGTGCAGGGACATGCCCGTGCCTCGGCCCGCCTGCGCAAGCACCGGCCCCAGTTCGCGGTTGCCTGAAGAGATGCCGGGTTCGGCGAAGGTGGCGGGATCCAATCCATCCAAGAAGGCTTTCGGTTCCTTCAGGCCCGATTCCGCCAGCAGGGTGTTCAGATCCGCGGGCGTCCAGGGGTGGCCGATCATGTCGAGGTTGAGGTAGGCCCGGGTCTTGGCCAGGGGCCAGCGGGGATGGCGGGTGTAGTGGCCGGAACCGAACTTGCCCTCTTCCTCGCCGGTCCAGAAGGCGAAGAGGACGGTCCGGCGCGGGCCCACCGGGCTGGCGGCGAGGGCGCGCAGGATCTCCAGCAGGGCGGAAACGCCCGAGGCGTTGTCGTCGGCGCCGGGATGCAGCACGCCCTTGGGCAGGCCCAGGTGGTCCATGTGGGCGCCGATGAGGACGGCCTCCTGGGAAAGAGCTGGGTCCGAGCCCTTCAGCAGCGCAAGGACGTTGCGGCTCTGGAGGGGACGCACCTCGCCGCGAATCGACACCTGGGCTGTGGCTGCGCCGCCGGAGGCCATCCAGGCCCTCAGGGGCTCCGTCAGGGCCACGCGGGCGAGTGGCGGCTCGCCGGAGCCGGGAACACCGGGAGCGGCCAGGAAATAGGGCAGGGCTGGTTCCTGGCCCGAGGCGATGCGCTGGGCGAGGCCGTCTTCCACGGCGATGGCGGCCTTGGCTCCCAACTTTTCCAGCAGGGCCAGCCGCGTGTCGTAGCGGTCGGCGGGGCGGGGAGAGGCGTATTTCTCCTGGAACTCCGGTTTCCGCCAGGCTTCGCCGGAGGGCAGGCCATCCAGGAAGACCACCACCTTGCCCCGCACATCGAGGTGGCGGAAATCATCGTGGCCGAGGGCGGGTTCCTGGATGCCGTGGCCCGCGAACACTGCCGGGCCGGAGAGGGTTCCCGGCGCCAGGCCGGGCAGCACGGCGCCCTGTCCGGCCCGGAAGGCGAGAACTCCCCGGGCGGTGCGCAGGGCCACTTGGCCCCGGCCAGGCCGCACCTCGCGCAGGGGCACGGCCTGGATGTAGGAAGGGCCCAGGGCGGGAATCCCGGCCTGCTTCAGATGGTCCACCAGGTAACGGGCGGTGGTGTCTAGGCCGCGGGTGCCCAGGCCACGGCCCTGTTGGCGGGGATCCGTGAGGAAGGCCAGGTGGCTGGAGATGCGATTCGTGTCCAGACCGTCCAGGGCTGAGGCGAGAGGCTTGGGCAGCGATTCGGTCCGAACCGCCCGAATGAAATCCGCGGAGGGATCCTGCGCCGGGGCCAGGACGCCGAACCCCAGGAGGAGGGCCATGCGGAGCCGGCTTCCCACCTTCACACGGGGCCCCAGTGGAAGAAGATCGTGGGCGGCACCAGCAGGAGGAAGGCCAGCACCACGAGGATGAGCATGAGAGGCAGGAACCACTTCGCCCACCGTTCCCAGGGGATCTTGGCCGCGCCCAGCACGCCCATGGTGACGGCGCTGGTGGGCAGGATGGGGTTGATGAGCTCCGACAGCGCGAAGCTGTAGACGCAGGTCTGGCGGGTGATGCCCACCAAGTCGGAGAGGGGCGCCAGCACAGGCATGGTGAGCGCGGCCTGGGAGGTGCCGGAATGGATGAAGAAGTTGATGCCGCACTGCAGCAGGAACATCACCTGGGCGGTCATGGCCTTGGGCAGCACCTTGATGGCCGACGATCCGTAGAGCAGCAGCGTGTCCATGATGCGCGCGTCGTTGGCGATGACCAGCAGGGCCCGGGCGCAGGCCACGATGAACACCACGCCCACCATGTCCTTCGCTCCGGCCACGAAGTGCTTGGCGATGGTGCTGGGGGCCATGCGGCTGATGAGGCCGATGAGGATGCCCATGCCCAGGAAGAGGGCGGCGATGGGCTCCAGGTACCAGTGGTGCTTCAGCACGCCGTAGACCAGCAGGATGAGGGCGCCCAGGAAGGTGAGGAGGGCCAGGATGTGGGCCGCGTTCCAGGAATCGCCCGCGCCGCCGGGCTGGCTTTCCCGGGCCTGATCCCGGGTTTGGTCGATGTCGCGCACGGGGCTCAGCTCAGGGTTCTTCTTGATCTTGGCGGCATAGACCATCACGTAGGCGATGACCACGCCCGTGGCCACCACCCAGGCGCACATCCGGTAGGCCAGGCCGGAGTAGATGGGCACGCCGGCGATGCCCTGGGCCACGCCCACGGTGAAGGGGTTGAAGAAGGCGCAGGCGAAGCCCGCGGCGGCGCCCAGGAAGGGGATGGCCGTGCCCACGATGGAGTCGTAGCCCAGGGCCCGGGACAGGGCGATGAAGATCATGACGAGCGGGATGAGTTCCTCGGCCATGCCGAAGACGGCGCCAGCCAGGGAGAACACGGCCATGAGGACCGGAATGAACAGCATCTCCAGCCAGGGGTGGCGGCGCACATGCACCGTGAGCCGCTTGATGCCCTGCTCCACGGCGCCGGTCTCCTGGAAGATGCCGAAGCTGCCGCCGATGATGAGCAGGAAGGAAATGAGCCCCGCCCCGTCCAGGAAGCCCTTGATGGGCGAGAGGAACAGGGTCTGCAGGCCCAGGTAGGTCTTGGGCAGCTGGTGGTAGGTGCCGTCCACGGGCACCTTCAGGCGGCTGCCGTCGGGCAGCAGCTTCTCCATGCGCTGGAATTCCCCGGAAGGCACCAGCCAGGAGAGGATGAGCACCAGCACGATGAGGGCCGCCACGATGACCAGGGTATGGGGCATCTTGAGGCCGGATGGCCCGGATGAGGCTGCGGGGGGCGCAGGAGGAGCGGGGGCCTTGCCCTTCTGGGCGGCCTGGTAGGCGCGTTCGCGAGCATTCACTGGAACAATCCCTTCGCCATCAGTTTGCCGGATTTCATCAGCAGGCAGCCCTTGGCCATGACCGTGCGCACCTGCAGATCCTTAGGGTCCAACAGCACGATGTCGGCGTCCATGCCTGGCTCCAGCCGCCCCTTGCCCTTCAGCTTGAGGATGCGGGCGGGATTGGAGGTGATGACGCGCAGGGCGGTTTCGAGGGGCAGGCCCTCCTGCAGCACAGCCTGGCGCACGGCCTGGTACAGCGACTGCACGCGGCCCACGGAGATGCCCTGCAGCCGTCCCTGCCGGTCCCAGTCGGGCAGGCTGCCCTGGCCGTCCGAGGTGAAGGTGATCTGGCCGGGATCCACGCCCGCCTCCAGCATGAGGCGCAGGGCCCGGGCGCAGGGGATCTCGCCATCTTCCAGGTACGAGGCCAGGGTCGAGGTGGTGAAATCCACGAAGCCGCCGCCCTTGGCGTAGGCGATGCCTTCCTCGAAGAGCCGCGGGTTGCGGTTGATGTGGGTGGGGAGCATCTGCTGGGGGGAGAGCTCCGTTTCATCGATGACGCGCCGGAGGAATTCCAGCCCCCGGGGGCCGTCGCCCAGGTGCACGTTCACGATGCCCGCCTTGCCCGACAGCATGCCGCCGCGGCGCGCCGTGGCCACCACCTGGGCGAAAGCTTCGAAGGTGGGCTGGCTGGAGCGGTGGTCCGACAGGGCCACTTCGCCCGCGCCGATAACCTTGTCGATGAAGAGCAGATCCTCCTCGAGGCTGGGCATGAGGGTGCGCAGGGGCACGCCGTAGGAGCCGGAATAGACGAAGGTGCTGATGCCTTCCTCGTCCAGGCCCTTGGCCTTGGCCAGCAGTCCGGCCATGGTGCGGGTGTAGCCGTCGGTGCCCAGGCAGCCCACCACGGTGGTGACGCCGCCGGCGATGGCGTCGGTCAGGGGCAGGTCCGGGGTGCGCGTGGCGAAGCCGCCTTCGCCGCCGCCGCCCATGATGTGGACGTGGCCGTCAATGAAGCCGGGCACGGCCTTCAGGTTGCGGGCGTCGATCACGTCGGCGTACTTGCGGGAGATCCGGATGTCCGGCTCCATCCGCAGGATCTTGCCGCCGCCGACGAGCACATCGCAGCGGCCGCCGGGTTCAGGGCTGTAGATATCGGCGTTCTTGATCAGGAACATCATGGGGACTCCTGCCGGCCCGCGGGGGCCCGGACGTTCAGAAGAGGCGGGACACGGGCAGGTCGGCGCCGGGCTGGGCCAGCACGCGGAAACCAGGGTAGCCATAGAGGCCGTAGAGCAGGCAGGGCTCCAGCACCTGGATGGCCCGCCGGGACAGATCCTGGTCCAGGGAAACGATGAGGGTTCCCGCGGGCAGTTCCGCCTCGGCCTGGGGCTGGCGTTCTACAATCTGGCGGTCCTTGTAGCGCTGGTACAGCTCGTCGTAGGGCTCTTCGAGGCGGAGCAGCTTGACCCGCTCGATCCTCACGCGCCGGGGTGCCGCCAGGGTCTCGAAGCTGAGGCCCTGGGCCTGCAGCACCGGGAGGAAGCGTTTCGCGGCGGCGGCGTCGATGGCGTAGGCCTTGGGCGTGGCCACGCTCTGCTTCACCACCAGGTCCGTCATGGCGTTGGCGGTGGGCACTTCCAGGGTCCTGCCCGTGGCCGCTTCGCGCACCTTCACGGAGCTGGCCTTGCCTCCCAGGTTGGCCCAGAAGGTGTTGGTGGCGATGAAAGGGGGCAGCGGTTCGCGCCGGGCCCGCTCGGCCAGGCGGCGGATGCGTTCCCGCCAGGGGCGGTCGCCCAGCAGGTGCCGGTAGAGGATGCGGTAGCCGTCCACCCGCTCGCCCAGATCCGCCTGCGGATCCGCCGAGCGATGCCGCACGCCGGATTCGATGATGAAGGAAAGGGCGCCCAGGGTGCCCATGCCATTGCGGCCGTCATCCACCTCGGAGGTGGATGGCCGGATCTCCTCATCCGGCGGCGGACCGCCCACGGCATAGCGTCGATACGCGTGGCCGGCCTTCTGCTGCAGGGGCGCGGCGGCGCCGACGGCCTCCAGGGCCGCGGATTTCAGGTATTCGGGAATGAGCGGGTGGTTGCAGGCGTCCATGGTGATGATGGGCCAGGCTTCCCAGCCGCGTTTGGTGTAGTCCTCCCCATCGCGGCCGAACTCATGGCTGTCCACGGCCAGGTGGGGGCGGATGCGGCGGGCCACGCGGTGCAGCGCCTGCGTTTCCGGCTGGGCCAGCAGCAGGTGGTCCCGGTTCAGGTCCGCTCCGGCGCCGTTGAAGCGCTGGTGGGCCTCGGCACCGTCCGGGTTGACCATGGGCATGAGGTAGAGGTCCACGTCCTCCGGCAGCAGCTCCGGGCGTTCGGCGATGTCGCGGATGAGGGTCAGCTGGGCGTCCTTGCCCGCCACTTCATCCCCGTGTTGCTGGGCGTAGTAGAGGACCTTGAAGCGCGCCTTGGCGCCGCCCCGGTTCAGGTGCACCAGGTAGACCTTGCGGCCCTGGGTGCTGCGGCCCTCTTCGGTGACCGTGATGAGGCCCGGCCGGGCCGCGGATTCCAGGAAGGCCGACATCTGCTCGTAGGGCACGGTCTTCCGCATGGCGCGGTGGTCTGCCGGGAACGGCGCCTTCAGGCCCGCCGCGAAACTGACCGCCGAGAGCGCGAGCGGGCCGACCACCCGGGGAAGCCGGCTTCCGCAGGTGGAAAAGACGATTTGCCGCAAGGAGCGCAGAAACGAGGCATGCGAATGGAATGACATCTTTTTGGTGCTCTTTGTGTTCTCTGTGGCTGTTTTTGTTGGGTGCATCGCGCTTCGCCCCGTCATGGCTGGCTGACCTTGCGGGTGGCCAGGTCGATGGACTGGCCGGCCTTCAGCAGGTGGATGCGGAGGTCGCGGAAGGTTTCGCCCTTGAGCGCCATGCCCGCCGGATCGAAGACCATGACCGAGCGCTGGCCCACCACCGTGGCGCGGCCGTCCTTCACAACCAAGGCCGTGGCCTCATCGATGCCCAGGCCCAGGTGGTCGGGGCGCTCCATGAGCACACTGAAGAGCCGGTTCTCCCGGCCCCGCCGCAGGAAGTGCTGATCGACCACCACGCCCGCCGGGAGGAAGCCCATGCCTTCCCGGGTTTGATAGGCGCCGGGTCCGAATTCCGAGAGGGCCTCCTTGCCGTGGCGGTCGTCGCCGGTGAGCATCACCTTGGACATGATGGCCGCCCCCGCGCTGGTGCCGCCCACGCCTGCCCCCGCCGCGTAGCGCTCAAGGATGAGCTTCTGCAGGGGCGTGCCCACGATCTTGTCCCCCACCAGGTTCTGGTCTCCCCCCGAGAACCAGAACCCGGTGCATCGCGCGGCTTCCTTCAACAGGTCAGGCCTGGAAGCGTCTTCGCGGCTGCGCACGTCCAGGGGCACGCAGACCATGCCCACCTGGTCGAGATCCGCCTTCCATTCCTTGAGGGCCCCTTCGGGATCGCCGGTGGACGTGGGAATGATGCCCACCACCCCGCCGCGCCCGCCGCAGGCCTGGAAGAAGGCCGCCTGCACATCCTGGGGGAACCCCCCACCCCCCACGATGACGAGGGTGCCTTTGGGGGAGGAGGCAGCGAGAGTTAGAGCGGCGGTAAACGCCAGGAAGAGGGCGGAAAGACGCCTGAGCATGGCTGTGCCTTTCAATCAAAGGAACCGCAAACCAGCGGGCCGGAAAACCGGCCCGCTGGCAAACCAATGGGCCGCGAAGGGATCAGAAGTTGACGCGGAACCCGAGGCGGAGCCGGCGGCCTCGCTCCACCGAGGAGGGCAACTGGTAGTTCGCGGTGTTCATTCGCTCGTTCCAGGCCAGGGCCGTGCCTGTGTTGAGAAGGTTGAACACCTCCACGAACAGCTCGGCATTCTTCGTCGCCGTGACGGGAAGCAGCTGGGTGACGCGGAAATCGAGCAGATGCTCGCTGGGGTATTTTTCGGAACCACGGGGCACCACGTTGGGGAAGTAGCGCACGCCCTGGTCATCCGTGAAGCGTCCGTAAGGCGTGTAGTGGTTGCCGCTCAGGTAGGTGAATGATCCCGATACGCGCATCTTCCAGGGGAACTCATACATGCCATGCAGCTTGAACTCATTGTCATCAAAGCCGGGAAGAAGCCCGTTGGCGTTGATCTGGTTGTTCGGGTTTTCAAACAGCTCGTCATAGCCGTTGGCTTTGTAACTGTTTCCGTAGCGGCGAGCCCGCGTGTAGCTGGCGTTCAGGCTCCAGCCATCCTGGAACTGCCGGGTAAGCGCCAGGGTGGCAGACCAGAAGGCACGCTTGGCTTCGGGGATGTTGGTGACGATCCACTGGTGCTGGTCAGAAGGAATGCTGGACTGCCAGACGGGCATGGTGACCTGGGTGTTTCCTTCGGGGTCGTGGCGGTAGTCCCAGAAGCTCATGTCCTCCCAGTGCCCCGTGTCCTTAGCCAGGTCCTTCTTAAGCAGGGTGTCCTTGTTGACCCGGTAGATGTAGGTGGCGGAGGCGGTCCAGGGGCTATCGAACCTGTGTTCGAAGGATAGGGTGGTCTCGTCCATGTAGGGCTGCTTCGCGTTGGGATCCGTGGGAGCGAAGCTGGAAATGGTCATGTAGGCCGGGTTCGCCGGATCATTGAGAACGGGCATGGGCCAGCTGGCGTAGTTGGTGGGATCGATCTGAACCGGCGCGTAGCCGCTGGCGGGTGTCCCCCAGTGATAGCGCACCTCCGGTGGGAGCATGGACTGGTACTGCCGGTCGATGTAGGAGGCGCTGTAGGCCGAGAAAAAGCGGCCCCAGTGGAATTTGAGGAGGTTCTTCTGGTCGGCCGTAAGGGCGTAGGTCACGCCGAAGCGCGGGGCCACTGTCTTGGTATCCCAGACCGTGGGCTGGCCGTAGGCATGGGCCTGCTGCTGTTCGAAGCGAAGGCCCGGGCGAAGCGTCAGCCGGTCGTTGACGCTCCATGAATCCTGGATGAACGCGGTCGTCCGGGTGGCCTTCTCTTTGATGTTCCAACCGCCGCCGGTCCAGAAGTAGTCGGTGAAGACTGCCGGATTGTCGTTGCTGTCCACGTCGACATAACCCATGAGGCCGATGCCGCCAGGGCTCCGCTGCACTTCCTCGTCCGTGATCGATTCCCGCTCGATGCCCATGCGGAAGGCATGACTGTCATTCGCGCTGAAGAGGCCGGAACGGAACAAATCGAAGGTGGCGGAGAGGGTGAACCGGGCCCGGTAGTCGTAGCTGACCGTCGTGGGGTTGTGATAGTACTCGATGCCGTTGAAGGTGTCGTAGGTGTCGAGGCTGTAGTCTTCCTTGTTGTAGCCCGGCTGATCGTTCCGGCCCGAATAGCCGAAGGCCTTGAGGGTGAAAACCTTGTCGCTGCCGACGGCCTGGGTCCAGGTGAGGCCGTAGGAATGGTTCGGGGCTTCCTGCTTGTTGGTGGCGTCCAGCTCCGTGGTGCTGGAGATGTTCCGGCGCTCACGGCCGACGAAGTCGTATTCGTAGATGCCTTCCAGGGTTGCGTTGGGAGTCGCCTGCCAGGTCAATTTCATGAGGGCGAGAAGGTCCCTGCGCTTGACCGGAGCCGCGGCTCCGATGGAGGTGGACTCGCTGGATTTCCGTTCGAAGGAACCGAAGTACCAGAGCTTGTCCTTGAGGATCGGACCGCCCACATTGACAGCCATGTCCCAGTCCTTGGCGGGCAGGGGCTTCCTGTCTGCGGCCGAGAACCTGGGATCCGAATTCGTGGAGACAGCCTCCCATTTGCTGTCGCCGTAGTAGCCGCTGATGTTGCCCGCGAGGTCGTTCCCGCCCCGCTTGATGATGCCGTTGATGAATCCGCCCGTGAATCCGCCGAACTCCGCGGGAGCGCCGATGCCGCCCACCTGGATTTCACTGAACCAGTCGGGATTCGGGTAGATCCACTGCGTGTTGCTCTGGGGATCGCTGATGTTGATGCCGTCCATCATCCAGGCGTTTTCCCGGGAGTCGCCGCCCCAGGCATGATTGGCGTTCACGCCGGGCGTGAGGTTCATGATGCCGCTGAGAGATCGTTCCGTGGGGAGGCTGGCCAGTTGTTCAGTGCTGTAGTTGGCGGTGACTCCGACCGGGGCCGAATCCAGGCTGGCTGCTTCAGAGATCACTTCCACCACCGCGGATGCGGCGTTCTGGAACTTCCAGTTCAGGGTCGCGGTCCGGCCCAGTTCGAGCGTTTCGTTGCCCGTCAGAGTGGTCATGCCAGGTGCTTCCACCACGATGCGGAATCGCCCCGGAGGCAGCACGGAGAAGCGGTAGCTGCCGTTTTCGGTGCTCTTGGTCGTCTTCTCCCCTCCGATCATGCTGGGTGAGGTGATGCGGATGGTGGCGCCGGCCAGCGGGTTTCCCTTTGGATCGCGCACCACGCCAGTCATGGCGGAGGTGGTGCTGCTCTGCGCCATCAGCGCCACCGGGGCCGCCACGAGCGCCAGCGCGAGCGCGCTGAATCTGGAATTGCCAGTGTTCCTAGCCATCACGCCTCCGAAAGGGATATTGAATTGGGTGACCAAAAAGTAATGCTTCTGTCAAAAGCGAGTCAAGTTTTTTTTCATCAATATTCATAGAACTCTGGAGGCCCTTCAATGAAAGGCGCTCCTCGTTGGCGGCGGGGCCTAGGTCCGCGCGAATTTCTGGCGCGCCACCCGCTCCACTTCGCGCAGCTTGTTCAGCGCCACCTGGGGGGCCTGGCTGGCGATGGAGGTGGCGATGGCATGGGCCAGCACGCCGAAGGCCGTCACGCTGTGGGAGAACAGCAGGTTCTCGCCGGGGATGGGCAGGGCGAGGGTGGCGGATTTGGCCAAGGGGGAGTTCAGGGTGTCGGTGAAGGCCAGCACGGGCACGCCGCGCTTGCGGGCATAGGCGGCGGCGTCCAGCGTCTCCTGGGTGTAGGGGTTGATGCTGAAGGCGATGAGCAGATCCTTGCTGTCCAGCATGCCCACCTGGGTGGCGAAGTCGGCGGGATTGCCTTCCATGACGGGCAGGCCGGTGTTGATGAGGAGGTAGGCCAGTTGCCGCGCCATGAGCGCCGACACGCCGTCGCCGATGGCCAGGCGCAGCTTCGAGCCCTTGAGCTGCTTCACCACCTTCTGCAGCAGGTCCTCGTTCACGGCCTGCACCAGGGTTTCGATGTTGCGCATGTCCCGCCGCGCCACTTCCAGCAGGGTGGCCGAGGCGCGCACCGGGGCCTGGAGCAGCTGCTCGCCGCGGCCGTAGTGCTTCTTGGCGGCGCTGACCATGGCTTTGCGCATCTCCAGGTAGCCCGAGTACTCCAGCTTCTTGGCGAAGCGCACCACGGTGGCCACGCAGGTCTGGGATTTCTCGGCCAGTTCTTCCACGCCCCAGAGGGGTGCCTCGTTCATGTTGGCGATGAGGCAGTCGGCGATCTGCCGCTGGCTGGGGGACAACCCTTGGGCGCTGTGCAGCCGGTTGAGCAGGGGGTTCTTCGACGCGGACATGGGGCCCAGGATAGCGCGGTCAGGCAGCGCGGTCAGGCGGGCAACTGGATGTCCTCGGCCCCCACGAAGGCGGCCAGCCGCTGCAGGGCCTCGTCCAGGGCCCGCTTCCGGGCCTTGGCGGGGCGGATGCCGGGCTCCCACCAGAGGCCCTTGATCTCCAACAGACCGCGGTCCCGGTGCAGCTTGGGATCCAGGCGGCCCACCAGGCGATCGCCCTCGAGGATGGGCAGCACGAAGTAGCCGTATTGGCGCTTGGGCTCGGGCACGAAGGCCTCGAACCGGTAGTCGAAGGCGAAGCGGCGCAGGGCCCGGGCGCGGTCCCGCAGGATGGGGTCGAAGGGGCAGAGCAGGCGGGTGCGTTCCGGCGGCTCGGGCAGTTTGTCCAGGCGCGCCTTCCAATCGGCCACGGCGAAAGCGGGGCGGGCCTGGCCATCGGCGTCTTCCACCTCCACGGCCACGAGACGTCCCACCTTCACGGCTGAAGCGCACCAGGCTTTTGCCTCCACGGCCTCGATGCTGTTCCAGAATTCAGCGAGCTCTTTTGGGGTGAACACCCAGAGGCGGTCCGCGGCTTCGCCGCAGACCCAGGCGATGTGGTCCGGAACGCTGGGGCAGGGCAGGGCGTGATGATCCGGGAGCACGCGTTCGGTGAGATCGTAGACCTTCTGGAAGCCCTCCCGCCGGGGGATCATCAGCTCGCCGCTGCGCCAGAGGAAATCCAGGGCCGCCTTCTGAGGCTTCCAGCCCCACCAGGGACCGCGCTTCTCCGGGTGCTCGAAATCCGACGATTTCAGGGGACCTTCCTTTTCGACGCGGGCCTTCACATCCCGCACCACCTGGGCGCCGTCCGTATCCCGGAAATGGTGCTGCCACCAAGCGTGGGCCTGGATGCGCGCGCGGTCGCGCAGGAAGCGTGGCTTCCAATGGGCGAAGAAGGCTGTGGGAATCACCGAGGCATCGTGGGTGAAGCCCTCGAAGAGGCTCTGCTTCTCCTCATGCAGCCGTTTCAATTGGTCAGGCCGGTAGCCGTCCAGGCGGCTGAAGAGGGTCAGGTCGTGGGCCCGCGCCACCACGTTGATGGTGTCCACCTGAACGAAGCCCAGCCTTTCGATGAGGGCTTGGAGGGAAGCCACGGTGGTCCGCCGGGCGGGGTCGTCCAGCAGGCCCTGGGCGCCCAGGAACAGGCGTCTGGCTTGGGAAGCGGTGAGGAGGGCGGGCTTGGGCATGGGTCCAGGGTGCCAGAAACCCCCTAAGCGGGGATCCCGCCATGGCGTAGATGGATCGACCCCCAAAAAGGAGTGGAAGATGCGCTTGCCCCATCGGCCCCTGTTCTCCGCCCTGCTGACGATCCTGGCTGCGGGTTTCCTGCCCTTGGCGGCCAAGAAGGCTCCGGCCCGGATGGAAGAGCCGGCTTCCTCGGCCGCCTTTGATGCGCTGCTCGCGCCGCATTTCAAGGCGGATGAGGCGGGAGCTTCGGTGCTGGTGATGAGGGACGGAAAGACCCTCTACGCCCGGGGATTCGGCTTGGCGAACCTGGAGCTGAAGGTGCCCAACGCCCCGTCCCTGGTCTATCGCATTGGATCGGTCACCAAGCAGTTCACGGCGGCCGCCATCATGTCCCTGGTGGAGGACGGCAAGGTGGCCCTGGACGCGCCGGTGTCCCGTTATCTGGAAGGCTTGCCCGAGACCTGGCGCCCCGTGACGGTCCGCCAGCTTCTTACGCACACGGGCGGCATCCCCAGCTACACGGATGGCCCGGAGTACAGCGCCCACATGCGCGAGGATCTGCCGGGGCTGAAGCTGCTGGAGACCCTGGTCTGGAAGAAGCCCCTGGACTTCGCGCCTGGCGCCAAGTGGCACTACAGCAACTCCGGCTACTACCTGCTGGGCCTCATCATCGAGAAGGTGAGCGGCAAGGCCTACGGGGAGTACCTGCAGGCCCGCTTCTTCGCGCCTCTCGGCATGACCCGCACGCGCTACGGCACAGAAACCGAGCTGATCGCGGGCATGGCCTCGGGCTACTCCGAGGGCAAACCTGCCCCCTACCTGAGCATGACCCAACCCTACGCCGCGGGTTCCCTGGTGAGCAGCTCCGAAGACCTGGCCCGGTGGACCCTGGCCCTTCACGCGGGCAAGGCCGTAAGCCTGGAAAGCCTGAAGCAGATGACCACGCCCGTGAAGACCAGCGACGGGAAGGAGCATCCCTACGGGTTCGGCCTTTCGTTCCGCGAATCCCAGGGCCGCCGGCTCGTGGGCCACGGAGGCGGCATCAACGGATTCGTCTGTCACTTGGAGGCCGATCCCGCGGCCCGCACCATAGCCGTCGTGTTGTGCAACACCGATGGCCCCGAAATCGGTCCCGAATATCTGGGGCGCCGTCTTCTGGCCCTGGCCTCGGGCCAGCCCATCGTGGAGCCGAAGGGTGTCGCCCTGGCCCCTGAAAAGCTCGCCCGGCTGGCCGGCGCTTATCAGCATGAAGGCTTCCGGCGGGTGATCAGCCTTGAGCAAGGCAAGCTCATGAGCAAGACGGGAGGCGGCCCGGTCACCGAGTTGATTCCCCTGTCAGAGACGGTCTTCCAAATGAAGGGGGTCGACCTGATGCTGCGCTTCGAACTGTCCGGCCAGGGCGTCGCCGGAGTCCGGCGCCAGGTGGTGGGCGGCCCGGAAGAGGACCTGGCGAAGAAGATCACGGCCGAGACGCGCGCCGCGGCCAAGGTGGATCCCGGCACCTTCGAGGTGCTGGCGGGCACCTACCAGCTGGCGCCGAACTTCGAGCTGAGGGTGTGGCGCGAGGGCGACCGTTTCCTCGCCCAGGCCACGGGGCAGGGCCAGGCCGAGATCTATCCGGAAACCGAAACCCGCTACTTCCTGCGGGTGGTGGATGCCCAGCTGGATTTCACCCTCGGGCCGGGCGGCAAGGCCGAATCGCTGATCCTGACCCAGGGAGGGAGGAAGATGCCCGCCAAACGGGTGAAGTAGGAACCCGGCGCCGTTTTGGCCACGGATGAACCCAGATGAACACCTGGCCTTTTATCCGTGTTCATCCGTGGTGGATCCTAAATTTTGGCCGCGAGCTCGGCGCCCTGGCGGATGGCGCGCTGGGCGTCCAGCTCGGCGGCCATGTCGGCGCCGCCGATGAAGTGCACGGGCTTGCCGAGGGCTTCCAGGGGCTGGGCCAGGCTGCGTTCGGATACCTGGCCTGCGCACAGGATGATGCTGTCCACGGCCAGGCACTTCGAGCCGGCATCCTTGCCGTCGCGGATCCAGAGCCCCTCGTCGTCGATGCGCTCGTAGACGATGCCGCCCAGCATCTTCACCTTCATGGCCTTGAGGGTGGCGCGGTGGATCCAACCGGTGGTCTTCCCCAGGCCCGCTCCCATCCGGTCGGTCTTCCGCTGCAGCAGGAAGACCCTGCGATGCGGTTCGCCCGGCGTGGGGACAGGCATGAGTCCTCCCCGGTGGGCATGGGCGCTGTCGATGCCCCAGGCGCCCAGGTAGCGCTGGACCTGGGGCTCGTGGTTGCTGTGCACGAGGAACTCAGCCACATCAAAGCCGATGCCCCCGGCTCCGATGATGGCGACGGTCTGTCCGGCGACCTTCCGCCCGGAGAGCAGGTCCGGGTAGCTGATGACTTTCGGATGGTCGATGCCTGGAATGGCGGGCGTGTGGGCTTTCACTCCCGTGGCGAGGATGACCTCCTCGAATTCGCGCAGGAGTTCGGGCGTGGCCCGCTCCCCCAGCCGCAGGGTCACGCCGGCCTTGGCCAGGCGTCTGCCGAAGTAGCGGAGCGTCTCATGGAATTCCTCCTTGCCGGGCACGCGCTTGGCGAAGTTGAGCTGGCCGCCCAGCTCTGAAGCCGCCTCGAAGAGGGTGACCACGTGGCCGCGCTCGGCGGCGTGGCAGGCGAAACTCAGGCCCGCGGCCCCGCCCCCCACCACCGCCAGGCGCTTGGGGGTGATGGCAGGATGGAAAACCAGCTCCGTCTCGAAGCAGGCCCGGGGGTTCACCAGGCAAGTGGCGCGCTTCTGCTGGAAGACGTGATCGAGGCAGGCCTGGTTGCAGGCGATGCAGGTGTTGATGTCCTGGGCGCGGTCCTCGGCGGCCTTGTTCACGAAGTCGGGATCCGCCAGCAGGGGGCGGGCCATGCTGACCATGTCCGCGCAGCCGCCTGCGAGGATCTCCTCCGCCACTTCGGGGGTGTTGATGCGGTTGGTGGTGATGAGGGGGATGCCCACTTCGCCCTTGAGCTTCTTCGTCACCCAGGCGAAGGCCCCGCGGGGCACCATGGCGCCGATGGTGGGCACCCGCGCTTCATGCCAGCCGATGCCGGTGTTGAGGATGGTCGCGCCGGCGGATTCCAGGGCCTTGGCCAGCTGCACCACCTCTTCCCATGTGCTGCCGTCGGGTACCAGGTCCAGCATCGACAGGCGGAAGATGATGATGAACTCGGCCCCCACCGCTTCGCGGACCGCCCTCACGATCTCCAGGGGGAAACGCATGCGGTTTTCATAGCTTCCGCCCCAGGCATCCGTGCGGCGGTTGGTGCGGGCGGCGATGAACTGGTTGATGAGGTAGCCCTCGCTGCCCATGATCTCCACGCCGTCGTAGCCCGCCCGCTGGGCCAGGGCCGCGCAGCGCGCGTAGTCGCGGATGGTGGCGCGGACGGCGCGGGGGCTCAGTTCCCGTGGCTTGAAGGGCGTGATGGGGCTCTTCAGGGCCGAGGGCGCCACGCTGAAGGGGTGGTAGCTGTAGCGGCCCCCATGGAGGATCTGCAAGGCGATCTTTCCGCCCGCAGCATGGACGGCGGCTGTCACCTTCCGGTGCTTGGGTACTTGCCAGGGCCAGGAGAGCTGGGCGCCGAAGGGCGTGAGCCGCCCCCGCAGGTTCGGGGCGATGCCGCCCGTGACCATGAGGCCCACGCCGCCCCGGGCCCGTTCGGCATAGAAGGCCGCCATTTTCGTGAATCCGTCCTTGGCTTCTTCGAGATTGGTGTGCATCGAACCCATGAGCACGCGGTTGCGCAACATGGTGAACCCGAGGTTCAAAGGGGCCAGCAGGGACGGGTAGGACACGGGGGCTCCGGGGGTTCGGCCAGTGTAGGACGGCGGCCCGCCTCTCTGGAACCAGGCCGCGGCGGGCGGAATGGGAAATCGGCGGCCAGATATTAGGTGCCCGCATAACGGCAATCATTCGTTCGAGATGTATAAAATGTATAGACAATTTGTGTTCAATATATGTTTTTTAATTCACTGTTAACCGATTGGTAGTTATTTACATGTTTGAATAATGTTTAAATATTGATTTAAATGTTTTTATGTAATTTTTTTATTATCAATAATGATGCAATTGCTGTGATCAAATCCGGATATGCATTCAAAAAATCAATATATATCAATACTTATAAAATGTGCTCCTGATCACATACTGCATGCTGGTAAACCGATTCATTGAAATTCGACCCACAGATCCTCAAGACAGGAAATCTGGCGACAAATCTTCTCCTCTTCCGCGGAGTTCAGCTCCGCCGACCGCAAAGGCATCCCGATGGAACTCACCTGGATCGCGATCGCAGCCAGCCTGGCGATGGGTTCAGGGGCCGCCTTCCTCTTCATCTTCGCGGTCAAGCGGGACTGGATGAAGAACATCGAAGACGCGAAATACCAGGTTTTCTGGACCGACGCGCAGGACCCCAAGCAGGACATGAAACGGGTGAAACCCACTCAGGAGACGGCCGATGGCAGTCAATCTCAAGCGAAATAGCGGGGAGGATTCCGATGGGGGCAAGACCTCCCGCCGGAGGATGCTCGGTTGGCTGACCGGGGCCGGGCTGTTTGGCTCGGCGGGGCTCAGCGCCGTGTCCAATTTCGTCTTCATCAGGCCCCGCGCCACCTACGGACAGCCCCAGCGCTTCAGCGTGGGCAAGCCGGAGGATTACCCCTCGGGCACGCGGGCGATCCTGGCCGCCCGGGGCATCTGCATCGTCCGTGACGGGGCCAGGCTTGCGGCCATCTCCATCACATGCACCCACCTCGGCTGCACGGTGGGGGCGGCGGATACGGGATTCGCCTGCCCCTGCCACGGATCCCGCTTCGATCAGGACGGCAACGTCACCGGCGGGCCTGCGCCGCGGCCTCTCCCCTGGTTCCAGATCACCCTCGCGCCCAACGGCGAGATCGAAGTGGACAAGGACATCGAAGTCACTCCTGGGAGCTACCTGACGCTATGAGCCCCGCCACCCCGCCTAAATCCTCCTTCCTCGCCGCGCTGATGGGCCTGCCCAGGAATGTCTGGCACTCCATCTTCCGGAACCCGCTCCCGTCCAACGATCTGGAGCGCTCCTCCACCAGCTTCACGAACTTCTTCCTGCACATCCACCCGGTGAAGGTGCACAAGAACTCGCTGCGGCCCACATACACCTTCGGCCTGGGCCTCATCTCGTTCTTCCTGTTCGTGATCCTGATCGTGACGGGCATCCTGCTGATGTTCTACTACGTGCCTTCGACCACCCAGGCCTACGACCGCATGCTGGACCTGCGGGGATCCGTGGCTTTCGGAACCCTGCTGCGCAACATGCACCGCTGGTCCGCCCACGGCATGGTCGCCATGGTGTTCCTGCACCTCTGTCGCGTCTTCCTCACGGGATCGTACAAGAAGCCCCGCGAGTTCAACTGGGTGGTGGGCGTCATCCTCTTCCTGCTGACGCTGTTCATGAGCTTCACGGGCTACCTGCTGCCCTGGGACCAGCTGGCCTTCTGGGCCATCACCGTGGGCACCGCCATCGCCGGCTACGCCCCCATCGTGGGCAAGGACATCCAGTTCCTGCTCATGGGCGGCACCAGCGTGGGCCAGGAGGCCCTGCTGCGCTTCTACGTGCTGCACGTGGCCGTGCTGCCCGCCATCCTCACCCTCATGATCGCCATCCATTTCTGGCGCATTCGCAAGGATGGCGGCCTTTCCCGTCCCGAGGACGCGGACCCCAAGATCACCCTCGAGCCCATGGAGAGCGCCGGCGCCCCCAAGGCCTCCGTGCTGGAGCCTAAGAAGGTCTACGGCTTCCAAGGCCTGGTGCGGGGGCCGCTCACCAAGGTGGGGCAAGTGCCGGACAACACGGTGTTCTCCTGGCCCAACCTCTTCCTGGCGGAGCTGTTCACCTTTGTGGTGACCCTCTCGGCCATCCTGATCCTCTCGCTGCTCTTCAACGCCCCGCTGGAAGAGCCGGTCAACGCCCTGCATCCGCCCAATCCGGCGAAAGCGCCTTGGTACTTCCTAGGCCTGCAGGAAATGGTCAGTTACTCGGCCTTCTGGGGCGGCATCGGCGTGCCCACCATCTTCGTGCTGCTGCTCCTGGGCGCGCCTTACCTGGACCGGGGCCCCAAGGGCGTGGGCAAGTGGTTCTCCCGGGACCGGCTGCTGGCGAACACGATCTTCATCACCTTCGTGGTGGCGAACATCATCTTCGTGATCATCGGAACCTTCTTCCGCGGGGCCAACTGGGCCTTCGTGTCCCCCTGGTGAGGAGCGCGACATGAGACTGGCACTCGCCATCGGCACCTTCTTCATCCTCGTCATCCACGGGGTCGTTTTCTACAACCAGTTCTTCCACCAGTGGGAGCGCAACCAGCACGCCTACTTCGACCAGGCCCGCTCCCTGGCCAAGACCGACGCCGAGCGGGCCACCCTCGCCAACCGCAGGCCCCGCATCGAGCAGATCGTGGTCAGCAACTTCGGCGAGACACGGGTGGATCGCTGCACCACCTGCCACATCGCCGCCGACGATCCCCGCTTCACCACTTACGCGGAACCGTTGAAGTCCCACCCCTACTCCGCCGCCATGGGCGACGTGCAGAAGAACGGCAAGTGGGAACGGCGCCACAAGTTCTCCGAGTTCGGCTGCACCGTCTGCCACGACGGCCAGGGACGGGGGCTTGAGCCGGAATACGCCCATGGCGCCGACGAGTACTGGCCCGATCCCCTGCTGGGTTACACCACCCAGGCCCACTGGCGGAAGGACTTCGCGCCCAAGCTCAAGGGCAGGGAGTACATGCAGGCCAACTGCGCCCAGTGCCACACGGACATCGCCTTCCCCGGGACCGCGCTGGTCACCAAGGGGCGCGAACTGTTCTTCGGATCCAACTGCTACGGCTGCCATCGCATCGAAGGCCTTTCGGACGGCACCATCGGCCCCGACCTTTCCGACGTGGGCAAGAAGTGGAAGCTGGACTACCTCTGGGGCCGCATCGCCGATCCCAAGTCCATCCTGGCCACCTCGATCATGCCCAGGTTCAACCTGAAGGATGAGGAGATCAAGGCGCTGGTGGTCTTCCTCAAGAGCCGCAAGGGCCGCAACTTCGCCGAAACCGAAATCCAGCGCTTCAAGGTCAAGCTCACGGGCGGCGCCGAGCTGGTACAGGCCACCATCAAGCCGGTGCAGATCAACGCAGCCGAGATCCTGAAGCAGGGCGAGAAGCTGGTCCTCGATCGAGCCTGCACTGCCTGCCACAAGCTGGGCGACCGGGACGGCGGCATCGCGCCGGATCTCAGCCAGGAGGGCCTGATCAAGGACGCCGCCTGGATCTACGACCACTTCAAGAACCCCAAGGCCACCATGCCCGATTCGATCATGCCGGCCTTCCGCTTCACGGATGACGAGTTCAAGGCCATGACCGCCTACCTGGTGACCCTCAAGGGCGCGCCGGTGACCGCCAGCGGCGAGGGCATCTACAAGGCGCTTTGCCTGCGCTGCCACGGCGAGAAGGGCGACGGCCACGGCCCCATCGCCGAGCACCTGGACCCCTACCCCCGCGATCTCACCAAGGACGGTTTCATGAACTCTAAGCCCGAAGCCCGGCTGGTGTCCTCCGTCCGCAATGGCGTGGCCGGCACCTCCATGCCCGCTTGGGGCAAGCTGCTGAGCGAAGAGCAGGCCAAGGCGGTGCTGGGCTACATCCAGACCACGTTCACCAAGGAACCCCGCCGCGAGCTGAAGCCGCGCGCCGTTCCGGAAAAGAACCCCGTCGCCATGGGCAAAGACTCCGTGGCCCGCGGCGAGGAACTCTTCGTGAACCGCTGCGCCGGCTGCCACGGCAAGAAGGGCGACGGCAAGGGGCCCAACTCCCTGGACATCCTGCCCAAGCCCCGCAACCTGCGGAACAGCTTCTTCGTGAACAGCGTCGACGACAAGCGGCTCTTCGAGTCCATCCTCTACGGCGTTCAGGGGACGGCCATGCCGCCCTGGATCGATCAGGTTTCGAACAATGACGTGGGCGACCTCGTCAATTTCATCCGAAGCATCAACCAGAAAGAGAAGGGAGGCCAGCATGCAGCCCCAGTTCAGTAAGGCCGAGGCGCCGAAAACGCCGGAAGGAGCCCTGGTCCACGACGATTCCACCGCCAAGTGGTTCCTGGTGAGCTCGGTGGCCTACTTCTTCATCGTGGGCATCATCGCCGTGATCATCGCCGCCAAGTTCGTGTGGCCCGATCTCATGGGCACCATGTCCTGGCTCACGTACGGCCGCCTCCGCCCCCTGCATGTGAACGGCATGCTCTTCGGCTGGCTGCTGGCCGCGGACATGGGCCTGGCCTACTACATCATCCCGCGGCTGTGCGGCGTGAAGCTCTGGAGCGAGAAACTGGGCGTGGCCACGGCCGTGCTCTGGAACGTCATCATCCTGGGCGCTGTCGTCACCCTGCTGGCCGGCCAGAACCAGGGCTGGGAGTACGCCGAGCTGCCCTGGTACCTCGACGTCCTCGTGGTGGTGGCCTGGATCCTGTTCGGTCTGAACGTCCTGATGACGGTGGCCACCCGCAAGCATCAGGCGATGTACGTGACCATCTGGTACACCATGGGCTGCGTGCTGTGGACGGCCTTCGTCTACCTGACGGGCAACTTCGCCACCCTGTTCACCACGGGCACCAACCAGGCCAACCTGAACTGGATGTACGTGCACAACGCCGTGGGCCTCATCTTCACGCCCATCGGCCTGGGCATCGCCTACTACTTCATTCCCCGCGCCTCGAACACGCCCTTGCACAGCCACAAGCTGTCCATGGTCGGCTTCTGGTCTCTGGCCTTCGTCTACGTCTGGACCGGCGCCCATCACATGATCCACGGACCCATCTCCCAGTGGCTCCAGACCATCGCCATCGCCTTCTCCGTGATGCTGCTCATCCCCGTGTGGGCCGTGGTCTACAACCTGTTTGCCACCATGAAGGGGCAATGGCACCAGCTCCGTGAGAGCGTGCCCCTCAAGTTCCTCATGTCGGGCATCGTGTTCTACCTGCTGACCTGCTTCCAGGGCCCCATGCACAGCCTGCGCACGGTGAACGCCATCGTGTCCAAGACCGACTGGATTCCCGGCCACGCCCACATGGCCGTGCTGGGCTGCTTCAGCTTCCTGGCCATCGCCGGCACCTACTACACCGTGCCCCGCATGTGGAACAAGGCGCTGCATTCCGACGTGCTGGCCAACTGGAGCTACTGGATGCTGATGATCGGCGGCCTGGGCTTCTTCACCACCCTCTGGCTGGGCGGCTTCTGGCAGGGCTGGCAGTGGAACAACTGGAACATCCCCTTCATCGATACCGTCATCGCCCTCAAGCCCATCTGGATCGTCCGCTTCCTGTCGGGAATCCTGATGTTCATCGGCATCGTGATGTTCGCCTACAACATCATGGCCACCGTCCTCGGGGCCAACGAGGAGGCGGCCGCCTAGGCCGCTGAAAGGAGCCGACCATGTTCAAAAAAGCCGACAACAACGCCCTATGGGCCATTGGAATCTCCCTTGCCCTGTTCTTCATCGGCGGACTCCTCACCACCGTGGTGCCGCCCCTGGTGGATACCAGCTGGGCCAAGCCCTTCGAGAACCACGATCCCGCCAAGGGCATGACCGGCAAGGTGTCGCCCCTGACCGACGTGCAAAAGAAGGGCCGGGCCATCTATGTCCGCGAGGGCTGCTGGTACTGCCACACCCAGCAGGTACGCACCCTGCTGGCCGACACCAAGCGCTACGGCTGGCGCGGCGTCGACGCGCCCATCTCCACGCCGGACGAGTTCGTCTACGACGATCCCCACATGTTCGGCACCAAGCGCACGGGCCCCGACCTCGCCCGGGTGGGCGGCAAGTACGACACCCAGTGGCACCGCACCCACTTCCGCAACCCCCGCGACCTCGTGAAGGGCTCCATCATGCCGCCCTATCCCTGGATCGTGAACAACCCGGAAGAGTTCAATGCGCTGGTGGCCTACCTACAGAGCCTGGGCCGCGGCAAGGACTGGCGGCCCGCCAACGACTACGAGAAGTAGCCGCATGCCCGCCACGGACTACACCTATCCCAGCGTCTACTTCGCCTACCTCTTCTTCGCCCTGATGTTCGGGCTGGCCGTCTACTTCTTCGTGAAATCCAGGCGGGAAGGCTACTGGGGCGACAAGGGCGAGGAACCCAAATTCCAGATGTTCGAGGACGACGACACTCCCAGGAGGACCCCATGACTGAGGACAAGAAAGGCCAGGAAGCACTCAAGGACTACGCGGACGGTTGGATGCAGGAGCGCAAGGGGACGGACGCCCCGGGGTTCCTGAAGCTGGTCATTCCCATCATCAGCCTCAGCGGCGTGGCCTATCTGGTCTTCCAGATGTACGGCGACGTCCAACATGCCACTCGCGGGAAATTCGTGGAGCAGTTCAACCTGGTCTCCAAAACCAGCCCGGTGCTCATGTACGTCGTCGCCGGACTGGTTCTCATCTACGCAGCAGTGGTTTCCGTGTTCGCCTTCCGCAAGCCCCACGAGGATTAAAGCTGTGGATAACGCCAGCTGGCAGTTCAGGGTTCCCGACGACTCGCAGTACTGGGTCGAGATGGTCAAGTGCCAGCACGCCTGTCCGGTGCACACGGACGCGTGCGGGTACGTGACGGCCATCGCCGAAGGGCGGTACGACGACGCCTACCGCCTCGCCCGCGCCACCAACCCCTTCGCCTCCATCTGCGGGCGCGTCTGTGGCGCCCCCTGCGAAGCCAACTGCCGGCGCGGCTCCCTGGACGAGCCCGTGGCGATCCGCGCCCTCAAGCGCTTCGTCACGGACAAGTTCGGGCCGGAAACGGGGGACTATGCCGCCTACCGCGAGGGGGCGAACCAGCGCATGTTGCCGCCCAACCGCGGCGACTACGAAAAGGTGGCCGTCATCGGCGCGGGCGTTGCGGGCATGACCGTGGCCCACGACCTGGTGCAGATCGGCTACAAGGTCACGGTCTTCGAGGCCAACGCCGAGCCCGGCGGCATGCTCACTGCGGGCGTGCCCGTTTTCCGCCTGCCCCGGGAGCTGGTCCGGCACGAGATCAACGCCATCCTCTCCATGGGGGTCGAACTCAAGTGCAACATGAAGCTGGGACGCGATTTCAGCATCGCGGACCTGCGGGCCCAGGGATACAAGGCCATCTTCCTGGGCGTGGGCCTGCCCAACGGGCGCAAGCTGTCCCTGCCCGGCGGCGAGGCCGAGGGCGTCTACGACGGCATGGAATTCCTGCGCGCCTTCAACGAAGGCAAGCCCCTGCCCCTTGGGCGGCGCGTGGTGGTGGTGGGCGGTGGCAACGTGGCCTACGACGTGGCGCGTTCGGCCCTGCGCCCCTTTGAGGCCCTGAACCAGGAAGACGCGCTGCAGGAGATGGGCCATGGTGAAAAGGTGGCCTATGACGTGGCGCGCTCTGCCCTGCGCCTGAGCGGCGACAAGGAAATCCACGTGGTCTGCCTCGAATCCCTGGAGGAGATGCCCGCCGACAAGGTGGAGATCCACGAGGGCGAAGAAGAGGGCATCAAGCTCCACAACCGCGTGGGGCCCAAGGAGGTCATTGTCGAGAACGGCAAATGCAAGGGCCTCCGCGTGGTCAAGTGCCTGTCGGTGTTCGACGGGGAGCGGCGCTTCAACCCCAAATTCGATGAGACTGATCTGACGGACATCCACGCCGATTCCGTCGTCTTCGCCATCGGCCAGACCGCCGATCTTGGTTTCCTCAAGCCCGAGGATGGGGTGGAGATCCAGCGCGGCCTCGTGAAGGTGGACTCCGGCACCTACCAGACCACCGCCCCCGACATCTTCGCCTGCGGCGACGTGGCCCACGGTGCCCGGCTGTTCATCGACGCCATCGCCTCGGCCCACACCGCGGCCCGCTCCATGCACGACTTCCTGCGGGGCACCCGGACGGATGTGGTGCTTCGGAAACGATGGCTGCCCGCCGCCTACACCATGGCGGAAGGCTGGCACCGGGAGGAACGCTGCAATGCGCCGGTGCTGGAGAGCGAGGCCCGGGCGGCCTCGGTGGACATCGTCGAGCTGAGCTACCCCGAGGCCATGGCCCGCCGCCAGGGCTCGCGGTGCCTGCGGTGCAACGTCAACACGGTCTTCGAGACGGACCATTGCATCGCCTGCAACGGATGCGTGGACGTCTGCCCCGAGAACCTCATCAAACTGGTGGGCATCAGCACCCTGTCCGACTACGACGCCCACGAGCGGCTGGTGCAGGCCGGGGCCGAAATCAGCCTGGCGGAGTACCAGGCCCTGGGCGCCCAGGACAAGGATGAGCTGGGCGGCGTCATGCTGAAGGACGAAAGCACGTGCATCCGCTGCGCCATGTGCGCCTCGCGCTGCCCCACCCACGCCATCCAGATGAAACGTTTCGACCACACGACCGAATGCGTGTCCGTGCCTTCGCCGAACCCGAAGATTAAATACAGCCATTAAATGAGCATCAAAGAAGCATCAACCCCCAAGACCCCCGCGGAGCGGCTTCCCCCGCTGCCTCCGCCGGACAAGCTCTACCGGCCCACGCGGAAGCGCCTCCACCTGGCCTTCTTCCTTTGCTTCGTGGCCGCGCCCTTCACGAACCTGATGCGTTTCGACATCCCGCGACAGCGTTTCTACTTCGCCGGTCAGGAACTCTGGATCAGCGAATTCGCCATCATCTTCTTCGCCCTGATGTTCCTGATGTTCGTCATCGCGGCATCGGCCATCATCCATGGCCGCATCTACTGCAGCTACGCCTGTCCGCAGATGATCTTCAGCGAGTGGAGCCAGTCAGTGGAAAGGCTGGCGCAGCGCCTGGCCCAGCGCTGGCTGAAGGGGGCCGGTGCCAGGTCGAGAAAAGCGGCAGGCGCGGGGCTGTTCTACGCCGTGCTGCTGGCCGCATCGGTCTTCCTGGCCTTCGTGTTCACCTCGTACTTCGTGGAGCCGAGGGACCTCCTGGGCCGCCTCCTGCACTTCGACCTGGTGACCGTGGGCGGCATCACCGGCGCGGTGGTCACGGTGATCACCTTCCTGGACTTCACCCTGGTGCGGCAGAAGTTCTGCACCACCGTGTGCCCCTACGGCTACATCCAGGGCATGCTCCAGGACAAGCACACGCTGCTGGTGGCCTACCAGGATGGTCCCTCCGCGGGCCGAGGCGAGGCCAAGGACTGCATCGAGTGCAAGAAGTGCGTGCGGGTCTGCGAGATGGGCATCGACATCCGCCAGTCGCCCTACCAGATCGAGTGCGTGCACTGCGGCGACTGCATCGACGCCTGCGAGGACATCCTGCGGAAGGTCGGCAAGCCAGGCCTCATCCACTACGCCTGGGGCGACGCGCCGAAGACTGCCGTGAAGGAGGCTTGGCACCGGCGCTGGGGCTTCCGGGATGCCAAGCGGGTGGTGGTCCTGCTCATCATGGCCTTCTACCTCGTGGGGCTGGTCCTGGCTTTGTCCTTCCGGCGGCCGGTGCTGGTGGAGATCAACCCCGACCGCTCCACCCTGTTCAAGGTGCTGGAGGATGGTCGCGTGGCCAACCTGATCCGCTTGAAGCTGGCCAACCGCACGGGCAGGGCCAGCCGGGTCCGCCTCTGGGTGGAGGGGCTGCCCGGCGCGGACCTGGCCCTTCCGGCCAATCCTGTGCCGCTCAAACCCGGGGAAACCTACGCCGGCACGGTGGAACTTCGGGCCCCCTTCGTTCAGGATGGACAGGACGTCCACCACATCCGGATCCTGGCCCAGGCCGAAGGCGCCCGCAGGGCCGACGCCGAGGAGCTGACCTTCATCACCCCCCTGAAGAGGAACTGAGCCATGGCAGACAGCAAGAAGGGCGGGGGCCGCTACCTCGTGATGTTCGGCCTCATCGGCCTGCTCTTCATCGGCATTCTTGCCGTGGCCTACCGCATCAGCCGAAGGGCCAACCCCGTCATGCTCGACGACCAGGGCAGGCCCCAGCAGACCCAGCATTCGTGAGCCTGCCATGAACGGCGCGCCGACCTGCGACCTGTGCGGCGCCGCCGCCAGGCATCCCCAGCTCCAGACCTTCCGAGGTCTGGAGCAAAGGTTTTGCTGTACCGGCTGCCTGAACGTCTACGCCATCCTGCTGGAGAGCGGCGCCATCGATTCCGGCGTGGATCTCCGCCAGACGGACCTCTTCCAGGAAAGCCAACGCCTGGGCCTGCTGGGACGGGGGGAGGGGGAGGCGGATGTCGCGCTGCCGGAAGGCGCGGAAACCAAGGAGGCGCTCTACCAGCTTTCCGGCATGTGGTGCGCGGCCTGCGGCTGGGTGGTGGAGCACGCGCTGCGCCGGGAGCGCGGCATCGTCTCCGCCGAAGTGCTGTTCACGTCGGACCTGCTGAAGGTCACCTATTGTCCCCAGCTGGTGCCGCCCGCCACGGTGCCGGACCGCGTCCGGTCTCTGGGCTACGGGGCCTCAGAATTCGGCGCTGAGCGGGAAGGCGAGCGGCGCGAGTGGCAGGACATGCTGCTGCGCCTGGGCATCGCGGGCGGCCTGTGGATGAACGTGATGCTCTTCAGCCTGGTGATCTACGCCAGCTACTGGGAGAGCATCGCAGGATGGGCCCACCGTGCCGTGCCCTTCATCCTCATGGCCCTGACGCTGCCCGTGGTCCTGTACTCCGCCTGGCCCATCCACCGCATCGCCTGGTACGGCCTCCGGACCGGCCACCTCCGCATGGAGGCGCTCATCTCCACAGGGGTGCTCGCGGCCTTCGGCTACAGCACGGCCCAGGCCTTCCAGAACGGCCAGCACTACTATTTCGACACGGCCTGCGCCATCGTCACCCTGGTGCTCACGGGCAAGGCCCTGGAGCGCAACGCCAAGGACCGCAGCGCCCGCGCCATCGCCATGCTGCACCGCCTGTTGCCGAAGAAGGCGCGCCTGCGCGTCGACGGCCAGGAGCGCTTCGTGGCCATCGAGGCCCTGGAGCCAGGCACGGTCATCCTGGTGAAGCCCGGCGAGCGCATTCCCGCCGACGGGCTGGTGACGGAAGGACAGTCCGCCGTGGATGAATCCGTGGTCACGGGAGAGTCCGATCCCCGCGCCAAGGCCCCCGGCGACGGGGTCGTCTGCGGCAGCCTGAACACGGCCGGAGTGCTGGAGATCCGCGTCACGCGCTGCGGCGCCGATTCGACCCTGGCCCAGATCGTGGCCTCGGTGCAGTCCGCCCTGGCCAGCAAGAGCCCCCTCGAACGCCTGGTGGATCGTGTCTCCCGCCTTTTCATTCCCGCGGTGCTGGGCCTGGCGGCGCTTACGGTGGCCGTGTGCCTGGGCCGTGGCCACACGGGCACCGAGGCCATGCTGCGGGGCATCGCCGTGCTGGTGATCGCCTGCCCCTGCGCCCTGGGCATCGCCACGCCGCTGGCCACCACCGCCGCCATCGGCGCGGCCTCCCGCCAGGGCATCATCATCCGGGACGTCCGCGTGCTCGAGACCTTCCGCAAGGTGGATCTGCTGCTTCTCGACAAGACCGGCACCGTGACCGAGGGCGACTTCCGGGTGCGCCACGCCGAGCTGGAACGCCTCGATCTGGCGGCCTCCCTGGAATCCTATTCCGAGCATCCGCTGGCCCACGCGGTGGGGCGGTACGCGGTCGAACGGGGCGTGACCCTCCTCGATGCCGGCGGCATCGAGGTCCGGGCAGGGCAGGGGCTGCTCGGCGAGGTGGCGGGGCATCGCGTGGCCGTGGGCAACCGAAGGCTGATGGCCGGGGAAGGGCTGGCCATTCCAGCTGGTCTGGAGGCCAAGGCCCAAGGTTGGGAATCCGAGGGCCTCACGGTGGCTTTCGCGGCGGTGGATGGTGCCTGCGGCGGCGCCCTGGCCTTTGGCGACCGCCCCCGGGCCGAGGCCGCCGGCGTCATCGCGGAACTGCGTAGCCGGGGCGTCCGGGTGGTGCTGCTGTCGGGCGATGCCAAGGCCACCACGGAGCGGGTCGCCAAGGCCGTGGGCGTGGATGATTTCCTGGGCGAAGTATCGCCTTCGGAAAAGGCCGAGGCCGTGAAGCGCTACCAGGCCGGGGGCAAGGTCGTGGCCATGGTGGGCGACGGCATCAACGACGCCCCTGCCCTGGCGGCGGCGGACCTGGGCATCGCCATGGGATCGGGCGCGGACCTGGCCATGCACGCGGCGCCCGTGGTGCTCATGCGCGATTCGCTCACCCGCATCACCCGCGTGTTCCGCCTGGCCACCTTCACCCTGCGGGTGCTCAAGCAGAACCTGTTCTGGGCTTTCTTCTACAACACGGTGGGCATCTCCCTGGCCATGGCCGGCGTGCTGAATCCCATCCTCGCGGCAGGCGCCATGGTGCTGTCCAGCCTCTCGGTCATCGGCAACTCTATGCGGCTGGGGCGGGAGCAGGGCTGAAGGGAAATGGCCCCGGGGAGGCCAGGCCGGATAGACTCAGCTTCGCCGTCCCCGAGGTTTTCATGTCCATGGACATCGCCCCCCACAAGATCCCCATCCTCACGACCTTCGAGCCTCCGCCGGGCTTCCAGGTCGAGTCCATCGTCGGGCCCTGTTGGGGGATCACGGTGCGCAGCCGCAGCGTGGTGGGCACCGCTTGCGCCGGATGCCAGCAGCTGTTCGGGGGTGAGATCACCATGCTCACGGAGCTGGCCAACGATTCCCGCAATGAGGCCATGAACCGCCTGGAGGCGCATGCGATCCAGATGGGCGCCAACGCCGTGCTGGCCATGCGCTTCGATTCCGGCGAGCTCATGCAGAACACCAACGAGATCATCGCCTACGGCACCGCTGCGCGGATCCGCAAGACCCCGTGATTCCGCGGGGCCTGGCCCGGCGCATCGATCGGCTGTCGAGGCGGGCCCACCGGTTTCACCGGTACGCGCATCATCCCTTGTGCGTGCCCTACACCGGAGAAGTCCTCCAGGTGGGCCGCTGCCGCCTCTGCCGGGGCTGCAGCCTCGCCGCGCTGGGTGGCCTCCTGGGTTGCGCACTGGGCTTCGGCTTTCCTCCGCAGGCCTGGCCTCTGCTCGCGGTCGGCTGTCTGGCCGCCGGCCTGCTGGGGCTGGGTTCCCTTTTGGGCTGGCGGGCCGGAAAGGGGCTCACGCGCCTGGTTCCCGCAGGTCTGCTGACCTTCGTTTGGGTGGAGGTTCTGCGGAGGCCTTCACTTCCGGGGCTGGTCCTGGCGGGAGGCAGCCTCCTGGGCCTGGCCTGGGGCCTGCGGGCCTACCGCAGGCGGGGGCCGGACCGGAGCCCCTGCGCCGCGTGCCCCCTGGGGCCCCCCGGCTTCCACTGCCCGGGCCTGGCGCCCATCCGGCGGCGGGAGAGGGCCTTCCAGCGCCTGAGCTCGCGCTGGCTGGAGCGGTCGGTGAAGCCCTGACGCGACGAAGCCGGGGCGGGGCCCCGGCTTCGCGGACGTGCGGTGGAACCTAGAACTGGTTCCAGAGGTACTGGTTGGTCACCTCGTGGTGGAACATGATCTCGCCTTCCTTCACGCGGGTGCCGAGGGCCTTGGGGCAGCGCTCGGCCTGGGCGGCCTTGATGTCGGCGAACTTCTCGTGGACCCCCTCGCCCAGCAGCTCGGACATGAACTTGCTGCCCTTGAAGAGGCGGATGGCGTCGAAGATGTTGTCCGGGAGGAAGCGCGTGCGGGCGCGCTTGGCCTCGTCCACTTCCAACGCGGGGCCTTCCATGCCGGTGCGCAGCAGGGCGTAGTAGGTCATGTAGGGATTGGCGTCGGGCCCGACGGAGCGCACCTCGATGCGGGTGGACTTCTCGTTGCCGGTGGGGATGCGGATCATGGAGCCGCGGTCGGTGGGGCTGACCTTGATCTGGTTCGGCGCCTCGAAGTGGGGATCCAGGCGGCGGTAGGCATTGACGCTGGGGTTCAGGATCAGGCAGAGATCCGTGGCATTGGCCAGGATGCGGTTCGTGAAATCCCAGGCCAGGTCCGAGAGGCCGTCCTTGCCGCCCTTCTTGTAGAACAGGTTCTTGCCGGCCTTGGACAGGGAGATGTTCGTGTGCATGCCGTTGCCGTTCACGCCCACCACGGGCTTGGGCAGGAAGCTGGCGGTCATGCCCATGCGGGCGGCCACCTGGCGGGAGAGCAGCTTGTAGAGCTGCACCTGGTCGGCGGCGATGTTCACTTCCGCGTAGGTGTAGTTCATCTCGAACTGGGAGGGAGCCACCTCAGGGTGGTCCTTCTCGTTGCCAAAGCCCATGGCGCGCTGCACCTCGGCGGCGCTGTCGATGAACTGGCGCAGGGGGTCGCCGGGGAGGCTGTGGTAATAGCCGCCGGTGGAAACGTACTCGAAGACGCCGGTCTCGTGGAAGTGGCGCTCGGCGTCGAGGCCCTTGAAGAGGAAGCCCTCGACTTCGTTGGCCGCGTTCAGGATGGTGCCGTTCTCCTGGAACAGCTTGTCCGTGTAGGCCTTCAGGCGGGCCCGCATGTCGGCCACGAAGGGGGAGCCGTCCTGGTTCAGCACGTTGCCGAAGACCAGCACCTTGCCGGGTCCGAACACGTCGCTGGGCAGCCAGTAGAAGGCGGGCCAATCGATGACCAGGCGCAGGTCGCTCTCGGCCTGGGCCGAGAAGCCGCGGATGGAGGAGCCGTCGAAGGTGAGGTTGTCATAGGACTTGAGGAGGAACTTCTTGTCGTAGTCCAGCATGTGGAGCCGGCCTTCGATGTCCGTGAAGCACACGGTGACGGCCTTGATGCGCTTCTCGCCCTCCAGGTACTTCATGCGCTCCTCCCGCACCTTGTCGGGGGAGACGCGGTCCAGGCGCTGCTGCTTGGCGTGAAGGTTCAACTGCTCCAGTTCGTCATAGGGGATCTCCAGAAAGTCCCGTAGTCCGAGGTTCGCCATGTCACAGCCTCCCAAGAGCGGGGCACCCTGCGTGCCAGCCTTGGGTTCATTTTGATTTATTTAGATTAAATTTCAATAAAATTAGACTAAAAAATTAAAAAATTAATATTAGTTGTTCGATCAGGCGGCCGCCTGGAACCGGAGGAGGGTGACCGCCTGCCAGAGGATGTACAGGCCCATGGCCGCCACCAGAACGCCGCCCAGGCGCAGCAGCCTCGCCTTCCAGGCCTGGCTGAGGCGGGTGCTGGCGAGGCCCAGGCCCAGGAGCAGAGGCGCGTTGCCGAGCCCGAAGGCGGCCATGCCCGCGGCCCCCATTTTCCAGTCGCCGCCATCCAGCGTGCGCAGCAGCATCATGTAGACGAGGCCGCAGGGGATGAATCCCCAGAGCAGGCCCAGTGTGTAGGGCAGACCGCCCAGCGCGAGGCCTTTGCCCATGAGCTTCTGCAGGGGCGCGGGCAGCCGGAATTCCATGAAAGCGTCGGCCCGTCCGCCCAGGGCCATGATGCCGCCCATGAGCAGCATGAGCAGGCCGATGCCCAGCTTCACCCAGACCTGCCAGGGCCAGGCCTGGGCCGCGATGAGCGCCGCGCCCTCAGGGCGGCAGCAGGCGTGCATGTCCTGGATGGTCTGGAGGCGGGCGAAGCCGCCGAGGAAGCCGATGAGGGCGCCGAGGAGGGCGTAGGTGGTGATACGGCCCAGCTGGAAGCGCAGGTGCTGCGTCCAGACGCGGCCCAGCTGATTCTGAAAGGGGGGACCACCCGCTCGCCGAGGCTCGCTCTGCGTCCCCCCTTCACGTTTGGCCTGGCTCAAGCCGAAGGCGGCCACGATGGGCCCGCACATGCCTGCGCAGTGGCCCAGCGAACCCAGCAGCCCCGCGATCCACATGACCAACAGCCAGGGCGCCGCGTGAGGATGGTTGAGCCAATGTTCGAGCATGGCCCATGGTCCTCTGAAGGGCCCGGCCCTCGCAAGCGCTCAGCCCCCGCAAGCGCTCAGCCCAGGGCTTCCGCGGCAGCAAGTATCGGCACCCGCGTCGAAAGGGCGTTCAGGGCGATGAGGTGCACCGGCTCGCTGACGGAGGCGCAGCAATCGCCGAGGACCGACACGCGGTACTTTTCGGCGGCCTTCGAGATGGCCGTGTGGGTGACGCAGTTCTGGGTCATCATGCCGCAGACCAGCAGCTCGGCGGTGCCCAGGGCGGCCAGGGTCGCCTCCAGCTCCGTCTCGTGGAAGCTGTCGGCGAAGGCCTTCACCACCACGGGGGCGCCGGGCGCCGCAGCCCGCAGGCGGGGGTGGAGCTGCGCGCCTTCGCTCCCCTCCTGGAAAAAGGGCGCCGGTCCCCGGCGGCTGTCGGCCACGTGCTGGACGAGGATCACCGGAATCCCCCGGGCCCGGGCCCGGCCGATGGCCTGGAGGGCGCGATCCAGCGCGGCCTCCGGGTTCCAGAGGGGGAACTTCCCGCCGGGGAAGTAGTCGTTCTGGAGGTCGATGACGAGCAAGGCGCGGGGGTCCATGGCGGCTCCTGGGGGCTCCCCAGCCGGGCGGGGGCCATACCAGGCTGGATCCTGGGCGCTGATTCCGGGATTGGCAAAAATGACAATTTCCGGGCTAATACTGACACATGCCTTTCCCGTCGCCCTGCCGCAGCATCGGCATCCTCAGCTATCCTGGCGCCCAGCTGGCCGCGGTGCACGGTCTGCGGGATCTGCTGGAGGCCGCCAACCGGCTCCGCGGCCAGTTGCCGGGGCCGCCGGCGTCGATCGAGGTGCGGGTGCTGGAAGGCTGCGAGATCCCCGCCGCGCCCTGGACAGCCCTCATCCTGCCGCCCAGCCTTTCGGGCGGGGCGCCCCCCGAAGCCGCGGCCCCCCTGTCGCGCTGGCTGCGGGCGCGGCACGCCGAAGGCACCGTGATCTGCTCCGTGTGCGCGGGGGCCTTCCTGCTCGCGGAGACGGGCCTCCTGGACGGACGCCCCGCCACCACCCACTGGGGACTGGCCCAGCGCTTTGCTGAGCGCTTTCCCGGCGTCGCGCTGGACGCGGACAAGCTGCTCATCGATGACGGGGATCTCGTCACCGCCGGAGGGTTCATGGCCTGGGTGGACCTGGGCCTGCGGCTGGTGGGGCGCTACCTGGGCTCCGAGGCCCTGCTGGCCACGGCGCGTTTTTTCCTGGTGGACCCGGGCGGGCGCGAGCAGCGCTTCTACAGCCCCTTCGCCCCCCAGCTCACCCATGGCGATGCGGCCATTCTGAAGGTGCAGCATTGGCTGCAGAAGCACAGCGGCGGCAAGGTCAGCCTGCCGATGATGGCGGCGCGGGCCAGCTTGGGCGAGAGGACCTTCCTGCGCCGCTTCCAGAAGGCGACGGGGCTCAATCCAGGCCAATATCTGCAGCAGCTGCGGGTGGCGAAGGCGCGGGACCTGCTCGAGCAACCCCACCTGGCCATCGACGAAGTGGCCTGGCGGGTGGGCTACGGGGATCCCAGCGCCTTCCGGAAGGTCTTTCACAAAGCCATGGGGCTGTCGCCGGGCGAGTACCGGCGGCGCTTCGCCGTGGCCCGTCAGGCCTGATCCACCTTTTCCACCACGATGACCATGCGGGTGGCCACGGCGGCCAGGGCGCCCACGGCGGCAAAGACCGGCAGCAAGGCGGCGCCCACGAGGCCCAGCGTCAACGGGATTTCGATGAGGGTCTTGCCCGCCTCGTTCTTGAGGATGATCCGCCGGATGTTGCCCTGGTGGATGAGGTCCTTGATCGTGTCCAGCACTTTGCCGCCTTCGACTTTGAACTCCTCGGTGCGGGTGCGGTTCTGCGTGTCGGTGGTCATGCTGATCCTTTCGGGAGGGTCGGGTTGGAGGCCGGCGCGAGCGGACGGCCGCCGGGATGTCCCAATCTACGGTCCGAAGGGACGGCGCCTGCGGACGAACCGGCGAACGGCGGATGCGGACCGGCCAAGGCCCGGAGATTCCGTTTTCTAGGCCCCTTCGTAGCAGGGGCCAGTCTCGCGCACTTCGATGGTGGCCCATTCGGCGGCGGGGCAGGCCTGGGCGATGGCGACCGCCTCATCCCGGGTGGCGCAGGCGAGGTAGAAGAAGCCGCCGACCATTTCCTTGGATTCCGTGAAGGGGCCGTCCCTCAGCACGGGCTTGCCATTCCGCGCCTGCACGCGGAGGCCTTCGCGGTCCGACTGGAGGGAACTGGCGGCCAGGAGCAGGCCCCGGTTTTGAAGATCCTCGCCGAAGCGCAGCATCCGCTCGTAGACGGCGCGCCCCGCCTCCTCTCCACGCTCCGCGCGCTGCTCGCGCGGCTCCATGATCAACAGCACGTAAGGCATCGGTTCCTCCTGGGGGATCGTCTTGACATCCTGCGGGATCAGGCGCGGGCGCAGGTGGCGGCCCGGTCGAGCAGGAAGCCCCGTTCCCGGGCGTTCCGGGTGAGCGCAGCGGCCTGTTCGAAGGCCGCTTTCGCTTCCTCGGCGCGGCCGAGCTTGGCGAGCAGGTCGCCGCGCACGCTCGGCAGCAGGTGGTAGCCCTTGAGCGAGGGCTCGGTGGCGAGCGCCTCCACGGCCTCAAGGCCCGCGGCGGGACCGAAGGCCATGCCGAGCGCCACGGCGCGGTTGAGTTCCACGATGGGGGAGGGGCTGACGCGGGCGAGCTGCCCGTAGAGGGCCGCGATGCGCGCCCAATCTGTGCCGGCGGCCGTGGGGGCGCTTGCGTGGCAGCTGGCGATGGAGGCCTGCAGGGCGAAGGGCCCGGGCGCGCCGCCCAGCCGGCCCGCCCGGTCGAGGGCCGCGAGGCCGCGGCGGATGAGCAGCTGGTCCCACTTCCCGCGGTTCTGGTCGGGCAGCAGGATCGGGTTCCCGGCGGAGTCCACGCGCGCGTGGAGACGCGAGGCCTGGAATTCCATGAGGGCCACGAGGCCGTGGACCTCCGCTTCCCGGGGGGCGAGTTCGGCGAGGATGCGGCCCAGGCGGAGGGCTTCCTCGCACAGCGCGGGCCGGACCAGGGCTTCGCCGGCGGTGGCCGAGTAGCCCTCGTTGAAGATGAGGTAGAGCACCTCCAGCACCGAGGCGAGGCGGATGGAAAGCTCGGTCCCGCGCGGCACCTCGAAGGGCACCCGGGCCTCGGCCAGGACCCGCTTGGCCCGCACGATGCGCTGGGCGATGGTGGGTTCGGGGCAGAGGAAGGCCCGCGCGATTTCTTCAGTCGTCAGTCCGCCGAGCAGGCGGAGGGTGAGAGCCGCCCTGGCCTCGGGGGAGAGCAGGGGGTGGCAGGAGATGAAGATGAGGCGCAGCAGATCGTCGCCGATGGGATCGTCAAGCCCGGCTTCGAAGTCCACCGCGGCCTCCTGTAGGGCCTCCATGTCGCGGCCCAGTTCCTCATGCTTGCGTTCCATCAGCTTGAGGCGGCGCAGCCGGTCGATGGCGCGGCGCTTGGCGGCGGCCATGAGCCAGGCGCCAGGATTATCGGGAACCCCGGATCCGGGCCATTGTTCGAGGGCGGCCACGAGGGCGTCCTGGGCCAGTTCCTCGGCGAGGCCGATATCCCGCACGAGCCGCGCGAGGCCCGCGATGAGCCGGGCCGATTCCATGCGCCAGACGGCGTCGATGGCCCGGTGGGTGTCGGATGTCGTCACATGGAAATCAGACCAGCTTCGCCGCCGGGCCGCAACCTCCCAAGCTGCAACCCCCAAGCTGCAACCCTCAATCCGCCTCAGCTCAGCCTGGTTGGTTCTCCGAGGGGACCGCCGAGGGGTCCATCCAGAACGCCTCCCAGACATGCCCGTCGGGATCGGCCAGATTGCGGTTGTACATGAAGCCGAGGTCCTGAACGGGGTTGATGTCGGCCACTCCGCCGTTCGCCGCCGCTGCCGTGTTCATCACATCCACCGCCTCCCGGTTCTCGCACGTAAGGGCGAGCATCACCTCGCTGGAGGTCCGGTGGGGAATGTCGCGGGCCGTGAACGTGCGCCACTTGGCGTGAGTCAACAGCATCACGTGGATGGACTCGCTCCAGACCATGCACGCCGCCGTATCATCCGTAAACTTGGGGTTGTTGGTGAAGCCGAGGGCCGCATAGAACGCCATGGACTTCTTGAGGTCGGCGACGGGCAGGTTCACGAAAATCATTTTGAGCATCGAGGTTTCTCCTTGGCGGCAGTCCTACTGGGGTTTCTGGGCGATCTGGGCGCGCAGGCGTTCTTCCTGCTCCCGCAGCTCAGGCGTGAATTCGGCGCCGAAATCCTCGGCTTCGAAGACGGGGCGGATCTCGATTTCAGCCTCTTCACCCGTGGGGTTGGGGCAGCGCTTGATCCACTCGATCGCCTCGGCCATCGAGCGCACCTGCCAGATCCAGAAGCCGGCGACCAGCTCCTTCGTTTCGGCGAAGGGGCCATCGGTCACGTGGCGCTGCGGCCCGGAGAAGCGGACACGGACGCCCTTCGAGCTGGGGTGCAGCCCCTCGCCGGCGAGCATGAGGCCCGCCTTCACCAGCTCTTCATTGTACTGCCCCATGGCGGTGAGGAGCTTCCCGTCCGGGGGGACGCCGGCTTCCGTGTCCTTGGTGGCCTTGATCAAAACGATGACGCGCATGGCATGCCTCCTTGAGGGTCAGCGGGTGGAGGTGGTGAAGGGGAGGAGGGCGCGCAGGCGCGCCTCCCGGAGGAAGAGGCCGCCCCAGATCATGGCCCCGACGTAGGTGGGAAAAAGCGCGTGGGAGAACAGCGGATCGCCGACGCGGACGTGCGTGGCGACAGCGCCGCCGAGGTAGCCCGTGAGCAGGATGGCGCCGAGCACCGCGGTGCGAGGGACCGCGTAGAGCAGGGTGCAGGCGAGCAACGTGAAACCCAGGGGGACCACGGTGCTGAGGGGGAATCCGAGTTTGGCGGTGCCTTCGAGGACGGGGGCCAGCCGCATCAGCTTGGCGGCGCCGTCGAAGAGCAGGAACAGGACCGGGATGGCGCTGAGGACCCGGCCGGTCCAGAGCAGCTTGACGGATGTCGAGGGGGAGGGGGGTTGCATGGGGGCTCCTTGGGGGGGTGCCTGGGCTCAGGCGGGTGGGTTGCCTGGGCTCAGGCAGGTGAGTTGCCTGGGCTCAGACCTTCAGAGGCCCGGCGGCCTTGTACGTGTTGAAGACGACGCCGGAGGGCATGGCCTCCGTGCGGATGAGCTCCAATGACCGCGCTGGGGTGCCCTCCGCGAAGACGCGCTTCCCGGTGCCCAGCAGGACGGGGTAGACGACGAGCAGGACTTCCTCCGCGAGCCCGTGTTCGAGCAGGGGCGAGGTCAGCGTGGAGCTGCCCGACAGGATGAGGTCCGGGCCGTTCTGCGCCTTGATGCGGCGGACGCCCTCGACGAGATCCGGCCCGAGGCCCGTGGCCGGGCCCCATTCAAGGCTTTCCGGGCGACGGGTGGCGACGTGTTTGGTGGCCGCATTGAGGCGGTCCGCCATGGGGCCGCTCGGAGCCTTGGGCCAGAAGCCCGACCATAGGTCGTAGGTGCGGCGGCCGAGCAGCAGGTCGAATCTCCCCCCGTGGGCGGCGAGGATGGCCTCCCGCCCGACGGGGGTCCGGTAGGGCGCGGTCCAGTCGCCGTAGGGGAAATCGCCGTCCTGGCCGTGCTGGATCACGCCGTCGAGCGAGACATGTTCAATGATTTTGAGCTTTCTCATGGGATTCCTCCAGAGAGCCGCCGGGAGGATTCCCGACCGGAGACGGTCAGGCCACGGCTCTACTCATGCGTCGAATGAAACGCAGGGGAATCGACACGCCCGGTGCTTTTTTAAAAAAAAGCGGGGCCTCAGACCAAGTTGCGTTCTATCTCTCCAATAGAAAGGGCTTTCACCACCAAGGCACCAAGGCACCAAGTTTCTTTTTGTCTCGTGTATCGCCGCAGGCGATACCGAGAAGAACCGCATGAATGGCGGCTCTTGGTTTTCTTGGTGTCTTGGTGGTGTTCCTTATCTTTTGAATTCAAATCTGTCTCAGCGCAGGGCCGGCACCCGCCAGAGGGCCAGTTCTTCGCCCAGGGCCGGCACGGGCAGCAGGCCGTTTTCCACGGCGCCGTCGTCGCTTTCGGGCTCGCAGAGGTAGACGGCGATGGCGCCCAGGGGCTGGTCCGTGGGCACCAGGGCCCAGCCCGGCGGCACCGCCCGGTGCTCGTGGCGCCAGGAGACGGACAGCTCGCCCACGGCGGCGGCCTCCAGAATGGCGCGGCCCCCCTCGGAACCCATCCCCTCGGTGACGGGCACCGCCACGTCGAAGGTGCCCACGGCTTCCCGCAGGGTGAGGCCATGCAGCCGAAGGTGGGCGGCCAGGGGTGCGGGCACCAGGTAGGCGTCGGGGCGGTCCACCACGGTGGTGCCCACGAAGCGACCCAGATGGGGAATGGTCACGCTGGCGGGGGCGCCCTCCAGCGTCCGGGGCGTGCGGGTGAGGATCTCGATGGGCCGGTCGAAGCGCTCCAGACCGTAGCGCACGGCGATGCGTTCGCGCGGCGTCCGGCTGGCGGCCACGGTCTGAACCACCTCGTCGCGGTGGGCGGCCACGTATTTCAAGGTCTCCAGCATGAAGGCGTAGGCCGTTCGCACGCGCTCGGCGAAGGTGATGTACGAATAGCATTCCAGCAGCAGGTCCATGCGGCTGGTGAGGCCCCGGTAGTTGCTGCCGAAGCGGGGATGGTGGGGGTAGGTCATCCAGCCTTCGCGCACAGGGGCGCCGGGCTGGGCTTCCGCGTCGGCGTCCATGGCCCGCTCGTCTTCCACGAAGTTGCCGTACCAGCCCGCATCCAGGCCGTGGTTGGCCTTCAGGGCCGCGGTCACCGGCGGCAGCAGGCGCTCGCGCATGTAGGCGATGGGTTCGGCGCGGCCGCTCTCCACCGTGTGGGGGATGTCGTAGGTCATGGAGAACCGGTGCACCGAGCCGTTGGTGGCGTGGTTGTCGATGGTGAGATCGGGTTCCCACAGCTGGCAGACGCGGGTCTGAAGCAGGCGCATCTCAGCGCCTTCCATCCGCAGGTAGTCGCGGTTCAGGTTGATCTTGGCGGCGTTCACGCGGGTGCCCACGCCGCTGTCCGGGCCCAGCTGCCCTGTGAGCTTGGGCAGGTGCAGCTTCCGGTTGCCGGGGTCGATGGCGTCGTTGCCGTCGGGGTTGAAGAGGGGCACCACCACCAGGGTGAGGTCCGCGAGGAGAGCGTCCGCATCGAGGCCGGGTTTGCCCTCCAGCAGGTCACGCACCAGCATGAGGCAACCTTCCTTGCCCTCCACCTCGCCGGCGTGGATGCCGCTGATGACCAGCACCACGGGCCGGTCCAGGCTGCGGGCTTCTTCGGGCGTCTTCACGCCATGGCCGGACAGCACCAGCAGGGGCAGGTCGCGGCCCTGGGGGCTCGTGCCGAAGCTGGTGACGTGCAGGCGCTTGTCGCCTTTGGCCTGGAGCCCCGCCACGAAGGCCATCACATCCGCATGGCGGCTGGTCTCTTCGTAGCGGGTGGCCTCGGCGCGGGTGAGCAGGGACATGGGGTCTCCTCCAGGGGGGGACGGGAGCCTGAGTTTACAGGCTTCGCTTGAGCACTTCCTGGCCCATGTGGGTCACCCGGTAGCGGCCGATGGCCCGCTCGCGGATGAGGTCCTGCCGCTCCAGGTAGGCCAGATCCGCGTCGGTGGCGCCTGCCTTCACGAGGTGGTCCCGGGCCACGTCCGGGTGCTTGGCCACCACCTGCAGGATGGTGAGCTGGCGGGCGGTGATGGGTTCGGTCATGGGGGTTCCTGGTCAGTCATGGGCTGGCGGCCGCTGAGAGAGGGTCCGTTGCCGGGTGGCAGGGTAGGGGATGCTACCGCCGAAGGTCCGGCTTGCGGTGTGTCCCTTTCTTGGCGCCGCCCCAGTAGCTGGTTTCCTCGGCGAAGCAGATGTTTTCCAGGTCGGTGACCCGTTCCTGCATGCAGTTTTGGGCGTCGGCGATGGCCTGGTTATAGATGGCCGGGCCGATCTCCTTCAGGCAGAAGGTGAGGAAGGTGCCCGCCCCCAGCTCGCCCAGGCTCTCGCCGTATTCTTCGGAAACGAAGCGCTGGATGGGGCCCTGCAGGCGTTTCACGGTGTCGGGGGAGAGTTTGATGTCCATGGCGGCCTCGCTGGGTGGAGGCCTTCAGTGTGGCCTTGGTTGACGGGGCGGTGAAACGGTGCGCAAAGCAGGTGCCAGCCGGGGGCGAGAGGCGCACAATGAAGGCTCCCCCTTCCGAGGTTTCCATGAAGCTGATGGCCTGCACCCTCTTCCTCCCGGTGTTCCTGGGCGCCCAGGAACCCGCTCCCGCCGCCAAGCCCGCGGAACAGGCCCCCAAGGCGGCCGAGTCCGTTCCCGGCAAGCATCCCGTCAAGGCCGCCGACAAGGCCCGGACCCCGGACAAGGCCGGCCAGGTCAAGGTCGGCCAAGTCAAGGCCGCCCGGCGGGCCGAGGAGTTGGACAAGCGCCAGGCCCAGGCGGACAAGGCGGCCAGGGACGCCCGCCAGCAGAAGGCTCAGGCCACCCAGGAAAAGGCCCGGCAGGCCAGCTACAAGCGGGCGGAAAACGAGGCCCTGAAGAAGTCCGAGCTGGCCAAGCGCCAGGCCGACGGCCTGCAGAAGAAGGCCGAGGCCCACCGCAAGCGCGCCGAGGAGATCCACCGCAAGGCCGAGGAATCCTGGAAGGCCTACCAGGCCGCCACCCGGCCCGTGGAAGCCCCCAAGGCCAAGGCCGCCGCCAAACCCGCCGAGGCGCCCAAGGCTGAAACGCCCAAACCTGAACCGGCCAAGGCTGAAGCGCCCGAAAAGAAGGACTGAACCCCGGCCCAGTCCAGATTGACTCAATCCAGATTTTTCTTCGGAGGCGCCGGAGCGGCGCTTCCCTGCGAGGTTTCTCCGTCTTTGGCGAAGCGCTGCGCCTTCAGGTGGAAGTCATCGGTGAAGGTCCGGCGCACGGGGGGCGGTGGCGCCGCTTCGGCCGCCTGCCGGGCCCTTCGCACAAGCCACAGCAGCCAGGCCGCGGGCAGCAGAAGCAGCGCCGGGTATTCCAGCAACACCCGCTGGGGCGTCAACCGGTATTCCGTGGGGCGCAGGCTGTCGGCGTACCAGGCGCCGAGGATCCAGGCCTCGTCGTATTCATGCAGTTCCGCGGCCTCGGCTTTCAGCAGCCGCAGCACCCGGTCCGAGTCGCCTTGACGCACCGACACGAAATCCGTGATCTGGCTGTCGGGATCCCGGTCCACGCTTTTCACCTGCACCCGGGCGATGCTCGGGCGCTGGAGGTGGCAGAAGGGGTTCAGGGCCAGGAGGAAGGCCTGGACCAGGACGATCCACAGCACCGCTCCCACCACGGCCCAGAGGGCGATGAGGGTGGACCAGCGGACGGCGGGACGGGCGAGGGGGGACATGGGGCGAGTATCGCTGATCTGGTCCCCCAGGAATACCTGTCTACTCAAAGCACCCGGACGGAGGGCATCCTGGGCATTCGGGAGGTGCCCATGCCGGATTCTCCAGTTCCCGGGAAAGGGCGTCGAAAAGGGGGGATCGCCACCCTCCGGTTTCCTACCATGTCGTTTTCCGGCACTTCCCAGCCGCCCCCAGCGGAGCCCTCCCTCGCTGCGATGGTGCAGAGCCTGCCCCTTGCCATGGCGGTGCTGGAGGGGCCTGAAGGACGGGTGCTGCAGCTGAACCGGGCCTTCACCGATCTGTTCGGCTACACCCTTGAGGACCTGCCCACCGTGGCGGAATGGCGGGAGCGCGCCTACCCGGACCCGGCCTTCCGGGCGGCCATGCTGGAGGCGTGGAACGCCCGGATCACCGGTGGCCCGGAAGCGGCCGGAGAGCCCCTTTCCGGCACCGTCGCCTGCAAGGACGGCAGCGTCCGGTTCGTCCGGATCGCCCTCGCCTCTCTGAATGAGTGGCTGCTCGTCACTTTTACGGACATGACCGAACAGCGCCGCACCGAGGAGGCCCTCCAGGTTTCGGAAGCCCTGTACCGGGAACTGCTGGAACGCCAGGGGGACGGCTTCGGCATGGTGGACGCCGAAGAGCGTTTCCTGCTGGTGAATCCGGTGGCCGAGCAGATCTTCGGCGTGGCGCCGGGGAAGCTGCTGGGCCGCTCGCTGCTGGAATTCCTCGAACCGGAGCAGCAGGCCCAAGTCCGGCAGGAAACCGAGCTGCGGGAGGAAGGCCTCCCCAGCACCTACGAGCTGCGGATCCGCCAGGAGGACGGCACGCCGCGGACCCTCCTCGTCACGGCCACGCCGCGCTCCAAACAGGGGGAGGGCCGCCGGCAGATCATCGGCCTCTTCCGCGACATCACCGACCAGAAGGCCGTCGAGGGGCGGCTGCGGGAAAGCGAGGCCCGCTACCGCGACCAGTTCAACCTGGCCAGCGAGGGCATCTACACCCTGTCGCCGGAGGGGGAGATCCTGGAGGTCAACCAGTCCTCCGCCCGCATGCACGGCTGCCTGCCCGCCGAGATGCGTGGCCTGAAACTGGTGGAGCTGTGCGCCCCCCAGGCCGCCGACCTGACGGGGAAGCGCCTGCGGCGCATCCTGGCGGGCGAGGCCCTCACCTACGAGGTGGAGCACCGGCACAAGGACGGTCGCACCTTCCCGCTGGAGGTGTCCGCCAGCCTCATTTCCGAAGCAGGGGAGCCCAGGATCCTGGTGTTCCACCGCGACATCACGGAACGGAAGCGGGTGCAGGAGGCCCTGCGCGAAAGCGAGGAGCAGCTGCGCACCATCTTCGAGGCCTCGGACGCCGGCATCATCCTGGTGTCGCCCGGCGGCAGCATCGAGTTCGCCAACCGCAAGATGGCCGAGCTGTTCGGCACCACCATCGACCGCCTGATCGGAAGCAGCTACCTGAGCCACCTGCACCCCTCCGAACTGGAGCAGGGCGACCACCGGATGCGCCTGCTCATGGAGGGTGGCATCTCCTCCGTGGCGGCGGAACGGCGGTATCTTCGCGTGGACGGAACGGATTTCTGGGGCCACCTCTCGGGCCGCCGCCTGCAGCACCCGGATGGCAGCCTTCGGGCCCTCCTGGGCATCGTCACCGACATCACCCAGCGGCGCCAGGCCGAGGAGGAGCAGCAGAGCCTCCAGGCCCAGCTCCATCAGGCCCAGAAGATGGAAAGCCTGGGCAGTTTGGCCGGGGGCGTGGCCCATGACATGAACAACGTGCTGGGCGCCATTCTGGGGCTGGCCTCGGCCCACATGGATTCCCTGCCCCCGGGAAGCCCCGCCCACCGGGCCTTCGGCACCATCATCAAGGCCGCGGAGCGGGGGGGCATCATGCTGAAGAGCCTGCTCAGCTTCGCCCGCCAGAACACAGCCGAAAAGCGGCAATTGGATTTGAACAGCATCCTCCGCGAAGAGGTGCGCCTGCTGGAGCGCACCACCCTCTCGAAGGTGCGCCTGGTCCTGCAGCTGGCGCCGGACTTGCGCCCGATCCAGGGCGATGCAGGCGCCCTCACCCACGCGCTCATGAACCTTTGCGTCAACGCGGTGGACGCCATGCCCGAGAGCGGCACCCTCACGTTCCGCACCCGGAACCTGGGGCCGGACTGGGTGGAGGCGCAGGTGGAGGACACGGGCACGGGCATGCCCAAAGAGGTTCTGGAGAAGGCCCTGGACCCCTTTTTCACCACGAAGGACGTGGGGAAGGGAACCGGCCTGGGGCTGTCCATCGTCTACAGCACGGTGAAGGCGCACCTGGGCCAGATGGAACTGTGGAGCGAGCCGGGGCAGGGAACCTGTGTGACCATGCGCTTCCCGGCCTGCAGGATGCCCCAGGCCGCCTCGAAAACCTCGGGCGCCCACCGCCTTATGCCGGCCGTCCGCCCCTTGAAGGTGCTGCTGGTGGATGATGACGAGCTGATCCAGACGGCCATGATGGGCCTCCTGGAATTGCTGGGCCACGAACCCACCGTCGCCCCGAGCGGAGAGGAGGCCCTGATCCGCATCGAGGCCGGGCTGCGCCCCGACGTGGTGGTTCTGGACATGAACATGCCCGGCCTGGGGGGCGCGGGCACGCTGCCGCGGCTGCGGGCCCTGCTCCCGGCCGTGCCCGTGCTGCTGGCCACAGGAAGGGCCGACCAGGCCGCGCTGGACCTGGTCGAGGCCCACCCCCTCGTGTCCCTCCTGGCCAAACCCTTCGGCATGAAGGACCTCGAAGCATGCCTGGCGCCCCTCCAGCCCGAGTGAACCAGCGCGGGTAGCATGTCTCCATGCGATCCTCCAACGGCCCTCCGGCTTCCGGCCGCGATGCCCGCCTGCTCTTCCTCACCCGGGCGGCGCGGATGTTTTCTTACGGGTTCCTTTCCGTGGTGCTGGTGCTGTATCTCTCGGGGCTTGGCTTCAGCGAGGCGCGCATCGGGCTGCTGCTGACGCTGACCCTTGCAGGCGACGCCCTCATGTCGCTGTGGATCACGCTGAACGCGGACCGCGTCGGCCGCAAATCCATGCTGGTGCTGGGCGCGGCGCTCATGGTGGCGGCGGGCGTTCCCTTCGCCCTCAGCGGCGATTTCACGGTGCTGCTGCTGGCGGCCACCTTCGGCGTCATCAGCCCCTCGGGCAACGAGGTGGGGCCCTTCCTGGCCATCGAGCAGGCGGCCCTTTCCCAGGTGCTGCCGGGGGAACGCCGCACGGGGGTCTTCGCTTGGTACCACCTGGCGGGTTCCTTCGCCACGGCCCTGGGGGCCCTGGCCGGGGGCTGGAGCGCCCAGGCCCTGCAGGCCTCGGGCCTCAGCCCCGTGGACAGCTACCGGGCGCTGGTGTTCGCCTATGCCGCCGCGGGCCTGCTTCTGCTGATCCTCTTCGCCAAGCTGTCCGCGGCCATCGAAGCTCCGCCCTCCGCGGCGAACGCAGGCCGCCTGGGCCTGCACGCCTCCAGGGGCGTGGTGCTGCGCCTGTCGGCCCTCTTCTCGCTGGATGCCTTCGCCGGGGGCTTCGTCATCCAGAGCCTGGTGGCCTACTGGTTCCACCAGAAGTTCGGCCTGGCTCCGGGGGCCCTGGGCTCCATCTTCTTCGTGGCCAACCTCCTGGCGGGCCTCTCGGCCCTCTACGCGGTGCGGCTGGCCAAGCGCATCGGCCTCGTCCGCACCATGGTGGCGACGCACATCCCTTCCAACGTGCTGCTCATCCTCGTGCCCCTCATGCCCAGCCTTCCCCTGGCCATCGCCGTGCTGCTGCTGCGCTTCAGCATCTCCCAGATGGACGTGCCCACCCGGCAGGCCTACACCATGGCCGTGGTGGCGCCGGACGAGCGCTCCGCCGCCGCGGGCGTCACGAGCATCGCGCGCAGCACCGGCGCGGCCATCTCGCCGGTGCTGGCGGGGCCCCTGTTGGCGGTGCCAGCCTTGGCAGGGAGCATCTTCTTCCTGGCCGGCGGCCTGAAGATCGTCTACGACCTGCTGTTGTACCGCAGCTTCAAGGCATCGGACGCCGGGGGCTGATCCCAAGTCGCGTTCAGGCCAACAGAAAAAGGACTTTCACCACCAAGGCACCAAGTTTCTTTTTGTCTCGTGTATCGCCGCACGCGATACCGAGAAGAACTGCATGAATGGCGGCTTTTGGTGCCTTGGTGGTGCTCCTTATCTTTTGAATTCAAATCCGCATGAGACGCCTTCAGCGCCAGTGCCCCTCGATCCAGAACCAGCCCCGCTCGTGCCGATCCCAGTGGTCCGGCACCCAGGCGGCCTCGGGGCGCGGCCGCACCTGGTAGTGGCCGGGCACCCAGACATAGGCCCGTCCGTCCCATTGCCAGTGACCCGGGACCCAGTGATGCTGCAGGGAAGGCGGCTCGGGGACACGCTCGTAGCGGGGCGGCGGCGGCTCCCGTTCCACGTAGACGGTGCGCACCACGGGCACCGGCGCCACCACGGCCACCCGGCCGCGGGGCGTCACCACGCAGGCCAGGCTCAGGGCCGCCAGGGGCGTGAGCAGAAGGAGGGGTTTCAGCGACATGGCGGCGCTCCGGAAGAAGGGCCCAGGACCCTTAGGGCCTGCCTGGGTCTGTGCCATGGGACCCGGCTTCAAGGTGTCCGGTTGACGCGGGCCTGCACACAAATGAATGAAGCCGCGGATGACTCCGGACCAAAACAGCAGGCATCCATACCCCTGCATCCCAGCGGAGAAGAGCTGTTTTAGCCAGGATGAAGGGGATGGAAGGGATGAGAAACCATCGGAGATTCATCCGTGTGCATCCGTGTAACCCGTGGCTAAAGAAAAAGCGTTTTTGGCCACGGATTACACGGACTGACACGGATTAAAAACAGTAGGCACTCATTCCCATGCATCCCGGCTAAGAAAAGCGGTTTCGCCAGGATGAAGGGATGGAAGGGATGAGAAACCATCGGAGATTCATCCGTGTGCATCCGTGTAACCCGTGGCTAAAGAAAAAGCGTTTTTGGCCACGGATTACACGGACTGACACGAATTAAAAACAGTAGGCACTCATCCCCATGCATCCCGGCTAAGAAAAGCGGTTTCGCCAGGATGAAGGGATGGAAGGGATGAGAAACCATCGGAGATTCATCCGTGTGCATCCGTGTAATCCGTGGCTAAAGAAAAGCAATTTTGGCTGTCGGCAGGCCGGATCGGGAAGGCCTGAGGCGGCCGCTCAAGGGCGCTCGCCAGCAGGCCCCGGGCGGTTCAGGTTTTTCTCCGGCGCGTCTCCAGGCCCAGGTGGTTCAGGGGCAGGGCGGTGGTGTTCTTGACGGCGGCCAGGACGATGTTGGATTTCACATCCACCACGTAGGCCAGTTTGAGCAGGCGCCCCGTGAGGAAGCGCGTGTAGTGGTCCAGATCTTCCACGAAGGTCCACAGGAGGTAGTCCGTGTCGCCGGTCATGGAATAGCAGCCGACGACTTCAGGCCACCCGCGCACGGCCTTGGCGAACTCCTCGCCGGGCATGTTGCCCCGCTTTTCCAGCTTCACCGTGATGAGCGCCGTCATGCCCAGGCCGACTTTGCGCGGCTCGAGCAAGGCCGCGTACTGGCGGATGACGCCCGCCTTCTCCAGGGCCCGCACGCGGCGCAGGCAGGGCGCGGGCGAGAGCGCCACGCGGTCGGCCAGCTCCTGGTTGGAAAGGCGGCCCTCCCGCTGGAGGATCTCCAGAATGCGGTGGTCGATGGCGTCGAGATCGGGGATCTTCATGAACATCTCTCGCAAAATGAGCAATATTATTGCGTTGAATGGCAAAAAATGGGCAATATTTGAAACATTATTGCGAGGTCGTCTTCGTAGGATGGGTGGTCGATCGAACCGATCCGCCCAGGAGCCGCCATGAAAACGCGCACCATCGCCGAACCGTACAAGATCAAAATGGTCGAGTCGCTGAAGACCACCACGCGCGAGCAGCGCCTGGCGGCCATCAAGGAGGCGGGCTACAACACCTTCCTGCTCAAGAGCGACGATGTCTACATCGACCTGCTCACGGATTCCGGCACCACGGCCATGTCGGATGTCCAGTGGTCGAAGATGATGATCGGCGACGAGTCCTACGCCGGCGCCCGCAGCTTCTACACGCTGGAAGCGGCCATGCACGAGATCTACGGCTTCAAGCACCTGATCCCCACCCACCAGGGCCGCGCCGCCGAGCACCTCACCAGCCTCATCCGCGTGAAGCCGGGCCAGTACGTGCCCATGAACATGTACTTCACCACCACCCGCGCCCACGTGGAGCGCGTGGGCGGCATCTTCTTCGACTGCATCATCGACGAGGCCAAGGACACCAAAATCATCCACCCCTTCAAGGGCAACGTGGACCTTTCCAAGCTGCAGAAGCTGGTGGATGAAGTGGGCCCCGAGCAGATCGCCTACCTCAACATCGCCCCCTGCGTGAACATGGCCGGCGGCCAGCCTGTGTCCATGGCCAACATGCGCGAGGTGCGGGCCTTCGCCGACAAGTACGGCATCGCGGTCATCTACGACGCCACCCGCGCCGTGGAAAACGCCTACTTCATCCAGCAGCGCGAGGCGGGCTACCAGGACAAGACCATCAAGGAGATCTTCCGCGAACTCATGAGCCTGGCCGACGGCTGCACCGTGTCCTCCAAGAAGGACAACCTCGTGAACATCGGCGGCTTCCTGGCCACCAACGACGACGGCTTCGCCCGCCGCGCCAAGGAGCTGGTGGTGGTCTTCGAAGGCATGCCCACCTACGGCGGCCTGGCCGGCCGTGACCTCGAAGCCCTGGCCCAGGGCATGCGCGAAATGGTGGAGGACGCCTACATCGCCAGCCGCGTGCGCCAAGTGGAGTACCTCGGCCAGAAGCTCATCGACGCGGGCGTGCCCATCATGCTCCCCATTGGCGGCCATGCGGTGTTCCTCGACGCCACCAACTTCCTGCCCCACATCCCCCAGGATCACTTCCCCGCCCAGACCCTGGCCGCGGCGCTCTACGTGGACAGCGGCGTGCGTGCCATGGAGCGGGGCATGGTCAGCGCCGGCCGCGATCCCAAGACCGGCGAGAACAACCGTCCCAAGCTCGAACTGGTGCGCCTCACCATTCCCCGCCGCGTCTACACCAACCTGCACATGGACGTGGTGGCCGAGAGCTGCATCGAGCTCTATGAGAACCGCCACAAGATCAACGGCCTCACGATGACCTACGAACCCGACAGCCTGCGCTTCTTCCAGGCCCGCTTCGAGGAACTGGAACCCGCGATGGCATAGGCCGGTTCCGCCCCCTCAACGCAAGGACGCCTGCCCCGGGCCGGTGCCGCTTGGAGCGGCGGCCCGGCCCCCCCTGGCGCCCTTGCGTTGTCTTTTGTGCGCCTCAGGGCCGGTTGCGCCATTCCGTCCGGCGCCCATCGCGGTTAACCTCGTCATGCGATGCCTCAACCCCCGGAGTCCCCATGCGCGTGATGCTTTCCTCCCTGGCCCTGGCCCTCGTTCTGGGCGTTCCCGCACGCGCAGGCGACGCGTATGTGCGCTTCCCCGCCACCAAGGGCGACCAGGTCTTCTTCACCTCCGAAGGGGATCTGTGGCGCGCTCCCCTGAACGGCGGCAAGGCCGTGCGGCTCACCACCCACGCCAGCCAGGAAGTGCGCCCCGCCGTGTCGCCGGACGGCAAGTGGCTGGCTTTCTCCGGCTCCTACGAAGGCCCCATGGAGGTCTACGTCATGCCCGTGGAAGGCGGCCAGCCCCGGCGCCTCACCTTCCAGGGCCTGGGTTGTTTCGTGCTGGGCTGGACGCCCAAGGGCCAGGTGCTCTTCTCCACCCAGGCTGAGGCGGGCCCCAGCCGCGCCACGGTGGTGGCCATGGTGGATCCCGCGACCCTCGTCCACACCACCCTGCCCCTGGCCGATGCCAACGAGGCCTGCGTGGATGAGTCGGGCAAGACGCTCTTCTTCACCCGCCTGGGCATCCACATGACCGGCGACAACGTGCGCAACTACCGCGGCGGCGCGGCGGCGGAGGTGTGGCGCTACGATTTATCCGGCGGCCTGGCCGGCGGCAAGGAGGCAGTGAAGGTGCCCTTCGACGCCCCCATCAAGCGGCCCATGGTCTGGAAAGACCGCCTCATCGTGGTGAGCGACAAGGATGGCTGCGACAACCTGTGGTCCCTGAAGTTCGACGGCAGCGATGCGAAGCAGCTCACCCGCCACAAGGCCTGGGATGTGCGCGGCGCCAGCCTAGGTGATGGCCGCGTGGCCTATCAGCAGGGCGCCGATCTGCGGGTGTATGACCTGGCCACGGGCCAGGACCGGCTGGTGGACGTCTCCCTCACCTCGGATTTCGATCAGCGCCGCGAACGCCTCGTCAAGAAGCCCCTGGAGTTCCTGGAGAACACCGCCTTCGCCCTCAGCGGCGAGCGGGTGGTGCTCACGGCCCGGGGCCAGGTGGCCGTGGCGGGCCTGAACGGCCTGCGCCGGGTGGACGTGGCCCTGCCTCCGGGCAGCCGGGCCCGGGAAGCCGCCCTCAGCCACGACGGCAAGACTGTCTTCGCCTTCAGCGACGCCACCGGCGAGCAGCAGCTGTGGCGCTTCCCCGCCGACGGCGCCCCGGGCGGCAAGGCTCTCACCACGGACAAGGGCCTGACCCGCGTGGGCCTCTTCCCCGCGCCGGACGGCTCGGTCCTGGCGCACACGGACCGCGAAGGCCGCCTCTGGCTGCTGAACCTCGGTTCGGGCGAGAACAAGCTCATCGACACCAACCCCTACGGCGGCGCGCAGGACGTGGTGTGGGCCCAGGACGGCAAGACCCTGGCCATCCTCCGCGCCGACACCGCCCACCGCCTGGGCCAGATCCTGCTGCACAGCGTGGCCGACGGCAAGCAGGCCGTGCTCACCAGCGACAAGTACGAATCCCATTCGCCCGCCTTCAGCCCCGACGGCAAGTGGCTCTACTTCCTCTCCAACCGCAGCTTCCAGGTGGTGAACGGCTCGCCCTGGGGCGACCGCAACATGGGCCCCTACTTCGACCGCCGCACCAAGGTCTACGCCATCGCCCTGCAGGAGGGCCTGCGCTTCCCCTTCGAGCCCAAGACCGAGCTGGATGCGGATACCAAGGACGCGAAAGACGCCAAGGCCTCGAAAGAAGGAAAGGAGGCGAAGGAAGGAAAGGAGGCGAAGGAAGGCAAGGATGCAAAGGAGGCCAAGCCCGAGCGCCCCGCCATCCAGTGGAGCGGCCTGGCCGAGCGCCTCTACGAAGTGCCCCTGGCCGCGGGCAACTACGGGCGCCTGCACACGGACGGCAAGCGCCTCTACTTCAGCGAGCGGGATGGCCGCATCACCAGTGTGAAGACGCTGGAGATCGGCAACGGCGGCGCGCCGGCCCCAGCTTCTGCCGAAGTCTTCGCCGCGGATGTGGCGGGCTTCGACATGTCCGCCGACGGCAAGAAGCTGCTGCTCACCAAGCGGGGCCCCGGCGGCCCCTTCACCCCCGGCACCGAGCAGTTCTACATTGTGGAAGCCGGGCCCAAGGCCCCCACCGACCTGGCCAAGGCCGAGGTGAAGCTGGGCGACTGGGCCTTCCCGGTGGCGCCGCAGATCGAATGGAAGCAGATGTTCGAGGATGCCTGGCGCATGCACCGCGGCCACTTCTTCGACAGCAAGTTGCGGGGCCTGGATTGGGAGGCCGTCCGCCGGAAGTACGCGCCCCTGGTGGCCCGCGTCACCGACCGGGCCGAGTTGAATGACCTCCTGGGCCAGATGGTGGGCGAACTGGGGGCCCTGCATTCCCAGACCCGCCCCGGCGACCAGCGCTTGGCGCAGGACGGTTCCGCCCAGGCCTACCTGGGCGGCGTGTTCAGCCGCGTGGCCACGGGCTACCGGCTGGACCGCATCTACCGCACCGAGGCGGAGCTGCCCTCCGAGGCCGCGCCCCTGGCCAGGGCAGGGCTGGGCCTGAAGGAGGGCGACGTGCTCACGGCCGTGAACGGCCGTCCCGTGCTGGAGGTCCGCGACCTTTCCGAGCTGCTGCGCAACAAGGCCGGGCAGCAGGTGCTGCTGGCCTTCCAGCGGGGCACGGAGGCCCTCAAGCCCGTGGTGGTGCAGGCCATCGACGGCATGCGCCAGGCGAACCTGCGCTACAGCGACTGGGAGGAGGGCCTGCGCCGCCAGGTGGACCAGGCCAGCCACGGCAAGATCGGCTACCTGCACCTGCGCGCCATGGGCGGCGGCGACATCAACACCTTCGCCCGGGAGTTCTACGGCCAGGTGGACCGCGAAGGCCTCATCCTCGACGTGCGCCGCAACAACGGCGGCAACATCGACAGCTGGGTCATCGAGAAGTTGCTGCGCCGGGCCTGGGCCTTCTGGACCGACGGCCAGGGCAAGTACAACGGCACCAACATGCAGCAGACCTTCCGCGGCCACCTGGTGGTGCTGGTGGACGAGTTCACCTACAGCGACGGCGAAACCTTCGCCGCGGGCATCAAGGCCCTGGGGCTGGGGCCCCTGGTGGGCCGCCGCACCGCCGGCGCCGGCGCCTGGCTGACGGATTCCAACACCCTGGTGGATCGCGGCCAGGTGCGCGCCGCCGAATGGCCCCAGTACCACACCAAGGACGGCGCCTGGATCATCGAAGGCGTGGGCGTGGCCCCCGACATCGAAGTGGTGAACCCGCCCAAGGAGACCTACGAAGGCCGCGACCGGCAGCTGGAAACCGCGCTCAAACTGCTGCAGGACAAACTGGCCAAAGAGCCCGTCGCGCCCCTGAAGCCCAAGGGCATCCCCGCCCTGGCATCAGGAGCGCAATAGCGCTCGAACAAGGGCCGTCGTAAACGACGGTGTTCATCCGTGGTCCAAGAATAGGAATGTTGGAAGCAGAGGTAAGCGGAGGGGCGGGGGAAGGCAGAATGCCGTTCTCCGCCCCTCCGTTTTTCTCCGCTTACGTCACCCTTTTACTGTCGGCATTATTGAAAAGATGGTTTCAGCCACGGATAAACCCCGATTCCGAAGGCTCATCAAGCGGCCGCGTTGGCTCGGCATGGCTGGATCAGTACGAAAAGAAGAATGTTCCGTAAACCATATCCTGCCACACCAGGATTTCGGTTGATCCCCCCCAGCCGTTGGGGGGGCGGGGGACCGAATAGCTTGATTGCTGCGTCGTTCCCGAGGAAACGGTCTGGGATGTTGTATTGGTCCAGGTGTAGTTCGACGAATTGTTGATGTGGATTTTGACGAAGAAGTCGACATCCCCCTGGGTGCTGGTGGAAACGGAATAGGTATCTTGGGCGCTGGATGTGGTGCTGTCTGAACTTGAATAGTTGATCCATCCAGACGTGGTCTGGGGGCCCTGTCCGGGCGCCAGAGGCGCGTAGTAGATCGAGCCGACTTGGCGGAACCTGTTGTTGCTCACGAGTGAATTGAAGGCCGGCCTGGAGCCGTTGGTGCCATCGTTCGCGAAGGGATTGCGGCCCAGGATGGTCTGATAGTCGCTGATGGTCAGCCCCTGGCCGAATCCGGCCCAGCTGCGGTTCAGCCGGTCCAGCAGGTCCGGGTTGGTGATCAGCGAAGGGTTTTTCAGTTCCGCGACGGTGAGAGAAACAATATCGGGCCCGCCGCCGGCATTGGGATCCCTCGTATCGCAGCCGATGGTCCACTGCGGAACATTGGCGATGGCAGCGGAGGTGGATGCCACAAAGGAGAGCGCGGGGTTCAAGCAAATCATGACTTGATCGAAATCGTGATCGACTCCGTAGGGCGGATTGGTTTGGCCATTGCTGGTGATTCCGTAGCCGACCGTCTTCGACACGGAGATCGTGTTCGAACTCGTCTTGGTCGAGGTCCATCCGGCGCTGTACGTGCTGGTTCCTCCCGCAAAGAAGAGGCTCCCGCCGACCGTTGCGGAGAACTGCATGCCGTTGGCGAAGGAGCTGGAAACATTTGTGGAATTGCCCGCGACCGAAGTGGAGGTGTAGTCCACACGGCTTCCACTCCCAGGCGCCGCGTAAATCACGGAAAGCACCTGGTACTTGGGGTACAGGTTCCCGGTTCCATTGATGTAACCCGTGTCGCCTTTAGCCGTTAGATAATAACTGGAACCATCTGTTGCCTGAATATTTGTTAATGTCGTACTCAACGATCCAGTCAGCTTCCTTCCACCATTTGGATAGAATATATATTTATAATATGTTTCGGTGGTGCCATTAAAATGGTGAACAACGCCATTTGCATCCGCCCACTGCCAGTTTGAACAGGTGCTGCTGGTTGGCCAAATCTCATCTGGAAAATCTGGATCTTCTGCATATGTTATTGTTTCTGTCTTTGTTACAAGGCCTCCAAGCGTCTGGGCATTGGCTGTTGCTGAGGTCAGCCAAGTCATGACCGTAAATAGCATAAAAATCCTAATTATCTTCATGATGTAATATCCTCAGGATGCAACATGGGGTTTTCATTAATTAATACACGATGGCGATTAATGTGGAGGGGCTCGATTTTGGCATCGCCATTTCATCTTTACGTCCTCGATAAATTTATATGTAATTTGAGCCATTGATGGCATTATACAAATGTTATTTATACGCATAATTGAGTGTTTAATAAAATTCTACAGTCGATATGTTTTGAATGTCATTTAATGCCGTAACCTCATGCTGCATGAAAAAAGAGATTAGAACTCGTGAGCCGACCGCTTGATGGTTGAATTTCACTAGCATGTATTCAATGGATTTCCGCGAACGGTCGTTTTCCGACCCCGAACGGTCGTTGGGTCCGCAAGCTTCAGATCGCGTTTGGGTTTTCGGGACATTCAAGGCGATGCGAAGCACCGGCTGCCTGCGGTTGGGGTCGCCTTCCGCACCTGCCACCGAAACCGGGGTCCGGTCATTCAGCGGCCTTGCCAAGACTCCATCTCCTGCAGCATGCTGCCCCAGACGATTCCGGAGCGGTCCATGAGCACCAAGCAGGAGCTGGCCCAGACCATCGTGTGCCGGTGTCTCAAGGTGAGCGCCTTCGATGCGGCCGTCGATATCCGCGGCCAGCTTCAGGATCTGGATCAGCAAGCCACCATGGAGACCTTCCTCAACGTGCGCATCGCCAAGTGGCTGCGGGGGAATCAGCCCGGCTGGAGCTGGCTGCCGGCCCGGGCCCAGGAGCTCGGCGCCTTCAAGACCATGGGCGACTTCGCCGCCTATGTGGCCCAGCATCTGGCACAGGCCGCGGCGGGGGCGCCATGAGCCGCCTGCTGCTTGGGCTCCTGCTGACCCTGCCTGCCTGGGCCGACGAGCCGCCCGCGGCGGACACCAAGAAGCCCGTGCCCGCCAACCCCCTGGTCTTCGGCGCCGACGCCTCCGGCGGCCTGGGCGCCAAGCTCGATCTCGACAAGGTGGAAACCCTGGGCGCCCTGGATTGGACCGACGCCAACGGCCATGGCTGGACGGGCACGCCCTTCTGGGGCGCCAAGCTGCACGGCACCTGGTCCTCCCAGCCCCAGGCCCGCAACCACGGCGAGGCCGCGCTGAACCTGGGTTTCTTCGGCCAGTACGAAACCGTGTCCGAACGCACCGCCCACGACCTGGGCCTGGCCTTCGAGTTCAAGGGCCTCACGGGCACCTTTGACGGCAACGGCACCAGCGGCGTCAACAGCGGGGGCGTCAACAGCGGGGCAGGGGCGTCCCGCAACGAGTACCTCTACGGCCCCCAGCTCGTCTACCGCCTGCACGCCACCTGGCTGAACGACTGGATGGCCCGCTACACCCGGGGCCTGGGCGTGCCGCCCACCCTCGTGGCGGGGTTCTGGCGGCGCGGCGGACGCACGGAGACTCTGGCCCTGCCGGAGAACCTGAGGGCCGATCAGCTCTACGTCCAGGCGCGCTTTTCCCTGCCCATTCCCCTTTCGGATTCCAAGGCCCTCCTGCTTTCGGTGCTGGCCCAGCAGGCGCGGCCCATACAGGGGCCCGACCGCAGCAGCACCCACTACGTGAACGCCACCCTCACCTACAACCATGGCGGCAAGGTGCAGCCCGCCGCCAGCTACCAGTCCGGCGTGAAGGACGGCTTCAAGTACGACCGCCAGCTCCTGCTGGGCCTGCTCTGGGATCTCACGCGCTGGCTGTAGGGTTCCGCCGCCCTCCCGGTCTGCGCGCCGCGGCGGAAGAGGGCGAGCGGGGCGGGGCGGAGGCTCCGGCAGATTTCATTCGTGATCTTATGGTCATGAACGGCCGAAACCCGCTAAAATAGGCCTTGTCGCCCCGGTTCCGGGGCCCCGGAACCGGGGCCTTCGCTTGCCGTTCCACGCGGGCGCGGACACTCACCACCCATGCAGGGGATTCCCATGTCCATTCCTTTTCCCGTCATGACCGCCGCCGAAGCCGCGGAACTCATCGGCCACGGCCAGACCATCGGCTTCAGCGGCTTCACCGCCGCCGGCGCCGCCAAGGACGTGCCCGCGGCCCTGGCCGAGAAGGCCAAGCGCGAACATGCCGCGGGCCGGCCCTTCAAGGTGGGCGTGCTCACGGGCGCCTCCACCGGCGCCAGCCTGGACGGCGCCCTGGCCGAGGCCGAGGCCATCAGCTTCCGTGCGCCCTACCAGTCCAATGCCACCCTGCGCAAGCAGATCAACTCGGGCCAGGTGCGCTTCGTGGACATGCACCTTTCCGTGGTGCCCCAGAATGCCCGCTACGGCTTCCTGGGCCCCATCCACTTCGCCGTGGTGGAAGCCTGCGACATCACGGCCGGCGGCGGCATCGTGCTCAGCACCTCCGTGGGCGCCTCCAACACCTACCTGCGCCTGGCCGACAAGATCATCATCGAGCTCAACGAAAGCCTGCCGCCCAGCATGCTGGGCATGCACGACCTCTTCGAGCCCCAGGATCCCCCCACCCGCGCCGAGATCCCCGTATTCAACGTGTCCGACCGCATCGGCTCGCCCATCTGCACCGTGGATCCCCGCAAGATCGTGGCCGTGGTGCGCACCAACCGCCCCGACGAGACCGGCGCCTTCGACCAGGCCACCGAGGTGACGGACCAGATCGGCCAGCACGTGGCCCGCTTCCTGGTGGCCGAAATGAAGGCCGGGCGCATTCCTTCCAGCTTCCTGCCCCTGCAGTCGGGCGTGGGCAACATCGCCAACGCCGTGCTGGCGGCCCTGGGCGAGAACAAGGACATCCCGCCCTTCGAGATGTACACCGAAGTGGTGCAGGATTCCGTGGTGCCCCTGCTGGAGAATGGCCGCTGCACCTTCGCCTCCACCTGCGCCCTCACCCTGTCCCTGGAAGCCCGGGCGAAGATCCTGGGCAACCTCGACTACTTCAAGCAGCGCGTGCTGCTGCGGCCCCAGGAGATCAGCAACCACCCCGAGATCGTGCGGCGCATCGGCATCGTGTCCATGAACACCGCCATCGAGGTGGATCTGGGCGGCAACGTGAACAGCACCCACGTCATGGGCAGCACCATGATGAACGGCATCGGCGGCTCCGGCGATTTCACCCGCAACGCCTACCTGTCCATCTTCTCCTGCCCCTCCACCGCCAAGGGCGGCATGATCTCCGCCATCGTGCCCATGGTGAGCCATGTGGACCACAGCGAGCACTCCGTGCAGATCGTCGTCACCGAGCAGGGCGTGGCCGACCTGCGCGGCAAGGATCCCCACGAGCGCGCCGAGCTGATCATCGACCACTGCGCCCACCCCGCCTACCGCGAGCAGCTGCGCGACTACCTCAAGCTCACCAGCAAAGGCCACGCGCCCCTGGCCCTGGACCTCAGCTTCGCCATGCACCGCGAATTCCTGGCCAGCGGCGACATGCGGAAAACCAACTGGGGGGCCTACCGGTAGGTTCTTGAAAAAGCCGTTTTGGCCGGGATGAAGGGGATGGATAGGGAGGAGGGCCCATCGGGCATCCATCCCAGCGCATCCCCTTCGTCTTGGCTAAGAAAAGCCTTTGATCCGCCTTCGGACAAGGGGCGAGCCCAGAAGGATCAAGCCCGCAAGGCCAGTGCAGCCCAGCGAAACCATGACCCACCAGGGCACGGTCATCGCCCGGTCAAAGGAGGGAACCGAGAGGCTGGTCCACGCGGAAACCGTCCCGTTGACGGTGAAGTGTCCGATGAAGGCGGGCCAGAGCGAGCCGGTGCGGAGAACCAGCCAGCCGAAGAATAGCCCCAGCAGGAACGTTCCCGGCAGCCTGAACCAGTGCCCATGAAGCAGCGAGAAGACCAGGGCCGTCAGGAAGAGGGCCCGCCGCCTGCCGCCCAGTTCACGAATCCGCGCCAACCCGTAGCCCCGGAACAGGATCTCTTCGGAAAGGGGCGCGCCGAGGAGGGGGCCCAGTCCCGTGGAAAACACAGGGTCCGGAAGGCTGGGCAAGCCGACGGTCCGTTCGGCCACGTACATCAGAGAGGCCTCGAAGGCCAGGAAGGAAAGGGCGCAGAGTGCGGTCCACAGCCCCATTCCCGGGCTTATCCGCGCCAAAGGAAAGGCCCTTCGCCAGGATTCCCCCCAGGTGCCCTTCGCCACCAAAAGAACGCCCACGCTGATGGACGCGATGGCGCAGAAATTCAGAAACGACCCCAGGTGGGGATGGGATCTGTTCACCACCAGGGCAGCCACTCCGAGGGGCAGTGGAAACACCAATTGCCAGACCGCGAGTCCAATGGCCGTGGCCACGCCTGAAAAAGGCCTAGCTTGGCCAGCCATCTGCCTCCCCTGCGGTTTGACCCGCATTATTTGACCCGCATGATCCCGTGCATGGACAGGATGAGAACCCACCAAGGGCTTGACGGGGGAGGGGGTGAGGTCGATGATGTGTCATCTAGATGATAAAAGCATCTAGATGACACAGTCGGAGGTGCCCATGTTCTCCTTGTTTCTTCTGGCGACGGCCCTGGGGGGGCTCGCGGTTTCGGGGGTCCGGGACCGGGAGCGCACCCGCGCGGCCCTGCGCTTGGCCCTGCGGTCCGGCCTGGGCCTGCTGCCGGGGCTCCTGGCGGTGACGGCGGGCATCAGCCTCACCTTGGCCGCGGTTCCGCCCCGGGCGATCGCGGCCCTGTTCCAGTCCCACGGCGTCTCGGGCTTCCTCCTCCTGGCGGGGGTGGGGGCCCTGATGACCAGCCCCGGCCCCGTCACCTATCCCCTGGCGGCCTCCCTCCACCGCATGGGCGCCAGCCTGCCCGCCCTGGCCAGCTTCATCACCACCCTGACCATGGTGGGCACCCTCACGGCGCCCATGGAGATCAGGGCCTTCGGGCGCCGCTTCACCCTCCTGCGGCAGGCCCTGAGCCTGGCCCTCGCCCTGCTGGTGGGCGCCCTGATGGGGGTGCTGCTATGAACCCCAAGTTGAAAAGCGCCCTTCGGGTCCTGGCGGTGGTGCTGGCGGTGCACCTGGTGCTGGGCGCCCTGGTCCCGCGGGTGGCGGGCCACTCGCTCCGCAACTGGGGACGGGGCCTGACCGAAGTGGCGTTCATCGTGCCCTCGGTGCTGATCCTCATCGGACTCTTCGATGTCTGGGTGCCCAAGGAGGTGGTGGCCCGCCACCTGGGGCGCAGCTCCGGCCTGCGGGGCATCCTGCTGGCCCTGCTGCTGGGCACCGGGGCCGCGGGCCCCATCTACGCGGCCTTCCCCATCGGCGTGACGCTGCTGGAAAAGGGGGCGCGCCTGGCCAACCTGGTCATCTTCCTGGGGGCCTGGGCCACCATCAAACTGCCCATGCTGATGATGGAAAGCGCCTTTCTCGGCACCAGGTTCGCTATGTTGAGGTTGGTCCTGACGCTTCCCGGCATCATCGCCTGCGGATTCCTGGTGGAATTCCTGATGTCCGGCCAAGCGGCAGACCCCCCGCCTTCCCCCGGTGATTGCTGCCCGGCTACAAGGCCGATCCCGGCGCCACCTACCGCACCCTGCAGGCCCTGGAAGCCGCCGGAGACCTGGCCTTCCACTGGGACACGGATTCCCGCGGCCCCGCCCGCAAGGTCTACACCCTCACCCCCGCAGGCCGCGAGCACCTCAGCCACTGGAAAGCCGATATCGAAAAAAAGCTGACCTACCTGCAGACGTTTCTGGATCGCTTCGAGAAGTCCGCTGTGAAGGCAGGGTCAGCGCCCAAGGACTGACCAAAGGCCGTGGAAGGCCGTGGATCATCACCGAGTCGAGTGCGGCCGATCGGCGCCAAGGGGGCCGACGAGCGCACCGAGCTGATCCTCTACGATCGCGCCCATCCTCCCATCAGCAGGTGGCAGGGGCGGAAACGGTACCTCATGGCCGTTGAACTTCGTCGATTGGCTTCAGTGCTCAGCGACGTTGAGAAAGCCAGGGAGCCATCCCTATTCGCCGCGGCCGCCGTTCATCCGCTCATGTTCACGGGCGCCACGCTCAATGAAATCCTGCGTGTGCGACGGGAAGAGGTCGACCTGCTGATCGAAAGGTTCCGGACGTGGGAAACATACAGGAGCGGAAGGCAATGCAGGCGGGGTCCGAGTGCAGCGAGAGGTCAGGCGCCGATTGAGGCTGAAAGAGGGGCACCAAGACCTTTTGCGAAGGCAACATAGTTGAAATCACGACGACCTGCAACGAACTGGTATTGAGGTAGGAACTTAGATAATTGCTCTTCCAACTCTGGAACGCCCCATTCAACGTCATCAAATTCAGCGGGAAAGGCTGAATTGGGATTTGGTGTGTGGAGATAGATGGCATCCTGGCCAGCATCTCGACGAGCCAACGAAATGAAGAGTTGAAAGGGAGAATTCAAAACGCTGGACTGTTCGGCTACGGCAGAAAAGACTTTCATGTGGGCTTCGATCGTGATGAGCCGAATCTTCGAGTTGAAATCTCCGATTCCATCCCAATCAAGGTGCCAGTGGTCATAGTAGTGCCAGCCTTCAGGGATTAAACCGGGCTCGAACTCAGTTCCATCTTTCAGAATCGAAGATGCAATCCTATCTATTCCGCGAGGTTTCTTCCTCCGGAATGATTTGCACCTGTTGAATACGAAGAGACCGTTGATCACATGGCGCCTAACGATGTGGTGTGTTTGAAAGCAAGGGTACCAGCAGCTTTTCCTGCGCGGGCCAATGATCGCATGGTAGAAGTCTCCGAGCGGCGTGGCGGTGCGGCTGGTAGCCACGGCGGCCATGAACAGCACTGTCCAGGCATGGGCTCCGCCGATCCGGCACATGCGGGTGCGCCCTCGAACACTGCTGCCCGAGTCATAGCGTCGTGGGGAGGGAAGGCAAGGGCGGCAAAGATCGGGTCACCATGCTTCCAGACAGCCTTCTGAAGCCCCTTCAATCCCACCTGGACCTGGTGAACCCTCCATGAAAAGGATCTTCAGGAGGGATTCGGTGAAGTCTGGCTTCCAGATGCGCTGGCCGAGAAATACAAATCCGTCCCTAAGGCCTGGGACTGGCAGTGGGTCTTCCCCTCAGGCCTGCGCTCGGTTGATCCTCGGTTTGGGGTAACTCGTCGTCACCACCTTCAGCCCGAAAGCGTCCAGAAGGCCGTAAGGCTTGCCGCCCGGGCAGCGGAGATCATCAAGCCCGTCACACCTCATGTCCTGCGGCATTCCTTTGCTACCCACCTGCTATCTGGCGGCCACGCCATCCGCGCCGTGCTGTAGGAGCTGCTGCCCGGCTACAAGGCCGATCCCGGCGCCACCTACCGCACCCTGCAGGCCCTGGAAGCCGCCGGAGACCTGGCCTTCCACTGGGACACGGATTCCCGCGGCCCCGCCCGCAAGGTCTACACCCTCACCCCCG
>JACPYP010000017.1 GCA_016195985.1 Acidobacteriota bacterium | reverse complement strand
CAGCGTGCCCCGCTCGACATCGATGGCGATGCCATCGCCTTCCTCCAGCAAAGCGATGGGGCCGCCGTTGGCCGCCTCGGGGGCGACGTGCGCGATCATGAATCCGTGGGTGGCGCCGCTGAAGCGTCCGTCGGTCACCAGAGCCACCGTGTCGGACAACTCCGCCCCGACGATTGCGCCAGTAACGCCCAGCATCTCGCGCATGCCCGGCCCGCCGCGCGGCCCTTCGTAGCGGATCACCACGACGTCGCCGGCGCGAATCCGGCCGTGCGTGACCGCGGTCATGGCGTCCTCCTCGCGATTAAACACGCGGGCCGGTCCGCGATGCTCCCGGCGATCGTGTCCGGCCAGCTTGACCACGCAACCCTCCGGCGCCAGGTTGCCGCGCAGGATGCCCATTCCGCCGGTCGGCTTCAGCGGCGCGCTGAGCGGCGCGATCACCGGCTGGCCGGGAGTCTCCACCGCCTCGGACGCCTCCGCCGCGAGGGTGCGGCCCGTGCAGGTGATGGCCGATCCGTCGGCATAGCCGCCCTCCACCAGCCGTTTGGCGATCACGCCGATGCCGCCGGCCTTGTCGACGTCGACGGCGACATACTTGCCGCCCGGCTTCAGATCCACCAGAATCGGCGTCCGCCGGTTAACGGTCTGGAAATCGTCGATGCGCAGATCGACCTCCGCTTCGCGCGCCATGGCCAGCAGGTGCAGCACGGCGTTGGTGGAGCCGCCCGTCGCCGCCACCGCGGCGATGGCATTCTCGAAGGCCTTGCGCGTGCAGATCTGGCGCGGCCTGAGGCCGCTCCGCACCATGTCCATCACGATCCGGCCGCAGCGCGCCGCCACTTCATCCTTGCGCTTGTCGACCTGTGGCACCGCGGCCGTGCCCAGCGGTGACAAGCCGATCAACTCCATCACCGTGGCCATGGTGTTGGCGGTAAACTGGCCGCCGCAGGCGCCCGCGCCGGGGCAGGCATGATCCTCGATCTCCCGCAGCTCCTCCTCGGTGATCTTTCCGGCGGCGGCCGCGCCCACGGCCTCAAACACATCCTGGATCGTGATGTCCGCGCCTTTGTGCCGCCCGGGCAGGATCGATCCGCCGTACAGCACCAGGCCTGGCACGTTGAGCCGCAGCAGCGCCATGGCTCCGCCCGGGATGGTCTTGTCGCAGGCCACCAGCGCGACAACGCCGTCGAACATGTGGCCGCGCGCCACCAGCTCGATCGAATCGGCGATCACCTCGCGGCTGATCAGCGACGCTTTCATGCCCTCCGTCCCCATGGTCACGCCGTCGCTGATGGCGATGGTGTTGTACTCCATGGGAGTGCCCCCCGCCGCGCGAATCCCGTCCTTGACCTTCTCCGCCAGCGCTCGCAGATTGTAGTTGCAGGGCATGGTCTCGATCCAGGTGTTGGCCACTCCGATGATCGGCTTGGCCAGATCCTGGTCGGTAAACCCGATGCCCTTCAACATGGCGCGCGCGGGCGCACGGTCGCGCCCCTGGGTAATCGTGTAGCTTTCGAGTTTCATGGGAAACTCCTATCTTACTAGAGAAGAGTGGAGCCGGCAGTGGGGATGGCGGGACGAGTGCGTGACACAAGAGTGAGCAGAGTTCGGAGCCGCGACCGTAAGGAAGCGGTGCTTCGAGGCGCACGCGGCCGCCTCAACAAACGCTCCCTCACGGTCGCGGCTTCCATGAGAAGGCCGGTCTATGTCAAGGGCATTTTTTAGCCCGAACCAACATCGAAACCTGGTGGCCGACCAACGGGAGGCAGCAGGCGGGCGGCGCTTACCATAGGCCCCCTTTCCCTCTATAAGGAGAGCGTTTGGAAGGGAGGGGATTTGTCAAGGGCGCGCGAGGTTTGCGCGGCTTGCGAACCCTTGACAAATCCCCTCCCTTCCATACACTCAAAGGCCAGGGAAAGGGGGCCGGGGGTCTCAGGGGGCTTGCCCCCTGGCGGAGTTTGAGGCAGCGCCTCAAGCGCGCTTCCAGCGCGCCGGCCCGTTGGTCTTGCTCGAAACTGTCGCCTTGCAGAATTGTCCTTTGCCACTGACTCCAGCGCCACTGTCGCCACACTTCCATCCGCACTCTGATTGCGGCTGCTGCCGCGGTGCCCATTGGTGTTCTCAATTCAAGGGGCGCTGCCATCTCAGCATCGACCTGAACACAACCAGTCGCCTGGCTCTGCACGGTCTGCCGCAACCTCGCAGTCACCCCAACTCGGCGCTTTCGCATGTCTCGCAAAATCCAATCCTTGCCTATCCTTAGGCCGCCGCTCGAGGGGCCTGCTTGCGGTTGTACAGCGGATCGTAAACTTCTCCCGTCACCCACAACCGGTGCAGCAACACCGCCAGCTTGCGCGCCACCCCCACAATCGCTCGCCGCTTGGACCGTTTCCCCGTGCCTACCTTGGACAAGCCCCAGGCCCGCAGATCGCTATCCGGCGCCCCCTTCCGCAAGATGCAGTGCGCTCCTTGCACCAACAGACTCCTCACCAGCCGGTCCCCCGTCTTGGTAATTCCCAGTTCCGGCTGGCTGGCTCCGCTGTCCCGCTGCTTCGGCCGTAACCCCAGAAACGCTCCCACATCCCGACTGCTCTGAAATCGCTCCGCGTCTTCGATGGTCAACATGAAGGTCAACGCAATCAGCGTCCCGACCCCATAGACCTGCGTCAGCAATTCCACTGCCGGGTACCGCTGGGCGATTTCCTCGATCAACTGGTCGTAGATTCCGATCTGTTCACTGATCGTCTCCACGCTCTTCAGCAGCGGTCCGATCACCCGTTGCGCGGTCTCACTCAGCGTCTGGCCCAGATCTTCTCCCACTTGATCGGCATCGCACTTCTTCAGCCGTTCCCCCATGGGTTTCACCAGACCCCGCACGCTGTTGATCAGCGAGGTCCGCACCTCCATCAGCTCCGCCCGCGCCCGGATCACCCCCAGATCCGCCTGCGCCTCTGGCCCCCGATGCTGGATCGGCGACAACAGCTGCGGATCCACGCGCGCCAGCCGCGCTAACTGCCGGGCATCCATGCGGTCGTTCTTCTTGACACTCTGCGTGATCAGCTTCACCTTGTGCGCATTGGCCACGATCACCTCGTGTCCCAGGCCGGAGATGTGCCGGCTCACCCAGGGCGAATGCGTCCCCACTTCCAGCGCCACTCGGCTGGCCGCCATCTTCGCGAATAACGAACTCAGTCCGGTCTGGGTCGTCGACAGAGAGCTCTCGCTCACCACTTCTCCCGCTTCATCCAAGATGCAGTAGTGGCTGTTGCGATCCCCGAGGTCCAACCCGACGGTCAGCCTCTGTTTGCCTGCCATTTGATGAACCCGTTTCCGATCCCTCTTCGTCTTCTCTCGCTGGCTCTTCTTCGCCATGGTATGCTTCTTCATAAGCCGGTCTCCTTCTGGCACCTTATCGAGTGCGCCTATGGGGATCATAACGCATCCCCCAGGGGGCCGGCCTTCTCATACCATCTCTG
>JACPYP010000015.1 GCA_016195985.1 Acidobacteriota bacterium | reverse complement strand
CCCCTTGACCGGGGTCGGGGCACCCGCCCCCGCTCAACCTGCCTGTCCGGGGGGACCGCCTGTTCGCTTCGCTCTCGATGTCCCCCCGGGCCCCCTTGACCGGGGTCGGGGCACCCGCCCCCGCTCAACCTGCCTGTCCGGAGAGACCGCCTGTTCGCTTCGCTCTCGGGCGGCCGGTCCCATCCAGGCTTTCCACCACGCGCGGCGGGATGCTGGAGGCCGGCTCCGCACGAATTAACGCTTGGGAGCGGGGCCGTTCCGCGATACACTCTCCTGCTCAGGGAGTGCCCATGCTTTCGATCCGCCTTGCTCGTAATGGTGCCAAGAAGCGCCCGTTCTACCACATCGTCGTCTCCGAGAACGATCGCATCCCCACCGGCCAGGCCGTGGAAGTGCTCGGTTTCGTGAACCCCATCGCCGGCTCCGGCGAAGAAGTGCGCATCGACGTGGAAAAGGCCAAGTCCTGGCTGCAGAAGGGCGCCCAGCCCTCCAAGACCGTGCTGGACTTGTTCAAGAAGAACCAGGTCGTCTAGCCCGTTTCAGATCCACGAAAGCCGGGCCAAGGTCCGGCTTTCTTTGTTCTCCCTGGAGCGACCATGAACCTTGAAGCCTTCCTGCGCGATGTGCTGACGCCCCTGCTGGACCACCCGGACACCTTCAAGGTGGAAATCACAGGCGAGGGCCGGCGGCGTGACGTGCTGATCTATGCCGATCCCCAGGACCGCGGCCGGATTATCGGAAAGCACGGCCGCATGATCTCGGCTCTGCGCACTCTGGCGAAGACCGCAGGCGAAAAGGCGGGACTGGCGGTGGAGCTTGAGCTCTACGACGGGGACGAGCAGGAGGCCTGATGCTGCTCGCCGGCCACCTCGCGAAAATCCAGGGGCTCAAGGGCGAGTTCCTCTTCCACGCCATCATGGACAACCCCGAACGGCTGGAGGCCATGGCAGGCCTGATTTTGGCCCCTCCCCAGCAGGACCTTGAACATGGGGAGGCCGCGCCGCCCGCCCGGGCAACCTCCCTGCGCGGCTTCCGATGGCATCAGGACCGGCCCTGCGTGGCCTTCGAGGGCATTCCCGACCGCACCGCCGCAGAGCCCCTGAAAGGCTGGGCGCTCTGGATGCCCGAATCCGCCGCGACCCTGGAGGAAGGCGAATCCTTCCGGCACCAATGGATCGGCTGTGAGGTCTTCGTCGCCGGCCGGAAGGTGGGCGAAGTCCTGCGCCTCGATCCAGGGCCCGCGGGCTACGACATGGTGATCATGCGCGACCTCCGCCCGGGCCGCACGGGGCAGCGCGACATCCCCTACATCAAGGCCTGGTGGACCCTCGACCTGCCCAACCGCCGCATGGACCTCGATCCCCCCGAAGGACTGCTGGACCTGAACCAGGCCGATCGCTGAGAATCAGCGGCATGACTCCCTCCCTGGAACGCCTGAAACAGACCTTCGGCATGCGCCTGTTCGGCTGGTTGAAAATCCCCATGCTGGCCTCCGTCCGGCCCAGCGTCATCGAGCTCAGCGAAACCCGCTGCGTGGTGCGCGTGCCCCTGCGGCGCTGGACCCGGAATCACCTGGGTTCCATGTACTTCGGCGCCCTGGCCATCGGGGCCGATTGCGCCGGGGGCCTGCTGGCCATGGAGCTGATCAAGCGGTCGAAGCAGGAGGTGTCGCTGGTCTTCAAGGCGTTTCAGGCCGCCTTCCTGAAACGCCCCGAAAGCGATGTGTACTTCACGTGCGAAGAGGGCGCCGCCATCCGCGAGCAAGTCCAGCGCGCCCTGGCCTCGGAAGACCGCGTCACCGGGCCCGTGCGGGTGCAGGCGGCCGTCAGGGCGGCCGATGGAAGCTTCGAGCCTGTCGCGGAATTCGTGCTGGAACTCAGCCTCAAGCGGCGCGCCTGACGCCTGGCTCAGGGCTGGGTGATGATCTCTTCGATGCCGCGGATGCAGCGCTGGGTGATGGCTTCGAAGCCATTCATCACCTGGATGGTTTCGCTCAGGACTTCCGCCACGTCCATATTGCGCGGGCGGCCCCCCAGCAGGCGCTGGGCCTCACCCTCCTGGCGCCCGTTCACCAGCTGATCCCTCCGGCCCTGCAGCTGCTGCCGGACAAAGCCCCACCACTGATGGATCTGCCGAACCTTGCGGACCGCCTTTTTCGGGAATTCCGCATCCCTGGGTTCTTTCCGCAACTGGGCCTCCAGATCCCTGATCATGGTCGCAAGGGTGGTCTGGAAGGCAGGCCCCAGCGGAATCCCGGTGTCGAAGCGATCATCCCCGAAGGATTTGCGCAGCGCTTCAAAATCGGGCCTGCGGCTGAAGGCGCCGGCGGCTTCCTCCGAGGCCGCGTACAACTCCGTCGACATGGCCTTGACCAGGGCATCCACCTGGCGGGCCCGGCGGGCTTCGGCCCGCCCGCAGGCCATGAGCAGCATGATCAGTCCCGTCAGACTTATGGCAAAGCAAGTTCCGAGGCGCATCCACCCTCTCCTTACCCACCCATCGACAAAGCCCGAACGATCCTTGAGACACTATCGGTTCAAATGGCCGCCACGTGGATCTGCTGCACGAACTTCTGGATGCCCGCCAGCAGCATCTCGATGGCGATGGCGGTCAACACCAGCCCCATGAGCCGCTCGAAGGCCATGGTCACCTGCTCGCCCAGGAAGTCGGAGATTTTTTCGGCGAAGCCAAGCACCACGGCGGACACCGCCATGGCCACCGAAAGCGCTCCCAGCCACTCCCAAAGGCGATGGGGTTCCCGGCTCACCAGCAACAACACGGTGGCGATGGCCGAAGGCCCCGCGATGAAGGGGATGGCCAGCGGCACCAGGAAGGGCTCGCCATGGATGGGGTGTCCCGGCCGGCCCTCAGGATGTGGAAAGACCATCTTCAGGGCGATGAGGAAGAGGATGACGCCGCCGGCGATGCCCAGCGAGGTGTCCGTCAGGTGCATGAGCTTGAGCACCCGCTGGCCGAAGAGGGCGAAGAAGACCAGGATTGCGAAGGCGAAGAGCACCTCGCGCACGATGATGCGCTGCCGCCGGGCCGGATCCACCTGGCGCAACAGCCCCACGAAGAGCGGAATGTTGCCCAGGGGATCCGTCACCAGCACCAGCAGGACGATGGCCGAGATGAATGAGGAGGAATCCATAGATTCCCAGCATAGCCCGGGGCCTGGGCGGCCACCCGGGCAAGCCTGCGCGTGTTTGGCGATCTGTCAATGAATGGGAAGATTGCGGCCCGATACCTTCACGAACCACCAACGGAGCCCCACCAGGAGAAACCGCCAGTCCTTGAAGAATTCTGGAGGCTTGCCTTCCATCGCATGCCCCAGGAACTGAAAGACCCAGCCCACCCCGAACAGAAGCAGCCCGCCCTTCCACAGGCCATGAACCCAGGGCGAGGCCGCCAGCGTCAGGATCGACAGGGCCACCAGGGGAATGCCCACCGCATGGCAGGCCTGGTTGACCGGGTGCTGGTGGCTGAGGGCGTAGGCTTGGATCCACTCCGACATGGGCCTGGATCCAAGCATGGGAACTCCCGGGGAAAGGGCGCCGATCGCTCGGCGCCGGGTCACTTGAGGTCGATCTCGAAGGGGATGCGGGCATAGACGCCCTGGGGATCGTTCAGGGAAGACAGGCGTTCCAGCTGCGCCTTGAAGGATCCCGCCAGCGCCTCCACGGGGCCCTGCTTGGCCAGCTTCCGGCTCTTGCCTTGGCTCAGTCCCTTGAGGAATTCCCGCAGGGCGTCGGGCTCCCGCTCGGGGCCGGCCACGTAGAAATCGTTCTCGGCCTTGGCCATTTTGGCGGCGTGCTTCAGGGCCGCGTCCAGCCCGCCCAGTTCGTCCACCAGGCCCAGCTTCAGAGCCTCCTGGCCGGACCACACGCGGCCCTGGGCGATCTCCTGCACGGCTTCCTTCTTCAGCTTGCGGCTGTCGGCCACCTTGGCAATGAACTGATCGTAGATGCGGTCCACCAGGCCCTGGAGGCGGCTCAGTTCCAGTTCGCTCTTGGGCCGCGTGAGGGTGGCGGGATTGGCCAGCTTGGCCGTCTGGACGCTGTCCCAGGTGATGCCGTGCTCATTGGCCAGCTTCTTCACGTTGGCGAACATCCCGAAAACGCCGATGGACCCCGTGATGGTGGTGGGTTCCGCGAAGATGCGGTCGCCGTAGGTGCTGATCCAGTAGCCGCCGGACGCCGCCAGATGGCCCATGGAAATCACCACGGGCTTCACCTTCTTGGTGAGCACCACTTCGCGCTGGATCAGCTCGGACGCGGAGGCGCTGCCACCGGGGCTGTTCACGCGCAGCACCACGGCCTTGACCCGCTCGTCCATGCGGAGGCGCCGCAGCTCGCGGCTCAGTTTCTCGCCCCCCACCTGGCTGGCCTTGCCTTCGCCGTCCACGATCTCGCCTTCCGCCACCAGCACCGCGAGGCGGGTCTTCCCGGACCGGGCCTCACCGGGAATGCCGGCGTAGGTGGCGAGGGCGATCTGGGGGAAATCCTTGTCCTTCGCCTCCTTGCCCGCGACCTTCTTCAACTCATTGAGCACTTCGTCGTAGGGCGCGACGCGGTCCACCAGGCCCAGCCTGCGGGCCTCCTCCGCCTCGATGATGCCATTCTCGTCGGCGAGGGCCTGGAGATCGGCCGGGGCCTTCCTCCGGTCCTTGGCCACCGTCTCCTTCCACTCGCTCCAGATGTCCTCCAGCAGCTTCTGGACCTGCTCGCGGTTGGGTTCGCTCATGTGATCCGTGATGAAGGGCTCCACGGCGCTTTTGTACTTGCCGACTCGGGTGACCTGCACCTCCACGCCGTACTTCTTGAAAGCCTCGCCGAAGAACATGGGTTCGCTGGCCAGGCCGTTCACTTCCATCTCGCCGAAGGGATTGATGAAGACCGTGGTGGCGCCCGCCGCCAGGTAGAAGTCCCGCTTGCTCCAGCCCAGGTTGTAGGCCAGCACGGGCTTCTTGGCCTTGAAGCGCTGAATGGCCTCGCGCAGTTCCCGCAGCTGGGCGGGGCCCCCGCCCTGCAGACTGCCGGTCAGGAACAGGGCGCTGATGCGGGAATCCGAAGCGGCCCGGTCCAGGGCTTCGATCATGGCGGGCAGCGGCTGGCCGTGGGAGCCGCCGATGCCCATGACCTCGTTGACCACCTCGCTGGGATCCGGTTCGCGCTCAGCGTCGGAGAGGTTGGTGTCCAGATCGAAGACCAGCACGGCCTTGCCGGGCACCGTGGGTTTCCCCGAGGAACCGATCACAGCCAGCAGCCCGAAGAACAACACGAAGGCCAGCCCGCCCGCCACCGTGAGGGCCAGCAGCGCGGCGAAAAAAGTCTTGAAGAAATCCTTCATGACAGCTCCGAAAGGGGGATTTCAGGATCGCATAATCCGCCGGCTAGGGCCGCAACCGCGCGGCCAGGGACAGGAAGCCGTCCAGCAGCCTGGGCACCAGGGCGGCGGTGCGGGCCTCCACCGGGCGGCCATCTTCGTCCAGCTGCTGGTCCGCATGGGGCACCGTGAGCGATTCCGGCAGCGCCAGGGCACCCATGTTCGCCAGGGTGGCCCGCCAGGCCATGAGGCCGCGGGCGCCGCCGAAGGCCCCTGGGCTCGCGGCGCAAAGCAGCACGGGCAGGCCCGGCCAGGGGCTGGGCTTCAGGGTGCTCAACCAGTCGACCGCGTTCTTCAAGTGGCCTGGAATGCCCGCGTTGTACTCCGGCGAAACGATCACCAGGCCCTGGGCTCCCTGGAGGGCCTCGCTCAGGGCCCTGGTTTCTTCCGCGGGCGCCAACCCGTCCTCGTACAGCGGCATACGGAGGGCCCTTCCGCCGAAAGCCGCGACCTCATGGCCGCGCCCTTCCAGTTCCCGGGCCAAATGCCTGAGCAGCCTACCGTTCAAGGATTGGGGACGGAGGCTTCCGCCCATCAAGACCAGCCGCATGATTCCTCCTTCAATGTGATCTGGATCAATCCTGACTCGATTGGTAAACTTTTTCATCCCTGGAGGATCTCGTGTCCAACTATCCCGAACACATGGTCGCACCGATGCGTGAAGAGCTCGTGCAGGCCGGCTTCCGGCAGCTATTGACGCCGGCCCAGGTGGATCAGGCCCTGCAGCAGCCCGGCACCACCCTGCTGGTGGTCAACAGTGTCTGCGGTTGCGCCGCTGCCGGCGCCCGGCCGGGCGTCACGGAGGCGCTGCGCACCCAGGGCCTGAAGTTCGACCACCTGGTCACGGTGTTCGCCGGCATGGAGAAAGAGGCCACGGCCCAGGCCCGCGAATATTTCGAGGGCGCCATGCCCACCAGCCCACAGGCCGCCATCCTCAAGGACGGCCAACTGGTGCACCTCATGCAGCGCTCGGATTTCCTGGGTCATGCCCCGGAAGAGATTGCCACTGCCTTGGGCGACGCCTATCGCCAGACCGTGGCCGCCGGGTGATCTGCTGGCGCCAGGTGATCTGCTAGCGTTTGGGGGTCCCTGGATGCCTCATGCGCCGCTGCTTCTCCTGCCTTCTCATCGCTTCAGCCTTGCCCCTGGCAGGACAGGCGCCGCCCTCGGCCCCCTCTTCGGCCTTCGTCGAAGAGCTGGAACCCTCCACCCTCTCCCTGCCCATCCGGGTGGAGCTGGGGCCTCTCATGAAGCAGGTGGAGGCCCAGGTGCCCCTGTCGCCGCCCAACATCGAGACCTGGGCCGAGATCAAGGGCAAGCCGCGCACCTATTTCCGCTTCAACCTCATCCGCGAGCCCCTGAGCGTGAGGGTGAAGGATTCCCAGGTGTCCGTGCGGCTGGTGGCGAATTTCGGCATGGACGTGGGGCTGCGCACCATCGGTAACCGCTATACGGTGATGGGCTCCTGCGGGCGCAATCCCGAGCTCCCGCGCCGGGTGATGCTCGAACTCAAGACCAATCTCAGCGTGCTTCCGGGCTGGGGCCTGGATCTCCGGCAGACGGCCCTCGACGTGATGCCCCTCAACACCTGCGAAGTGACCTTTCTCGGCTTCGACATCACGGATCAGGTGGTGGCCGGCATGAAGGAGAACATCTCCGCCGGAGCGGACATGCTGGCCAACCTGGTGCGCGAGAACGCCTTGGCCCGGCAAAAGGCCCAAGAGGCCTGGGCTCAGTTCAACCAGCCCATCGAACTCGGCAAAGATCTCTACCTCCTGTTCCAGCCCCGCCGCATCCGGCTGGCACCCATCAGCACCCAGGGGCGGACGGTGATCATCACCCCCGAGATCGAGGCCCAGCCCCGCCTGGTGCTTGGCCCCAGGCCCCAGGCCGGCACGGCTCCCCTGCCCGATCTGGAAGTGAACGCCACTCCGAAACCCGGCTTCCGGATGCGGGTAGAGGCGGACCTTTCCTACACTCACGCCAGCCAGCAGCTGGCCGGCCAAGTGGTGGGCAAGGTCTTCGACACCGCCAAGGGACGATTCGAAATCACCTCCGCCCGAGTCTGGGGTGATCAGGGCAAGGCCATGCTGGAGGTCGGACTGAAGGGCCGCATCACGGGCAAGGTGACCCTCGCGGGAAAACCCCTCTCCGATCCCGCCACCAGCTCCCTGCGCCTTGCGGACCTGGATTTCACCCTGGACAGCCAGAGCTGGTTGGCCCGCATGGGCGACTGGATCTACCACTCGGATCTCCGCAAGCTGCTCGCCGACAAAGCCCACTTCCTCATGGACCAGCAATTCCAGGGCCTGCGCGAAGCCGTGCAGGCGGGCCTGAACCGCCAACTGGCCCCGCATCTCCAGCTCAGCGGCTCCCTGAAAGCCTTCCGCGTGGCGTCCGTCGCCACCGGCCAGGAGGGTTTCAGGTCCCAGGCCTACCTCGAAGGCGAGGTCCAGGTGGACATGAAGTAGGCTGGTTCCTGGAGACCCGCGATGCCCAAGCCCCTATCCCACTTCAGGATCGTGGACCTGTCCTGTGTGCTGGCCGCTCCCTTCGCCACTCAGCTGCTGGCGGATTTCGGCGCCGAGGTGCAGAAGCTGGAGCCTCCCGGAGGCGACCCCACCCGCGGCTGGGGGCCCCCTTTCGAGGAGGGGGACAGTGGCGAAAGCGCCTACTTCCGCGCCGCCAACCGCGGCAAACGGACGCGCAACATCGACCTGCATACGGAGGAGGGCAAGGCCGATCTCTTCGACCTGCTGAAGGATGCCGACGTCCTGGTGGAGAATTTCCGCGCGGATTCCGCGGATCGCCTGGGCCTGGGCTGGAAGCGGCTCCACGCCAAATTCCCCAAGCTCATCCTGGCCTCCGTGCGAGGTTTCGCCTCGGATGTCACAGCCTCGCGCCGGGCCGGCTACGACTTCATCATCCAGGCCGAAAGCGGCTGGATGGCCATCACCGGCGAGCCCGAGGGCCGCCCCATGAAGGTGGGCGTGGCCCTGGTGGACGTGCTGGCGGGCCTCTACTGCGCCAACGGCATCCAGGCCGCCCTGCTGCACCGCGAACGCACCGGCGAAGCCATCCACATCGAGGTTCCCCTCATGGAAGCGGCCCTGGCGGGGCTCGTCAACGTGGCGGCGGGTTCCCTCATGACCGGGAAGGCGCCGGAGCGCTGGGGCAACGCCCACCCCCAGATCGTGCCCTACCAATCCTTTCTCTGCAGCGACGGCGACGTGGCCATCGGGGTGGGCAGCGACCGGCAATTCGAGGTGCTGGCCCTATGGCTGGGGCTCGACCTGGAGGCCCGGCCCGAATGGCGGAAGAACCGGGGCCGCGTGAAGGACCGCGAAGAACTCGTGGCCCTCATTGAGGCCCGCACCCGTCAGAGCACCGTGGAAGAAGTGCTCACCGTCTGCGAGGCCAACGCCATCCCCGCCAGCCGCGTGCGCACCGTGGACGAGGTGCTTTTCCGCCAGGGCGGGATCTTGCACAACCTGCTGCAGCCGCTCTTCGAGGTGGAGACCAACACCATGGTGCCCACCCTGGCCTCCCCGCTGCTGCTGAACGGCGAGCGGGCCTGCGCCTCCCTGCCCCCTCCCCGCTGGAAACCGTGAAACGCGCCCCCCGCCTCGTGCCCGTGGGCGCCCGCCTGCCCAATCAACTGGCCGAGGCGCGCCTGCGCCTGGCCTGGCATTTCGTCGTGGGTCCGGCCCTGGCCGAGCGCACGCGCCCCCTGCGGGTGCAGGGCAACATCCTGGTCATGGGCTGCTGGGAACTCTCCCGCATCGCCCCGTTGAGGGAAGCCGCCACCGCCGTGTGGCCCCAGGTGCGCGACCGCATCCAGCGAGCTCTGGGGCTGAGCCTCATGGGCCTCCAGATCGTGCCCTGCGATCCGCCGGTGGAGGCTGTCGAGCGCCCCCGGGATGCCGATCCCCTGCGCCGGGCCATGCGCCTGCTGGAAGCGCGCCGGCTCGAACGGATCCGCCTCGGCCTCGAATCCGGATAGCCACGCTGGACGGCACCCGCCATTTCCAGTACAGTCATCTCTTCGTCGGGGCGTGGCTCAGCCTGGTAGAGCGCTCGGTTCGGGACCGAGAGGTCGGAGGTTCGAATCCTCTCGCCCCGACCAATGAAAAAGGGTGCCACGGCACCCTTTTTCATTGATCGGAAGCAGGCGAGAGGATTCGGACCTCCGAGTGGGATCGCGGAGACAGCGCGGGGCGCTGTCGGGAGCGAGACCGGCGGCTGGCGCAGCCAGACGCAGTTCGAATCCCCCCAAACCCGCCGAGCCCAAATACGGAGATGATGATGCCCGCGCCGAGAGGTGCCCGAGTGGGATCGCGGAGACAGCACGGGGCGCTGTCGGGAGCGAGACCGGCGGCTGGCGCAGCCAGACGCAGTTCGAATCCCCCCCAAACCCGCCGAGCCCAAATACGGAGATGATGATGCCCACGCCGAGAGGTGCCCGAGTGGGATCGCGGAGACAGCGCGGGGCGCTGTCGGGAGCGAGACCGGCGGCTGGCAGCAGCCAGGCGCAGTTCGAATCCCCCCAAACCCGCCGAGCCCAAATACGGAGATAATGATGCCCACGCCGAGAGGTGCCCGAGTGGGATCGCGGAGACAGCGCGGGGCGCTGTCGGGAGCGAGACCGGCGGCTGGCAGCAGCCAGGCGCAGTTCGAATCCCCCCCCCAAAAAAAAGAAGCGCCCCGAAATGGGGCGCTTCAGCGAGCCCAGGAAACAGCTAGTCCGTCACCGCCAGCACCACCCGGTCGTTCCGCAGGCGATCCGCGTCGAGGATGCGGATGGTGGCGTTCTTGTGGTCCTCCGAGAAGGTCAAGGTGTAGTGCTTGCCCTTTTCCAAAGAACCCGGAACCACGTTCACCTTGCTGATCTTGTCCAAGCCCAGATCCGCGGCCTGGATAACCACTTCCGGGTTCGGGCCGTCAAGCGGAAGATCCTTGTCGAACTTGGCGTTGAGGGCCTTGGGGCCCATCCGGTCCTTGGCGAACACGGGAACGACGATGGTGCCGTCGTTCTCCAGATCCTTCCGCTTCCCGATCAGGTAGTGCATGGCGTTGAGCTTCAACTTCTGGGCCTGGCTCAGGGTGGACAGCTCGCTGACCTGCGTGAGGAGGGTCGTTTTCTCGGTGCGCAGCGCGTCGACGTCCTCCTGGACCTTGGTGCGCTCCGCCACCAGTCCTTCCACCTGCGTGGTCAGCCGCTGGGCCGACTGGATGCTGTCATCCCGCTCCTTCTGGAGGGCCACCCGCTGATTCGTCAGGTACTCCGTGGGGCCCACCTCGGCCTTGCCCTGGGTGACGGCCGTGATGTAGGTGCCGCCCACATACTGGTGGTAGACCTGCCAGCCGGGCTGCAATTCTTCCAGGAGATTGGCCCGGGCCGCCGCCAGCTTGGCCTTCTCCTCCGAGAGGCCCCGGCCCTTCAGGTACCGCACGGCCAGGGCGAAGTGGCTGTCGTTTTCTTTGGCGATGATCGGACGGGGCAGTTCGCTGCGCAGCTTCGCCACCCTGGCATCCAGCTCCGCGATCTGCTTGTCCCGGTCGAGGATTTCCTGCAACAGCGCGGCGGTGCCGTTGTTCTTCTCGGCCTTCACCCGGGCCTCCAGAAGGCCACGCTGCGCCTCCGTCAGTTGGACTCCGGCGGTGTCAGGCTGAACACCGGCCTTGGCCAGGGCCTCCTTCTGGGCCTTGGTGGTGCCCTGGGCGAGATTCTCTGCCTTTTCGGCCTCAGCCACCTTCTGGGTCAGGTCACGGGCCTCCGCGGTCTCACTTTCGGTTTTCTTGTCGCAACCGAGGGTGAGGGCCAAGGGCAATGTGGCCAGCAAGGCGCCAAGCGTGAGGAATCGAAGGACTCTCATGGGGGGACTCCTATGCAAATCAGGGCTTCCTGATGCCCCAGGGTGGAGTCGATCAATTGCCGGTGCCAGCATTATTTTGACTTTATTTTCACACTCATAATCAATAACGACAACCATCCATGCACTATTATCTATATGGCAGCCCCCAAAGGGACTAGCCACTGCCAAAAGGACTGGAATGGTCGGGCGGGACCTGAACCAGGCTGATCAGCCCCTCCCTGGCTAGGGCATCCGGAGGACCGTCCTCGCTTGATTCGCCAGGCTTCGCCGAACGGGGATCAGGCGGAGGACAGGGCGCCGGGTCCTGGCAGTGTGGTCAGACCACTCTCTCAGCCTCCCCGGCCTTTCGTGATCTGCGGCCTCCCCGATCCCAAGCTACAATAACCAGTTCCGCCTGCCAGGCGGGGAGCCCAACGATGACCGATGCCTGCACGATCATGACCACCTGTGGCAGCGAGGAAACCGCCCTGACCATCGCCGCTGCGCTGGTGGATCAGGCCTACGCTGCTTGCGTCAATATCCTCCCCAGCATCAAGAGCTACTACTACTTCAAAGGCGAGACCCACCTGGATGAAGAAGTCATGCTGATCATCAAGACCACCCGGGAGCTCTTCCCGCAGGTCTCTGACGTGATCAGCGACCTGCATACCTACGAGGTCCCCGAAATTCTCATGTTTCCCGTGGAGGAAGGCTCCGAGCCTTTCCTCGACTGGATCCGCCAGAGCGTCAACCGCCTGGCCTGAACAGCTCGTCCCTCCAGGAGCAGCCCCCATGGAACAGACCCTGTCCCTCGAATTCCTGCGAGTGGTTGAGCATGCCGCCATCGCCTGTTCGACTTCCATCGGCCATGGCCGCCGCAAGTTCAGCGACCAGCTCGCGGTGGAAGCCATGCGCAAGGCCATGGAGTCCGTTCGCATGGATGCCACCATCGTCATCGGCGAGGGCGAGCGGGACGAGGCTCCCATGCTCTACATCGGGGAAAAGGTGGGCATGGGCGCGGATCTGGATGGCGACCACCCGGAAGTGGACATCGCCGTGGACCCGCTGGAAGGCACCAACCTCTGCGCCACCGGCGCGCCCAACGCCATCGCGGTGCTGGCGGCCACGGAAAAGGGCGGCCTGCTTCACGCGCCGGACCTCTATATGGAAAAGCTGGTGGTCGGCCCCTCCGCCAAAGGCAAGGTCCACCTCGACGCGCCTGTCCACGAAACCCTGCAGATCATCGCGCAGTCCCTCAACCGCCAGGTCTCCGAAATCACCGTTAGCGTGCTTGACCGGGAACGCCACGCCCAGCTCATCGCCGACATCCGGAAGGCGGGGGCCCGCATTCAGCTCATCGGCGACGGCGATCTTAGCGCGGCCATCAGCTCGGCCGTGAGCGGCACGGGCATCCACGCGGTCATGGGCATCGGCGGCGCGCCCGAGGGCGTGCTGTCCGCGGCCGCCCTCAAGTGCCTCAACGGCGAAATCCAGGGCCGCCTCAAGGTCGACACCAACACCGCCAGCCGCGAAAAGGCCGAGGCCATGGGCGTGGATTTCGGCCGCATCTACTTCACCGATGACCTCTGCCCGGGCAAGGAGATCGTTTTCGCCGCCTGCGGCGTCACCCACGGAAACCTCCTGAAGGGCGTCATGCACTTCGGCCACGGCGTGCGCACCTCCAGCCTCATCCTCACCTACGGCAGCCGCCAAGTGCGTTTCATCGACACCGTGCACATGAAGGAAGGCGAGTTCACCACCGTCCGCTTCTAGCATGGGCGGCGAATCCCTCCGCACCCGTCTTGCGCGCTGGAGATTCAATGTCTGGCCCTGTTTCCGGGGAACCGGAGGGCGGGTAGCTTTCATCGCCAGCGACTGGCGCGAGATCCGCGTGCGCCTGCCTCTCTCCTGGCGCACGCGCAACTACGTGGGCACCACCTTCGGCGGCAGCCTGTACGGGGCCGTGGATCCCTTCTTCATGCTCATGCTCATGAAAAACCTGGGCCCCGGATACGTGGTATGGGACAAGGCCGCCACCATCCGTTTCCGCCGGCCGGGCCGGAGCCTCCTTCACGCCACCTTCCTGCTGGACGTTTCGGAACTGGAGGAGATCCGCCGCCTCCTCCGAGAGCAACCCAAGGTGGACCGCACCTACCGCATCCACCTCGTGGACGAGGCGGGAGAGGTCCATGCCGAAGTCGACAAGGTTATCCACATAGCTCTGAATCAGCCTTCCTGATAGGCTTTACCCCTCAACTTACGAGGTTCACCATGGCTTCCCCCCTTCGCGCTTCCCTCGCCCTCAGTCTTGGGCTCGCGACCTTCGCCCTCGCGGCCTCCAAGCCCGGCATCGACCCCCTCAACCTCGATGCCACGGTGAAGCCCTGCGAAGATTTTTACGCTTACGCCAATGGCGGCTGGCTCAAGAGCCACGGCATCCCCTCGGACAAGTCCCGCTTCGGCGCCTTCGAGGAAGTGAGCGAGCGGAACCGCGCCATCCTCCAGAAAATCCTCACCGAGACCAGCGCCAAGACCACCTGGGCCAAGGGCAGCATCGAACAGAAGGTGGGCGATTTCTTCGCTTCGGGCATGGATGAGGCCGCCATCGCCAAGCGGGGCCTTGAGCCTCTCAAGCCCGTGCTCGCCCGCATCGAGGGCCTGAAGGACAACAAGCAGCTCCCCGCCCTGCTTGCCGAACTGCACGGCCAGGGCCTGCCCTGCGGCTTCGGCTTCTTCGTGGGACAGGACGCCAAGCAGTCCACCCGCTACATGGGCTCCCTGGGCCAGGGCGGCACCGGCCTGCCGGACCGGGACTACTACCTGAAGGACGACGCCCGCAGCAAGGAGATCCGCGCCAAGTACGAGGCCCACATCGCCCGGATGTTCGAGCTGGCCGGCGAGGCCCCGGCCCAGGCTGGAGCCCACGCCAAGGAGGTACTGGAGCTCGAAACCCGCCTGGCCCAGGCCCAGTGGACCCGCGTGGAACTGCGGAACCCCCAGAAGCGCTACAACAAGCGCACCCTGGACCAGGTCGTCCAGGAAGTGCCCGGCTTCGACTGGAAGGCCTACTTTGCCGGCCGCGGCGTCCAACTGGAGGATCTGAACCTCAGCCAGCCCTCCTTCTTCCAGGCCTTCGGAAAGCTGGCCGCGGAGGTGCCCGCCGCCCAGTGGCAGACCTATCTGCGCTGGCACCTCCTCAGCGCCTGCGCCAGTCTCCTGCCCAAGCCCTTCGGTGATGAATCCTTCGCCTTCCACGGCAAGACACTGAACGGAACGCCGGAACAGGAGCCCCGCGCCAAGCGCGTGGAGGCTGCCACCGACAACACCCTGGGTGAAGCCCTGGGCCAGCTCTACGTGAAGGTGGCCTTCCCCCCCGAGGCCAAGAAGAAGGTGCTCGAGATGGTGGAGAACATGCGCGTGGCCCTGCGGGAGCGCATCACCAACCTCGACTGGATGGGCGAGGAAACCAAGGCCCAGGCCATCAGGAAGCTCAATGCCTTCGGCGTGAAGATCGGCTATCCCGACAAGTGGAAGACCTATCCCTTCGACGTCGCCCGCGACGACTACTTCGGCAACGTGCGCCGCGCCTCAGCCTTCCGCATCCGGGAAAACCTCAACAAGCTCGGCAAGCCCATCGACCGCGCGGAATGGGGCATGACGCCTCCCACCGTCAACGCCTACTACAGCCCCACCATGAACGAGATCGTGTTCCCGGCCGGCATCCTCCAGCCCCCCTTCTTCGACCCCAAGGCCGATGATGCCGTGAACTACGGCTCCCTCGGCTTCGTCATCGGCCACGAGATGACCCACGGCTTCGACGACAGCGGCAGCCAGTTCGACGCCGAGGGCAACCTCAAGAACTGGTGGACCGACGCGGACAAAAAGGCCTACGAATCCCGCACGGATCTCGTGGTGAAGCAGTACGACGCCTACGAGCCCCTCAAGGGCGAGCGCGTGAACGGCAAGCTCACCCTGGGCGAGAACATCGCCGACATCGGCGGCCTCAAGATCGCCTTCGCCGCCTACCAGAACAGCCTGAAGGGCAAGGCCGCGCCCGCCCCCATCGACGGCTTCACCGGACCTCAGCGCTTCTTCCTGGGCGCTGCCGCCGTGTGGCGCAACCACATCCGCGAAGCGGCGCTGTCCGTGCGCCTCAAGACCGATCCCCACAGCCCCGGCCAGCAGCGCGTCAACGGCCCCCTGTCCAACCTGCCCGAATTCTACGAGGCCTTCGGCTGCGCCGATGGCCAGCCCATGAAACGCGACGCGAAGGTGCGCCCCGCCATCTGGTGATCCCTGCCCCGGAATGCCGTGCATTCCGGAGTGAGTGAAAGGATTGACATGACGATTCGACCCGCTTTCCTCGCCCTGGCGCTGCTGGCGCCCCTGGCCGCCCAGATGCCTTACAAGGGGTTCAACCCGGCCAACCTCGACACCAGCGTGAAACCCACCCAGGATTTCTTCCAGTACGCCGTGGGCACCTGGGCCAAACGCACCACCATCCCCCCCGAGTACGACCGCTATGGAGTGGACCAGGAGATCGACGCCCGCACCCACCAGATCCTGAAGGAGATCATGGAAGCCGCGGCCATGGCCAAGGCCAAGACGGGTTCCGAAACCCAACAGGTGGGCGATTTCTACGCCAGCGGCATGGACGAGGCCGGCATCGAGGCCCAGGGCCTCACGCCCCTGAAGCCCCTCTTCGCGCGGATCGACGGAGTGAAGGACGCCCCGACCCTCATGGCCGTGCTGGCGGAGCTCCACCAGCGCTGGGCCTTCGCCGCCTTCTCCTTCGGCGTCGAACAGGACGACAAGGAGAGCTCCCGCTACTCCCTCATGCTGAGCCAGGGCGGCCTGGGCCTGCCCGACCGCGACTACTACTTGAAGGATGACGCCAAGTCCAAGGAGATCCTCGCCGCCTACCGCGCCCACATGGCGAAAATGCTGGGCCTGGCTGGCCTCGACCCCAAGGATGCCGACCGCGTCTTGGCCCTGGAGACCCGGCTGGCCAAGGCCAGCATGACCCGCGTGGAACTGCGCGATCCCAACGCCATCTACCACGCCATGAGCCCGGCCCAGCTCAAGGCCGCCGTCCCGGGCTTCCCGGTGGACCTCTACCTCAAGGCCCTGGCCATCCCCGCCCCCGACCGCTTCGTGGTGCGGCAGCCCGCGTTCCTGGCGGAACTGGGGCGCATGATCCAGGACCTGCCCGCGGACCAGTGGCGCGTCTACCTGCGCTGGAACCTGCTGCGCAGCACCGCCTCGGCCCTGCCCAAGGCCTTCGAGCAGGAGGACTTCGCCTTCTACGGCACCAAGCTGAAGGGCACCACCGCCCAGCATCCCCGCTGGAAACGCGTGATGTACGCCGCGGACAGCGGCCTGGGCGAGGCCCTGGGCAAGCTCTACGTGCAGCGCGCCTTCCCCGCCAGCAGCAAGGCCAAGGTGCTGGAGATGGTGGAGAACCTGCGCGCGGCCTTGAAGGCCCGCATCGAGGGCCTGGAATGGATGAGCGCCCCCACCAAGCTCAAGGCCAAGGAGAAGCTGGCCGCCATCCGCGTGAAGATCGGCTACCCCGACGTGTGGCGCGACTACACCAAGCTGCAGATCCGGCCCCAGCCCTACGTCCTGAACGTGCTGGAAACCCGCCGTTTCGAATTCCAGCGCCGCCTGGCCCACCTGGGCCAGCCCATCGACCGCAACGAATGGGACATGACGCCCCAGACCAACAACGCCTACTACAGCCCCTCCATGAATGAGATCGCCTTCCCCGCGGGCATCCTACAGCCGCCCTACTTCGACGCCACGGCGGACGACGCGGTGAACTACGGCAACATCGGCGCCACCATCGGCCACGAAATGACCCACGGCTTCGACGACGAGGGCCGCCAGTACGACGCCGACGGCAACCTCAAAAGCTGGTGGACCGCCGAAGACGAGAAGGCCTACAACCAGCGCGCGGAGCTGGTGGCCAAGCAGTTCGACGCCTACGAGCCCCTGCCCGGCCTGCACCTGAACGGCAAGCTCACCCTGGGCGAGAACATCGCCGACCTGGGCGGCCTCAAGATCGCCTGGAGCGCCTGGAAGCTGAGCCAGAAGGGCAAGGCGCCCCAATCCGGAGTTGGCGGCAAAATCGAGGGCTTCACCCCCGAACAGCGCTTCTTCCTGGGCTACGCGGAAACCTGGCGCACCCTCACCCGCGAGGAAGCGGCCCGCTTGCGCGTCAACACTGATCCCCACAGCCCCGCCAAGTTCCGGGTGAACGGCCCCCTTTCCAACCTTCCCGAGTTTTTTGAGGCCTTCGGCTGCAAGGACGGGGATCCCATGAAGCGGCCCGAGAAGGACCGCCCCGCCATCTGGTAACCCCATGCACACACGGACTTCCATCCTTTTCCTCCTGAGCCTCGGCCTCTGCGCCCAGGAAAACCCCGGCGGCAACCGCATGGGCCTGTCCTTGGCCGCCACCACGGCCACTGGTGGGTTCTCCGACACCTTCGGGTCCGGCTTCCAGTTCGGCCTTCAGATCCACTTCAACCGGGAGAGTCGCCACTTGGGGCGACTCCGCGTCGACTACATGCAGATGGATAACCGTAAGCCCATTCCCTACGGCACCGTGGCCAGTTGGAACGGAAGCGGCTGGGACACGGCGACGACCTATGCCTCCAGCCGGATGGAAGGTTACAGCGTGGTCTACGAATGGATGCCCCACCTAGAGGCGCATTCCCACAGCGGCTTCTTCGGTATTCTCGGCATGGGCGGCACGGTCTGGAATGAAAGCATCCATCAGGCGGACCCCAGCCTTTGGGGGGGCCACGACACCGACCTGGGGTTCACAGCGAGCGCCGGCCTGGGCTGGCGGTTCAACCCCCATGCCTCTGTCGAGGCCCGCTACGTGCATACCGATCTCGCTTTCGAGGGAAACCATCGCTACAGCAGCAACCGGAATTACGCGGCCTTCGGGGCCACCTACCGCTTCTGATCCATACCCAACGAAAGGATGTCCATGCGTCTTCGCCCCCTCCTCATCCTCACCAGTCTCCTCGCCGCGGGCGCGGCCCTGGATGCCTGCACCAACCTGCTCGTGACCAAGGGCGCGAGCAAGGACGGCTCCACCATGATCACCTACGCCGCAGACAGCCACACGCTGTACGGCGAACTCTACTTCAAGCATGGCGGCCGCCATCTGGCCTCCGAGATGCGCGACATCATCGAGTGGGATACCGGCAAGTTCCTGGGCCGCATCCCCGAGGCGCCGGTGACCTACACCCGCGTGGGCAACATGAACGAGCACCAGCTGGTGATCGCCGAGACCACCTTCGGCGGCCGCAAGGAGCTGCATGGGCCCAGCGGGCTGGTCGATTACGGCAGCCTCATCTACATCGGCCTCGAACGCGCCAAGACTGCCCGCGAGGCCATCGAAGTCATGACCAGCCTGGTGGAGGCCCACGGCTACGCTTCCGAGGGCGAGAGCTTCTCCATCGCCGATCCCAACGAAGTGTGGATCCTCGAAATGATCGGCAAGGGCAAAGGCCAGAAGGGCGCCCTCTGGGTGGCCTACAAGCTGCCCGATGGCACCATCAGCGCCCATGCCAACCAGGCCCGCATCCGCCAGTTCCCCCAGAGCGATCCCAAATCGGCCGTCTTCAGCAAGGATCTCATTTCCTTCGCCCGCAAGGCCGGCTACTTCAAGGGCGAGGACAAGGATTTCAGCTTCGTGGACGCCTACGCGCCGCTCAGTTTCGGTTCCCTGCGCGGCTGCGAGGCCCGGGTGTGGAGCATCTTCAACCGCGCCGCCAAGAGCCAGAACATCTCCATGGATTTCGTGAAGGCCGAAAAGGGCGCCAAGCCCATGCCCCTCTTCGTGAAGCCCGACCAGAAGCTGGACGTACGCGACGCCATGGAGCTGATGCGCGACCACTACGAGGGCACCGACTTCGACATGACCAAGGATGTGGGCGCCGGCCCCTACAAGCTGCCTTACCGGTGGCGGCCCATGGGCTTCAAAATCGACGGCCAGGACTATGTCCACGAGCGCGCCATCAGCACCCAGCAGACCGGCTTCTCCTTCGTGACCCAGAGCCGCTCCTGGCTGCCCGATCCCGTGGGCGGCGTCATCTGGTTCGGCGTGGATGACACCTACACCACCGTCTACCAGCCCATCTCCTGCGGCATCAAGGAGGCTCCCAAGGCCTTCGCCGAAGGCACCGGGAATTTCAACGAGTTCAACTGGGACAGCGCCTTCTGGACCTTCAACTTCGTGTCCAACTACACCTACTCCCGCTGGAGCGACATGATCGTCGATGTCCTGAAAGTGCAGCGCGAGTTCGAGGGCGGCTACCTCGCCGACCAGGCCGAGGTGGACCGCATGGCCCTGGACCTCTACAAGCAGAACCCCGGCCTGGCCAGGGACTACCTGACCCAGGTGGCCGCCAAGAACTCCAGCCAGCTTATGGCCCGCTGGAAGAAGCTGGGCGAGTTCCTCATCTGGAAGTACCTGGACGGCAACGTGCGCAACGAGAAGGGCGAAGTGACCCACCCCAAGGCCCCCGAGGATTGGCTGCGCTGCATCGTCAAGGAGCACGGCGACGTCATCAAGGTGAAGAAGGTCGACGGGCTCGCCCCCGAGGAAGAATAACCTCCCCGCCGTGGGCCGAAGGCCCCCGGAATCACACGGGCCCCGCATGGCGGGGCCCGTGCCGTTGAGGGAGACTTGTGACCTTCGCCGAACCTCGGCCCGTGGGATGATGGGCGGTTCCCCCGAGGTCCCCATGCATCGCCCCGATCCGCATTCCTACTACGATGCCGCCCAGCCCAAGGCCCGCCGTCTGCGGCTGCGGCTCGGAGTGGATTTCAAGGCCAAGCGCATCGACGGCGAAGTGGTGCTGGAGTTCGGAAGCGCCTTCGCGGGCCCCATCGACCTCGACACCAAGGGCCTGGAAATCCTCTCCGTGCAGGTGCCGGGCCATGGGCCCGCCACCTGGGAGCTGGGTCCCGTGGACGCCATCCTAGGCCAGCGCCTCAGCATCCAGGCGCCGGAAGGCACACAGGAGGTGGCCATCACCTACCGCACGGGCCCGGAGGCCATGGCCCTGCAGTGGCTGGATCCCGAACAGACCGAAGGCAAGGTGGCGCCCTACCTCTTCAGCCAGTGCCAGCAGATCCACGCGCGCACCATGGTGCCCTGCCAGGACACGCCCGTGGCCCGCATTGCCTACCAAGCCGAAGTCATCGTACCCGGAGGCCTCACCGCCGTGATGTCCGCGGGCCCCGCGGGCGACGAGAACCTGCCCGACGGCCGCCACCTATTCCGCTTCAACATGCCCCAGCCCATCCCCTCCTACCTCATGGCCCTGGCCGTGGGCCGGCTGGAATCCCGTGACCTCAGCCCCCGCGCCCGCGTGTGGGCCGAGCCGGAAACCGTGGCCGCCGCCGCTTGGGAGTTCGCGGGCGTGGAGGACATGATCCTCAAGGCCGAGGGGCTCTTCGGCGCTTACCCATGGGACCGCTACGACATGCTGGTACTGCCCCCCTCCTTCCCCTACGGCGGCATGGAGAACCCCCGCATGACCTTCCTCACGCCCACGCTGTTGGCCGGCGACCGCAGCCTGGTGGACGTGGTGGCCCATGAATTGGCCCACAGCTGGACGGGCAACCTGGTCACCAATGCGAGCATGGAGCACTTCTGGCTGAACGAAGGTTTCACCGTGTGGGCCGAGCGCCGCATCCTGCGCATCCTTCATGGCGATGACGCCGCGGCCCTGGGCTGGGCCATGGGACAAAAAGCCCTCGAAGACAGCCTGGCCCGCTTCAAGAACGAGCCCCACCTCACGGTGCTGCGCATGCACCTGGAGGGCATCGACCCCGATGACGCCTTCTCCAGCATCCCCTACGAAAAGGGCGCGCGCCTGGTGGCGGCATTGGAGAAGGAAGTGGGCGAAGACCGCTTCCTTCGCTTCATCCGCGAGTACATGGATGCCTTCCGCTTCACCTCGATCACCACGGAGCAGTTCTGCTCCTTCGTGGAGGCCAAGCTGCCCGGGGCACTGAAGGCCGTGAACGCCGCCGCCTACCTCGACAAGCCCGGCCTGCCGGACACGGCGCCGGAGTTCCGCAGCGTCCAGCTGGACACCCTCACGGTGCTGGCCGAAAGCTGGACCGATGGCGGCCGGCCCAGCGCCCACCAGATCGCCTCCTGGAAACCCGCAGAGCTGCAGGTCTACCTCCAGAAACTGCCCCGCCAGCTCACCCAGGCCGATTGCGCCTGGCTGGACGAGCACTTCAAGCTCATGGACCGCGGCAACCACGAGATCCTCGTGGAGTGGCTCACCCTGGCCGCCGCCGCGGAGTACGAGCCTGCCTTCCCGCGCATCCGCGAGGTGCTGATGCGGGTGGGCCGCATGAAATACCTGCGTCCTCTCTACGGCGCCCTGGGCCGGCACGCCCGCACCCGCGCCCTGGCCCGCGAGATCTTCGCCGCCGCCAGCCCCGGCTACCACGGCCTCTCGCGCCGCGTGGTCCAGTCCGTCCTCGAAGCCTACCCTGCCTGAAATCTCACCACCAAGACACCAAAAGGCACCAAGAAAAGCCCAAAAAGATCACTCCCCGGCAGATCTTGGTGTCTTGGTGGTGATCAGTCGTCTTTAGCCCTTAGGAGCGCCAGATGTCCCACGATTCTGCCCCCCAGGAGATCAAAGGCCTGCCCGCCAACGCGCGGCGCGCGCTGGAGCCCGGCGAGGAGTATGTGCCGCTGGTGCCCCAGGATGGCCTACCCGAGACGACCCCCCGGGCCATCACCATGGGCCTCGTCTTCTGCGCCATCTTCAGCATGGCCGCCGCCTACCTGGCCCTGAAGGTGGGCCAAGGCATCGAGGCCGCCATTCCCATCGCCATTCTGGCCGTGGGATTGAGCCGCTTCTTCCCCCGCAAGAACACCATCCTCGAGAACGTCATCGTCCAGTCCATCGGCGCCAACAGCAGCCATGTGGTGAGCGGGGCGGCCTTCACCATCCCGGCCCTCTATGTGCTGGCCAACACGCCCGGCAGCGGCGTGCCCACCCCCACCCTCTGGCAGGTCTGCCTGGTGAGCTTCCTGGGCGGCTGCATCGGCATTCTCTTCATCCTCCCCCTGCGCCACCACTTCATGGTGGAAAACCACGGCATCTTTCCCTGGCCCGAAGCCACAGCCACCGCCGAGATTCTGGTGACGGGCGAAAAGGCGGGCAACCAGGCCAAGGAACTGGCCGTGGCCGCGGGCATCGGCGCCCTGTACGACTCGCTCACCAGCGTCTTCCGCCTCATGGGCGAGAACCTGACGCTCAAGAGCATGTGGGTCGGCACCGCGATGCGGGAGCGCTTCCTCGCTTTCAATTTCCTTAACAACGCCGCGACCATGGGGATCGGCTACATCATCGGCCTGCGCTACAGCGCCGTCATGGCCGCCGGATCCTTCTTCAGCATGTTCGTGCTGGTGCCCCTCTTCCATGCCATCGGCCAGCATGTGCCCCTCGTCATCGCCCCGGGCACCAAGCTCATCGCCGACATGACGCCGGAACAGGTCTTCTTCTCCTACATCCGCATCGTGGGCGTGGGCGCCATCGCGGGCGCGGGCGTCATGGGCGTGCTGGCCTCCATGCCCAACATGATCCGCTCCATCATCAGCAACATGAAGGCCCTGCTGGCGGGCGAAAAGCCCGGCGCCGAGGTCACCGCCGTCAAGCGCACGGACCGCACCCTGCCTGGCGGCATGATCGCCACAGGCCTGGTGGTGTGCGCCCTGGGCATTCTGCTCTTCCTCTCCTTCGGTCTGGGCATCAAGAACGCGCTGGTGCCCGCCCTGGTGGCCACCGCCGTCATCATGGTCATCGCCTTCTTCTTCGCCCCCGTGGCGGCGCGCGCCATCGCCACCATCGGCACCAACCCCATCAGCGGCATGACCATGCTCACCTTGGTGATCACCGGAGGCCTCATGCTGAAGCTCCATTTCACAGGCGGCTACGGCATGTTCCTCACCATGATGGTGGGCGGCATCGTCTGCACGGCCCTGGCGGCCTCTGGCGCTTTCAGCACGGACCTCAAGATCGGCCACTGGATCGGCGCCACCCCCGCCCGGCAGATCGGCTGGAAGTTCGTGGGCACCCTGGTGGCCGCGCTGTTCACGGGCATCGCCATGTGGCTGCTGGCCAACCAGAAGCTCCCCGACGGCGCCTACGCCATCGGCACCAATGCCCTGCCTGCCCCCCAGGCCAGCGCCATGAAGGCCATCCTCGAAGGCATCTTCGGCACCGTGTCCATGCCCCTGCGCTGGTACGCCTTCGGCCTCGGCATCATGCTTTCCATCGTGCTGCGCATGGTGGAACTGCCCGCCCTGGGCTTCGCGCTGGGCATGTACCTGCCCATCGAGCTGAACACGCCCCTCTTCCTGGGCGGCCTCATGGCCCACTGGGTGAACCGGCCCAAGAAAGGCACCAGCGAAGCCGACGCCAAGGCCCGCGAGAACCGGGGCGTCCTCATCGCCAGCGGCCTCATGGCCGGCGGCGCGATCATGGGCGTCATCGCCGCGGCCATCAAGGCCAAGGATGCCTGGCGGGAAGGCTTCCCCATCCTCAACGAGGCCCAGGCCACTGGCGCCCTGGGCGAGCGCATCGGACTCGCGGCCCTCGTCGCCCTCGTCCTCTACGTGGTGGTCTACAGCCGCCGGGCGAAGGCAGAAGCCTAGGGCCTGTTTTCAAAGAGAGGCGTGGCCGCGCGGGGCGACCGCGTCCCCTTTTGATCGAAGGCACAGATCGCCGCGGGGGGCCCTGGCCCACTGTCACACTGACTCGCGCCGTTGCATGGAGTCTCCAGATGAACGACAGCATCGCCCTCAATCCCAACAAGATCGTCAAGGTCCTCGGGAAACCCGCCGCGGAGTTCACCAAGCAGGACCTCATCCGCTACATCGAGCAGAACGGCATCCGCATGCTCAACTTCCGCTACGTGGCCGGGGACGGGCGCCTCAAGAAGCTGAACTTCGTCATCAACAGCAAGGCTCACCTGGACCGGGTGCTGTCCATGGGCGAGCGGGTGGACGGCTCCAGCCTCTTCCCCTTCGTCCAAGCCGAATCCAGCGACCTTTACGTGGTGCCGCGCTACCGCACCGCCTTCGTGAATCCCTTCACGGAGGTGCCCACCATCGATGTCATCTGCTCCTTCTTCAACAACCAGGGTGATCCCCTGGAGAGCGCCCCGGAATACATCCTCCGCAAGGCCCAGCGGGAGCTGAAGGCGCGCACGGGACTGGTGATGGAGGCCCTCGGGGAGCTGGAGTACTACCTCTTCTCAGAGATCGACCGCATCTACCCCATCACCGAGCAGAAGGGCTACCACGAATCCCATCCCTTCTCGAAGTGGGGCCTGGTGCGGCGGGAGGCCATGCAGGTCATCAGCGAGATGGGCGGCAACATCAAATACGGCCACGCCGAGGTGGGCAACATCATCCACGGCGACCTGGAGATGGTGCAGCACGAGATCGAGTTCCTGCCCACGCCCATCGAAGAGGCTGCCGATCAGCTGGTGATGGCCAAGTGGGCCATCCGCGAAGTGGCCTACAAGCACGATCTGGAAGTGAGCTTCGCCCCCAAGATCATCGTGGGCCAGGCCGGCAGCGGGCTCCACGTCCACACGCGGTTCATGAAGGACGGCGTGAACGCCATGGCCGATGACCGGGGCCTGACAGACACCGCGAAAAAGGTCATTGCGGGCTACCTCATGAGCTCCGAATCCCTGACGGCCTTCGGCAACACCGTGCCCACCTCCTTCCTGCGGCTGGTGCCCCACCAGGAGGCTCCCACCAGCATCTGCTGGGGCGACCGCAACCGCTCGGTGCTGGTCCGCGTGCCCCTGGGCTGGCTGGGCGTCGGCGACAAGATGCTGCGCCACGCCAACCCCCAGGAACCCGCCGACACCATGAGCCCCATCGAGAACAACCAGACGGTGGAATTGCGCAGCCCCGACGGAAGTGCCAATGTCCACCTGCTGCTGGCCGGCATGGCGGTGGCCGCCCGTTACGGCCTTGAGCATCCCGAGGCCCTGAAAGTGGCCGAGCAGCTCTACGTGAAGGCCGACGCCTCCAAGGTGGCCTCCCTGAAACAGCTGCCCGCCTCCTGTTTCGAATCCGCCGAGTGCCTGCGCCGCGAGCGGGCCCGCTACGAAGACGGCGGCGTTTTCCCGCCGGGCCTCATCGACTCCCTCATCAAGAACCTCCAGGCCTTCAACGACCTCAACATGAGCGAGAAGATGTTCGGCAACGCCGATTCCCTGAAGGATCTGGTGAACCGCCACCTGCACTGCGGCTGAGATTGGACGGTTTTTTTCGCCAAATCCGGTTTTTCGAGTCAACGATTGATCCAAGCTCCCGGTATGCATGGGTGAGGGAGGAATCGTGGCGTGCTCCAGGCAACCGAAGCCGTGCTGATGGAGGAGGGGCTCTCTCCGCTTCTGGAAATCCCGGTGGCGGATCCGCTGGAGCAGCTGGTCCGGCGCGTCCAGGGCGGCGAGACGGAAGCCTTCGAGGGGCTGATGCTCCAAACGGAAAAGCGCGTGCTTTCCGTGGCCTGGCGGATCCTGGGTGATCGCCACCTGGCCGAGGATGCGGCCCAGGAGACCTACCTCCGGGTGTTCCGCTCCCTGCCCGGCTTCCGCCTGGGCGAACCCTTCGAACCCTGGCTGGTGCGCATCGCCGTGAACGTCTGCTACGACCTGGGCCGGAAGCGGGGGCCCCGGGCCGTTCCGATCGAATTCCTTGAGCTTCCGGGAGAGGCTGCCTCCTCCGCCGAGGAGAGCTTCCTGCTGCAGCAGCGCCGGACTCTGGTGCGCCAGGGGCTGGCGGGCCTTCCCCCGGGAGAGCGCGCCGCCCTGGTGCTGCGGGATCTGGAAGGCTTTTCCACCGAGGAGGTCGCCCGGATGTTGGGGATCCGCCCCGTCACTGTCCGTTCGCAAGTGGCTTCGGCTCGGGCCAAGATCCAGGCCTTCTGCGCGCGCCTCATGGCCGCGCCCCAGGGAGGACGCCCATGATGACTCCGCATGTCCTCGATCAGCTGCCCCTGTGGATCGAGGGCGACCTCGCCGCCCCGGAAACCGCCGCCCTGGAGGCCCATCTCTCTCAGTGCCCGGAATGCCGCCGGGCCGCGGAACGCCTCCGGGACAGCCAGGCCTGGCTGCGCGAGGCCCTGGAGCCACCCTTCGAGGCCCCGGACCGCCAGCGCCTTCGGGCCCGGGTGATGGAACAGATCTGCACCGGCGCCACCGCCAAACCGGGACCCCGGATGCCGCTCCGCCGGAGCCTGCTCCTGGCCTCCGCGGCCACCCTTCTCCTGGCCTCCCTGATCTGGAACCTGGAACGCGCGAGGCCAAGCCGCCCGGTCCACCCTGGCCTTCCGGCTCCCCTGTCCTCGGCGATGCCGCCCTCCCGCCCGGAGCCGACTCCCCAGGTTTCGCGGCCTCGCCCCGCGGCCAGGCCCAGCCGCGCCCGAAGCCCGGAGTCACCGCCCCTGGCCGAACCCGCCCGCATCGAATTCCAGACCAGCGATCCCGCCGTCCGCATCATCTGGCTGGCCCAGGCCAAGCCGCCATCCGAACCGATCCAAACCCCACTGGAGGCACCATGACCGCCCTTCCCTCCCTCGCCCTCGCCGCCCTCCTCGTCTCGGGCCTCCCGGGCCAGGCCCAGACCAGGCCAGCCCCCCAAGCGGCCCCCCAAACGAGCCATCAGCCCGCGCCGGCCCAGGATCCGGACCCTGATCCCGCCGTGCTCAAGGCCATGAAGAGCCGGGTCTTCGAAGTGGTCCACCGGAGTCCGTACCGGCTGGTCAACAGCCTGAGGGCCCTCTGTAGCGGCGTGCGGGGCTCGCGCATCGATCCCGAGGATTCCGACGGCATCAGGACCATCAGCGTCCGCGACTTTCCGGAGAACCTCGCCCTGATCGAGGCAGCGCTCAAGCAGGTGGACGGCCCGCCGGCCGTCGCCGCGGCCCAGGAGGTGGAGCTGCACGTACAGGTGCTCTTCGCTTCCAGGCATCCGGCGCCTGAGGGCAGCCTCCCTGAGGAACTCCAATCCGTGGTCAAGTCCCTGAAGGGCGCCCTCAGCTACCGCGGCTACACCCTGGCCGCCACCTTCGTCCAGCGCTGGGACCTCAGTCACGGCCTGGCCATCCAGGGGACGGGGCAGGTCGACGGAGCCCCCTTCGGCTTCGGCACCCTCAAGGATCCCTCGCAGCTGCGGATCGACTGGGAGGCCGCGCCAGCACGGGGTTTCGAACCCAAGCTGGACGCCGCCTCCACGCTGCAGATCCCCAAATTCCAACTGTCCCTGGACGAGCGCACCCGCGCGGGCGGCATCGGCCTGGCCAAGATCGAGACCAGCGTGAACCTGAAAGAGGGCGAGCATGTCGTCGTGGGCACTTCGGTCGTCAGGGACCAGGGCCTTATCACAGTGGTCACGGCCCGCCGCCTGAAATAGGGCCCTCGAATCTCAGGCCGGGAAGGCCGTGGGGTCTTCCCGGCTACTTCCGTTCGGCACCGACCTCCTCGCTCACGGCTTCGGTCAGCTCCTTCCCCGCCTTCTTGAATTCCTGAATGCCCTTGCCCAGGCTCTTGCCCAGTTCAGGCAGGCGGGAGGGACCGAAGAACAGCAGCAGCGCGAGACCGATCAGCAGGATTTCGGTGATGCCCAGGTTGCCCATGGCAGGCTCCGGATCAGGGGCGGACAGGGTGCGCCGCGTTAGAGGAAGGGGATGGGCTGAATGTACTTCGGATCGCTGGAGCCCAGGATGGCGGCGGTTTTTCCGGCCCCGCCCGGCAGCCACTTCTCCAGCAGGGTGGCCTGTAGGCGCAGGTAGTTGACGGTGGTTTCCAGGTTCCCTTCCAGCGCCCTGTCCGCAAGGCTGGCCACGAGACTGGGATAGGCGCTGTGGACTCCGCCCTTCACGGGCTTGCCCACCGCGAAGGCCAGTCCGCCGGCGCCATGATCGGTGCCGCTGTCGCTTTCCGCGATGCGGCGTCCGAATTCGCTCCACACCACCACGATCACCCGGTCCTCGGCCGCCCCCTTGGCCGTGCTGATCAGCTTCAACTGATCGAAGAAGGATTCGATGCAGGCCCCCAGCGCGGCGATGAGGTACTCGTGGGTGGCCTGGTGGTCCGCGTGGGTGTCAAAGCCGGCGAGCTCGGCGGTGTAGACCTGGGTGGGCATGTCCGCGGCGATCATCTTGGCGATGAATTTGAGCTCGGCGGCCAGGTAGACATGGCTGTACTCCGAACCGAACTTGGCGGTGATCCGGCCGGACGCGCCGGACGGAAGGGGAAGGGCCGGATCCAAGGCATAGCCCGTATCGCCCGGGTAAAGCACTTTCTCGAAGTCCTGGATCGTGCGGTTGGAAACCAGGAAGGCTGCCATGCGCTGGTTGAATTCCCCCTGTGCCGTGTAGAACAGGTTGTAACCGCCGCCAACCCCCTTTACCGCCGCGTTGGTCTCGGTTTTGGCGGCGGCGAGGAAGGGTTCGTACAAGGTTCGCAGCCGGTCTTCGTTGGACCAGGTGGCCACGCCGAAATCCTTGCTGTTATTCCATTCCCAGGGGGCGAGCATGGAGGGCCAGCGGAAGCCGTCGATGCTGCTGATGGCCACGAACTGGCGATCCTTTCCCTGGGCCAGTCCCGGCAGCGAGCTGTCGATGCAGAGGGCCCGCATGGTGTCGCTGTTGCCGAAGGCGGTATCGGCCCATCGGCCCAGCCAGCCGGTGTTGTCCGGGGTGGAGGCCGTCGACCAATTCCACACATCGTGGCTGACGAAGTGGCTGTAGTTCGGGTGGTCCACGCCGATGCCCGGCATCAGGGCCAGCCGCCCGTCCTGCCACCATTTCTTGGCGTAGAGGAAGCGGTTGCTGATGCCGAAGCCCTTGCCCGTGTCGAAGGTATCCGCCGCGTCGATGTGCATCTTGGGGCGGGCCTTGAGGTAGGCGGCTGCTTCGGCCGTGTCCAGGGGGGGCAGCGTGTCCAGGAGGTCGTTGCCGCCGTTCAGGTAGATGTGGACGAGGATCGGATCGGCCACCACGGGCCGGGTGCCCTCCAGAACCGTGAAGGCCAGGGCGTTGCTGTCGCCGCCGGAACTGTGGGCCACGATGGAGGTGGCCCCCAGGGCCAGGCCCGCGGGCACCACCACGTTCAGGGTGGTGGCCGTGGCGCTTTGCGGGACCGCGGACACGGTTCCGAATTTGACCGCATCCACCGCCGCCAGGTTCAGGCCCGTGAGCTGGACGGAAGCGCCCGCGGCGGCGCTGGCCGGGGCCACGCTGGTGAGCTGGGGCACCGGGGCGATGCCATCCACGGAGAAGGGCAGCGCGTTGCTGTCCCCGGCCGCGCTGTGGGCCACGATCTGCACGGGGCCCACCGCGAGGGAGGGCACCACCACGTTCAGGGAGGTGGCCGTCAAGCCCTGGGGAACCGCCGTGGTGGTGCCGAAGCGCACCTCCACCACCGCGGCCAGGTTTTGGCCGTTGAGCTGGATGGTGGTTCCGGGCAGCGCGTGGGCGGGGGCGGCGTCAGTCAAGTGGGGACCATTGCCGACCCCGTCCACCGTGAACGTCAGGGCATTGGTGGTGGCGGATCCCACCCGGGCCGTGACGGACACCGCTCCGGGGGCGAGTCCTGCGGGCACCGTCACCGCCAGGGTCGCGGCCGTGACGGCCGTGGGGGCGGTGCTGGTGGTGCCGAAGAACACCTGGCTGGTGGCGGCGAGGTTCTGGCCGTTCAGCGTGAGGCTGTCCCCGGCCTTGCCGTGCCCCGGCGAGAGGGAATCGAGACGGGGGTCGCCGCCGGGCGTGCCACCGCCCGAATCCTTGCTTCCGGATCCGCCGCCGCTGCAGCCAAGGCCCAGGGCGGCCGTGGCACCGGAGGCCATCACTTGGATGAAGGTGCGCCGAGTGGTCATGGCAGACTCCTAGTGAACCTGGGCGTAGGGGGTGGACAGCAGGAGGAAGGCCAGGTCCCGCGCCTTTTTTTGATCCGTGGCGTTCCATCCCGAGAAGGCGTTGCCTGGGCCCCAAAGGCCACTGGTCCCCGTGAGCGTCTGATCCCGCAGCGCCGGAGGAATGGGGGCGGGCTGGATCAGCTCCACCAGGCGGTTCCATACGTCGATGGGGCCCGTGGGGTTGGCCGGGAACCACTGGAGCGGATCCGTGGGGAAGAAGCCCACATCAGTCAGGTTGGCGTGGTTGCGGCCATCCAAGGTCCAGTCGCTGGGGCCGTAGGCCAGGGCCGCGGCCAACCTGCTGCGGTAGCGAGCCGTGTTGCTGTTGATCCAGGCCAGGTGCTCGCCCCAGCCGTTGGGGCCCTTGGGATCCAGCAGCTTCTGGCCCGCATACTCGAGATACCACACGATTTTTTCGATGGTGTTGGAATTGCCCCCGGCATACATGGGGAAGCTCGGCACGGTGGTGCCCGTGAGCGGCTTCGCCAGGGCCTGAGCCAGATTGGGGCAAAGGGCCCGGGCCTGGCGGATCAGCCAGGCCACCGGACCTTCGGCCAGGGCGAACCGGTAGGCGGGCTGGTAGAAGGTCTCGCTCTTGAAGAGCTTCTTCAGCACATTCCCGATGTGGAAGCTCTCGCCTTTGAGCGTGGTCACGAAATCGTTGAACACCTGCGTGCTGAGATCGGCCTCGGGCGCCAGGAAGTGCCGGAGGATCCTTCGGGCCAGGAACTGGGCGCATTCATTGGCCCGGTTGGTGGTGATGAGGTTCAGGGCGTCCTCTCCGTAATCGGTTCCCATCACCGGCGCGGTGGCCCCGAGCAGGCTCACGGTGGTGCCCGATGGGATATTCCGGCGGTTGGGCAGCCTCGCGCCCGCCGCGAGGGTGTCTCCCCTCCCATCCAGCAACAGGGGGCTCCCCGCGGGATTCGCTTGGCCCATGGCCACGATGGGGTGGCCGTTGTTGGCGACGTAGGGAGCCCCAGGATCAGGGACCAGTTCCGACCCGCTGGCGTAGAAGGTCCATCCGGCGAACAGCTGGGCGAAGGCCTTGATGTCCTCCTCCCCGTAGCCGTTGTAGGGCCCCAGGGAATAGAGTTCCATGACCTCCCGCGCGTAGTTTTCGTTGGGCGCCTTCCCGCTCCCGTCCACGCTGTTGGCGATGCCGTCCAGCCAGCGCAGCATGGCCGGGTCGTGGCTCACGGCCTTCAGGAGATCCAGGAAAGGGCCCCGGCCCTTGTCCCGGAACAGCTGGATCTGGTTGATCATCAGGGCGACGTTGTCCACCTTGGTGGCGCCCGTGGCCAGGAGCTGGTGCCAGAAGAGCGCCAGCCTTTCCTTGGCTTGGTTGGGATTGAACTGCATGGAAAAGCAGAAGTGGCCCTGCGCCTCCTTCAGCCAGCCCGGCGGGGTCAGGGTGAAACCATGGGCCCCCTGGTTGCTGCCGTCGGCTCCAGAATCGAAGTAGACATCGCTTTTCGCATCCAGGGCGGTCTTGAAGGTTGCCTCATCGGCCCTGGCGTCCAGCCATGCATCGACCGTGGCGGCGGGCCCGCCCGCGACAAGGGTCTGGGCCTCCTCGGGTTTCAGATGGAAGCCGGCCCTCCGGGCGAAATGAAGCACGTCGTCCTGGGTCCAGCTGCTCTTGGCGGCATCGAATAGTCCTGCCATGGCTTCCTCGCTAAAAGGGGGCGCCCTGGTCGATCCAGGCGCGGACAAGGGTGGCGAATTTGGGATCCAGCTGGGCGTTCGGCGGCATGGGATGGCCCGTGACCGGCTGGCGGTTCTCCAGGCCGCTGGCCAGCTTGTCGTAGAGGAGGGAGTGCGTGGCGTCGCCCGGTTTCACCACTTCCCAGCCCGGCAGGCTCAGGGGGTAGGCTTTCAGTTCGTCGTAGCACTGCCGAAGGCTGCGCGTGTCGCTCACATCGAAGCGGACGAAGCCCTGCGGCAACGGGCTTTGACCGTGGCATCCGGCGGTGGCGGACCCGCAGAAGGGAAGCAGCAGCGAGGGGTGGATGTCCGCGGAGAAGGTCACCGCCGCCGGTGGTGGAGGAGGCAGCGGCGGGCTGAGAGCTGGCGCGGACCCCGAGTTGCCTGAACAGGCCAGGATCGCAGCCAGCCATAGGCCCGCTGCGAGGCTCCGCAAGGAGGCGACGGATTTGGCGTGCGAGGAGGCCGGGAAGGACATGGAGACCCATGGCGAGGACCCGCGCACTGGGAAAGGATCAGTGGAGAGGCCTTGGGATAGGAAAGGCCCCGGCATTCAACTGCGCTGCCGGACAGCCAGTGGGGGGATTGATTTCTCCATAAACGCCAGAAGCGAATCTGCGCATAGATCCGCTTCTCAAGAAAAATCAATGGTCCACTTACACCCCATCCATGCGGATGGACGAAGGATCCACCTTCCGGTCTAGAACGTTTCTCGCCCCGACCCGTTTCCGGGGCCGCTGACCGGGCCCAGAGAAATCAACCGGCCAGTCCGGCCACCAATCCGGACGCCACTTGGCGGTTGCCCGCCACCAGGTTGCCGCTGTCGAACCAGGACTGGCCTCCTTCCCAGTCCATGAGGAGGCCGCCCGCCTCCTGCACCAGCAGCACGCCTGCCGCGAGATCCCAGGGCTTGAGGCCCAGTTCGAAATAGCCGTCGTAGATGCCGCAGGCGGTGTGGGCCAGATCCAGCGCGGCGCTGCCCGCGCGGCGGATGCCCATGGCGCGCGGGAAGACGCGGCCCAGGGCCGCATGGAAGCGGGGCCAGCGGTCTCCCAGCTGATAGGCGAAGCCCGTGGCCAGGAACGCGCCATCCAGGCCCGGCTGCTGCGAAACGCCCATGGGCTTGCCGTTCCAGGTGGCCCCCTGGCCGCGCGCTGCCACGAAGCAGTCCCCGCGCAGGGGATCAAGCACGCAGCCCGCCACGGGGCCCTCCGCGTCCCACAGGGCCACGGACACGCACCAGTGGGGGAAGCCCTGGACGAAGTTCAGCGTGCCGTCCAAGGGATCCACGATCCAGCGGCGCTCGGCATCGCCGGTGGCGCCGCCTTCTTCGCCCACGAACCCGTACTGGGGAAAGCGGAAAGCGAGTTCGGCGCGGATGGCCTCCTCGGAGGCCCGGTCCGCCTCGCTCACGAAATCGTTCTTGGTCTTTTCGGTGATCGTGGCGGGATCCAGCTGGCGGAAATGGGCCAGCAGCACGTTGCTGCCAGCCTCAGCCGCGGCCACACAGGCATCCCGTTGCGTCTCGAACATGATCACCGTCCCAACCCGATTGTCACACGCCCGCGCCTGGCTCAGGCCGGCAGCAGATCGGCGAAAACGAAGCCGTCCCGCTCCACCACCTCGCCTCGGCGGATGGCCACGGGATGCCGGAACATGGGCCCTCCCCAGGCGAAGGTGTGGAACTCGCCCCGCTCACCGCAGGGATCCACCTCCCGGGGAAGATCAGCCAGCAGGGCCGCGTCGAAATCCCGCCCGGCGAATCCCGCGGCCAGCACACGCGGATCCACGCAGGCCAGGGTGGCCTGGAGCCCGGCCCCGACCATCTCCTGCGCCAGACCCGCGGTATCCGGATTCCAGATGGGGAAGAGGGGACGCAGCCCCGTTCCCGCCAGCTTTTGGATGCGGTAGTCCCGCACGTCCTCCAGAAAGAGGTCGCCGAAAGCCATGGCTTCGATGCCCTGGGTCTTGGCCTCGGCACACACGGCGGCCATGCGCGCCTCGTAAGCCTCGTTGGAGCAGGGCCAGGGCAGCGGCACCTTCCAGAGCGGCAGGCCCGCGGCTTCCGCCTGAGCCTCCAGCAGCGCCTCCCGCACCCCGTGCATGGCCACCCTTTCGAAGGCCTCGTTGGTGGTGGTGAGCAGGCCCACGACCTCCACCTCCCCCGTCCGGCGGAGGGTGTGCAGCGCCCAGGCGGCGTCCTTGCCGCTGGACCAGCTCAGCAGGGTCTTCGTTCGTGCCATGGAAACTCCTGTCTGAAGGAAGTATGGAAGATGGGCATGGGCCCTCGCAAATCCTGACGAATTTGGTAAACTTTATTGGGAGACCGCCATGCCCAAGGTCATCAACATCGAACCCACGCCCAACCCCGATGCACTCAAGTTCCTGGTGCATCCGGCCATCCTGAAGGCGGGTTCCCGCTCCTTCAAGGATTTCGGCGCCGCCGTGGGGGATCCGCTGGGCTCCTGCCTCTTCGGCTTGGGCAAGATCACTTCCGTGTTCTACATGGACCGCTTCGTCACCGTGAACAAAGAGCCTTCCGCGGAATGGACGGATCTCATCGATCCCATCTGTGAGGCCATCGAAGATCTGAAGCTCCCTGAGAACGACTTGGGCGACTCCGCTCCGCTCACCCCCGGCGGCGATGCGGACGCCACTCTGGCACGCATCAACCAGCTGCTCGACTCGCGCATCCGGCCCGGCCTGGCAGGGGATGGCGGTGGCCTGGAGGTGATCTCCTTCGACGGCCAGACCCTCCAGATCAGCTACCACGGCGCTTGCGGATCCTGCCCCTCCTCCACCAGTGGCACCCTGCGCTACATCGAAGGCTTGCTCCAAGAGGAGATCAGTCCCAGCCTCCGCGTGGTCAGCTGGTAGGACGCCCATCCGAGGCCCGGCCCCGAGTGCAGGCAGGCGCCTCGGTCGCGGCCGCAGGCCGTGCCGAGTGGAGATCAGTCCCAGCCTCCGCGTGGTCAGCTGGTAGGAATAATCCCCTCGCGGGAACGGGAAGCCGAAAGCCGTTAAGACTTGCAACGGCCGAAAAGGAGGCCAAGCTAGAGGCAGTCTCCCGGAGAAACCCGAAGTGGTGGTCAAATCCCAGAAGCGCCGCGCAGGCACGTCCGGCCATCTCACCGCGCTGTCCGACCTGCTCCAAGACAGCCGCAGCGATGCCGCGCGCCTTTTCGAGCACGGCCTCGAGATGCTGGTGCAGACCTTCCATGTGGACCAGGCGCTGCTCACGCGGGTCACGCACCTGGGCCATGAGGTGCTGTGGTGGGCCTCGGCGCCGGACACGCCCCTGACCGGCATCTTTGAAACGCCCGAAAAGGGATTCTGTCCCTTCGTCATCGCACACCCTGAGCGGCCCCTCACCATCCGGGATTCCGCCCACGAGCCCCGCTGGCGGAAAGCCTCCGGCTACCTGGAATTGGGCATCCGCGCCTATGCCGGGGTGGCCCTGATGGTGGGCGACCAGGTACACGGAACGCTTTGCGTCCAGCATCACGCGCCCCGCGCCTTTTCCCGGGCGGAGCTGGCCCTGCTGAAAACCCTTGGCCACCTGGTGGAACGGACGCTGGAAACCGAGAACATCAAGCAGGAACTGCAAGCGGCCATGGATGCGCTGGAGCTCAGCAGCGCGGTGGTCGAGGACAGCGCCCTCGTGAGCGCCCGCTCGGGCCTGCCCAATCGGCGCTACCTCGACATCTGGCTGCGGGCTTCGCTCTTCATGGCCCGGCGCCGGCGCGAACCCATGGCCCTGGCCCTGTGGTCGCAGCCCATGGTCCCCGGCACCAAGGGCAAGCTGGCCGCCGCGGCCGCCCATCTGAGAGGCGAAGATCTGCTGCTGGAGCTTTCCGCGGATCAGTACTTGCTGATGCTCCCCCACACTGCCGACACCGGCGCCGAGGTGCTGCTCGACCGGCTGCAGCAGAGCCTCGGCCGGCACCCCACGGGAGCGACCCTCTGGCTTCCGGACGGCAAGGATATGACCATGAAGTCAGCTTTGAGCCGCGCTGCCAAAGCCTTTACGGACGCCAATCGGGAAGGGCTGGCGCGCGTGTGGAACCACGGCTGACGGGTGTCCGGACACCTCGTCGCTGGCCCGCATCCCGGGTCCATGGGATGATTGAAGGCTCTGGCCCCGCCGGTTGGGCCAGGCTCTTTGGAGGTGGATGTTGGACACTCCGACCCTGGTGAAGGCGACCCTGAACGCGCTGGACGGACAAGAAAGCCCCAGCCATGAGGATCTCTCGCACTGGTACGAGCTGATGCACCTCGGGCGCATCCTGGATGACAAGGCTCCAAACTACCTCAAGCAGGCCATCGGCTGGTCCTACCACGCGCCCTGCGCAGGCCACGACGGCATTCAGCTCGCGGCGGGCCTCACCTTCCGGGCCGGCAAGGACTTCCTCTTCCCCTACTACCGCGACCTGCTCACCTGCCTCGCCGGGGGCCTCACCGCCGAGGAGATCATCCTCAACGGCATCTCCAAGGCTACGGATGTCGCGGGCGGCGGACGCCACATGAGCAACCACTTCGGGAAGCCGTCCATCGGCATCCAGAACGTGTCGAGCCTGACCGGCAACCACACCCAGCACGCCGTGGGCCTGGCCCGCGCCGTGAAGCACTACGGCCGGGATGCTGTTGTGTTCAGCAGCCAGGGCGAGTCCTCCCTTTCCGAGGGCTATTGTTTCGAGAGCATCAACGGCGCGGACCGCGAGAAGCTCCCGGTGGTGTTCATCATCCAGGACAACGGTTACGGCATTTCCGTTCCCAAGAAGGATCAGAGCTCCAACGAGCACATCTGCGACAACTTCAGCGGCTTCCCTAATTTGAAGATCATCAAGTGCGACGGCCTGGACTTCCCCGATTCCATGCGCGCCATGCAGGAAGCCGTCGAGTATGTGAGGACCGGCGCGGGCCCGGCCATGGTCTATGCCACCTGCGTGCGCATCGGCAGCCACTCCAACTCCGACCGCCACGAGCTCTACCGCGATGATGTGGAACGCGCCGAGGCCAAGGCCAGGGATCCCCTGCCGAAGTTCCGCGCCTACTGCCTGGAGCAGGGCCTCAACGAGCAGGAGTTGAAGGCCATCGAAACCGAAAACCAGGCCCACTACCTGGCCGCCCACGACAGGGCCATGGCCGCGCCGAATCCCGACTCCGCCAGCATCCAGGATTTCGTCATCCCCGAGGGCTGGGTGTCCGCGCAGTACCCGGACGGCACGCACCAGGCGGCCGGCGACAGCCTCAGCCTCATCGCGGCCCTGAACCAGACCCTCAAGGAGGAATTCCGGCGCAACCCCGACACCTTCATCTGGGGCCAGGACATGGCCAACAAGGACAAGGGCGGGATCTTCAACGTGTCGAAGGGCATGCAGCAGGAGTTCGGCGAAGCGCGCGTGTTCAACGGACCCATCGCCGAGGATTTCATCGTGGGCACCGCCAACGGCTTCACGCGCCTGGACGACAAGATCCGCGTGGTGGTGGAAGGCGCCGAATTCGCCGACTACATCTGGCCTGCGGCCGAACAGATCGTGGAGACCAGCCACGACTACTGGCGCAGCAACGGCCAGTTCTCCCCCAACATCACCGTCCGCATCGCTTCCGGCGGCTACATCGGCGGCGGCCTCTACCACTCGCAGAATGTCGAGGGCTGGCTCACCACGCTGCCCGGCATCCGCGTGGTGGTGCCGGCCTTCGCCGACGACGCGGCGGGCCTGCTGCGCACCGCCATGCGCAGCCGCGGAACGACCCTCTACCTTGAGCCGAAATTCCTCTACAACGCCAAGATGGCCCATGCCGTCGTGCCCCCGGATTTCGCCGTGCCCTTCGGCAAGGCCCGGGTCCGCCGCGAAGGCGCCGATCTCACCATCCTGGCCTACGGCACCCCGGTGCATTTCGCCCTGGAAGCCGCCGCCAAGCTGGAGAAGGAAGGCAAGTCGGCCGAGGTGATCGACCTCCGCTGCCTCAGCCCCCTGGACACGGACGCCATCGTCAAGTCGGTGAAGAAGACCCATCGCGTGCTCATCGCCCATGAGGACAAGGTCTTCGGCGGCTTCGGCGGCGAGTTGGCGGCCATCGCCGCCTCCGAATGCTTCCCCTGGCTGGATGCCCCCGTGGAGCGCGTGGGCTCCGAGTTCACCCCCGTGGGCTTCAACCGCATCCTCGAGCGCGCCACCCTGCCCAACGCTGACAAGGTGCTGGCGGCGGCGCGGAAGGTCCTGGCGTTCTAACTGATCCACCACGGAGACACGGAGGGCACCGAGAACCATTCCTTCTCTGTGTTTCCCTCCGTGATCTCCGTGACTCCGTGGTGAATCTTTCCCCTCCGAGGTCTCCATGCAATTCGGTCACTGGGATGTGCAGATCGTCAGCGGCGGCACTTTCCGGCTCGATGGCGGCGCCATGTTCGGCACGGTGCCCAAGGTCGTGTGGAACAAGATCTACCCCGCCGACGAGGACAACCAGATCCTCATGGCCACCAACTGCCTGCTGATCCGCGGCGAAGCGGACGGCAAGCGCCACGTGATCCTCGTCGACAACGGCAACGGCGACAAAGAGAGCGACGACTTCATGGCCCGCTTCAAATTCGAGGGCCGGGGCGTGCTGGACGCCAACCTCGCCAAGCATGGCGTGAAGCCCGCCGACATCACCCTCTGCATCCTCACCCATCTGCACTTCGACCATGCGGGGGGCAGCACCCGCTTCGACACGGCGGGACGGGCCGTTCCCAGCTTTCCCAATGCCCGCTATCTGGTGCAGGCCCGGGACCTGGCCGACGCCAAGGCCCCGCATCTACGGGTGAAAGCCAGCTACCTGCCGCCGACCTGGGAACCCCTGGAAGCCGCCGGTCTCCTGGATACCGTGGATGGCGTGGCCGAGATTCTGCCGGGCATCTCCGTGCGCCCCGCCCCGGGCCACATCGAAGGCCTGCAGAACGTGGTCATCGAGGGCGGCGGACGCCGCCTCGTCTACCTGGCGGACCTCATTCCCACCGCCCGCCACATCCAGCCCGCCTGGTGCATGGGCTACGACCTGGACGTGGTCACCTGCGTGAACGAACGCCAGAAGCTCCTGGACGAAGTCACGGACCGTGGCGCCATCTGCGTGTTCGAGCATGATCCCGACATCCCCGCCGGCACCGTCGGCCGCGATGCGAAGGGGAGGTACCTGGTGACCCCCGTCCAGGTCTGAGCCGGGAAGCGGGCTCAAGACGTCTACACCGAAGGTTCTGGCCCCAGATCCGCCAAAGGTTCGGTCCGCCTTTCCTTAGAAACCATCTGGCTTCCGGCGGCATCCAAGGCCCAACCCCGGAGCCCCCCATGCGGAACTGGATGCCCATCCTGCCGTTGATCTGCCTGCTCGCCTGCGGATCAGGAAGCACGCAAAGCACCCCTCCCACGACGCCCCCGCCGGTCACTCCCCCGGCCGGAGGGTCTTTCCACGTGGCTCCTCTCGTGACGGGACTCGCCCAGCCCACGGCCCTGGCCCTGGTTCCGGATGGCCGCATTTTCGTCTGCGAGCAGGGCGGCGCCCTCCGGGTAATCAAGGGCGGGGCCCTGCTTCCGGCCCCCTTCGTCACCGTGCCCACGAGCGTCGCCGGAGAGCGCGGGCTGCTGGGCGTTACCGTGGATCCCAGCTTCTCGCAGAACGGCTTCGTCTACGTCTACTACACGGCCTCCACGCCGACCACCCACAACCGCCTCAGCCGCTTCGTGGCGGCGGGAGACGTGGCCCAGCCGGGCAGCGAAACCATCCTCCTTGAGCTGGATGATCTGAGCACGGCCAACAACCACAACGGCGGCGCCCTCCATTTCGGCCCCGATGGAAAGCTCTACGTGGGCGTGGGCGAGAACGCCAGCGGAGCCAATGCCCAGAGCTTCAACAACCTCCTGGGCAAGCTGCTCCGCCTCAACCCCGATGGCAGCGCGCCCGCGGACAACCCCTTCCTGGCGCAGACCACGGGCAAGAACCGGCTCATCTGGGCCATGGGCCTGCGCAACCCCTACACCTTCGCCTTCCAGTCCGGCACCGGGCGGCTGTTCATCAACGACGTGGGCCAGGACGCCTGGGAAGAGGTCAACCCTGGCCGCGCCGGCGGCAACTACGGCTGGCCCGGGACCGAAGGCGCCACCAGCAATCCCGCCTACGTGTCGCCCCTGTACGCCTATCCCCACAGCGGCGGCGCCGTGAGCGGGTGTTCCATCGTGGGCGCGGACTTCTACGATCCAGCCACGCCCGCCTTCCCGGCGGCCTTCCTCCATCAGTACCTGTTCATGGACTACTGCGGAGGCTGGCTCCGCACCATGGATCCCGCCACGGGGACCGTCAGCGACTGGCTGACCGGGTTCTCCAGCCCGGTGGACCTGCGGGTGGCCCCGGACGGCTCGGTCCTGGTCCTCTGCCGGGGCGGCGGGGGCACCCTGCAGCGGGTGACCTACACCAACCCCTGACCGGCCCCTGACCGGCGGAATCTACCCAATACCTCCTCGCCCTTAAATCCACTACAGTCATGCCATGACACAACAGCCCAGGGGCCCCATGGAAGGCCAGACGGAGGAATCCCTCCAGCCTTCCGATGGACCGAAGCGACTGGTGGTCGCCATCGATGACGACCCGCTGATCCTCCGCGCCGTCACGCACACCCTCGAAGCCGATGGGTTCACCTGCCGCACGGCGCAGGACGGGAAGCGCGGCCTGCAGCTCATCCGCGACCTCAGGCCGGACCTGGTGCTGCTCGACGTGGTGCTGGTCGGCGAGGATGGCTTCGGCATCTGCAGCGATATCCGGCTGACCTGGTCCAAAGAAGAATTGCCGGTGGTGATGCTCACCAGCATGGAGGACCTGGCCTCCATCCAGATGGCCTACCAAGTCGGCGCCAACGACTTCCTCACCAAGCCCCTGCACTGGAGACATCTCCCCTACCGGCTGCGCCACGTGCTGCGGGCCACCGAGGCCTTCGCCGCCCTGCAGGAGCGCACCCGGACCCTGAACTCCCTCTTCGCGGCCCACCCGGATCCCATCTTCACGCTCACGTCGAAGGGCGTGGTCACCCTGGTCCATTCCGGCATCCAGGGCGAGAGCAACACCAGCCGCCCGCCCCTGGGCGACATCGACGAACTCTTGCCGGACCATCTGGCGGCCTTGGCGGTGCAGCACTGCCAGGAGGCCCTGGCGAATCCCGCAGAGATGCGCTGTCTGGAATTCGCCGATCCCTTCCAGGAGGAGCCCCGGTTCTGGGAGGGCCGGTTCATCGCCTGCGCCGAGGACAAGGTCCTGGTGATGCTCCGGGACATCACCGAGCGGAAGGTCTTCGAGCAGCGCATCCGGCACATGGCCTACCACGACGCCCTCACGGGCCTGTGGAACCGCTATGCCCTGAGCTCCACCCTGGAGCGCCTCTTCATCGATCTGGCCCGCAGCGAGGCTTCGCCCCATCCCAAGGCGGCCGCCCTGCTCTACCTCGACCTGGACAATTTCAAGCGGATCAACGACACCCTGGGCCACGCGGTGGGCGACGACCTGCTGAAGGAAGTGGCCGCGCGGATTTCCGGCGTCCTCCGCCCCTCGGACTTGCTGGCCCGGGCCGACAACAGCGACGGCGAGTCCGTGGCCCGCATCGGCGGAGACGAGTTCTGCCTGATCCTCAGCCAGATCGCCACCCCCACGGATGCGGCCCGGGTGGCCACGCGCATCCTCGACGTCCTGCGCCAACCCATCTCCCTCGACGGCCACGAGCTGGTGGTCACGCCCAGCATCGGCATCGCCCTCATGCCCCAGGACGGGCGGGATGCGGACACCCTCCTAAAGAACGCGGACCGCGCCATGTACGCGGCGAAGGAGGCTGGCCGGAACCGCTTCCAGTTCTTCGATCCGTCCATGAGTTCCCGCCTGCAGGAGCGGTTCCGGCTGGAGGAAGGCATGCGCTATGGTCTGGCCCACGGCGCCTTCCACGTGCATTTCCAGCCGCAGATCGACGCCCGTTCCGGAGAGATCCTCGGCATGGAGGCCCTGCTCCGCTGGGATGATCCGGAGATGGGTTCCATCGCCCCCGCCAAGTTCATCCCCGTGGCCGAGGAGACGGGGCTCATCGTGGAGCTGGGCGAATACGTCTTCCGCGAGGCGCTGCGCTTCACCCGGAGCCTGCAGGACGAGGGGCTTCCGCCCATCCGCGTGGCGGTCAACCTCAGCAGCGTCCAGATGCTGGACCCCCAGCTGCTGGACCGGCTGGAGCATTGCCTGGCCTTCAGCGGCGCCGAGCCCCATTGCCTGGAGGTGGAGGTCACCGAAAGCGTGCTGCTGGAAAGCTCCGACCGGGCCGTCGCCACCCTCCAGCGCATGAAGCAGCTGGGCATCACCCTGGCGCTGGATGATTTCGGAACCGGCTACAGCTCCCTCAGCTACCTGCACCAGCTCCCCTTCGACATCCTCAAGATCGACCAGTCCTTCGTCCAGTCCCTCAGCCACGCGGCCCAGAGCCGCAGCCTCGCCACCGCCATCATTGCCATGGGGCAGAGCCTCGGCATGGAACTCATCGCCGAAGGCGTGGAACACGCCGATCAGGCCAAATTCCTGCTCGACCGCGGCTGCCACCGGGCCCAGGGATTTCTTTACGGGCATCCCATGAGTCCCGCGGACTTCCGCTCCTTCTACTGGAGCCGCCTGGGCAAGACGGGCGCTGAGTAGAAGGTCCACCCTCAGACAGGCTTGCTAGACTGGAATCTTCAGTCCAGGAGTCCCATGGCCTTCACACCCGGATCCAGGCGCGGCGCGATGGCCGACATCAACATGACGCCGCTCATCGACGTGATGCTGGTCCTGCTCATCATCTTCATGATCGCGGCACCCATGATGACCACCGGCGTGGACGTGAAGCTGCCCGAAAGCCGGACGGGCCGCAACCTGGAGAGCGAGGCTCTCACGGTATCCATCACCTTCGACGGCCGCCTCCAGTTCGGCCAGACTTTCGTGGCCCTTCCGGTGCTGGCCAACCAGCTGAAGGCCAAAGCCCAGGCCGAAGGCAAGCGGCCCGTGCTGGTCCGCGCGGATCACAACGTGCCCTACGGCCGCGTCATCCAGGTGGTGGATGCCATCCGCGAGGCAGGCTTCACCCAGGTGGGCTTCGCCACCGCCGCGGCGCCGGCGGCGCCGCTGATCGATGTGAAATGAGCCAGGACCTCCAGGCCTTCCTCCGCAGCCGCGCCCACCTTGGAGAACTGCGCTGGGGCCCGGGTCTGGCCCTGAGCCTGGGCCTGCACCTGAGCCTGGGCCTGGCCTTCTTCTGGCCGAGGGGCACAGAGGCGGACAAGCCCGAAGAGGTGAAGGTCACCTGGGTGAACCTGCCCGCGGCCCAGGCGGGAACCTCCGGCGGCTCGGAAGCCATGGAGGTGGGCAAGACCGGCGAGCGGCTCCGCCGCGTGGAGGAAGTGGCTCCGGTGCGCGCCACCTCGCCCTCGGCCACGGCCCCGGATCCCTTCTCCCTCAAGACCACCAAGGCCGCCGCCAAGGGCGATAACAAGGACGCCACCAGCCAGGGCACCGGCACCACCGCCGCCAAGGGCAAGACCGCCGCGCCGAATCCCGTGGCCGGCGCCGTGGGCAGCGGCAACGGCGCCGCCTTCGGCGCGGGCAGCGGCATTCCGGGCCTCAACCCCACCTCCGGCGTCCAGGGCGGCCTGGGCCTGGTGGGCGGAGTGGACGGCGATTTCCCCTTCACCTGGTACCTGCAGCAGGTGCAGGCCCGCATCACCAGCAACTGGAACCGGGTGTCCAGCACCCAGGGCCGGGTGCAGATCTACTTCCGCATCGCCAAGGACGGCAACCTCGACCGCGTGCGCGTCGAAATTCCCAGCGGCAACGCCGCCATGGATGAAAGCGCCCGCATGGCCGTGCTGCGCTCCGCCCCCCTGCAGCGCCTGCCGGAAGGCTTCGAAGGCCCCTACCTGGGCGTGCGCTTCTGGTTCACCTATCTGGGGAACTGATTCGCCCATCAAGCCCAGGCCCGGATCCTAGGCCCGGATCTTGATAGACTCCGACCATGCCCCTCCCCTTCCTTCTGGCTCCTTTGCTCAGCCTCGCCCAGGCTCCCGCACCGTGCGCCATGACCCTGGAGCCCAGGGAAGTGCGCCCTGGCGAATCGGTGCTGCTGACCTGGGCCTGCGCCCAGGCGCCCCAAGTGCGCCTGGAACCCGGTGGCATGGTGCTGCCGGGCAGCTTCCAGGTGACATTGCGGCCCGCCTACACCACCACCTACCGCGTGTTCGACGCGCGGCCCGGCGGTCTGGAACTCGGCCGTGCGGAAGTGCGCATCACCCCGGGGCTGGCCCTGGGCGACCCCGCCCGCATCTGCGCCTTCGACGCCAGCGCCAAGGCGGTGCTCCCCGGCGACCCGGTGGTACTGAAGTGGGAATGCGCCGGAAGCGCCAAGGTGCGTCTCGAGCCCGGCGGCCTGGAATTGGACGGCAAGAGCGAAGTCACGGTCACGCCCCAGGAAAGCACCCGCTACACCATCACCGCCAACAACGCCGCGGGGGGCCAGAGCCGCACGCTGGAGATCGCCGTCCTGGGCCGGGCGGCTCAAGCGGCGCCTCCGGCCACAGGCACGGCCTCCGTCTGCACCTTCGAGGCCAGCCGCACCCTTGTAAAACCAGGCGAACAGGTGGACCTGAAGTGGATCTGCCAGGGCGACGCCAAGGTGCGTCTGGAACCCGGCGGCCTGGAGCTGGACGGCCGGTCCAGCATCGCCGTGGTGCCCGACAAGACCACCGTGTACACCCTGAGCGTGAGCAACCTCATGGGAGGTTCCTCCCGCAGCGTGGAAGTCCGCGTGGAGGCCCCTCGCATCCTGCTCACGGAGAAGGATCTGGAGAACCCCGAAGCAGCTGCCAAGCCCCTGGAAAGCATGGATCTCGCGGAGGCGTTCCACTGGGGCGAAGCCCGGAGGAACGCCGCGCCGGAAGGCTCCTGGACCATCCGGATGGTGATCTCGGGGCGCACGGAAGGGCTGAAGCAGGTGGCCCGCGCCGCCGGGCCCAAGGCCCAGGACATCCTCATCCTGCCCTATTTCCGCCGGGACGGCCTGCGCATCTGGCAGGGCTGCTACGGCACCTTCGCCAGCCGCGGGGAGGCCCAGAACGCCTGGCTCAAGGCTCCGAAGGCCCTGCGCCAGGCCTTCGGGGACGCCCTGCCTCAGGAACTCCCCAGGATCGCCGCAGGGCCTGCGCCTAGCCGCGAGTGACCTCCAGGGTGAAGGGTTCGCCCACCATGTTGGCGTCCTGGGTGTCCACGATGAAGTAGATGGTCCGGGCCACGGAATTCGGGTTCTTGTAGGTGGCCTGGGGCTCGCCGAGGTAGACACGGTTCTGCAGAAGCCCGGGCTCATCCCGGCCCCATTCGTTGACGCCCAGCACCCGGAACCAGGCCTTGCGCCCTTCCACCACGTGGGCCTTCACGAAGCCGCCGGCCGGCACCTCGATGGCGTAGGCCCGCCAGCCGCTCATGTCGGGGACCTTGTCCTTCACCCGGACGTTGCCCGCGGGAAGCTGCAGCGCGGGGATGGAAGGCCCATTCCGGGCGCCGCGGCGCACGTCTCCCATGATGCCGCGCTCAGCCCCGAAGTCCCGGGCCCGGGGGACCATGGGGCCCCGGGGCGCGGCGGGCAGATCCTTGGCTTCGATGTCGGGAATGGGGGCTTCCGGGGCCGGCGAAGCCACCAGGGGGATCAGCAGGAAGAAGGGGTTCATGGACACCTCCGCCCCATGAGATGCGCCGAAGTGGACGTCCGGTTGAAAGGAATCAGAGTTTTTTCAGGAGGTCTTCCGCCACCCGGCCTGCGGCGCCGGGGGCCCCGAGGTGGCCGCGCACTTCGGACAAGTCCGCCCGGACCTGGCGGGCCACGTCCGGATCCAGCAAGCGGCTGAGCTCCCGCCCGAGCCGCCCGGCCTCGACCTCGCCCTGCAGCAGCTCCCGGGCCACCTCCCGGCGCGCCACGACGTTGGCGAGGCCGAAGTGGGGCACCTTCACGATGTGCCGGGCCAGCTGGTAGGTGAGGGCGTTGAGGCGGTAGACGATGGCGAAGGGCGTGCCCAGCAGGGCCGTTTCAAGCGTGGCCGTGCCCGAGGCCACCAGGGCGGCATCCGCATGGGCCCGGGCGGCGTAGGTGCGATCCTGCGCCAGGCGGATGGGAGCGTCGCCCACGTAGGCCCGCACGAAGGCGGGCTCCAGCGTGGGGGCCACGGGCAGCACCCATTGCACCTCGGGCCGCTCCTGCCGCCAGCGCCGCGCCAGGTCGGCCATGGGCGGGAGCAGGCGCTGGATTTCGCCGCGGCGGCTGCCCGGCAGCAGGGCCACCAGCGGCCGGGAAGGATCGAGTCCAGTTTCAGCGAAGAAGGCCTCCCGGCCGCATTCGGGCTTCACCACCTCCACCAGCGGATGGCCCACGAACTGCGCCTCCACGGGGTAGCCCCGGAACAGCTCCGGCTCGAAATCGAAGAGGCAATAAAGCGTGTCGAGGGTGCGGCCCAGATCAGGAATCCGGCCTTTCTTCCAGGCCCACACCTGGGGGCAGACGTACTGATGCAGCTTCACCGCGGGCATCTGCTTCCGCAGGGCCTTGGCCAGCCGCAGGTTGAATCCCGGATAGTCGATGAGCAGGGCGCCCGCGACGGCCTCTTCCTGCGCCGCCGCCAGGATCTGCTTGAAGAGCCGGTTCAGGTGCGGCAAGTGCCTGATGACTTCGATGAAGCCCACCACTGCGAGGTCCTTCACGTCCGCGAGCTTGCGGTCGAGGTAGGGCGTCATGCGGGGCCCTCCCACCCCGACGATGCGGAGGCCGGGCCGCCGCGCTTTCAGCTCACGCAACAATTCGGCGCCATGCAAATCGCCCGAATCCTCGCCCGCGACCACCAGGAGCGTCTGGCTCATGCCTGGCCTCGCGGCCGGCCAGGCTGGGATTCTCCGGGCTGGGGTTCTCCGGGCTGGAGATGCCGGCCGAAGGTCACGCTGTCATCGGCCACCACAGGCCGTCCCAAAGCTGTCGCGGGCATCTCCGCGGGGAAAAGCACGGGCGGGTGGGCCGCCCGCAGCAGGGCCGCCTTGGCGCGGAAATCCTGCGGATCTTCAGCCTCGACCGCCATGTCCCAGCGGTAGCCCAGGGCCTGAAGGGGCCGCAGGTCCGATCCGGGCTCGCACTGGCCGCACCAGAGCCGGTCCGCCAGCGGCTCGGCGTCGCGGATGCCGGGATGCCAGCAGAAGCCCACCGCTTCGCCGTGAGCCTGGCGCAGGAGGTCCAGCACCGCCGCCTCCGCGCCGCTTTCAGGGCGCAGGGCCAGCTTCACGCCCCTTCCCGAAGTGGCTTCAAGCAAGGTTTCCAAAGCCCCCAGGAGGCGGAAGCCTTCCTCGCGGTTTCCAGGTTTCCGGACGGGAACCACGAGGAAATCCGGGCCGAGACCGTGGCGCAGGGCCTCCAGCGCTTCTTCGACGGGGGCCAGGCCCGGGAGGATCACGGCGTGAACCGCCAAGCCCCTCCGGGCGGCGGAGGTCCAACCCTCGTGAAGGGCGCCTTCCCAACGGAGCATGAGGGGCGCCAGGGACTGCCAAGGAACAGGGTCGAAACAGGATGGAATCAGGGGCACGAACCGCATGGGTTTATCATGGAGCAACGGAGGCACCATGGGCCGCATTTTCACCCTGGAAGAAGCGAGGGCCCTCATGCCCCAGGTGAAAGCCACCACCGAGCCTGTCTACGCCCTGGCCGCCAGTCTGGCGGAGGAATTGAGCCAGGCCGAAGAGGCCGGCGACGACGCGCATGCGGAAGCCCTGCGGGAGCGCCTGCAGACCCTCGTGCAGAGCTGGCAGCAGAGCATGCAGGATCTCGAAGCCGAAGTGAAGGGCCTCTGGCTCGTGGATTTCGATTCCGGCGACGGCTACTGGTGCTGGGCCTATCCCGAAGGCGAGCTGGGACACTGGCACAGCTACGAAGGGGGCTTCGGCTCCCGCGTGCCGGCCCATCAGCGCCCCGGCGTGCAGGCCTGAATGGCCCGCGCGAAGGCGGGGCAGGCAGAGCAGCCCGAGGATGCTCCGGAAAAGGATTTCCGCGCCCTCGTGCTGGCCGTGGTGCGCCGGATCCCCAAAGGCAAGCTGGCCTCCTACGGCCAGGTGGCGGCGCTGGCTGGGTTCCCGCGGCGGCCCCGCCAGGTCGGCATGGTGCTTTCGGGCCTGCCGGAGGGCACCAAGCTGCCTTGGCACCGGGTGGTCAACACCCAAGGCTACGTGCCCAGCCGGGGCCGCTGGTGGGGGGCCTTCGAGCAGATCGGGCGGCTGCGGGACGAGGGCATCGAAGTGGATGACCTGGGCAACCTCGACTTGGAGGCCCACCGCTGGAGGCCGCGCAGCTGAAGACCGCCCGCATCAGGTAGACTGGATGCCGGAGGGCCCCATGAAGGTGCGTGTGTCGGTGCAGTTGAAGCCCGGGATCCTGGATCCCCAGGGCAAGGCGGTGGAACATGGCCTCCATGATTTCGGGTTCGCCGTGGACCATGTCCGCATCGGGCGTCTCATCGAGATGGACGTGCCGGGCACCGATCCTTCCGAGGTGAAGGCCAAGGCCCTGGCCATGTGCGAGAAGCTGCTGGTCAATCCCGTGATGGAGAAGGCCTCCATCGAGGTGGTGTGATGCGGGTGGCCGTGCCGGTCTTCCCCGGCTCCAACTGCGATCACGACGCCATCCACGCCTGCGGCACGGTGATGGGCTGGGATACGGTCCCCGTCTGGCACCAGGAACCGCGCCTTCCGGAGGGCACCGAGCTGGTCATCGTGCCCGGCGGCTTCAGCTACGGCGACTACCTGCGCTGCGGCGCCATTGCCGCCCTGGCCCCCATCATGGCCGACGTAAAGCGGCATGCGGACAACGGCGGCCTGGTGCTGGGCATCTGCAATGGTTTCCAGATCCTCTGCGAAGCCCAGCTGCTGCCGGGGGCTCTGCTGCGCAATGAATCCCTGCGCTTCATCCACAAGGACGTGCACCTGCGCGTGGAGCGGGCGGACCTGCCCTTCACCCGCGCCATGAAGGCCGGCGCCGTGTTCCAGGTGCCCATCGCCCACGCCGAGGGCAACTTCACCATCGATCCCGCCGACCTCGCCGATCTGGAAGCCCGGGGAGGCGTCGCCTTCCGCTACTGCTCCCCCGCAGGCGAGCTGGGCGAAGCCCATGTGCCGAACGGAGCCATGAACGGCATCGCGGGCGTCGTCAATCTCCGCGGCAACGTGCTGGGGATGATGCCCCATCCCGAACGGGCCGTGGATCCGAAATTGGGCCCCACGGGCGGCCTGGGCATGTTCAAGAGCCTCGCCGAAACCTTTGTCGGGGCCTGACCAGAATCACAAAGAAACAGTGGTGTGAAAATTTCATGCCCCAGAGATGATTTTTCCTGCCATTCTTCCGGAACGCCTCGGTAGGCATCTCTGTTTCTTCCTGAGCCATGAGCGATCCTGAAACCAAAAACCTCCTGACCTACACCAGCGGACCGCTCCGCTTGGCCGTGCTGAAGCGCGACCCCGTTCCGGGCAAGCTCCTGCCGGCCAGGGACGCCTGGACGCTGCTGCAGCCCACCCATGCGGTGCGCGTGTGCACCGGGGAAGACCGCGAAGAGGGCGTCATCCGCTCCGGCGATCTGGCCCTGCTGCTGCCAGGCTTCGGCCATACCTTGAAGCGGCACCACGCCAACACGCCCTTCGGATTCACGGCATTGTTCATGGAGGGCCCCTTCCCGGAGCCCCTGCTCTCCTCGCTGCAGCACCCGCCCCGCAAGTGGCAGGAATCCAGCTTCGCGGTGCTCCGCAGCCTCAGCCTCAAGCAGCTCTTCAGCATCTTCAGCCAGGAGCTGGCGAATCCCGATGGCGTCCAGCTCATGACCCGCGAGCTGTTCCTCATCCTTCTGGGCGCGGAGCTGTCCCGCCTCACGGAGAAAGAGGACCGGGGCCGCTTCCCCTACCGCCTGAACCGCTCCACCCTGCAGCTGGTGCTGGACCACATGGAAGTGCACCTGGGCGCCAAGAACAGCGTGCCCGAGCTGGCCACCATGGCCCGCTGCACGCCGGACCACTTCATCCGCCTCTTCCGTGAAGCCACCAGCACCACGCCCCACCAGTACCTCATCGAGCGGCGCCTGCAGCGCGCCGTCACGCTCTTGGCCAATGGCGAACGTCCCAGCGACGTGGCCAAGATCCTCGGCTTCTACGATGCCAGCGCCTTCACCCGCGCCTTCAAGCGCCGCTTCGGCGTGCCCCCCAGCGAGTACGCCCAGGAAGCCTACGACCGGCAGTTCCCCAAGAAGCCCTGACGCGTATGGATCGCAAGGAAAAGCCCGGCTGAGCCGGGCTTTTCCTTGCTCCGGCGGCCGGGTCAGGGCTTGCAGACCTTGCAGGCCTTGTAGCCGGCCTTGTCCGCTTCCGCGGCCGAGGCGAAGGAGGTCTTGTTGGCGTCCTTGATCTTCGCGGCGGTCTTGCAATCGGCGCGATGGTAGATCTTGGAATCCTTGTTGGCCAGGATGGCGCCGGTGGCCTTGGCGGGAGCCGGGGCGGGAGCGGCCTTGGCCGGGGCCGGCTTGGCGGCGGGAGCGGGGGCGGGCTTGGCCTGGGCCATGGCCAGGACGGACGAAGCCGCCAGCAGCAGGGAAAGCAGGGCTCGGTTCATGGGTTCTCCTGTGGGGAATGGCCAGGGTGGAAGGTCCGCCCGGCCCTGTCAACGGGGCGCCGCCGTGGCCGCGAATCTTGGCCCGCGGCGGGCCCGCGAGGCCTGCTCGAAGGCGTAGGCCAGCTTCAACAGAGGCCCCTCCTGCCAGGGCCCCGCCACGAAGGAGAGGCCCACGGGCAGGCCGAAGGCGAAGCCCGCCGGCACCGTGATGTGCGGGCATCCGCCCACGGCCGCCGGCGTGGAGAAACTGAACCCGGAGCTGTCTCCGTTCACGTGGTCGATGAGCCAGGCCGGAATGCCCGTGGGCCCCACGAGAGCCTGGAGGCGCCCCTTGGCCAGCAGCTCCAGGATCCCGCGCCGGGCCTGGGCACAGGCCTCCAGGGCCTTGAGGTAGGCGGGATCCGACAGAGGCCCCTTGGCCTGGGCCTGCTTCAGCAGCTCCTGCCCGAAGTAGGGCAGCTCTTCCTGCGCCCGGGCCTCGTTGAAGGCCATGAGGCCCTCCAGGTCCTTCACCGCGCCGCCCCGCCCGGCCAGGTAGGCGTTGAGGCCCACCTTGAATTCATAGAGCAGCACCTCGAATTCCGCCTCTTCGTAGGCGGAGGATTTCAGCTCCACCTCCACCAGGGTGGCGCCCTGGGCCTTCATCAAGTCCAGGGCCGGCTGGATGACGGCGTCCACGTGAGCGTGGATGCCCAGGAGGTTCTTCACCACGCCGAGCCGCGCCCCCCGGAGACCGTCCTCGGCGAGAAAGCGGGCGTAGTCCGGCTCGCGGCGCGCGGCGGCCTCCGCCGTGGCGGCATCCTTCGGATCGCTGCCCGCCAGTGCCCCCAGCAGCAGCGCCGCATCCCGCACGGTGCGGGCCATGGGGCCCGCCGTATCCTGCGTCTGCGAAATCGGGATGATGCCGCTGCGGCTCAGCAGGCCCAGGGTGGGCTTTAGTCCCACCAGGCCGTTGGCGCTGGCGGGACTGACGATGGAGCCATCCGTTTCCGTGCCCACGGCCACAGCGCAGAAACTGGCGGCCGCGGCGGCGCCCGATCCGGAGCTGGATCCGCTGGGGCTGCGGTCCAGGGCGTAGGGGTTCCGCGTCTGGCCGCCCCGTCCGCTCCAGCCGCTGCTGCTGCGGGTGGAGCGCAGGTTCGCCCACTCGCTGAGGTTGGTCTTGCCCAGAATCACCGCGCCCGCTTCGCGCAGCTTCTTCACGACGAAGGCATCCTCCTTCGGCGGGGGAGCCTCGGCCAGGGCCAGGGAGCCCGCCGTGGTCTTCATGCGGTCGGCAGTGTCGATGTTGTCCTTGATGAGCACGGGAATGCCGTGCAGCGGTCCCCGCGCCCGGCCCGCCTTCCGCTCCGCGTCCAACGACCGGGCGATGGCCGCGGCCTCCGGGTTCAGCTCGATCACGGCGTTCACCTTCGGCCCCGCCTGGTCGAAGGCCCGGATCCGCGCGGCGTAGCGCCGCACCAGGTCCGCGGAAGTCCAATGTCCGGCGGCCATGCCGGCCTGCAACTGATCCACCGTGGCCTCTTCCAGCACCAGGCCCGGGGCTGCCGGCGGGGCTTCGGCATTACCGCCCGCAAGCGCCACGGCCGCCGTGGCCAACCTCCCGCTCAGACCTGCGGCCAGGCCTGCGCCCAGGAAGGTTCGGCGATCAAGCGTCAGGGAGGCGTCTTGTAGCGGCATCGAGGGCCCCGTGAGTTTGAAAGGATCATATCCAACAGCAGACTGTCCGCCGATGCCCATGGCCCGTTCGCCGATCCGCCCGGGCAGGCGGCAGCCCTGGCGGGGATCCTTGGGCAGGAGGCTTTCATGGCCGCGTTCCTGCTCTGGCTCATCCTGCTGGTGATCTGCTGGCCCCTGGCGATCCTGTTCCTCGTCCTCTATCCGCTGATCTGGCTCCTGCTCCTGCCCTTCCGCATCCTCGGCTTCGCGGTGGAAGGAGCCTTCGGGATCGTGCGGGGGCTCTTCCTCCTGCCCGGCCGCCTGCTCCGCTAGACCCTCCGCTAGACCAGGGCCGCTTCCAGGGCGCCCGAGTAGAGAGCCTTCAGCTCCGCCGCGTCCGCATCCAGCAGGGGCTGGCCGTCCACGGCCAGGGTGAGGCGGCTGCCGCCCGTGGTGCCGATCTTGGCGAAGGGCACCCGGTGGGTGGCGCAGAGGGTGGCCAGGCTGCCTTCTCCTTCGGGGCCGACGGAGACCACGATGCGGCCCACGGATTCGCCGAAGAGCAGGCTGTCCAGGCGCAGGGACCCCTTGGTCAGCAGCAGCTGGCAGCCCATCTCCCCGCCGAAGGCGCTTTCCAGCACCGTGGTCAGCAGGCCGCCCTCGCTGGTGTCGTGGGCGCTGCGGATGAGGCCCAGGCGGATGCCTTCGCGCACGCAGGCCTGCAGGCGCAGTTCCTCGTCCAGGCGCAGCTCGGGACAGGCGCCCTGGGTCTTGCCCGTGCGCTGCTTCAGGTACTCGCTGCCGCCCAGCTCGTCGCGGGTTTCGCCCAGGAGGAAGATGCCATCGTGGGCCACGCGGAAGCCGGACCCGCAGATGCGGTTGCCCACCTTGGACAGGGCCGTGGCGTCCGGGGCGTCGATGGCCACGGGGCCGGCGCAGTCTTCGACCAGGCCCACGGCCGCGATCATGGGCGTGGGGAAGATGCTTTGGCCTTCGGTGTCGTTGTAGAGGCTCACGTTGCCGCTGACGATGGGCACGTCCAGGGCCAGGCAGGCCTGGCGGATGCCCAGGCAGCCTTGCTCGAAGGTCCACATGTTCTCGGGCTTCTCGGGGTTGCCGTAGTTGAGACAGTCCGTGAGGCCGATGGGCTCGGCGCCCACGCAGGCCAAGTTGCGGCAGGCCTCGGCCACGGCGTGGGCCGCGCCCCAGAAGGGATCGAGGTAGCAGAAGCGGCTGTTGCAGTCGCTGCTCATGGCCACGGCCTTGCCCGTATCCTGGCCCGCCTCGTCCTTCACGCGGATGATACCCGCGTCGCCGCGCCCCATGCCCAGTAGCGTGTTGCTGCGCACGGTGCCGTCGTACTGCTCGAAGATCCAGCGTTTGCTGGCCACCGTGGGGGACTGCAGGATCCGGCGGAGGGTGCGCTCCACCTCGGCGGGCTTCAGGTCCCCGGGCAGGGGATCCGCGGCCACGGAATCCAGGTAGGCGGGCCGCTGCCGGGGCCGGTCGTACTTGGGGGCGGCATCCACCAGGGGCTGGATGGGCAGGTTGATGACGGGCTGGCCGTGCCAGCTGCCGATGAAGCGCCCGCTGTCCGTCACCTCGCCCACCACGCAGGCGTCGAGGCCCCATTTGTGCAGGACGGCGATGATGTTGGGCTCGCAGCCCGGGCGGGCCACCAGCAGCATGCGCTCCTGGCTTTCGCTCAGCATGAGCTCGAAGGGCGTCATGCCCTCTTCGCGCATGGGCACCTGGTCCAGGCGGATCTCCAGGCCCGTGCCCGCGCGGCTGGCCATCTCGAAGCTGCTGGACGTGAGGCCCGCGGCGCCCATGTCCTGGATGCCGATCACCCAGTCGGTCTTGAAGATCTCGAGGCAGGCCTCCAGCAGCAGTTTCTCGGTGAAGGGATCGCCCACCTGCACCGTGGGGCGCTTCTCTTCGCTGCCTTCGCCGAACTCGGCCGAGGCCATGCTGGCGCCGTGGATGCCGTCGCGGCCCGTCTTGGAGCCGATGTACATCATCTTGTTGCCCACGCCCGAGGCGAAGCCCTTGAACACTTTGTCGCTGCGAAGCACGCCCAGGGTGAAGGCATTCACGAGGATGTTGCCGTTGTAGCTGCCATCAAACGCGCAGTCGCCACCCAGCATGGGAATGCCCATGCAGTTGCCGTAGCCCGAGATGCCGGCGGAGACGCCCTTCACCAGGCTCTTCATCCGCGGGGCGTCCAGGTCCCCGAAGCGCAGGCTGTTGAGGTTGGCCAAAGGCCGAGCGCCCATGGTGAACACATCGCGCAGGATGCCGCCCACGCCCGTGGCCGCGCCCTGGTAGGGCTCGATGAAGCTGGGGTGGTTGTGGCTTTCCATCTTGAAGCAAACAGCCCAGCCATCGCCGATGTCCACCACGCCCGCGTTCTCGCCGGGACCTTCGATGACCCGCGGGCCTTCCGTGGGCAGGATCCTCAGATGGATCCGGCTGGATTTGTAGGAACAGTGCTCGCTCCACATGGCGCTGAACACGCCCAGTTCCGCATAGGTGGGCAGGCGGCCATCCAGGAGGCGCAGGATGACCTGCCATTCGTCCTTGGAGAGGCCCAGCTCCAGGGCCAGGGATTCGGTGACAGCCGGTTCGTGGGCAGCGGACATGGAGGCTCCGGAAGCCTTGATTCTAGCGGCTCCAGAGCGCATGAACGAGGCTTGACATCCGCCGCCCGCCCTGCGGCGCCGAGGGCCAATCGCCTTGCGGTGCCGATGACTAATCGCCTTGATGCTCCAATGGCTAATCGCCTTGAGGCTCCACCGGCGCCATGGGGGATTCCCCACCCTCGTAGGTGCGGCGCAGCACCCCCTGGACCAGGCGCTGGAAGAAGACGCCCCGTTCGGGGTTGAAGCTGATGGAAACCGTGGCCTTGAGTTCCTGGCCCAGTTCCAGGAGGGCGCCCCCTTCCAATCCCGTGCCCAGCAGCAGCAGCGGGGCCCGGCCCTGGATGCATTCCACCATGGGCCGCAGGCGGCGCTTGTCGTCCAGGCTCAGGCTGGGCACGTGGTACAGCACCAGGGCCGGCCTCTGGTTCATGGCGTCCTTCAGGGCGGCCATGGCCGGAGGAATCCGGGTGAGCGGCTGGAGGCCTCCCAGCAGGCCCTGCAGGGAGGCCTCCAGCCCGGCCTCGGCGGAAACCAGCAGCAGGCCCGAAGGCCGGCCCGTGGCCACCTTGCCGATGGGTCCCGCGGGCGAGGCGGTATCCACGCCGCGGCGGGCGAGGCGGTCCAGATCTTCCTCCCGCTTCTCAAACACCCAGCGGGACAGGGGAATCAGGACCGCTTCGCCCAGCTGGGGCCGGAACTCCACGCCGAAGGTGCGGCCGTGCACGTGGCGCAGCTTCACCTGGGTGTTGATGCGGATATGGTCCGTGAGCGGGATGGTGACCGCCATGTCCTGCCCGGCCTCCAGTTCCCCTTCCATGAAATCCCTGGTGCTGTAGATCCGGCCCCCCGTGGTGCTGATGTCGACCAATGTGCCGGTCACCAGATCGAAATCCGGCGTGCTGAACGTCACGGGCACCCTGCCCACGCGATCCACCCGGTAGGACCCCCGGTGGTCCTCCTCGTGAAGCACCGCCGGGATGGCCAGACGGAGGGTGCGCCGGCCGTCGTGCATGCCGAAGCCCTTCAGCTCCGTGGGCGCCTCCAGGAAGCTGACGCCATGGGGAAAGCGCATCTTCAGGGCCGCATTGCGCAGGCCGTAGGTGGCGTCCTCCCGGCCCATGGTGGCCACCACCTGCACTTCCGGGCCCTCGACCTTGAGGAAGGAGGATTCGAAACGGAGGTAGGGCGTCACCAGGATCATCAACTCGCGCCGTTCGCATGCGCGCTTGAAGATGTCCGCGATCGTATCCGTGTTCCGGATCAGGGTGCCCGCCAAGCTGCCTCCAAGGGTTCTTGCTTCCATGATGAAACGGGTCCCGTAGACTGGATAGCTCTGGAATCGTACCCCCATGACCCCACCCCGGACCCTACTCGCCTACAGCGCCCCCCGGAGCGGCTTCGGGGACGAGTGGATGACCTTCCTGCCCATCGGCCTGGGGTACCTGCAGGCCATGCTCAAGTCCCGGTCCCATCCTTGCAGGGTGGCCAACCTCAGCGGCAAGGGCCGGAAGGAGGCCATCGCCTACTTCAGGGCCCAGAACCCGGCCGTGGTGGGCATTTCCATGTTCACCTTCAACCGGAAGCGCTCCTATGAGCTGCTGGCCTGGGCCCGGGAGGCCTGCCCCGACGCCATCCTGCTGGCGGGCGGCCCCCACCCCACCCACCTGGCGGAGGAGGTCTTCGAGGACTGCCCGGCCCTGGACGCCATCGTGCAGGGAGAAGGCGAGACCGTGCTCCTGGGCATCCTGGAACGCTTGAAGACCGCCCCGGGCTCTGATCTTTGGCGTCGCACGCCGGGACTCATCCTCCGCGAGGGCGCCACCCTGCCCCAGCCTCCCCTGGAGGATTTGGACACCGTGGGCATCCCCGCCGAGCACCTGGAGGCGGACTTCCTCGACGACGTGGGCCAGCTGGCCTACCTGAGCTCCAGCCGGGGCTGCCCTGCCACCTGCAACTTCTGCAACACGCCGGAATTCTGGGGCACCTCCATCCGTTTCCGCAGCGCGGACTCGGTGCTGCGCGAGATGCGGAGGCTGAGGGAGGCCCACGGCCTCACCTACTTCAGCTTCCGGGACGACACCTTCACGGCCAACCGCGATCGCGTGCTCAAGCTCATGGCGGGCATCCAGGACAGCGGCCTCCATCCTCTCTGGAACTGCCAGAGCCGCGTGAACCTGGTGGACGAAGACCGCCTGGTGGCCATGAAGCGGGCCGGTTGCGAATTCATGCAGTTCGGCGTGGAGCACGGCAGCGAGCGTGTGCTGCAGCTCCTGGACAAGGGCACCAACCTCCGCCACGCCCGCCGCGCCCTGGAGCTGGTGCGCAAGGTGGGCATGAACCTGGGCATCTACCTCATCACGGGCATCCCGGGGGAGACCTGGGCCGACGTGGAGGAGACCGCCACCTTCATCCGCGACACGCGGCCCAGCGACTGCCAGATCAGCCCATTGGCCCTGTACCCCGGCACCCGCATGTTCGACCAGTACCGCGCCGAAGGCCGCATCCGGAAGGACTTCTACCGGGCCAGCGGCGACGCCGAGATCTTCGCCCGGGTGGACGGCCACACCGAAAAGGCCCTGCGGCACCTGGACCAGGCCGCCCAGAAGGCCAAGGCCAAGTCCCGCTTCAGCCCCGCCGAGTTCGCCCAGCAGAAGGCCTGGCTGGGTTTCTGCGCCGTCACCAACCTGCTCTGCGGCGAGGCCGCCGAAGAAGAAGGCCGCTGGACCGAGGCGCAAGCGGAATACGCCGAGATCATCGCCCGGGAGCCCCAGAATCCCTGGGGGTTCATGAAACGGGCCCTGCTGCGCGAAAAGCTGGGCCAGACTGACAAGGCCCGGGCTGACCTGGCGGAAGTGCTGGCCTTGGCCCCCGGCAATCCCGAAGCCACGGAGCTGGCCGCCCTTTGGGGCCTGAAGCGGACCGATGCGCGTAAGGGGGCCCGTCCGAAAAAGCCCGCCCACGGCCCCACCGCCGAGATGAAGGGCGCCGAAGCCTACCTCAGCCGGCCGAAGATGTAGCCGCCGGGGGTGCAGTCTCCGAATCTACAGCATTCAGCTCCCGGCGCCACTCGCGGAGGCCCAGGACGCAAAGCACCTGGTAGACCGCGTAGAGGGCGCTGGCCACGTAAAGCCCCTTGTAGATCAGCAGGCCCACGGAAAGGCAGTTCGCCGCGATCCACACAGGCCAGTTCTCGATCCACTTGCGCGTCATCATGAACTGGGCCACCAGGCTGAGGGCCGTGATGAGCGAATCCAGCACGGGCACCGTGCTGTTGGTGTAGCGGCGCAGCAGCCAGGCCAGCGTGGCCGTGAGGGCCGCCACTGCCAGGGCCAGGAGGAGGCCCGCCAGGGGCCGGATGCGGCTCACAGCCAGCTTTCCGTGGTCCCGCCCGCCGTGCAGCCAGTGCCACCAGCCGTACAGCGAGATGGCGATGTAGAAGCCCTGCAGCCCCACGTCCGCATAGAGGCCCGTCCGGTAGAACAGCACGATGAACACGAGGTTGTTGGCGATGCCCAGGGGCCAGTTCCAGATGCTCTGCCGCACCAGCAGGGCCACGCAGGCCGCCCCGGTGATGAAGCCGAAGACTTCCATGAAGGAGGGCATCAGTCCTCGTGCTTCAGGTTGGGGCTGCGCTCGAGGATGATGAGCACCAGACGCTCCAGCTCGTCCACCAGCAGGAAGCGTAGGGTCGGATCCTTCCGCAGGTGGGCGGAGGGTTCGCCGCCTCCGCGCAGCACGAAGAAGGGGCCGGAGCGATCCACCCGGGAGATCTGCTTCCAAAGCAGCCGGCCTGCGCCGAAGCGCCGGGCCAGGGGCGCGGGCAGCGCCGAATGCTCCACCGACAGGCCCAGGTCGTCCAGCATCACCTGGGAGCCCTCCACCATGAGCACCCCCACCAGGGTGCCCAGCAGCAGGAAGCTGCCCACCACCACGGCCCCGAAGGCCGCCGTCACCGCCACCCAGAAAGACCAGGTGGGTTCGCCGGCGGCCTCGGCCACCTTCAGGGAGGCCCGGAGCACCGGCAACCGCTCCAGGATCTGCGCCAGGGCCCGCACCCCCACCAGCCAAGAGCCCGCGAAGAGCAGCATGGCCATGGCGCGCTGGGCGAAGGAGGGCCGGAAGACGAGGGGGGAACCAGCCGACATCAGACCTGCATCTCCGCCACGATGGCTTCCGCCGCGGCAGCGGGATCCGGGGCGTGGGTGATGGGGCGGCCCACCACCAGCCAGGTGGCGCCCTGCTTGAGGGCCTGGGCAGGCGTCATGACCCGGGCCTGATCCTGCACGGCCGAGCCGGAGGGACGGATGCCCGGGGTGAGGCGGTGGAAGCCCTCGCCGCAGGCTTCGCGGATGGCCGCCGCCTCCCAGGCGGAGCACACCACCCCGCCCACGCCGGCCTGCTGGGCCAGCCGGGCGTAGGCCAGGGCCAGATCCTCCGGTGGAGCCGCATGGCCCAGGGCCGCCAGGGCCTCGCGGTCCAAGCTGGTGAGCACCGTGACCGCCAGCAGCTCGGTGCGTCCCCCTGCGTCCCGATGGGCGCGCACGGCCTCCACCGCCGCCTCCAGCATGGCGGGCCCGCCCTGGGCGTGGACGTTGATTAGGCGCGGATCCAGCCGCAGCACCGCCTCCATGGCCCGCCGCACGGTGGTGGGAATGTCGTGGAGCTTGAGGTCGAGGAACACCGGCGCCATCGCCTGCAGGTCCCGCACGAAGGCCGGCCCCTCGGCGCAAAACAGCTCTAGGCCCACCTTGAGCATGCCTACCCGACCCGACAGCCGCTCGGCCAGGGCCAGGGCCTCCCGGGCCGTGGGCACGTCCAGGGCCACCACGAGGCGATCTCGGAGCGAGAGGGTCGAATGCGGTGCGGACAAGGGGACTCCCGTATGATGCGGAGGACCATTCTGCCATTAAGAGAGGTATCGATGCCCCTCCCCGCCCTGCAAGCCCCCCCCGCCATCACCGCCCCCGATCCCGCTTCCCGGGACCAGGAGCCGGAGATCGCCCTTCTGGAGGCCTTTGACTGGGAGAAGCCCCTCCCCGCCCTCCCGAAGCTCAAGGGGGCCGCAGCCCTGTCCTACCGCTGGCTGCGGGCCGCGGCCACCTTCGAGCCGGAGCGCGGTCTTCCCGCCGATCCCTTCGCGGGCGGCCCGGACCGGCAGGAGGCCGAGGCGCTCCGCCGCCTCCTGAAGACGCCCAAGAAGCAGCTTCCCGCCGCCCTGAAGGACCTGCCCCTGCGGCGCGCCGGCACGGCCCTGGCCCTTTGGCGCTGGGGCCGCCTCCAGGCACGCGGCGGCGCCTTCGATGCCGCGCTGCGCCGCCTCTGGGAGGACCGCCTTCTGGCCGCGGGCCCGGCCCTCACCCGCGGCTACGGGCTGCGCCACGCCCTCTGCTGGGCCTTGGCCGAACAGGACGAAGCCCGGCTGGCCGCCCTCCGGCCGGCCCCGGGTGCCGATTCGGAAAGCACGTTCAAGGATTTCCAGCGCCTCTTCGGGCTGATCGGCGGCCCCTCCCCCGTCTTCCGCCTGTGGACCTTGCCCGGCCTGGACTACCAGGACCTGCGCCTGGACCAGCTGGGCGCCTCGCGCATCTGGGTCTGCCCGGCCCTCAAGGACGCCCTGCCGCCGCTTCCCGCCGGCACCGCCTGGATCCTCCCCAGCGAGACCGGCTACCAGGATGCGGCGGACGCGAGCCTCAGCGCCCCCCTCATGGACGAGGGCCAGGCCCTGGGCCAGCGCCTCCGTGAAGCCGGGCGCAACGCCCAGTTCGCGCCCAGCCGGACCGCCTTCGAAAAAGTGGGCCTGGCCTGGTTCCCGATCCTGATCACGCTGAACGCCAAGGGCGACATCCAGGCCATCCGCATGGGAGACGCGGCGCCGGAACATCCCTAGGCCGGTGCTGTTTCTGGCCGCTGCCCTCAGCCGATGCCGCACCCCTGCATCCAGCCCGCCACGGCACCCCACACCATCTGGGCCCAGTAGTGGAAACCGCGGCGGATGGGCTTGGGGTTGTAGCTGGCGTGGAGGCGGTCCTTCAGCATGGGGTAGTTCCCGTCCGGATCCAGCACCGCCGCGGCCACCGGTGAATCGAACTCGTAGGTGATCCAGCGGTCCTGCCCGTCCCAGACGAACCGTTGTTCCTCGTGGTTTTCCAGGCGCACCCACAGGGTGATGGGAACCCGGATACCGCCCCGCCGCTCCAGCGTGATCGAACCCACCCGGCCCGGCGCCGCCGGCTGCGGGGCGGCGAAAACCGGGGGCTTGTCCGAGTAGAGCCAGCCCCCTTGCAGAACATCCTGGTTCTTCACCCCGCGGATGGCGTAGTCGAGCACCTCGGTGCCTTCGACGAAATCACGCCAGAAGGCGCTGAGATCCCGGCCGGAAACCCTCTCGGCGATGCGCCGGAAGTCGTTCCGGTTGGGGTGGCGGAAGGCCATCTCCTGCGCGTAGGCGCGCATGACCTGTTCCATCACCGGCCTTCCCAGCATGGCTTCCATCTGGTTGAGCACCAGCGTGGGCTTGGCGTAGGCGGCAGTGTAGTAGGCCTGGCCGTTCAGGGTCTTGAAGCCGAACCGGGTGAGGGGATCACTGCTGGGAAGGGACCAGTACCCCACCCACTCCACGAAATCCGTGCCGACCTGGAAGCGCCGCCCGCTCATCAGGGCGTGGTAGCTGCGTTCCAGCGCCTTGTGGGTGAACCAGCTGGTGAACCCCTCGTCCAGCCAGGGCTCCTCAAACTCATTGCTGGCCAGCATCCCGTAGAAATACTGATGCCCGAATTCATGGACGCTCACCAGCTCCGGTTCCCCGCGGAACTGCAGCGGATCGAAGGCCACGGAACCGGCGGTGATCAAGGTGGGATATTCCATGCCGTCGGCGCCGGAAGCCTCCTTGGGCGTGTCGATGACCGTGAGTGTGGGATAGGGGTACTTGAAACACCACTCCTCGCTCCAGCGCAGGGCGTTCTCCACGGCGCGGCGCTGCCGGGCGAAATTGCTCCGGTTCGCCCCGTCGATGTAGTAGAACACCTGCACGTCGCGGTACTGGTACATGGCGGGCTTGCGCCAGCTTTCGCTGGGCATCACCGCCCAGGCGAAATCGTGCACATCCTCCGCGTGCAGACGCCAGATCACGTTCAGGGGCCGCTTGGGATCCTGCTCGATCTCCGTCACGAAGTTGGTCTGCGTGCCCGTGTGCGCGAGGCCCAGCGCGTTCGGCAGGGAAAGGGCCACGTCGTAGACGCCGAAATCGGCGAAGAATTCCGTATTGGCGTGGTAAGCGTGGCAGTTCCAGCGGTCGCCCTGGTAGACCCCCACCTTGGGGAACCACTGCCCCGACATGAGGAAAGTGCCCGCCCAACCGCTGCGGGCGAACACCCTCGGATAGCGGTTCTCCCAGGCGATGTCCAGGTGGATGGTTTCGCCGGGCGCCACGGGCCGGGGCAGCTTCAGCCAGCGCACGGTCTCATCTTCCCCGTCGTGCCCGTCCAGGTCCTTGCCGTCCAGGCGGACGCTCAGCAGACGGCAATAGCCCCACGAGGATGCCTCCTCCTGGCGGCCCAGATGGTCCCTGCGCAGGCGTCCGCCGCTTTCCTTCACGAACCGGCTTTGGGGCCCCTTGAAGGCGTTGAGATAGAGATGCAGCGGCAGTTCCTGCGTGGGGGCCGTGCCGGTGTTGCGCCAGCTGAGGGTCTCCCGGCCTTCGAGCGTCTTGTGCTCGAAGTCCAGCGCGGCCTCGATGCGGTAATTGGCGATCCGCGGCGAACGAGGCTTGTCGAACCACTTCTCCGGAGTCCACGTCCGCGGCCCCGCCGTCAGACCCGCCGCTGCGAGCATCACCAGCAGAAGCATCAAGCGGCGTCCCATCGAATCTCCCGAGCGTCCGTCGAGCATACCAAGTCCCCACGGACATGCGCCCTTGCCGTTCTCCCAAACCCTGCTACACTCAAATCCCTACCGCGGGGTGGAGCAGTCCGGTAGCTCGTTGGGCTCATAACCCAAAGGTCGTAGGTTCAAATCCTACCCCCGCTACCAAACACGAACGCCGCCACCATTGAGTGGCGGTTGTTTTTTATCGACACAATTCTGATAGTCAGAGTTCACCATGAGTCTAAGGTGAGTCTAGGAGCCCAAATCCAGGACCTACACTAGTGGAACAAACGGCCTAGGTGAGCCTACTTTGTCCCATCGCTCCCTGATTTTCCGTTTGTTTATTGCTGAGCCGCGGACCACCTCCAGGGCGTCCACGATGGAGCAAGCCATCCGGTCCAGGTCCACCGGGCGGGGAGTTGGGGTTCTCAGGAAGTTCCTGGCCCACATGTCAGAGTTCTCCAGGATGATGCGGATTCGATGAAGGGCTTGGTCTCTCGGGTCCACGGGCCTCCCGGCAGTATTACTTGGGCTCCCAGAGCCCATTCCTGGCCGCATCTTCTATGACCTTTTTATTCGGATGGATGTAGCCATGTCTTCATCTGTATCTGGGAAGTTGAAGTTGGTTCCCCAGCCTCCAACAAAGGCAACGGGCTCCCACAATTGTCCTTCTTCGGCCTTGGATGATTTGACCATCCGCCAAGTTCGACCGGTGTAGGCGTCTAAAAGGAACTGGTCTGCCCTGAATTCCCCAAGCTGGATCATCTGGAATCGAGGTGCCGCTTGAGATGGCCCAGCAGGTTGAATTTGAGTTGCCTGAACAGGCGCTGGTTTGGGTGCCTGGGCCTGGATTATGCCCATCACCATGACAGCTAACAGTGCCTTCATGCGGCCTCCAGCAGTCCGCAATTGAGGGGTGCGGTCTGTGCCGCCAGCCTACTCCCCTCCCCGCCGATCCGCTTCCCACTTCGCCAGTCGATCCCGGCGCCCTAGATACTTGGCCTCAAGTTCGTCTTCTGTTGGTCGACGGCCCTCATTGGCCTCAACTCCCCGCACGTGAATGACCGTGCAATCCCCCCCGAGTTTGGGAGGTTCCTCCCCGCTTGGGATGGCAATGGTTCCGTCTGGATGCTCAATTACTGAGATGGTGCGATGGGATGATGCAGGGGCAACCTGCAGGCCCTCGAGGAGATCGAGGCCCTGCTGCTCTGGGCAGAGAAGGACGGCACCTCAGAGGCGTGACACCTTAACGGGTCGAGGTTGATCCGGACAGAGTGGGGTTCGATTGGCGCTTACCTTGATCTGTCATCGATGCTCCTGTGGGCGTCCATGCCGCACCCTAGAGCACCTGTTCGAGCCGTTCTTCACCACCAAGAGCGAAGGCAAGGGCACTGGGCTGGGCCTGTCCACCGCCTACGGCATCGTCACCCAGAACAGCGGCGCTATCACCGCCTACAGCAATCCCGGGCTGGGCACTTCCATGAAGATCTACCTGCCCGATTGCGGTGGTGAAGCGCTCGAGACCAGCCCCGGCCTCGAAGCGTCCGTTCCCGGCGGAACCAAAACCGTCCTGGTCGTGGAGGGCGAAAAGCCCATGGTGGATATCCTCACTCTGGTTCTGGAAGACAAGGGCTATCACGTCCTATCCGCCCAGAACGGCTTGGACGGCTACTTGCTGGCTCGGGACCACCCAGGCCCACTGGATCTTCTGATCACCGATGTGGTAATGCCTGGTCTTAACGGCAAGGAATTGCAGGAGCGAATCCTAGGGCTCCGGCTCGGTCTAAAGGTGCTGTTCATCTCAGGCTACACCGGCGATATCCTGGCCAAGCTTGGCCTGCTGCCGGAGGAGACCCAGTTCCTGCAGAAACCTTTCCGAGGCTTGGACCTGGCCCGCAAGGTTCGGGAGGTGCTCGACCGGTGAACCAGAACCTCGTAATAACCCATCAAAAGCTGCTCAGGATTGCTGCTTGAGCAGGCAACATGCTACCAAGCAGGGCGACTCCACCGGTGCCCAGGAAACCCCGCCTGGACAAAGCCTTCTTCTCTTCGCTCATGTCATCTCCTTGTGGATCGTGGTCAGGAATCAGAAGGTGTAGAGCAGGCCGAAACCGAAGCCCTTGGTGGAGGCGCCGGGGGCGACCCTGCCCACGGGGGGGAACAGCGCGTAGGTGGCGGAACGGTCATTGTTCATGCCGTAGGCCGACATGTAGAGATCCGCCGTCTT
>JACPYP010000018.1 GCA_016195985.1 Acidobacteriota bacterium | reverse complement strand
CCCTTACCAGCACGCCCTTCCGCGCCGCCGAACCGATTCCCACCATGACCGCCACCGGAGTCGCCAGCCCCAAGGCGCAGGGGCAGGCGATCACCAGCAGGGTCACGGCAGGACGCCAGGCCTGGGCCCAACTCCCCCCCAGCCACCCCCAGGCCAGGAAAGTCGCCGCCGCCAGCAGGAGGATCGCGGGAACAAACACGGCGCTGATGCGATCCGCCAGGTCCTGTGCCGGCGCCTTGGAGCCCTGGGCCTGGGCCACCATGGCCGCCATACGCGCCAGCTGGGTATCCGCGCCCACGGCCTGGATCTCCATTTCCAGAGCCGATCCATACACCACGGTCCCAGCCACCAGGGCATCACCAGGCCCCTTGGCCACGGGCAGCGGTTCGCCCGTGAGCATGGATTCGTCCACCTCCGCCTGCCCCGCGCGGACCCGGCCATCCGCCGGAATCACCTGGCCGGGCAGCACCCGGACTCGATCTCCGGGATGCAGCTCCGCCACGGGAACCTCAAGCGCCGAACCATCGGGCTGCAGGCGCAAGGCCGTGGGCGGAGCCAAATCCAGCAGTGCCTTGAGCGCATCCGTGGCCTTGGACTTGGCCCTGGCTTCCAGATACTTGCCCGTGAGAAGGAAGGCCACCAGGGCCGCGGCCGTTTCGAAACTGAGATGGTGGACGCCGCGCCACCATTCCCCCACGGCGAAGGCCCAGGCCACGCCCGATCCGAGGGCGATGAGCGTATCCATGGAGGCCTGGCCGTGGCGCGCTTGGCGCAGGCCCCGCCGGAAGAAGCCCAGCCCGGCGCCGAACACCACCGGCGTGGCCAGGAGAAGCTGCAGCCAACCCGGCAGGTGCAGGTTCAGCCCAGGAATCATCATGGCGAGCATGGGGGCGGTGAGTCCCAGTGCGAAGAGCATGCGCCTCCGTGCTGGCCCCAGATCCTCTCCCCCGGGCCGCTCGGACTCCATGTGGACGAGACCGTACCCTGCGTCCTCCACCCGGGCAGCCAGGGCCTCGAAGGAAGCGGTTCCCTCCACGGATGCTGTGGCCGTGGCCAGGTTCACCGAGGCCGCAGACACGCCCGCAGCGGTCTGCAGCGCCTTCTCCACGTGCCTCACGCAGGAGGCGCAGGTCATGCCTGTTACGGAGTAGGTCTGTGCGCTCACGGCGGCTCCTGGGTCAAACGGTTCCGGCCAAGTCGTAGCCGGCTTCTGCCACCCGGGCGGCCAGGGCTTCCATAGACGCGGTGCCTTCCACCGTGGCCGTGCCCTTGGCCAAGTCCACAGACACGGCAACCACTCCTGGCACCTCCCGCAGGGCCTTTTCCACGTGTTTGACGCAGCCGCCGCAGGTCATTCCGCTCACTCGATAGGTCTTGGCATCCATCGTTCTCTCCTTGAGATCAATGCTTGGTTTCTGAAAGCTTTGGCAGGCGCGATGCCTCCGAAAGCAGGGTTTCCATGATGTTGCAGCCCACGGGGCTGCTCTGGCCGTCGGGGGTGCCGAGGGCGGCTCTCAGGATGTCCGCCAACACCTTGATCTCCGCCAGCTTGGCCTCCAGGGCGCTCAGCTTGCTGCCCAAGGCCTCGCGCACGTGGCCGCAGGGGACCTGGTTCAGGCGAAGGGCCCTCAGGAGTTCCTGGATCTCCTCCAGGCTGAAGCCCGCAGCCTGGGCGGTCCGCAGAATTCCCACCCAGTGGATGGCCTCAGGCGGAAAGAGGCGGTAACCCTTGAGGGAGCGGGGCAGCTCGCCGAACACGCCCGCATCCGCGTAGAACCGCAGGTTACGGATGGTCAGGCCCGAACACTCCGCCAGTTGGCCGATCTTCAGCATCCGCCCCGCGGGCCTGGAGGGCGCTTCGACTGGGTGTGCCGCCGAGTGTGCCGCCGAGTGTGCCATGGGAACCTCCCGCTCATCTTCACCCCCAAGGTTAGGGTTCCAGTCAGCTGGAGACTCAAGGGCGATTTTCACCTTTGGCGCCGGAATGTTGGGAGCGATGGATGAGCAAGTGCAGGATGGTCACGGCAGCCGGGGTGATGCCGGGAATCCGGCTGGCCTGGCCCAGGGTTTCCGGGCGGTGCAAGGCCAGTTTTTCCAATACTTCACTGGAAATACCATGGAGATGCTCCACCCGCAGGTCGGAGGGAATCCGCACGTGGTCCCAGGCCCGCTGGCCTTCCAGCAGCCGGGCTTCGCGTTCCCGGTAGGGGGCGTAGCGCAGGTCGAAGAGCAGCAGATCGCGCTCTGTGGCTGCATTCCAGCCGGGCTGCTCCAAGCCCCAGTCTCCCAGCAGCGCCAGGCAGTCATCGGCTTCGGCCGTGCCGATCTGCTGGCGGCGGAACAACTCGGAGAGGCTCAGTCCCGCCTCCAGCCTAATGCCCGCGGCTGCCACGATGGGCCCGAAGGGGCTGGTCTGGGTGACCCAGGCCTCTTCGCACTGAGCCCTCAGATGCTCCCGCCGCTGGACCTTGGCCTCCACCTGGGCGAGTTCATCCGCTGACAGGGCCCCCACCTCCCGGGCGACGGGAAGCAACCGTCCATCCGCCAAATCGCAGGCCAGGCCCAGCCGGTGTTCCGCCCGGGCCGTGAGCATGCGGTAGGGCTCGTCGGTGCCCTTGGTCACCAGGTCGTCCACCATCACGCCGAGATAGGCCTGTTCCCTCCCCAGCACGATTGGATCTTGCGCCCGCAGCCAACGCGCCGCATTGATGCCGGCCAGCAGGCCCTGGCCCGCCGCTTCTTCGTAGCCGGTGGTGCCATTGATCTGGCCCGCGAACCACACGCCTTCGAGTCCTTCCACCGAAAGGTCGCGCCGGAGCTGCAGGGGGTCGAAGCTGTCGTACTCGATGGCGTAGCCGGGACGCAGAATCTCCGCCGCCTCGAAGCCAGGGAGGCTGCGCACCATGCGCAGCTGAACGTCAGGCGGCATGGAGGTGGAAAGCCCCGCCAGATAGATCTCCCCTGTCTCGAGGCTTTCGGGCTCCACGAAGATCTGATGGCGCCCCTTGTCCGGGAATTTCACGAACTTGTCTTCGATGGAGGGGCAGTAGCGGGGGCCCACGCCCTCGATATGCCCGCCGTACAGGCTCGACTTGGGGAGGTTTTCACGAACGATAGCCTCAGTCTCCCGCGTGGTGTGCACGATGTGACAGGACACCTGGGACTGCGGAATGCCGGCGCTGAAAAAGCTGAAGGGACGGGGCGGCTGGTCTCCGGGCTGCTCGTCCAGACGGCTGAAATCAATGCTGTCCTTGGCCAGGCGCGGGCTGGTGCCCGTCTTCAGCCGTCGGTGCCGCAGCCCCAAAGCCCGCAGCTGCTCCGCCAGATGGGTGCTGGGGGGCTCGCCCGCGCGGCCTGCTTCCAGGCGTTTCTCGCCGATGAGGATGCGTCCGTTGAGGAAGGTGCCGCTGGTGACCACCACGGCATCGCAGGGAAGGACGGAGCCGTCCAGCAACTCCACGCCCCGGAGGCCGCGGGTGCCCTCCTCCCACAGCAGGCCCGCCGCCGTGCCCTGGCGCAGGTGCAGATTCGGCAGGCGCTCCAGCAAGCTCCGGGCGGCGATGCGGTACTTCACCTTGTCCGCCTGGGCGCGGGGCCCGCGCACGGCGACGCCGCGGCTTTCGTTGAGGATGCGGAAATGGATGCCTGTGGCGTCGATGAGGCGGCCCATGGCCCCGCCGAGGGCGTCGAGCTCCCGCACCATGTGGCCCTTGCCCACTCCGCCGATGCTCGGGTTGCAGCTCATCTGACCGATCTGATCCAGGTTCATGGTCAGCAGCGAAGTGGCCACGCCCATGCGCGCCGCCATGTAGGCCGCCTCTATGCCTGCATGACCGCCGCCGATGACCACCACCTGCTTCAAGCGCCCTCCGATGGTTGTCAGGATACCCTTTCACGGCCGCATCCTCCTCTCAGACCGGGATATGCGAAACTGGGACCATGCGACCCCGTCTGAGCCCTGAGGAACGCCGCGACCGTCGAAGGCGCGCCATGCGACGCTCCATGTTCGTGCTGCCCTCCAGCATCACCATGGCCTCCGTCTTCTGTGGCTTCTCCAGCGTGGTCATGTCCATCAACGCCGCGGGGGCCACCCCCGAACGCTACTTTCTGTGGGCCGCGGGGCTCCTGGTGCTGGCGGGGGTCTTCGACGGCCTCGATGGCCGCGTGGCCCGGGCCACCAATACCGCCACGGAATTCGGCGTGCAGCTGGACAGCCTGGCGGACGTGGTGAGCTTCGGCATGGCGCCGGCCATCCTCGCCTACCGTTACGCCTTTTTCCAATTGGGCATCCACGATTCCAACGTCCGCGCCGCGGGCTGGGCCGCCTGTTTCGTCTTCACCGCCTGCGGTGCGCTCCGCCTGGCCCGCTTCAACGTGCAGGTGGGGGCTGTGGATTCCCGCTATTTCGTGGGCCTGCCCATCCCTGCGGGCGCCGCCTGCGTGGCCTCGGTGATCATCTGGCACCCCACGCCGCCGGACACCGCTGCGCTGGCCTATTCTTTCGCCGCCGGTCTGTTCCTCGTGGGTTTGCTGATGGTCTCCACCCTCCGCTTCTCCAGCTTCAAGAAACGGACCACCAGCCCCCGGACGGCCATGATCACCAACCTGAGCATCGTGCTGCTGCTGGCCCTGTCCATTCTGCTGCGGCAGCGCTTCTTCATCTGCTTCTTCGCCGCGTACATCACGCTGATGCTGCTCATGAACCTGGCCTGGAAGGCGGGCTGGCGGGGCATCGAACCACCCCATGACGGGGTGTGCGATCCCGAAACCGTGCACTAAGCCGGCTGGGCATCAGGCTCCAATGGCATGACTGGAGAGGCCATGGCGGTGTTGCAAGCGAAGGGCGTGGGCAAGCGGTTTGAATCCAGGTGGGTCCTGAGAGCCTTGGATCTGGATCTGGAAGCCGGTGAACGGGTGGCCCTGCTGGGGCCCTCCGGTTGTGGCAAGACCACCTTCCTGAACCTCCTGGGCGGTCTCGATCGGCCAGACGAAGGCGCCATCCTCCTGGACGGCGAGCCTTTGCACGGGGCCAGTCCCGCGCGGCTCGCGGAGCTGCGGCGTTCCCGGCTGGGCACCATCTTCCAGTTCTTCCACCTCATTCCCACCCTCACGGCCGAGGAGAACCTCGAGCTGCCTTTGCGGATGCTCGGCTGGCCCGAGAGGCGGATTCTTGATCGCCGCCGGGAACTCATCGAGGCCGTGGGATTGGGCCATCGCGCCGGAGCCTGGCCCTCGGAGCTCTCCGGAGGCGAAATGCAGCGAGTGGCCGTGGCCCGGGCCCTGGCCGCGGGGCCCGCGGTGCTGCTGGCGGATGAGCCCACGGGCAACCTGGACCGCGCCTCGGGGCAGGCCGTTCTCGATCTCCTGGCCGGGCTCACGGAACGGCAGGGCTCCGCCCTGATCATGGTCACCCATTCCGAATCCGCCGCCCGCATCTGCCACCGCATCCTGCGGATGGAGGACGGACGCCTCCTCACCGGCGCGTCTTGACCTGGCTGGCGCGGCGCCTGGTGCTGCGCGCCCTCCTGCGGGAGTGGGGCCGGGCCCTGCTCACCCTGGCCGCCGTGGGCCTGGGCGTGGCGGTGTTTCTCTCCATCCGCCTGGCCAATCGGGCCGCCGTGGCCAGCTTCGAGCAGTTCACCCAGGGCGTGGGACAGGGCTCGGACCTCGTGATGCGCACCGAAGCGGGCCCCCTGCGGGAAAGCCTCCTGCCCTCCCTGAGGCCCCTGACGGAATGGGGGTGGATGCGGCCCATCATCGAAGGCAGCTTCGCGCGCGCGGGCACCCTGGAGCCTTTCCAGGTCACGGGACTGGATCTGGTGGGCCTCGGGAGCGCCCGTGACGGCCAGATGGACGCCCCTACCGGGCAGGCCCCGGCCAGCGGAACGACGGCGCTCTACACCATGATCCAGGTCCCCGACGCCGTGCTCATCACGTCGGCGCTGGCCGAGGAAGGTCTGCGGCCAGGCGACTTCCTGGATGGTTTCATCCAGGACCGGCCCGTGCGGCTTCGCGTGGCCGGCATCCTGCCCGAGCGCCCCAACCAGCCCCGGCTACAGCGGAACCTCCTGGTCATGGATTTGCCCGCAGCCCAGAAGGCGCTGGGCCGGGAAGGCGAGCTGGACCGCGTTGAATGGGGGCTGCGCCCAGGCGCGCGTCTGGTGGATCTGGAGGCCGAGGCTCGCCGCCTGCTGCCGCCCGGGCTGGCCCTGGAGCCTCCGGAGCAGAGGGCGGAGAGCGGCCGCGCCATGACCGCGGCCTTCCGATTCAACCTCACCATCCTCAGCCTCATCGCCCTGGCCGTGGGAGCCTACCTCCTCTTCCAGGCCTTCGACGCCTCCGTGAACCGGCGCCGCGAGACCTGGGCCACCCTGAGGGCCCTGGGGCACTCGCCCTCCGGCATTCTGCGCCTGGTATTGGGGGAGGCGGCCCTGCTCGGCCTGCTGGGCAGCCTGCTGGGTCTCGGCCTGGGCTGGCTGCTGGCCCAGGCCAGCGTGCGTGCCGTCAGCCAGACCGTGAACGCCCTGTACGGCGCCAGCGCCGCCCGCAGCGCCGCGCTTCACGGCGGAGAATCGGCCTTGGCCGTCGGGATCGGGCTGCTGGCCTGCCTCGTGGCGGCCTGGATTCCCGCCCGGCGAGCGGCGGCGACCCCGCCCGTCCAGCTTCTGGCCCGCGACGGCGGGCCCGCCCCCCTTCGTTGGGGTCCGCTGGGCCTGGGCGGGGGCCTGTGCCTGCTGCTGGGCCCCGCCTTCGCCTATGGCGTCCCGGCTCCTCCAGGCGTGGCCTGGCATGCCTACCTCGGCGCGGCCTTCACGCTGCTCGGAGGCTCGCTGGTGGCGGTGGCGCTCCTGCCCCTGTTCGCCTGGCCGGGGCAGGGGACCCGCCGCTGGCGGCTTCGTCTCGCGCTGCGCCCGCTGCGCCGTCCCACGGGCCGGCACGGCTTCGCCGCCGCCGCGCTGACGGTGGCCGTGGGCATGGCCACGGGCATGGGCGTCATGGTGCGGAGCTTCGAACGCACGGTGCTGGTCTGGATCGGCAGCAGTCTCCGGGCGGACCTCTACGTGGCCCCCCTGGGGGCCGCCGGGGCGGGCACGCAGCACCGCATGAGTGCGGAGACCGCCAACGCCGTGGCCGCCGATTCCGCCGTGGACGCCGCGGACAGATTTCAGATGCTGCCCATGGTTTTCCGTGGGCGGCCCACGTTCCTGGGCTCGGGGGACATGGGCATCCAGGCGGCCCGGGGCGGACTGATCCTGGCGGCCGGCGGCCCCTTCCCCGGGCCTCTTCTGGCCATGCGGAACGGCGGACTTCACGATCCCGGAGTGCTCGTGTCGGAAACCTTCGCCCGGCATTTCGGCGTGAAGGTGGGCGAAATCCTGGATCTTCCCGTCCCGGGCGGGACCCGGGCCGTCACCGTGCGCGGCGTTCTTGCGGACTATGGCAACGAGCGGGGCAGCCTGATCCTGGACCGTCCAGTGTTCCTCGCCTGGTTCGGCGATGAGCGGGTGGCCAGCGTGGCGCTCTACCTGCGCCCCGGCCAGGCGGCGGAACCGGTCGCCGCACGGTTGAGACGGGACCACCCGGCCCTGCAGGTGCGCAGCAACCACGCTCTGCGGGCCCAGGTCACCACCATCTTCCGGCAGACCTTCGCCCTCACCTACGCCCTGGAGGCCATCGGCCTCCTGGTGGCCGTGCTGGGTCTTGGCCAGGGGCTGACGGGCCTCGCGCTGGCCCGTCGGGGCGAAATCTGGTCCCTGCGGGCCCTGGGCGCCACCCGGTGGGATCTCACGCTCATCCTCATGCTGGAAGGCCTTGGCGTCACGGCGGCCGGTCTCGTCGCCGGAATGGGACTCGGCTTGATCCTGGCCCGCATCCTGGTGGACGTGCTCAACCCGCAGGTCTTCGGCTGGACCCTGCACTTCTCCATTCCCTGGCCCTTCCTGGGCTTGTTTTCCGCCGCGACGGCCGGAGCCTCCCTGCTGGTGCTGGCCCCCGCGGCCCGTTGGGGGTCCCGCCTGGGCGCGGACCGGGAAGCCGAGGAGGGCGCATGAAGGCGCTGTTGCTGGCCGGGCTCATGATTCTCCCCGGTGCCGGAACACCCAACGCGGAGGAATTCGCCGTGGCCAAACCCGGCTATGCCTTCGCCTTTCCCAGGGACCACGGCAGCCATCCCGCGTTCCGCACCGAATGGTGGTACCTCACGGGACATCTCTGGGCCGGAGACACCGGCCGCCGCTTCGGATACCAGCTCACCTTCTTCCGCCAGGCCTCCCCCCGCACCGCCTGGACAGGCTCGTCCGCCTGGCGCAGTGACCAGCTCCACCTGGCCCACGCGGCCCTGACCGATGAAGCGGGCCATCGTTTCCAGGTGGATGAGCGGCTGGACCGGGCCGGCCTGCTGGCTGGATCAGCCGGAGACCACTTGGACGTGTTCCAACAGGATTGGCGGGTGGAGCAGGGGCCATCGGGACGCCTTCACCTCCGGATGACCGTGCGCGGCGCGGCCCTGGAACTCGATCTGGATCCCGCCACGCCGCCGGTGGTCTTTGGCGAGCAGGGCGTCAGCCGCAAAGGGGCGGATCCCAGTGCCGCCAGCCACTACATCACCTATCCGCGCCTAGAGGCCCGCGGCCAGCTCCGGCTCCCTGAAGGGCCCAGCCTCCCGGTGCATGGGCTCGGCTGGATGGATCATGAATTCAGCTCCAACCAGCTGGACCAGGGCCAGGTGGGGTGGGATTGGGCGGGCATCCAGCTGCGGGACGGCCGCAGCCTCATGGCCTACCGCCTGCGGAGGCAGGATGGCAGCCAGGACCCTTTCTCCACGATCACGGAGGTGGATGCCAAGGGCCGGATCCTCCGCAGCACTCACGCCTTCGAGATGCGCGGGACCGGCTCCTGGCGCAGCCCTCAGAGCGGCGCGGCTTATCCCATCCCCCTGGCGATCGAGGCGTGGGGCCAGCGCTTCACCCTGGTGCCGGTCCTGCCGGACCAGGAGCTGCGGACCGGCCGCAGCACCGGCATTACCTATTGGGAGGGCGCCTGCCGGGTGATGGACGACATGGGCCGCGAGGCGGGCCATGCCTATCTGGAACTCACCGGGTACGCGCATTCTCTGAAGGGAAGGTTCTGATTCCGGCCCCTAGAGAACCGTAGCTCCCGCGGGCACAGCCACGCCCGCGACGCCGGCGACCTTGGCGTTGGACATGAGCTTGCCGCCCGTGCCCGGCCCCACGCCCAGGGCCGCGCCCTGCTTGACGCCAGCCTCCGTCGTGGCCGCAGTGGGCACTTTGATGGCGGCCATGCGCTGGATGAGGAAGGTCGCCGCGGCGGAGCCATCCCCGGCGATCCGGTCGCCCGCCAGCAGCAGGATGGCGTCCGGCTTGCGACTTGTGAGGGTGCTGATGGCCTTGCCCATGTCCTGCGGGCCCTTCACGTCCACCACCATGATCTTCATGCCGGTGGCGGCCCCGGTCAGCGTGGACAGCGCGGCCTTGCTGCCGTTGGTATCGCAAACCACGGCGATGGTCTCACAGGGCCAAGCTTTCTTCATGGCGCCAAAGATGGCGTCGTAATCGCCACCCATGAGCCCAGCCCATGGACACCACGGGGCGGGGGTCTGGGGGCGTGGCAGCGCCCCCAGCGGGGTGACAGCATGGGCGCGGTCCCGCGCCCATGCGCCAGAGGGGCCATGCCCCGATGGAAGGGTGCCTCGCCAGCTCCCCTGAATGATCCAGTTATTTCAGGTGAGGCACACTAGCTCAGGATGCCCGCGATGCAGGCGCTCAGGAAATTGGCCAGGGTTCCGGCCAGCATGGCCCGGATCCCCAGGCGGGCCAGGTCGCCCCGCCGCTCGGGCACCAGGGCCCCGATCCCTCCCACCTGGATGGCGATGCTGCTGAAGTTGGCGAAGCCGCAAAGGGCGAAGGTGGAAATGAGCCGCGCCTTGGCGGACAGACCCGTCATGGCGCCCAGATCCAGGAAAGCCACGAATTCGTTAACCACCATGCGCTTGCCCAGCAGCCCGCCCACCAATCCGGCCTCGCCCCAGGGCACACCCATCAGGAAGGCGGGGATCTTGAACACCCAGCCCAGCACCCACTCCAGGCTGAAGCCGGGATGGATGGCCTTCATGAGCCCATTGATGAGGAAGATGAGGGCGATGAAGGCGATGAGCATGACGGCCACGTTGAAGGCCAGCTGGCCTCCCTCGAAAGCGCCGCGGGCCGCGGCGTCCAGCACGTTGGCATCGTGGTTGGGGATGTCCACCTTGATCTCGCCTGCCGTTTCGGGGGTTTCCGTCTCCGGCTCCAGCAGCTTGGCCATCATCACCGCGCCGGGCGCCGTCATGATCACCGCCGTGAGCAGGTGCACGATGTCGACGTGGGCGACCTGCACATAGGCGACCATGATGCTGCCGGACACATGGGCCATGCCCGCGGTCATGATCACCATGAGTTCGCTGCGGGTCATCTTCGCTAGGAAGGGGCGGATGGTGAGCGGAGCTTCGGTCTGGCCCATGAGAATGCTGGCGGCCACGCTCACGCTTTCGGCGCCGGATACCTTCAGGAAGCGGCCCATGGCGCGCGCGGCGGCCGTGACCACCCACTGCATGATCCCCAGGTAGTAGAGCACGGCGAAGATCGACGCCACGAAGATGATCGTGGGCAGCACCGCGAAGGCGAACACCATCCCCACCTTGCCTCCGGGCCCATCCGAGAGGGAGCCGAAGACGAAGCTGGCGCCCTCGTGGGCGTAGGCCATGAGGTGCTCAACCACGATGCGCATCTTGTCGAAGGTCGAGCCCACCAGGTTCCCGCGCAGCAAGCCCAGCACGATGATGCCGAACAGGCTCCAGTTGAGCGTCTTGTTCTCATAGGACGCGAAGCGCCGCAGCAGCATGGGCGTGAACATCAGCGCCAACACCACCCATCCGGCGCCCTTCGGGAAGGGCAGGAAGGAGAGCAGGGCGGCGATGGCGGTGCCCTTCAGCACGATGACGGCGAAGATCCACTGGAGGCCCAGCCCCCAGAAGATGGTGCGCCAGTGGATGGCGCTGCGCTTGTGCGACAGGACGTAGGCGAACGCCACAAAGGCCACGATTCCGGCCAATCCAATGAAACGTTCCATGGGGACTCCTAGGCTGGTTGGGCGGGTCCATCCCGCTCAACCAGCGGGGGCCCGAGGGGAACATCGCAAGCGGTCCCCCCGGACGGCATCAAAGTTCGCGGTTCAGAGCCTCGACGGCCTGCTCCATGTGGAACCGGGCCCGACCCAGCAGGCCCTCCCGCTGCATCACCAGCACCAGGGTGCACTGCTCCTTGGTGCCCATCATGAGGATCCAGTGCTGGTCCGTGGCGAAGGCCACCTGCTTCACTTCTCCCCGGTCGAATTCCTCCACCGCCTGCTGAAGGTGCCGTTTCACCACATGCTGATAGGCGCCCAACAACTGCAGCCCCTCGTTGGAGACCTGGATGGTGCGGAAGCAGATGGGGTCGCCATCACGGTCATTGAACGTAGCGGCCAGAGCCTCTGGCACTCGTTCGATGAGCTGATCCAGGATTTGCTGGAACATGTCGGGACTCCGGTGATGCGTGCCCCAGCATGACCGGACTAGGGTCTGTTTTCAAAGTGGAGTGTGGCCGCATCCACTTTGAAAACAGACCCTAGATCCCTCGCGCCACCTGCATGGCCCAGACTCCCAGCAGGAGCGCCCAGACGGAGAAGCGCCATGCCCAGGAATCCGGCAGCGCGGGGTAGGGCGCCCTCCGCCAGGCGCGGTGAAGATCCCACAATGAAACAACCGGCAACAAGCCGGCCAGAAGAACGGCGGCGGGATGCCAATGGAAGGCTTCCTTCCACTCTCCCCGTCCCAGGGCCAGGGCGCAGCGGGTGAACCCGCAGGTGGCGCAGGCGAAGCCCGTGAACCGCTTGAAGGGGCATTCGGGCCATGCAGGGAACAGCGGAGCCAGCCAGGTTCCCAGCCAGAGCGCGCCCCAGCCTCCCAGCGTTCCCAGGGCCACCCAAGGCACGCGCCTCACGCGCCTCACGCGCCTCACGCGCCCATCCGCGCCATGATCAGCATCAGCAGGACCATCGCCAAGACGAAGCCGCCGAACAGAATCGCGTGCAGCACCGTGGCCGCCACGCCCCGCCAGGGCTCGCAGCCATGGCGGGCTGCCAAGGCGAATCCCCGGAACAGCCACAGGTAGCCGTCCAGCAGCAGCAATGGCAGGGCGAGCACTCCACCCAGCACCGGCACCCAGGCCAGGAAGCCCGCCAGCGTGCCCAGGGCGGCCCATCGCAGAGCCTCCGCCTCCGCCAGGAGCGAGGTTCTGAAGCCCCGCTTCTCTTTGAGCCCCCCCAGCAGCCACAGGGCGGTGTGATCCCAGACCGCATGATGCAGCCAGGTGCCCAGCACGCCGAGGGGGACCGCGATCAGCAACCAGGGCCACAGACGGCCGAAGGAAGGTGGCGGGGGAAGGGCCGCCAGCAGGTCGCTGAGGTCCAGCGGATCCACGCCGAGCCTCTCGAGAAGCCCCGTGGGCAGGCCCTCGATCCGCAGGGTCCGCCAGGCCGCGAGGAGGCGCCAGGTCGTTCCCAGCGCGTGGATCAGGGCGAGGGGAAGCCAGACCCTCGCCATGGCCCAGACGGCCTGGCCCAGGGCCGGCGGCTCGGTCCGGAACGCCTCGCGCGGCCGCAGCAGCGCCCGCAGGGACGAGGCGAAGGGCCAACCCATCACTTGGCCATGAAGAGGGCCTGGAACTCTCGCAGCGCGATGGGGTCCCCGTCCCGTTTGAGAGGACCGTAGAAATCCTTGGGGCTCATCTCGGCGAATTCCCCGAAGGTGGCCACGTTGCCGTTGATGTAGGCGATGAATTCATCCTGACGCCCGCGGATGTAGGGACGGAAAGGGCGGGAGAGCACGCCCAGGAGGGCGGAATCCAGGGCGGTCCAGGTTTTGAGGTGGCTGTGGAAGCCGTCCTTGGCCTCCCAGTACCGGTAGGAAGTGAGCATCTTGGCCCCCACGGCGAAGGGCGTCTTCAAGCGCCCCTGGGCCGCCCGTCCCTCCACCAGGTAGACCCGGTGGCCGGGCCGCTGATAGACCAGGCGGAGGGTGCCCTTGAGCCCCCTCGTGTCATCGATGCTCCAGGCGCCATCAGGATGGATGAAGGCGTAGAACCCGGGCACGAATTGGCAGTGGCGCCACATGGCCGCGCCGAGCACCGGATGATCGAAGAGCTTTTCCATGGTGCTGAGCCGCACCTGCTTGGGTTGAGTCTTCGTCTCGAAGACGAAATCCGCCCGCTTCACGATGTCCAGGGCCTCGGCCTGGGCCGCGGGCGGAAGGCGATCGATGAAATCGGGGGTCTGGGCCTGAAGGCCGAATGCCAGAAGGACGGGAACCAGGGCTCGCATGGGAAAACGCTATCACTTCCCTGGCAAAATGGTGGTTCTTGACCCGGGGGCGATCCGGGCCGATGGGGAAGGAATGGCCGCGCCGCTTCGACACATCCCCATGACCCCGCTGGACGAACTTCGCGCCTGCTTGAGTGGCCATCTGGAGGCCGACTCCACGGCACAGGTGCGGTTGTTCCAACTGCTGCAGCAACTCCGCCAGCTGGCCCTGCCCGAACTGGGCGCCCGGTTGACCAAGGCCGCCTCTTCGCCGGCGCTGAAACGTTTCATTCTGGGGCTCACCGCGAAATTCGACTGGCCCGAGTGGGTGCCGTGGCTGCACCAGGTTCTTCAGCAGGAATCCGATCTTGGCGTCTTCGACGAGGGTTGCGCCGCCCTGGGCCGGTTGGAGATCCGGTCGGCCCGCGAAGCCTTGCAGAAACTGGCCGCCCAGCGCACGGACCCGGACCGGCAATTGATCCTCCGGCGGGAGCTGGGTGTGCAGGATGCCCAGCAATCGCTCAGCTTCTTCCTGGGCCGGCTTCTCGAAGGCGAGGCCAATCCCCGCCTGGCGCACCAGGGCGCCCGCGGCCTGGCGGCCCTGGCCGAATCCGGTGATCTCGCCGCCCTTTGGGAGGCCCTGGAGGGCGCCGACGCGCTGGCCTTCCGGCTGCTGCTCAGGGCGGTGGCCGAGCTTCCCGGCGCCGAGACCGGCCCCCGCCTGTTGAAGTTGTTCCAGGAAACCCTGCAGACGCTGGAAGACCTGGAAGCCCTCGAGAACCTCACCAACCGCCTCCAAGTGGGAGCCCGCACCGCAGCCCGGGCAGATCTGGCCGTGGCCCTGGCCAAGCGGATGGGCGGCGCTTTCGCCGCCGATGTGCAGGCCATGCAGCAGGCCCTTTCCGCTGGAGAGGCGGGCAATCCCCTGCCCCACATCGAGCGGCTCAAGGAGGCGGCAGGAGGGCCCTACGAGCGCTTTGTCACAGAAGCCCTGGGCGTGCTGGTGGAAGGGAAGGTGGCCCGCTTCAGCGCCATGGTCACGGAGGCCCAGGACATCTCGGCCAAACAGCAGCTCATCCAGGGCGTCACGCTCAATCAGGTCTGCGAGTGCCTGGCGCGCCAGACCCTCGCGGGCAGCCTGCCCGCGGCCCAGGTCGTGCCGATCCTCCAGGATGCCTTCGACCGGTTCTCCCACAGCGAGGGGCTGGACCACGCCTTCTGCCTCCTGGTGCCCGCCACCGAAGAGGCCTCCCTCGCCCGCATTCCGGCCGTCGCCGATCCCAAGCGCCGCACGGCCTGCCTGGACGTGCTGGGCGCGAGGGAGGAGGACGCGCTGGTGCCCTTCTTCCTGAAGGCCATGCAGGATCCCATCGTCGAAGTGGGACAGCGGGCCATGCACCACTTCGGCAAGCTGCCCTCCAGCTTTCCGGCCGTCATGGACCTCTTCCAGTCAGGGCATCCCGAGAAAGTCCGCACCGCGTTGCGCATCTTCACCGTCAACGGCACCAAGGCCGCCGCGGAACCCCTCATGGCCCTCCTCAAGACGGACATGCGGGACGACCTTCTGCTGGAGACCGTGGAAGCCCTGGGCGCCATCCGGTGCCCCGAGGCCGTTCCGGTCCTGCTGGACCTCCTGCACGACGGCAAGCCTGCCAGGCTGCAGGAGGCGCTGGTGGAAGCCCTCGCCGAGCTGGCCACCCCCGAAGCCGGGCTGGGCCTCCTGGCCAAGTCGTCCAACCTGAAACTCTCCCTGGTCCTCATTCGGGCCTTGGAGGGCCTGCTGGCCGCTTTCCCCGGTTTCGAGCGGCCCCTGCCCCAGGACACCCTGCCCGCCCTGGAGCAACTCATCACCCGCTGCTGCGACGACCGTGAGGGTGAAGGGCAGCGGCTGCGGGCCATCCTGGCCACCCAGCACCTCTACTGCTTCGATCAGGTCCTCTATGCCAGGCTGAAGGACACCTTCTCGGATTTCCTCTTCGATCTGCGCACCAAGGGCGACTGGGACCGGGACACCAACGACCGCGTGGCTGCTGTGGTGAAGGAACTGGGGCGCCGGAGCGCCAGCCTGAGCCACATCGCCAGCAGCGAGGAAAAGGTGCGGGCCCAAGTGAACGCCCTGCCCCCGCATGGGCCCAACCGCGCGCCGGCCCTCTTGGCCCTCCGGGAAACCCTGCAGGATCCAGAGTTCATCATGAGGACCGAACTGGCCAAGGAGCTGGCCGACTTCGTGCTCAGCGAACTGCGCCGCGATGAACAGGATTGGCGGGAGCTGGCCCGGCTCTGCGAAATCGGCGGCCTCACCCGGCAGTTGGACCTGGCCGAATCCATCAAGGACGTCTTCAATCGCGCCACGGGCCTCGGCCTCCGCAGCGCCGCGAAGGAATCCCTTCTGGCCTTGGGGCTGGACGAGGCGGATATCACCCGCCGGGCCCCCATCCGAAGCATCCTCCTGCTGGAACCCAGCGCCTTTTTCCGCAAGAGGCTCCTCACCGCGCTGGGCCAGGGCTGGGAGGTTCGGGAGGCGGGGAGCCGCAACGAGGCCGAAGCCGTCTTGGCGGAACGGCCCTTGGATCTGGTGATCTCGGAGCAGACCGATGCCGAAGGCGACCTGAGACCCTGGCTGAAAACGCAAGTCGAGAGCCGGCGGTGCCGCCAGATCCTTCTTTCCACGGCGGCCCGCGACACGGGCCCCGGCGAGGGCTGGCTTATGGGCGTGCTCTACAAGCCCTACGCGCCGGAGGCGCTCCTGAAGGCTCTGGAATCCTGAACGGATCTCGGGCGGCTATGCTTTTTTTCTGATCCGAGGCCTTCATGTCCGTCTTGCCTTCCAGGTTCCGCCCCACGGCCGCGCTCCTATGCGCCCTGCCGGTCCTGGCCTTGGCGCAGGATGCCGATCTGGCGGAAAAGCTCTACCGGAGCGGAGACAGGGCCTACGCCGCCAAGGCCTACAAGGAAGCCGCGGACACCTGGGCGCAGCTGCTTCAAACCAACCCCAAGAGCGATTACGCGCCCATGGCCCTGCTGCGGCTCGCCCGCCACCAGGTGGAAGCGGAGCGCCAGCCCGATGCGGCCATGCCCTTCCTGGACCGCCTGCGCGCGGATTACATCAAGGCTCCCGAAGCCGCGGAGGGCCTGCTCCTGCGCGGCGAGATTCTCGCCGGCAAGGCCCGGAAGGCCGGCGAGCTGAAGGACGCCATGGCGGAGTTCAACCGCGTCCTCGACCTCTTCCCGGATGCCCCCGCCTGCGCCGAAGCCCGTCTCCAGCTGGGCCGGGCCTGGCGGGACCAGGGCCAGTGGGGCCGGGCACTGCAGCTCTTCGTCGACGCCTTCCGCCTGCACGCGGGATCGCCCGTGGTTCCCAAGGCCCTCTTTGAAGCCGCGGAAACCCTGGACCTCCTTGGCGACACGCCGGGCTGCCTGCGGATGCTCCAGCGCCTGCGGGAGGAGGCGCCCCAATCTGCCGAAGCCCAGGAGGCCGCCTGGCGCGTGGCCGTGCGGGTGAAGCAGCGCCTGCAGAAACCGCCCCTCCGCAACGAAGGCTCCTGGCCCGCGGGACGGGCCAAGTGGCTCAAGACCCCCATCCTCCTGGCGAACGGCCTGGGGGGCGACCTCCTGATCTATCAGAACGATCTGGACCGGACCTTCCGCCTTCATGGCAGCGACTTCACCCCCCAGGGCCCCACGGCGCCGGGCGCCAAGGCCCTTCTGGCCTCGCCCTCCGGGGCCGTCTGGATGCTCACCAAGACGGGGCTGGTCCGCGAGGACGCCGCCGCGGCGCAACCCCTCGGCTCGCTGAACGCCGTGTCCGGCGCGGCCCTGGACCGCTGGGGCAACCTCTGGGTGGCCGACGCCAAAACCCCGGCCCTGACCCTGTTCTCCCCCGAAGGAACCTCCCGGACCATGGCCTCTCCCCCCGCCAACGCCCTGGCCCCCCTGAACACCGGAGGCGTGGCCATCGCTTCGGACACGGATCGGAAGCTGCTCTTCCTCGACGCCGAGGGTCAGCCCCGCCTGGTGGTGCCCTACGGCAAGGACCTGCCCGCGGCCTTCCGCTACGTGACCGCCCTGGCCGCGGATGGCGCCGGACAGGTGGCCGCCCTGGTGGATGGCGGCGATTTCGGCGAAGGGGTGGTGGTCTTCGGACCCGACGGCGCCGTGCTGCGCCAGGCCACCTTCAAGGCCCTGGGCATCAGCGGCCGCATCACCTCGCTGGCCCTGGACCGCACCGGGGGCCTGATCCTCTGCGACCGCCGCAACGACCTCCTGATCCGGCTGAACTGACATGCGCTTTCCCCGATTGCTCCTCACCTCCCTTTTCTGCATCGCCCTTTGGGGCCAGGATGCCGCCCTCAAGGACACCTTCGTCCAGGCCAAGGCCCTCTGGGCCACCCAGGGCGACCGGGAAGGGGCCACGGCCCGCTTCGACAGCGTGGTGGCCGCCCTGGCGCCCAAGGCCCTCGGGCTGGACCCGGAGTGGAGCCAGGTGCTCTGCGAAAGCTACAACTGGCTGGCGGTGCTAGACGACCGCAACGCGCAGACCCGCGCCCGCGCCCAGGTGCGCCTGCAGGCCATCCTGGACCTGAACCCCGATTTTGAACTGGATCGCACCCTGACCTCCCAGAGGCTGTCCACCCTCTTCGATCGCATGAAGGGCGAGAAGTACGCGCAAGTGAAGCTCAGCTGGACCCCGGAGGGCGGCCGTTTGACCGTGGACGGGCGCCCCTCCCCGCTGTCGCCGCGGAAGTACCTGCCCTTCGGCCCCCACAAGCTGGTCTACACCCGGCCGGGACACGCCGCGGCGGAAGCCCTGGTGGAACTCGCCCCCAAGGACGTGAAGCCCGTGGAGTTCAAGCTGACCCGCGTCGCCTCGACCATCACCCTGTTCGTGCAGCCGGGGGATGCGGAGGTTCTGCTGGACGGGCAGAGCCTCGGCTACGCCATCGGCAAGGCCGGCCCCGAAGCGGCTCCCTACGCCATCCCCCTGGGGTTGCGTCCAGAGGACCTCTCGGCCCCCTTCGTCATTCCCGAACTCAGTCCCGGCAAGCATCGCTTGGAACTGCGGGCTCCCTGCCTTCGCACGAAGGTGCTGGAACTGGGGCCCGACCTGTCGACCCCGGCTGCGGACCACACCCTGGAACCCATCCGGATGGAAGCATCCAAAGGCTCCCTCTCTGTGAGTTCGGCCTGGCCCGGGGGGGAGCTCTTCCTCTCGGGGCAAAGCCGCGGTCCCCTCCCGGTGCTGAACCTCCCGGTTTGCTCAGGCGCCTACGACCTGCAGGTGCGTTTCCCCGAAGGCGGCTACACCCAGCGTATCAACGTGGAAGACGGCCAATCCCTCCGCCTGGAGGTGAAACCGAAGCCCCGCCTGGCCTTCCTGGGGCTGGAAGGCGGCGACTTCACGGGACGCGCCCGTTTCCTGAGCCAGCTGGAAACGCTGAGGGACCGGTTGCAGGCCTTGGCCTTCATCCCCGCCCACCCGGACGAGCTGCCCAAGGATGCCCTGGCGCGCCTGAAGGCTTCCCGGGAAGCCGAGCTGGTGCTCATGGCCCGCCCCCTCCCGGACTCGGTGATCCATCGCATCGAGCTGGTGGTGGCCAACCTGGACGGCGAAGAAGAACGCCTGGCGGTGAAACCCCTGGAACAGGATCCCCTCGGCGCCCTGGCCGCGCGCCTCAATGCCCTGGTGGCCATCCAACAGCCGGGCGCCGGCCTGACCCTTCTGGACCTTCCCGGCGAGTCCGGTCCCTGGGTTCTCGCCGCAGGAGAACCGGCCCAGAAGGCCGGCATCCAGATAGGCAAGCCCCTTCTCCAGGCTCAAGGAAAAGCCCTGGCCTCAGCCCGGGCTTTCCAGGCGGCGGTCGCCTCGGCCAAGGGTTCCCTGCCGGTGGCCCAGGAAGCAGGGACCCTGAACCTGCCCCTTGGGATGGAGGGCCTGGAGATCCCCCTGGGTTCCCCGGACCTCTGCTACCCGGCCCTACTCGCCCAGCTGCGCCTCCTGTATGCCCACGCCAACGCCAGTGCCAATACTGGTGCTGGGGGCGATGAAGCCGGCCTCATCCGGCTCAATATGGCCCTGGCCCTGATGCAGTTCCGGAAATTCGACAAAGCCATCGAACTGCTGCGGGATGCCCACCTCAGTTCCACCCGCGGCGTCAGCCAGGGCACCCTCGACTACCACACAGGCCGGTGCTTCCTCCACCTGGGGCCGGCCTACCACTCCGAAGCCGCCCAAGCGTTTCGGCAAGCCTTGAAGTATCCTCAGTCAACCCTGCTCGGTCCCGATGGCCCCCTGGTCGCCCCCCTGGCCAAACAGGCCCTCGAAGATCTCAGGTGAAGCGGAGGAGGCCCCCATGCGAACCCAACGCGGTGAAGGCAAAGTCGGATGCATTGTTTCCCTGCTCGTCCTGGGCGTGCTGGTGGCCGCCGGCCTCAAGGCCGTGCCGGTCTATTACGGCAACAGCGAGCTGGTGGACGCTTGTGATTTCATCGCAAGCGACGCCAGCAAGAAGCCCCTGGAAACCATCGATCGAGAAATCAGGAGCAAGGCCCGGGAACTGGGCGTGCTCGAGGCCCTCAAGGACAAGAACGCCATCCGCGTCAGCAAATCCGGCAACGGAGAGAACGCCAACTGCGTCATCGTGCTTCACTACTCCCGCACCATCGATTTTTATGGCGTCTACAAGTGGACCCTGGTGACCGACAAACGGATCAGCAAACCCATTCTGGAAAACATCAGCTGATCCGCCCTTGCGGCCCGTGAGGCATCCGGGCACCCTGCCCTGATGCCGCTGTCACTTCCTCAAGACACCTCCGGGACCCTTGGGGTTCCCTTGCGTCCCGTGCGGATTCCCGGCTCCAAATCCGTGACCAACCGGGCCCTGCTGCTGGCGGCCCTGGCTCCGGGCGAGAGCCGCCTTCGGGGCGGGCTGGAGGCCGAGGACACCCGCTGGATGTGCGAGGCCCTTGGGAATCTCGGATGCGACGTGTCCGCCGATTCGGGCCAATGGAGCCTACGCGGGGGACACAGGCCCCAAACCGGCACTCCGCTCTGGCTGGGCGCCTCGGGAACCACCCTTCGTTTCCTCCTGCCCTGGTTGGCCCTGACCGCGACGGGCCCGGTCCGGCTCGAGGGCGATCCCCGGTTGTTTGAAAGACCTCTGGGGCCCCTCCTGGACCCCCTCCTGGCCCTTGGGGCTCGATGGGCGTCCGACGCGGCAGGAGCCTGGCTCCACCCATGCCCCGAGCCCCCCCGAAGGCTGGCATGGGACATCGACGCCAGCCTCAGCAGCCAGTTTCTGACGGGGTTGGCCCTCACCGCAGCGGCCCTGCCCGAAACCAGCCTCCTCACCTGGAACCAGGTGGCCAGCGCCAGCTACCTGGAATTGACCAACCAATGGCTCCGGCGCTTCGGCTGCGAGGCCGATCTCCAGGAAACCCACTGGCGGATTCCGGGGAATTCCCTGCGCGCCCAGGACCTGGAGCTGCCCGGAGACTGGAGCGGCGCGGCCGCTTTCCTGGCGGCCGCAGCGGTCACGGGCCGGAGCCTTCGCCTGGGACCCCTTGACCCCGAAGACGCTCAGGGCGACCGGGCCATGGTGGACATCCTGCGGGCCGCCGGGTGCCAGGCAAGCTGGGTGGGCCCGCAGGAGCTCCAGGTGTCGGGCCGCCTCCAGCGCGGCCTGGATGCTGATCTGACCAATTGTCCCGACCTGGGTCCCGTGCTGGCCGCCCTGGCTGCCCTGGCGCCGGGTCCCTCGGAACTCCGGGGCCTCCACACCCTGCCCCTGAAGGAATGCGACCGCCTCGATGCCTCCGCCGACCTGGTGCGCTGGCTGGGCGGAGAGGCCCAGATTCTCGGGGACCACACCCTGCGCATCCGGCCCGGAACGCCCTCGCGGGACCGCCGCCCCTTCGATCCCCGGAACGATCACCGCATGGCCTTCGCGGCGGCGGTGGGGGGGCTGCGCGAAGGGGGCGACCTCCTCACCCCCCACTGTGTCGCCAAGACCTTCCCAACCTTCTGGGAAGTCTGGCGCCACATGGTGGCGTGCTGAAGGCCGCGTGGCTGGGTGACTGGAAGGCCCCCTGGGGGCTGGATCGAGGACGCCGCTGGGGAGATCCCCCCTGGGCCCTGGCGGCCATCGCCCAGGCCTGGCTCCTGGGCGGACGGGAAGGCCGGTGGCCGCAGCTGGAACAGGAGGCCCGCCGCCCCCAGGGACCTCGCGTGACCGCCCGCCCCGTCCATTTTGAGGAGCGCCCCGATCCAGGCTGGGTGGCCCGCCTGCGACACGGCAGCCCAGGCGCGGATCCGCGCCGCCGCGGCCCCCAGGAGGATGAGCTGCTGGCCTGGGCCTGGGAGGCCCTGCTCGCCGGCGACGGCTTGCCCTGGATGGCCGCCGGTTCGGTGGTACTGGATCTGCCCCGGCGCCTCCGATGGGTGGCCCTCCTGGGCGCCGTGGGGGCGGACGGCACCCTCCACCTCCCGCCCTTTCTGGACCTGATTCCCGGCGAGTGGCTCCGCTTGCCGGCCGGGTGGTGGGAGACCCTGCTCCGGGCCCAGGATCCCGAGGGCCGGCTGCTGCCGGAGGGGACCCTCGATCCGGAACGTCCGTGGCCCGACATTCAGGCGCACTCCGGACCCCTGGTGCTCGACAGCCTGCCCGAGGCCCTCCGGGGGCACGCCTGGGCCCCATGGCTGTTCCAGTCCGGATCGGGAGCCTGGATGCTGGCCCCGGGCCTGCGCGCCTGGTCCCGCGGTTTCGGCGCCTCCCCCCAGGGCCTCGGCCCCCTGGTTCCCCCGGGCCTCGCCTCGGGGCGTCCCCCCGGCCCCGACCTGACCGCCCTGTTGGACCTGCGCATGCCGGAGCATCCGCCTGAAGGGTGGGAGGCGGCCCTGGAGGCTGATCTGCAGGAGCGCGCGGATCCTCCGGGCCTGCCCCCGCCCTCCGGGCACCTCACCTGGGACCGCCTGCGCGTCCGCTGGGGCGGCGGGCCGCCCCCTCCAAGCCCCGGCTACCCCACCTGGGATCAAACCGCCCACCCTTGCGCCGACCCCTTCCACTGGATGGCGCAGGGGAAACTGACCCTGGAAGCCTACCGTCCCGAAGATGCCCTCCGGTCGTTCTCCTGGGCGTTCGCACACTTCAACCGCCTCGGCAAGGAGACTTGGGCCAAGAGGGCTGCCTCCAACGCCGCCTATTCGGCCCTGCAATGGGCGGATCTGCCCAGCCACGCCCGGTGGGCCAAGATCCGCGGCCCCATGCCCCAACCCTGGCAGGACATTGAATTCGCGCAGCTGGCGGAAATCCACAGGGACCCAGGGAGCGCCCTCCAGACGGTCCAGAAGCTCGTGGACCATTACCCCGCCTATCCCGTCACCTGGGGCCAGCTCGCCAGCCTCGCGGCGGATCTGGAACGGTGGGACCTCGTGCGGGACTGTCTGCCTCATGTGCGCCACCATCCCTACGCCCGCTTTCTCGAAGCGGCGCTCGGACCTTTGGAGGCGGACCCCCCCGAGGATGCGGATCCCGAAACCCGTCTGAGCTGGGAAGCCCACCGCCTCTTCCGGGGAGTGGGCCGTTCCGGGGCCTTTTGGGAGGCATGGGAGGCGTGCCCGACCCAGATCATGCGTCTGGAGATGGGCCTTCAGGTGTTGGAGCGCTGCCCCGATCAGCGCATGGCGCACCGGCTGCTGGCCCTCCAGGCCATCGCGGACCGCGCCCAATCGCCGCGGCACCAGCGGCGTTTGGAAGCCCTGTGGCCCCAGCCGGATCCCGGGGTCCCGCCCGCGCCGGCCTCGCTGTTGGAGGCCTGGCTGGCCCGACGGATCCATCCGGCCTGGCTGGTCTGGGAAGAGGCCGGGCGCCTGCAAAGCCTGGGCGCCGGAGAAGCGCCTCCCGACGGCGCCCTCAGCAGTCTGGCCAAGCGGGGCAGCCTCCCGCCCATGCGGCAAGGGGCCTGGGTTTGGCGCGGCCACCCACTGACCTGGGAGGGTGCGCCCGTGGGCGCAGTCTTGCTCGCCCAGCCCTGGGATGGCCTTCCCGCGCCGTCCATCGAGCCCGAGCTCCTGGCGCCCTGGCTATCGGCCCTGAGGGCGAAGGCTCCAGCGGCGGCAGATCCAGGCGCGGGCCTTCTCCTCACCGACGGCAGCGAGCCCATGGCTTCGGTCCTGCGGGACCTGGACCGGGTCGCGGCTTCGGAGCTGCCGGTTCTGATCCTGGGTCCCACGGGATGCGGCAAGGAACTGGCCGCCAGCGAGGTCCACCACCGTTCCGGGCGCCCTGGGCCCCTGGTGGCCGTCAACTGCTCCGCCTTCGCCGAGGGCCTGCTCGAATCCGAACTCTTCGGGCACGTGAAGGGAGCCTTCACGGATGCGCATCGGGACCGCCGGGGGGCCATCGAGGTGGCCCGGGGAGGCACCTTGTTCCTGGACGAGGTGGCGGATCTGTCTCCCCGGCTGCAGTCCCTGCTGCTGCGCGTGCTGCAGGAGCGGGAAATCCGCCGGGTGGGTTCGGACCACGCCCTGAAGGTGGATGTGCGGTTCGTGGCGGCGACCCACCGTCCCATGGAGGAGCTCTCCGCCAGCGGCGCCTTCCGCCGCGACCTGCTGTTCCGGCTCCAGGGCGCGGTGTTGAACCTTCCACCGCTCGCGGCCCGGCGCCATGAATTCCCCTTCCTCCTGCCCCGGTTGGTCCTGCGGGCTGCCGAAGCCGTGAAGCGGCCCGCCCCAGCCCTGGCCCCCGGGTTGGCCCGAACCTTGTCCCGGCTCCCATGGCCGGGCAATGTGCGGGAGCTTCTGCATGCTCTGGAGCGGGCCATCCTGCGCTGCGAAGAGCGCGTGCTCCGCCCCGGGCATTTTCCGGAACTGAGCGCCCCCGCGCTCCAGGCCCGGAGCTGGGACGAGGCCACCCGGGCCTTCCAGCGCCAGCTGCTGCTGGACACCCTCCATGCCTGCCAGTTCCGCGTGGCGGAGGCGGCGGAGATGCTCGGCCTCGCCAGGCCCGCGCTCTACGCCACCGCCCGGCGCCTGGGCCTCGACCTGGTGGCCGAACGCCAGGCCCGCAGCTGACCGGCCGCCACAGCCACTTGCTATAACCGCCGGCCGAAACTCCGGTCGAGATCCTCCAGGGTGAGCTTTTTCACGATGGGGCGCCCATGGGGGCAGGTGTTCGGCACGTCGCAGGCCAGGAGATCCCGGATGAGGCCCAGCGCCAGTTCCGGTGGCAGGCTGTGATGCTTCTTGATCGCGGCCCGGCAGGCCAGCTCGGCATTGAGATCCCGGCGGAAGGCATCCAGATCCACCCGTCCTTCGCGTTCCAGACGCGCGAGCAGATCCTCCAGAAGGGCCTGGGGATCGCGGTCCACCAGGAAATCCGGCAGCCCCCGCACCACCACCGCGTCGGAACCAAAGGGCTCGGCTTCCACGCCCGCAGCACCCAGCTCGGCCAGGAAGGGCCCCAGCCGCGCCAACGCCTCGGGCCCCACCTGCACCACCTGAGGCGGCAGCAGGGGCTGGACCGCGGGGGCATGGCGGCGGAGGAACAGCCGCTCGAAGAGCACCCGCTCGTGGGCCACGTGCTGATCAACGATCCAGAGTTCGGGCCCCTGGCCGCCCTGGACTTCCGCCAGCAGGTAGGTCTGCTGGAAGGCCCCCAGGTAGCGGATGTCCGCCTCGGGACCCGCCGGTTCGGCCACCCGCGGGGGAACGGGCTCGTAGGCGTAGGTGGGTTCGGCTGACGAAGGGGGGAAGGCTGAGGCCAATGTTTGGTAGGCGGCCTGGTAGGCGCCCAGGCCGCCACCGGAATGGTCCGACCAGAGGCGCGGGTGCTGGGGAGCCAAGCGGCGGGAAGGATCCAGCTCGAACTCCGCCTCCAGCGGTTTGGGCGGCAGTTCCAGCACCGAGGCGAGCCCGCCCCGGAGCCCGGCCCAGGCCTCTTCAGCCGCGCCCCGCACCCAGGCGAAGATGCGCTGGGGCTCGCGGAAGCGCACCTCGGCCTTGGTGGGGTGCACGTTCACGTCCACCGCCTCCGGCGGCATCTCCAGGAAGAGCACCGCCGCCGGGTACGAACCCTTGGCGAAGGTGCCGGACCAGGCTTCGGACAGCGCCGCCAGCAGGAGCCGGTCCCGCACGGCGCGCCCGTTCACAAACAGGTAGAGGTGGTTGCGGTCGCGGAAGCTCAGATCGGGCGGCGAGACGAACCCCCGCAATTGCCATGGCCGCTCGCCGTTCACGAAGGGCGCCAGGCGGCTCAGTTTTTGGCCCAGCAGGGGGGCCAGGCGCTGGCCCGCGTCCTCCACCGGAGGCAGCACCAGGGGCGAACCCCGGTCCGGCCGGATGGTCCAGCGAACGCCAGGCGAACTCAGCGCCAGCCGTGCCACCACGCCCCAGAGCTGGGCATGCTCCGTATCCGTGGATTTCAGGAAGCGCCGCCGGGCTGGCAGCTGGGCGAAGAGATCCCGCACCGACACGGTGGTGCCGCGGCTTCGCGTGGCAGGCGCGACCCCCTTGATGATGCCGAACTCCGAACGCAGGCAATGGCCGGCCCCTTCGGATTCGGCGCTGGTGAGATCGAAGCGGCTCACGCTGGCGATGCTGGGCAGGGCTTCGCCGCGGAAACCGAAGGTGCCCAGATGCCCCAGATCCTCGGCCGTGCGCACCTTGCTGGTGGCGTGGCGCTCCAGGGCCAGGTAGAGGTCGTCCCGGGCCATGCCCGATCCGTCGTCGGCCACCTCCAGCAGGCGCTTCCCGCCCTCTTCCCAGGCCACTTCGATGTGGCCGGCACCCGCATCCAGGGCGTTCTCCACCAGCTCCTTGAGCACGGAGGAGGGCCGCTCCACCACCTCTCCTGCGGCGATCTGGTTGGCCACCTGGTCGGAGAGGATCCTGATGCGGGACATGTCTATGAAGCTATCAGGTCTCGGAATGGACCGCGCGGTTCGGCAGACTAAGACCATGCCGCCCCGAACCCTCCTGCCCTGCCTCGCCTTTCTCCCCGCCCTGATGCAGGCGGCGCCCCGGATCCAGACCCCCGACGCACCCTGGATCACCTTCACCACCGCCCACTACCGCATCCACTGTCCCAAAGCCTTCGAGGCCTTCGGCCGGGAGGCGGCGGGGCGCGTGGAGGGCATTCATGCCCAGTACCTCGCGCTCGTCGGCTACGTGCATGACAAACCCATCGACATCCTGATCCTGGATCCGGTGATGAATGCCAACGGCCTCGCCTGGCCCTTCCTCGACCGGCCCCACGTGGTGCTTTGGAAGACGGAGCCCGAAGCCGATTCCGCCATCGGCCATCACCGCGGCTGGGCCGAGCTGCTCCTTGCCCACGAGCTGGGTCACATGCACCACCTGCTGCGGCCCGCCCGCCACCCCGGCCTCTGGGAACGCTGGACCGCCATTGTGGGGCCCCTCCCGAGGAAGACCCCTCGCTGGATGACCGAAGGCTACGCCACCTTGATCGAGGGCAAGCTCACCGGAAGCGGCCGCCCCCACAGCCCCTTCCGGGCCGCGATCCTGCGCCAATGGGCCCTGGAGGGCAAGCTGCCCAGCTACGAGGCCCTCAGCAGGACGGAAGGGTTCATGGGCGGCAACATGGCCTACCTGGGGGGCAGCGCCTATCTGGAATGGCTCGAAGCCCAGGCGCGGGATCCCCGGATACTCCAATCCCTCTGGACGCGTCTCGCGGGAAAGCGCGACTTCGATGCGGCCTTCCTGGCCACCTTCGGCTTCGGTCCCAAGGATGGCTACCAGCGATTCTGCGCAGAACTGACCCACACGGCCCTGGAGCTCGAACGCCGCGCCAAGGCCCAAGGCCTGCGGGAAGGCGAGCTGGTCGCGCAGCTGAAGGGCCTGGCCACGGACCTCTCCATCAGTCCGGACGGCTCGAAACTGCTGGCCCGGGTGCTGGATCCCCGGAAGCCGGGCCTCTACGTCTGGGATTTCAAGGCTGCGGCATCCAAGCCCGCGGGGCAGGAGCCCGGTGAACCCGCCGATCATGCCCCGGTGGCGCCGGATCTGCCGCCTTCCCTGCGCCTGGGCCGCATCCACGGCGCCCTTCCCTGGAAGCCGGTCTGGATCTCCTCGAACACCATCGCCTATCAGTTGAAAGTTCCCGACGCCGAAGGTGTGCTGCAACCTCAAGGCCGCCAGTGGACCTTGGACCAAGGATCCAGCGCCGCCGCCCCGGCCGGCGCCAGGGCCGACGTGTTCTGGAGGGAAGTCGAGGGCATCTGGAACCTGGTGGATGCCAAAGGCCAGCCCCTGACCCGCACCCTGGCCGCGGCCTGGAACCCCGTGGCCACGCCGGACGGCAAGTGGATCTACTACACCCAGCTCAGCGCCACGGGGTTGCAGATCCGCCGGCTCGACACCAGCCTGCCTCCCCTGGAAGCCAAGCCCCTGCCCCAGGATGCCGCGGCCCTGGTGAAAGAGACGGTGTTGCCCAAGGCGGACGAGCCCAGCCCCCTCCCGGCCCCGGTGGTGGTGGAACCCCGCCCCTACCGTGTCGGAGACACACATCAGGTCCTCGGTCTGGCGGGTTACAGCGCCACGCCTTCGGGCCTCAGCGTCCAGATCGGGGGCGGCGGCAACGATGTGCTGAACCGCCTCAACTGGCAGGCGCTCGCGGGCCTGGGCGATGGCGCTGGGCCCCGCGGAGCCATGCTGGGCGCGGCCTGGCGCGGCTGGAGCTGGGCCCCGTCCGCGCAGGCCTTCTCGATCCTGGAACGGCCCTCCCGGCAGGATCATCTCGCCGTCCAGGGCTTCGACCGGGAACGCCGCGGCATGGCGTTCGCCTTCGAGCGGGAGGGGCTGGGGAGGCCCCGGTTCAGCTTCCATCCCGTGGCCGCCTTCGAGCGCATCGCCCCCGCAGAGGCGGAACGTTCCGGCCGTTTCCTGCTGGGGGGCCGGGCCGCCCTAGGCAACTTCTGGAGCCGGGATTCCCAGGGCTTCCGCGGGGCCGCCACCCTCCAGGCCTTCCGGGGCCGCACCGGTGGCCAGGCCTGGACGCTCAGCCGCATCTCCTTCAGCGCCGGGTGGATCAACCCCTGGGCGCCCCTCGGCCTTCACGGAGAAACGGGACGCATCGGAGGCCGGCCGACCGCCTTCGACAGCTTTCACCTGGGTGGCGTGGCCACCTCACTGCTGCCCGCGGCCCTGGACGCCAACCGTGTGGCCCAGGCCGCGCTGCCGGCCTACACGGCCGTGGGGAACCGGATGCAGCGGCTCCGGGGCGATCTGGGGCTCGGGGCTTTCAAGGCCTATGTGGAGCACCTCACGCTTTGGCAGGACACCTCCCCTCGGCCTGCGGCCCAGCGCGTGGCCGGCCTCGAACTGGACAGCCGGAACCTGGACCTCCCCATGGACGTGCTCCGGCGCCTGGCAGGCAACCTTTCCTTCACCCTGGGCATCCACCGCCCCCTGGATGGCGTCATGAAAAACCGCACCGTGGGAACCTTCAGCCTGATCGTGCGACCCTAAGGTTCCTCTCAGGACCTGAATGGCCTTTCTGATCGCCCTCATCCTCATCGTTCTCGTCCAGTGGTTCCACCTCCGGCTGCTTCGGTTGGAACTGCCGGAACGCTTCCACCGGTGGCTGCCCTGGGTCCTGAGCCTGGTGCACGTGCCGCTGATCGCCTTCGCCCTCATGCGGGCGGCGGGGATGAACAGCCACGGCGCCTTGCCCCTGCTGCGCTCCCTGGCCCGCCTGGCCTTCTACTTCCAGGCCTTCACAGTGCTGCACCTGGTCTTCGGCATGGTGGCCGAAGGAGCCTGGCGCCTCGGTTCCTCCCACCGGCGGAGCGGACCCGAGCCTGAAGAGGAGACGCCTGAAGACGCCGGACGCCGGGCCTTCCTCCGCACGGCGGCCGTGGCCAGCACCGGGGCCGCCGCCGCCTTGGGCGTGGGCGGATCCCGGCAGGCCTATGGCGATCCTCTGATCACGCGGCTCACCCTATCCTTCCCAGACCTGCCCCCAGGCCTGGAAGGCCTGCGCCTGGCTCATCTCAGCGATCTCCACTCCGGCCCCCTGGTGGGCCCCGGCACCCTTCGCCGCTGGCGGGAGCTCACGGAACGCGAGAAACCCGAACTGCTGCTCTTCACCGGGGACCTGGTGGACAGCCGGCCCGACGAACTGCCGCCCCTTCTCGAGGCTTTCGCGGGTTTCCTCCCGCCTCTGGGCCGCTACGCAGTTCTGGGAAACCATGATTACTTCGATGATCCGCGCCCCATCTGGGGCGAACTGGAAGCCGCGGGCATCCGCTGTCTAGAGAACGCATCGGCCCTCATCCCCCGGCGAGGCGATACCCTCGCCCTCATGGGGCTGCAGGACCCCATGGCCACCAACGGCCGGTTCCGGCGCATGGTCTTCGGGCCCGGCCCCCGGCCTGCGCTGGCTGCCCGGGACCTGCCCTCAGGGGCCTTCCGCATCTGCATGAACCATCGACCCAGCGAGTGGGAACAAGCCCTGGCAGCCGGAGCCCGGCTCACCCTGTCGGGCCACACCCACGGGGGCCAGATCAATCCCATACCCGGCTTCAGCAGCGCCCGCCTCATCGGCCCCCGCACCGAAGGGCTGTTCCGAGAAGGCGCCGACCTGCTCTACGTGAGCCGGGGCCTCGGGGTGGTGGGCCTACCCATGCGGATCGGCGCCCCGCCGGAGATCGCCATCCTCACGCTGAAACGCGGTTAGCGAGAGCCTTTCCGAAGCAGGGCCTGAACGTCGGCCAAGGCCCGGCGGGCCTCCTCCGGCGCCGTTTCCGGCGCTTTCAGGGAGGCCTTCGCCACCCAAGGCAGGGCCTGCAATCCCCGTAAAACCCCCGAGCAAACGCGGCAAAGCAACAAGTGCACCCCGATGCCCAGCCTGCGATGGAAGGGCAGGGCGCCTTCGAGGTACTCGGTGAGGTGGGTCTGCACGTCGTGGCAGGAGGGCAGAAGCGTCATGGACGGCCTCCCAGGACATGGTCGCGCAGCCGCGTCTGCAGCAGCGCCCGGGCGCGGTGCAGGCGCTGCCGCACGGCCCCCGGCGCCAGCTGAAGGTGCCGGGCGACGTCCTCCATCTCCCAATCCTCCACATCCTTCAGCACGAAGACGATGCGCTGAGAATCCGGCAGTTCGTCCAGGGCCCGCATCAGGCAGTCGCGCAGTTCACCGCGCTCCACCAGATCATGGGCCTGGGCCTCCACCTGCCATTCCGGCCTCCGGTCCGTCTCCGTATGATGCCCTGCGGCGTCGAAGGGACCGAGCGCCAGCGGCTCCGGCCGCTCCATGTCCTGAATGCGCACCCGGCTCCGGCGGAACATGAGGGCCGAATTCATGCAGATCTTGTAGCCCCAGCTGCTGAAGCGGCTGCGGCCTTCGAAGCGGGGCAGGTCCTTGTGGATGCTCAGCAGGGCGTCCTGAAGCGCGTCCTGGGCGTCGGCGCTGTTGCCCAGGATGCGCTGGATGCCGTTGTGGAAGAGGGCGAGGTGGGGTCGCACAAGGTCGCCAAAGGCATCGGAGTCGCCTTGGGCGGCTCGCTGGATCAGGTCGGTTTCAGTCAGAGAGGCTTCGGTCATGCCGCAGCCAGTGTCCGCGGCAGCCTGCCCTCCCGCAAGCGCTACCTCCCGGCGGGGGCCTATTTCCTGGCGGGGGCCTTGGCCTTGCCCGCGGGCCCCTCGAAGAAACCCACCAGCAGCAGGTTCAGCTCCACCTGACGCTTGAGGCTGATCTTGGCCGCCACGCTTTCGGCCCCCACCCCGAAATCCAGGCGATCCAGCGACAGCGTGCCCCGGTAGGACCAGGTGCGGACACCGGCCCCATTGATACCTTCGGCGGGCTCGAAGGAGAGGGCCATGTCCTTGCTGGCGCCGTGCATCTGGAGGACGCCCTGCACGCGCAGGCGGTCTCCCTCCCTGCGCACGTCGCTGGAGGTGAAGGTGATGCGGGGGTACTTCGCCACATCGAAGAAATCCGCCGAGCGCAGGTGCTCGTCGCGGGCCTGGACCGCCGTGTTGAGGGACTTCGCGTCAATGTCGATGCGCACCTTGGCCCCCTCCAGCGTCGCAGGATCCCCCTGGATGTCGGCCTTGAACTTCATGAACCGGCCCGGCACATCGAAGAGCAGGGTGGAAGCCTTGAAGCCGAAGACGGTGTGGTTTTCATCCAGCCGGAAGACCTTGGTCTGGGCGGAGAGAGGAAGCGCCAGCAGCAGGGCCGGCAGGAAGAAGCGGTAGCGCATGGAGCCTCGCAGGCTAAGTGGGTGATTGGAACCCCGCGATGGCGCCATCGCGGTGGAGGTCATGAAGGAGAGGCAGCAACGGCGCCAAGCCGTCGAATCCCAAGGACACCGCGGCTTCGCCCAGGACTGTTTCCTGAGCCCGCACCAGGAAGGCCGAGGTGGCTGGCGTCAGGTCCAGCAACTGGGCTTCGCCATCGGCCTGGCGGAAGGCGATGAGGTGGGTGGGCCGGGTTTCGGGATGGGGCGACGCCTCGGTCGCCCGGTGGACGGCATGGCTGTAGGACACGATCCGGGTCGCCGGGTCCAGCACGAGGAGGTCCCCGGGCTGCGGCTCTGCATGCAGTCCGGGGACGGGCTCTCCGTCGGGGAAGCGGGCCACCAGCACTTCGAGCATTTCCGCGTGGGCCAGTTCCAGCAGGAAGGGCCATCTATCCTGGCCCCAGGCACTGGCGACCAGCCAGCCCAGGAAGGCTGGAGCGATGTCCCGGTAATGGCCGCTGCGGACCGCCCGGGCATCCAGGAACTGCTGTACGCAGGCATCCCAATCCCCGGCCTCTTCCAGCAGGGCCTTCAGCACGGGGAACATGGATTCCAAGGGCTCGAGGAGGCTCATGCGGGCCAGTTCCCGGTAGGTCATCAGGGCTTCGCCCTGGGCACGGAAGGCCTGCTGATCCGCCGCGGACAGACCATGGCGGCGGGCCGCGCGTCCGGCGTCCGCCTCCAGCACCGCTTCGTCTCGGTCCAGGACCAGGGAGGCCATGGCCCGCTGAAGCCGGAGGGTGCGCGTGTCAGGCCGCGAGTCAGGCCTTGGGTCAGGCCTCGAATCAGGCATGGCCCGCCTCCGTGGAAGCCAGCACCTGGTCGTAGGCCCGCTGGATCCGCTCCCGCTCCGCCAGCAGCGCGTCCAGGCTTGGGATGTGATTATCCCGCTCCAGCAGCACCGGCACCGGGCGCCCCAGCCTGGCCAGGGTCCACTGCATGAGTTCGATGACGGGATCGATGACATCGGCCCCGTGGGTATCCACGGTGAGACCGCCGAACTTTTTGTGCCCGGCGATGTGCATCTGGGCCACGCGGTCCAGGGGCATGCGCGACAGCCATTCCTTGGGATCGAACCCGAAGTTCAGGGCGTTCACGTAGACATTGTTCACGTCCAGCAGCCATCCCACGTCGGCCCCTTCAAGCACTGCCGCGATGAAATCCGCTTCGTCCATGTCGGGCTCGCCCAGTCCGGCGTAGTAGGTGATGTTTTCCAGCAGCAGGGGCACCGGCAAGCGGGCCTGCAACTCCCTGGCCCGGGAGATGGTGTGCCTCGCCGCTTCCCGCGTGAAGGGCAGCGGGAAGAGCTCGTGCAGGCAGTTGGCGTCTACGCTGGTGAAACAGAGGTGCTCGGAGTGCCAGGGTGTGCCGGTGCGCAAAAGGAACTGCTCCAGACCCTGGAGGTATTCCTCGTCCCAGGGGTCGTAGCCCCCCACGGACATCGCCAGCCCGTGAGTGAGCACGGGATCGCGGTCGAGGATGGCGCAGGCCAAGCGGTGCGCCCTTCCGCCGTCGCCCACCACGTTCTCAGGACAGGTCTCCCAGAAGGGCACGCCGTGGCCTTCCATCCCCGCCACCTGTTCCAGGTGGGGGCGCCGGAGCCCCAGCCCCACGCCAGTAAACCTGTCCCGAGCCATGGCCGGCTCCCGTCCGCTACTGCTTCTTATCCTTGCCGCAGGAACCTTCCTTCTTGTCCTTGCCGCAGGAACCGTCCTTCTTTCCCTTCTTGTCCTTGCTGCCGCAGGAGCCCTTGCCGCAGGAGCCTTCCTTGGCCTTGCCATCCTTCGCCTTGGCGGGCGCCTTGCCCGCGTCCTTCGCGTCCTTCGCCTCTTTCTCCTTGCCCTCCTGCTGCATGGAGAAGGAGGCTTCGGCGCCGGCAGGCGCGGCACCCACGGTGGCCGGCCCGGCGGCCATGAGGGAGCCGGCGGCGAAGAGGGTGGCGGCGCCAACGAGTTTCGTGATCATGATTCCTCCGTGCGGACATGGCCGCATCAGGAGCCGCACGGCGGCCCCGCAGGTGACAGAACAGCACCGCATCTCCCGGAGCAGGGCGATCATGGCAATGGCGCTGTTCTTAAGCCTTGGGGTGCAGGGCGCTCCGGCTTTGTGACATTTTTTTATTTCTATGGCTCGAAGCGGTCATCCGAGGCCAGGCCATTCCTTGCACAAGCTCGCCTTGTGGGTCGCAACCGCGCCGCCAGACCGTAGCTTCCATCCCTCAGGAAACGGGGCGTCCAGCCCAGCACCAGGCCCAACAAACGCCAGCCCGGACCCATCCGGTTCAGGAGGTGGATGACCGCCTCCGACCGGGTGAGCAGGCGGCCCTCGGGGGTCTGCACCACCAGGCTGTCCGGCAGGCCGGCCCGTTCGGATTCAGGAATGCAGTGCTGGAAGGTGAGTCCGCCCAGCGGCGCAAAGCGGATCCTTCCCTCGCGGTCATAACGCGCGACCAGGCGCGCAGCGCCGCCGCAGAGGCCGCAGCTGCCGTCGAAGAACAACCGGGTCACCCCTTGATCAGCACCCACAGCCCCACCGCGATGAAGGCCGATCCAGCGGCCCACTTGATGGCCGCCTCGGGGATGTACCTGAAGAGCATGCCGCCCACGGCGACGCCGATGGCCGTGGCACACACCAGAGCCGCGCTGGCCGCCAGGAATACGGTCCAGACCTGCCCGCTGCGCACCGTGGCGGTCATGGCCGCGAGCTGGGTCTTGTCGCCCACTTCCGCCAAGAAGACGGTGCCGAAGGTGGTCCAAAAGAGGGATCGATTCATGGGGCCCCACAGATCATCAGAAGGCTCATGGTACCGGACTGGCATACTGGCCAGATGGCGCTGGATCACTTCGACCTTCCCACGACCTACGTGGATACTCCCGACAAGCTGCAAGAGGCCCTGCCCCAGTGGCACGCGGCCGGCGTGCTGTCCGTGGACATCGAGTGCAGCCTCACCGGCGTGCATCACTGCGTCCTGGCGCTTCTGCAAGTGGCCACCCACGACCAGGCCTGGCTGGTGGATCCCATTCCCCTGGCCAGCCTCATGCGGCCGGCTCTGCAGGCCATGGCCCAGGTGCCGTGGATCGTCCACGACTTCTCCGGCGATGGCATCGTCTTCAAGCGGCTCTACGATGTGGTGCCCGACAGCATCTTCGACACCATGCTGCTCTCCAGGGCCCTGGGCTACCCGCAGCCCGGCCTCAAGACCATGGCCAAGCTGAAGCTGGGCATCGACATTCCCAAGGAGGAACAGGATTCCAACTGGATGATCCGGCCCCTGCGCGACACCCAGATCAGCTACGCCAGCCGCGACGCGGCCCTGCTCCTGCCCCTGCTGCGCATCCTGGCCGATGAGTGCGATGCCCAGCGCGACCACCCCGAGATCGGCCCCCGCCTCGCCACGCTGCCCAAGGAAATGCGGCATCTGCTCAAGCGGGTGCGCGCCTATGCCCCCCCGGCGCATGACCCCGTGGTGGTGAAGGTTAAGCACCTGGGTGAGCTGGCCGTGGGCCGCGCCCTGAAGCTCACGGCCCTGCGCTGGGCCTGGGGCAATGAGGGCGATGTCGGCGCGGTCATGGAGCTGGGCAACCGTTGGCTCATGGCGCGCCTCTCGCACCCACCGGCCACCAAGGAGGCCCTGGAGCGCACCATTTCCAACCCGCGGTTCCGTCGCCGGCGGCTGGATGCCCTCTGGGCGGTATTCGCCGAAGGCCTCCAAGAAATTCAGGAGGACCCCAAATCCTCCGATGCGTTGATCTGGAACAACCTTGGATAGCCATGACCCAACCCCCTGAAGCCACCCCCGGTTCGCCCATCCTCCCGGAGGACGGCCCCCTCCTGACCTTTCCCAAGGGCCTGGTGGGGTTCCCCCAACTCCGCACCTTCAGGCTCATCGAACCCCATGATGCCTACCCGTTGAAATTCCTGCAGTCCACCGAGGATGAGGCGATCTCCTTCATCTGCATCGACCCCGCCAGCATCAAGGCCGACTACGAAGTGCCCCTGGGCCCGGAAGAGGCGCAGGCCCTTCAGCTGGAAGCGCCGTCCGACGCCTTGGTGGTGACGCTGGTGGTGATCCCCGACGATGCCCGCCACATGACCACCAACCTGGCCGGCCCCCTGGTCATCAACGTGAAGCTCCGCATCGGGTTCCAGATCGTCCTCAGCTCGGACAAATTCCCCCTGCGGTTCCCAATTCTCGCCCCTATTTGACCTGCTCTGGTAGCCTCCCTAAATGCTGGTGATCACCCGAAAGGCAGAGCAGTCCATCGTCATCGGTGGCGAGATCGAGGTCGTCGTCCTCGGCATCTCCAAAGATGGCGTCCGCCTGGGGATCAAGGCACCTCAAAGTGTCCAAGTTCACCGGCGGGAAGTTTTCGATGCCATCGCCGAGGAAAACCGGGCCGCGGCCAAGGCCAAGATGCCGGTCCAGGACGCGGTGGCCCTGCTGCGAACCGCTCATGTCCGGAAGCCCAGCAGCCGATGAGCCTCGGGTTGGGGGTTTTGTGGATGTCAGTCCTGCAGGTTCCGTAGCCCAAGCCCAGGCGCTGGTTCAAGGCCAGGTCGCTGTCAGCGTCCTCAAGAAGTCTTTGGACATCACTGCCGAACAGGGCGCCGAACTGGCCAGGATCATGGCCACCGCCAGCGGCGTGGGTCAGCGGATCGATCAGTACGCCTGAACGCGCAGCCTGGGCGCTGGTCCGCAGAAGGGCAGGCCTGCATACATCCTGATTTGATGTAGACTGAGGCCCCCTCCCACTGCCCCGCAGATGGCTTTTCTGGACCCGCAATGCGCCCCCGCCTTCTGTCCGCCCTGCTGCTGGCCTGGTCCTTCCTGCAGGCGGCCCCCGTGGTCAAGCCGGTCCTGCGTCCCTTCAGGACCACCACTCCGCCCGTGCTGGACGGGAAACTCGACGATCCAGTGTGGGCCCAGGCCCGTTCGGTGACGGATTTCGAGACCTTCATTCCGGAGTTCGGCAAGAAGCAGGCGGAAAAGACCGTCGCCTACATGGCCTACGACGATCAGAACCTCTATTTCGCCTTCCGCTGCTTCGACGACCAGCCTGACAAGATCAAGGCCACCCTTTCCCGGCGCGACGACATCGCCGCCAGCGATTTCGTCTGCATCAACCTCGATACCTTCAACGACCAGCAGTCGCTCTACGCCTTCTACGTCACGCCCCTGGGCGTCCAGGGCGACAGCCGCTTCGCCAGCAACAAGGAGGATTTCAGCGTCGACATGGTGTGGGACAGCGCCGCCCGCATCGATGCCGAAGGCTACGCGGTGGAGGTCTGCATCCCCCTGAAGAGCATCCGCTACCTCCATCAGCCCACGGTCCAGATGGCTGTCTTCTTCGAGCGCACCATCAACCGCCGCCTGGAGCACGGCTCCTTCCCCGCCCTGGATCCCGCCCGCGGCTACGCCTTCCTTCCCCAGATGGCCGTGCTGGAATACGAGGGGCTGGCGCGGCCCACCCTGCTGGAACTGCTGCCCGCCTTCACCCTCTCCCGGAAATCCGTCCGGGAGAACGGTCTCATGGTTCGCCACCCCGATGACCGCCAGTGGAGCCTCACGGGCAAGTACGGCATCACCCCCAGCCTCATCCTGGATGCCACGGTGAATCCGGATTTCTCGCAGGTGGAAGCCGATGCGGGGCAGGTGGACGCCAACCTCCGTTCCGGCCTCTTCTTTGCGGAGAAGCGCCCCTTCTTCTTGGAAGGAAGCGAAGCCTTCAACATCGCCGCCTCCCAGTCGGGCCCCCTGCTGGCCGTCCTCCATTCCCGCACCATCGTCGATCCCAAGTGGGGGGCCAAGCTGTCCGGAAAACTGAGCCCCAACGACACCCTCGCACTGCTTTCGGCCCTCGACACTGCCGATCCTGCCACGGGGGCCACGGCGGATCCGCGCTTCGGCATCCTCCGCTACCGCCGCAGCACCCAGGAGGACGGCTACCTCGGCGCCTTTTACGCTGGCCGCGACCAGGGCCCCCGCGTCAACCGCGTGCTGGGGCCAGACGGCCAGATCCGCCTCAGCCCGGGCTCCCAATTGGGCTTTCACGCCTTCGGCTCGTCCACCCAGGACGGGACTTCCCCGGAGGCCCGGCGCGGAAGGGCCCTGGGCCTGGAGTACCTCTACGACACCAGCCGCCTCACGGTAAACGCCGATGTCCACGACGTCAGCGCCGATTTCACCACCGACGCGGGCTACCTCACCCGCACCGGCCTCACCTCCGCGAACCTGCGCCTGACCCCCAAGCTCTACCCCAGCTCCACCTGGGCCCGGCGCCTGGATCCCTTCATCGGCTACAGCACCCTGCGGGACCACCCCAGCGGCCTGCGCGAGGGGGATGCCACCCTCGGCCTCACCACCATCTTCCAGGGCAACGGCAGCGCCACCCTTCAGTGGGACGGCGCCACCGAGGTGTTTCAGGGCCAGCGCTTCCGCACCGACGGCCTGCGGGTATCCGCCAAGAGCCAGGTCCACAAGACCCTCTCCTTGCAGGCATCCTACTGGCGCGGCAAGGGCATCCGCTACATCGTGGATCCCTTCCAGGGCCGCGGTTCGCAGACCGCCTTCGCCACCGTCTACCAGCCCGGCGAATCCCTCAACCTCGCCTTGAACTGGACCTATGCCGACTTCTTCCGGGACGCTACCGGCGAGCGGATCTACGCCTATCCCATCAGCCGGGCCCGACTCACCTATCAGTTCACCCAGGCCTTCTTCCTCAGGGCCATCGTCGAACACAACGGGTTTCGCCGCCAGATTCTGACGGACCTCCTTGCCGCCTACACCTACATCCCCGGCACCGTCGTCTACCTGGGCTACGGCTCCCTCTCCAAGAAGCAGGAATGGGAGAACGGCATGTACCGCCCCTCGGACCACTACCTCGACATGCAGCGGGGCCTCTTCTTCAAGGCCTCGTACTTGTGGCGGCTATAGGGCCGGCTATTTCAAGTACGGCTGCAGTTACTTGCCCGCGATGCTGCCCTTGCATTTGGCCACTTCTTCGGGGGTGCCCTCGGCAATGATGCGGCCGCCTTCGCCACCGCCTTCGGGGCCCAGGTCGAGGATCCAGTCCGCGGTTTTGAGGCCGCAGCAGGAGCGGAGGCCCACCGTCGCGCGCAGCGCGATGGCCCAAAGGGCGCGGCCCAGGAGGGGCCGCGTGAACGCGCCATGGGCCGAGGCCAGAGGAGAACCTTGACTCGCGTTTAAGGTCGCGGAGTGCATGGCTCCAAACCAACCCGGAGCCATCCGAGGAGACTCGCCCGCCTATTTTAGGTACGGCGCCAAGTACTTGCCTGTGATGCTCGCCTTCCGCTTGGCCACTTCTTCGGGGGTGCCCTCGGCAATGATGCGGCCGCCTTCGCCACCGCCTTCGGGGCCCAGGTCGAGAATCCAGTCCGCGGTTTTGATCACGTCAAGGTTGTGCTCGATGATGATGATGGTATTGCCCGCCTCCACCAACCGCGTGACGACCTCCAGCAGCTTCTGGATGTCCTTCAGGTGCAGGCCGGTGGTGGGTTCATCCAGGATGTACACCGTGCGTCCCGTGGCGCGCTTGCTCAACTCCTTGGCCAGCTTCACGCGCTGGGCCTCGCCGCCGGACAGTGTGGTGGCGCTCTGCCCCAGCCGGACGTAGCCCAGGCCCACGTCCATGAGGGTCTGCAGCTTGTTGGCCAGCACGGGAATGGGCTCGAAGAGGACCAGCGCTTCTTCGACCGTCATGGCCAACACATCGGAGATGCTCTTGCCCTTGTAGTGGATCTCCAGGGTTTCCCGGTTGTAGCGCTTGCCCTTGCACTGCTCGCAGGTGACGTAGACATCCGGAAGAAAGTGCATCTCGATCTTGAGGACGCCGTCGCCTTCGCACTTTTCGCAGCGCCCGCCCTTCACGTTGAAGCTGTAGCGGCCGGGCGCGTAGCCCCGGGCCTTGCTCTCGGGCAACTGCGCGAAGAGTTCCCGAAGGGGGGTGAACAGGCCGGTGTAGGTGGCCGGATTGCTGCGGGGCGTGCGGCCGATGGGGGCCTGGTCGATGTCGATGACCTTGTCGATGGCCTCGAGGCCCTTGATGGCCTTGTGCTTGCCCACCACGTGGACGCCCTGGTGCAGCTGGTTGGCGAGGGCCTTGTAGAGGATCTCGTTCACCAGGGTGCTCTTGCCGGACCCGCTGACGCCGGTCACGCAGGTGACGAGGCCGATGGGGAAGTCCGCGTCCACCTTCTTGAGGTTGTTCTCCTCGGCGCCCAGCACCGAAAGATGCCCCCTGGAGGCCTTGCGGCGCTTGCGGGGCACGGGGATGGCATCGCGGCCGGAAAGGAAGTCGCCGGTGATGGACCCCTTGGTGCGGCTGATCTGGTCCGGGGTGCCGCAGGCCACCACCTGGCCGCCGTGTTCGCCGGCGCCGGGGCCCATGTCCACCACGTGATCAGCGGCCAGGATGGTTTCCAGATCGTGCTCCACCACGAGTACCGTGTTGCCCAGGTCGCGCATCTCCTGCAGCGTTTTGATGAGCTGCAGGTTGTCGCGCTGGTGCAGGCCGATGCTGGGCTCGTCCAGCACGTACAACACGCCCTGGAGTTTGCTGCCGATCTGAGTGGCCAGGCGGATGCGCTGGCCCTCGCCGCCGGACAGCGTGGCGGCGCTGCGATCCAGCGTGAGGTAGCCCAGGCCCACGTCGTCCAGGAAGCCCAGGCGCTCGCGGATCTCCTTCAGCACCTTTTCGGCGATGACGGCATCCTTGCCCTCCAGGGCCAGCTCCCCGAACCACTTCCGGGAATCGCGCACGCTCTTGGCCACCACCTGGGCAATGTTCAGACCCGCCACATAGACCGCCAGCACTTCGGGCCTCAGGCGCTGTCCCCCGCATTCCTCGCAGGGGATGATGCGCATGGACTGCTCCATTTCCGCCTGGATCTCTTCGCTGGTGGTCTCGCGGTAGCGGCGGTCCAGGTTGCCGATGATGCCTTCGAAGTGATGGACGAAATCGTAGCGGTTGCGCTTGCTCTCGTAGGTGAAGCGCATTTCCTTTTCGGTGCCGTGCAGCAGCAGGCGGCGGATGTCGGCGGGCAGCTTCTTCCACGGCATGTCGAGGCTGAACTTCATCTTCTTGGAGAGTTGTTCCATGAGCTGGGAGCGCCAGCCGTCCTCGCCCACGCTCTTCCAGCCGCTGGCTTGGATGGCGCCCTCATTGATGGAAAGGGACGGGTTGGGGATGATCAGCTCTTCGGCGAACTGCCGCTTGAAGCCCAGGCCGTCGCAGGTGGGGCAGGCCCCGTAGGGGCTGTTGAAGGAGAAGGAGCGGGGCTCCAGCTCCGGCAGCCCCAACCCGAAATGCGAGCATTTCGGGTTATTGCAAGCGAGCTTGCTGGAAAACAGCGTTTCCTTTTCATCCAACTGGACCAGAGCCGAGCCCTCGGCCAGGTTGCAGGCGATCTCCAGGCTGTCGGCCAGGCGCGACTGGATGGACGGACTCACCTTCAGCCGGTCGATGACCACTTCCAGCGTGTGTTTCTTCTGCTTGTCCAGATCGGGGATGCCCTCCGTGAGATCGAGCATCGTGCCGTTGACCCGGGCCCGGATGTATCCCCGTTTCATGAGGTCCTGCAGGAGCTTCTTGTACTCGCCCTTGCGGCCCCGCACCACGGGAGCCAGCAACTGCAGCTTGGTGCCCTCGGGCCTGGAGAGAATCTGGTCCGTCATCTCCTGGATGGTCTGGCTGGCGATGGCCTCGCCGCAAGCCACGCAGGTGGGCTTGCCGATGCGGGCGAAGAGCAGGCGCAGATAGTCGTAGATCTCCGTCACCGTGGCCACGGTGGAGCGGGGGTTCCGGCTGGTGGTCTTCTGCTCGATGGAAATGGCCGGAGACAGGCCCTCGATGCTGTCCACATCGGGCTTCTCCATCTGATCGAGGAACTGTCGCGCGTAGGCCGACAGGCTTTCGACATAGCGCCGCTGGCCCTCGGCGTACAGCGTGTCGAAGGCCAGGCTCGACTTGCCCGAACCCGAGAGCCCCGTGATCACCACCAGCTGGTTGCGCGGCAGGGAGAGGTCGAAATTCTTGAGGTTGTGCTCCCTCGCGCCTTTGATGTGAATGTGTTCCATGGTCTCCCCAGTTTACGCCATTTTTTCGCTTTCGCGGAATGTGTCTAAAATCATGGGATGCATCCAGCCGAGTTGGCGATCCTGCTCCACCACGCCCTTGAGGTCCGCCTGGCCCGCCTGCAGGAACTGCTGGGGGCCAAGGGCTGGGCCGAAGACGAGGAACAGCTGCACCAGGTCCGCGTTTCCGCCCGCCGGCTGGGCGCCGTGCTGGACCTGGTGGACCCCGAAGCCTACCCCGAGCACAAGAAACGGCGAAGGGCATTGAAAGACCTCGTGGACACCCTGGGGCTTCCCCGGGAACTGGATGTGCATTCGCAATTTCTGCGGAGCCATCACCTCAATGCCCGCACCACCACCGAGGCAGCAGTCATCGAACACCTGCTGGAGCAGGTGGACCGGGGGCGCGCCAAGGCCCGGCGCAGCATGGAGAAGGAGCTGGACCGCCTCCGCCTGCCCGACCTGCGCCGCCTGCTGGAGGTGCCCGCGCTGCAGAACCCCTTCCAGGCCACCTCCCTCCAGGAGGCCGCCTGGGCCTGCCTGGAACCGCGCGCTGCCTCGGCCTTGGGCGGCCTCGCCGGCCTTGCCGCCCACGAGGATGCCGCGGCCATGCATAAGGCGCGGGTCCGCATCAAAAAACTGCGCTACGCGGTGGAGGCCCTGGAAAGCGCCTTCTCCGAATCGCCGGAGACCCTCCTGAAAGGCCTGCGCGCCCTCCAGACCGCCCTGGGCGATCACCATGACCTGGCCGCCCTGGAGGCCCTCCTCTGGCAGGCTGAGGCTGATTTGCGCCTGCGGGACCGGGCGACCCTCTGCGGTGGCGTGCTCGACCTCCTGGGGTACGTGGCTGAAAACCGCCGCCTGGCCTTTGATCGCTTCGCGGCCCTCTCACAGGCCCAAGATCCCCCCGCCTTCGCCCGCCTGGCCCGCCCGTCCCTGGGGCTGCCGCCCCTGGATGGATCCCTGCCATGAGTTTCTGGCGCATGCGGATCCGCCCCTTGGCCTGGCTGCGCAGCCTCCACGCCAAGCTCTTCGTGCTGCTGGGCCTGGTCACCAGTGTCCTCACCGTGGCCGTGGCCTATAACATCACCCGGAACAGCCGGCGGGAACTGGAGAATTATTCCCGGAAGCTCACCATCGAAGCCGCGGGCACCGTGGAGACCGACATCATCGAGCGGGATCCCACTTTCAGCAATCCGGACAAGCTGGACCAGTTGCTGGAAAGCATCGCCGGCCCCGACCGCAGCATCTTCCAGATCGATGTCTTCAAGCGCCTGGGCAAGGGCAGCGAAGTGGACATGGTGCGCTCCTCAGGCGACGAGAAAACGGTGGATTGGGGGCCTGAAATCGGCTCATACCTGTCTCTGCCGGGACCCCAAGCGGAGCTGGTGGACCTGAACACCGGAGGCCGGGCCTGGAAGGTCTACCTGCCCATCCACACCCACCGGCCCAACCAGCCGCCCATCGGCCTCATCCGCGCCTACTGCGACCTGGAGCGCTGGGAGGTGGTATGGAGCAACAACTTCAACAAGACCGTCCGCACCCTTCCCGGGGTGCTGCTGGGCGAGTTCATCCTGCTCTGGCTCATCTTGCGGGTGCTCATTAGCGATCCCATCGAGGGGCTGGCGCTCACCATGCAGCGCTTGGAACAGGGCGAGGCGGGGGCCCGGGCTCCGGTCCGCCGCAGCGATGAACTGGGCCTCATCGCGGGCCGCTTCAACGACATGGCTGCGCAGCTGGAACAGGCCGCCCAGGAGAGGGAGACCCTCATCCGGGAGATCCGGGGCCTGAACACCAACCTGCAGGGCCGCATTGACGCGGCCCTTTTCGAGTTGCAGGCCAAGAATGACGAACTGGCGGCCCTGGTGGAGCGCAACGCCCTGCTGCGGGAAGAACTGAGCGCCCAGGAAAGGCTGGCGGTGGCCGGGCAACTCACGGCCACCTTCGCCCACGAGGTGGGCACGCCGCTGAACCTCGTGACGGGGCACCTCCAGTTGCTCGACGCCCAGAAGGACCTGCCCGACAAGACCCGCGAACGGCTGGGGGTCATCGGCGGCCAGATCAAGCGGGTGGGCGACATCGTGCGCCGCCTGCTCGACCTCACCCGCCGCCCCCAGCTGCACCGCGAAGTCCAATCCCTGAGCCACCTGCTGCGGGACCTCCAGCAGCTGTGGACCCCCGCCCTGACCGCCCACGGCATCCACGTGCTGGCCGAGGCCCCCCCGAACTGCAGCCTGGACGTGGACCGCAAGCAGATGGAGCAGCTCTTCCTCAACCTCATGAACAACGCGGTGGACGCCATGCCCGAAGGCGGCACCGTCCGTCTCAGCGCGCGGCTCTCCGAGGACAGCACTCCCGGAGGCCTCTGGTGGGAATTCCGCTTCCAGGATTCGGGCCAGGGCATTCCAGCCGATTTGCTCAGCAAGGTCTTCCGCCCCATGTTCACCACCAAGCCCGAAGGCAAGGGAACGGGCCTGGGCCTCAGCATCTGCAGGGAAATCGTGCGGGGCCACGGCGGCGACATCCGCATCGAGAGCACCGAGGGGCAGGGCACCTGCGTGGTGTTCACCCTTCCAGGAGCTTCACGGGGCTGAGGTCTTCAGCACCGGAGCCTTCGAGGCCAGGCCCACTTGCTGGAGGTCCGCCACCATCCACCGGGCCAGCCCTCGGGCCTGTTCCGCTTGGACATTGGAACGGACGAGCCGCGCGTCATTGGAGAGGGGATCCATGTAATGCGCGACAAAGGTCTTCAAGAACAGGCTCTTGTAGGGCTGCTTCCAGGTTTGGGGTGCGTGGATAGACAGGGATCCTTGCATGTCATCGACCTGGTAGCCCAGACGTTGGGTCTGCACATGGTCCGGATCCGGCGCCTTGTCCCTCCGAGCATCCTTATCGAAGATCTCCAGGAGTTTCATGGTTCCGTTGGCGTTTCTGATGAAGGCGCCTTCACACTGGCAGCTGATGTACAGATTGAGATAGATCGCCTCCGCCGGAGTCGAAGGCGTTTCAGATACCATGGGCAACCAATCGGCCAAGTAAGCCTGGATGATGGGCGGGTAGATGCGCTGGATGGCCTCGCGATCGGGAACCTTCGGATCCACCTCCACTCGGAGAATGACCGGCGGGAGGGCTCCCGCGGGACTCCTCCAGTCATAGGCGGGTCTCGCACAGCCCAGGAATACCGCAAGCAGCAGGATTGCCATCCAACTCTTCATGCCCATCTCTCCCGTCCAGCTAGATCTCGACCACTTCCACCTCGCCCAGCACCTCTTCCAGAAACCGGCTGCCCACTTCCTTCAGGCGGCTGCTGGCATCCGTGAGCTGCACCCGCAGGGCGCCACGGGCGCTGGCAGTGCGGTAGCCCAGGTGGCCTTGGAGAAGGCGGTCCACGGCCTTGGCGGTGACGCGGCCGCTGTCGATCCAGTGGGTGCCGGGGCGGCTGCGCTCCAGGCTGGTCATGAGCGTCGGGTAGTGGGTGCAGCCCAGCACCACGGTCTTCACTTCGAAAGGCAGCTGATTCAAGTAGCGGCGGCAAATGGTGTCGGTGACCGGATCGTCGAACCAGCCCTCTTCCGCCAGAGGCACCAGCAGGGGGCAGGCCACGCTGTGGATGACGCGATCCGGATCGTGGCGGCGGATGGCCGTGTCGTAGGCGGCGCTGCCCACGGTGGCCAGGGTTCCGATGACGCCCACGGGCCCGCTCTGCTCGGCAGCGGCCTCGGCGCCAGGCTCGATGACGCCGATGACGGGGCAGGGGCTCACGGCTTGCAGGGCTGGCAGTCCGTGGGCGCTGGCCGTGTTGCATGCGATGACGATGAGCTTGGGTTCCGCGCGCTGGAGCAGCTCGCCCATCTGCAGGGTATAGCGCTCGATGGTGCGATGGCTCTTGCTGCCGTAGGGCAGGCGGGCCGTGTCCCCCAGGTAGACCAGATCTTCCTGGGGCAGGAACTGGCGCAGGGCATGGATGACGGTGAGCCCGCCGATGCCGGAATCGAAGACGCCGATGGGGCGGTCAGAGCGATTCATAAGGACCACCACGAAGACACGGAGGACACGAAGGCATGACACGGAGAAAGGACCGGAGGCTGAAACAAGTCTCCGTGCGCTTTTCCCGGTGCCCTCTGGGTCTCCGTGGTAAGTCCGTTCATGCTGCCACCCGCGTCGCCAGGATGGCGATCCACTCGCCCTCCTTCACCACTTTGTCGGGCCTGAATCCTTGGGCGGCCAGGCTGACCAGGGCCTCGTCGGTGCACTCAGCCAGGATGCCGCTGGCGATGAGCCAGCCGCCCGGGGCGGACACTTCGGCCATGCGCGGCAGCAGGTCCTGAATGGTCACCAGCAGGATGTTGGCCAGCAGGCCCGGATAAGGACCGGCCACCCGGGGGTGGTCCAGGGTGCCCACGAAGCTGTCGTAAGGCTTGGCGCCCTTGAGCAGGTGGGCATTGAGCTGGATCAGCTCGTCCATGGCCGGGCCGCAGTCGGGATCGATGTCGAAGGCCGAGATCTGCCTTCCGCCCAGCAGAAAGGCAGCCAGGGAGAGGATGCCCGTGCCCGACCCGATGTCGAGGATGGGCCCTTCCAGACGCTTTTCGGCGCCGAGTTCCTCCAGCAGTTCCATGCAAAGGCGGGTGGTTTCGTGGCCGCCAGTGCCGAAGGCCAGGCCCGGGTTCACCACCAGGTCGATGCGGCCTTCGGGGCCCGGCCTGTCATCCCAGAGGGGCCGCACGTGGAACCGTGAGCCCACCTTGAAGGAATCGAAGCCCTCCCGGCTCTTGGCCAGCCAGTCCTCGTCGCCGAAGGCCTCCGCTTCCAACAGAACCACTCCGGGAAAGCGCCCCAGGCCCACCGGGTCGGGAACGGCCTGGCCGGGCGGGAAATAGGCAAAACAGGCCCGCGGCGGGTCCGCTTCCCGGTAGAAGGCCGAGGAGCCCTCCTCGTCCAACCAGGCGCAAAGCGCCTCCTCCTGGGGGTCGGGGACCTCCAGCTTCCACCTCAGGTGCGTCGCCTGTACCATTCGCCAAGATTAACACCCGCCCCGGGAACCATCGCGCCATGGACTGCACGTAGAGGGTGCGGACGGCCAGACGCCCGCATGTGAGTGGGAAGCATTGGGGGGGTATGCCGCGGGGGAACGGGGGTTCCCCCGCGTTCTTTTCCGGCCGGGGCTACTCGACGGTCTCGGCGGCTTCCGGATCTTCCAGATCGAGCCGCTTCATCTTTTCCAGGAAGGTGGTCCGCTTGAGGCCCAGCAGGTCGGCGGCTCGCTTCTTGTTGCCCCGGGTGATGGCCAGGCTTTGGAGCATGAGCGTCTTTTCCATATCCGACACGACCTGGTTGAGATCCAGCCCTTCCGCGGGCAAATCCATGCCGAAGGCCTGGGCAGGCGCCGGGGCGAAAGCCTCCGCAGGCACCGACGCGAAGGGGACGGCCGGAGTTCCAGCCGATGGCGCCTCTCCCATGCGCTCCGCCAAAAAGGCGAAGTCCTCCCGGGTCAGCACGGGGCGGGTGCCCGACAAGACGATGGCCCGTTCGATGGCGTTCTCCAACTGGCGCACGTTGCCCGGCCAGGGCAGGGACATGAGCAGGGGATCCACGGACGGGTGCAGGGCCTTGGGATAGAGACCGTGTTCGCGGGCTTTGCGATTGAGGAAATGCTGGGCCAGGAAGGGGACCTCCTCCCGGCGGGCTCGCAGAGGCGGCAGGGTGATGGGCACCACTTCCAGCCGGTAGAAGAGATCCTCGCGGAAAGAGCCCTCCTGTACCTTTTTCCAGAGATCCACGTTGGAGGCGGTCACCACCCGCACTTCCACCTTCACGGGCGCGCCGCCGCCCAGGGGTTGCACTTCCCGTTCCTGCAGCACCCGCAGCAGGCGAACCTGGGCGCCCAGGGGCATGGTGCCCACTTCATCCAGGAAGATGGTGCCGCCATGGGCCTCGCGGAACTTGCCGGGGGTGTCCTTGCGGGCATCGGTGAAGGCGCCCTTGTTGTAGCCGAAGAGTTCGGATTCCAGCAGGTTCTCGGGAATGGCGCCGCAATGGACGGCCACGAAGGCCTCGGCGCTGTCCGCGCTCATGCGGTGGATGGCCCGGGCGATGACCTCTTTGCCCGTACCGCTTTCCCCCAGCAGCAGCACCGTGGCGCGGGTGGCGGCGGCGGCCCGGGCCCGGGCCAGCACATCCTGCATGGCCACGCTGGTGCCGACGAGGCCGAAAGCCAGGGCCTGGGAGGCACTCAGCTGGGTGGTGGTGCCCGAGCGGGGGCGGAGGCCCGGCATGGGGGGCTCGGGCCCCAGCAGGCCCCATCGCACCGAGCCTAAGGAACCCCACTCCGACAGGGCCTTGGGATCCATGGACGCCGCATCCGGCTTCAGGCCCAACAGGATGGGCAGGGCGGCCACCTCGGCCATCATGCGGTTCAGCTCCGGCGGCGGCCAGGCGCCCTTGGCGCTGATCACCCACAGGTCCACATCCTTGGGGGCCAGAGCCGGCGCGGTACCACGATCCACGCTGACATTCCACAGGGCCGCCCACCGATGCTCCAGCCCCCCGGTGTCGTCCCCGAGGGTGGACCAGTGAAGGCGCGGCAGCTGAGTCATAAACTCCTTGGTTGGAATTAGCCTAGATGCAGGGGCCTCCCGGTCAAGTCAAATAAATGACGGCGGGTGGCGAGCTCCCCTGTTTTCAAGGAAGTAGCCCGCCGAACGCCAAGCCCCCAGGGCCGCTATGCTGGGAGCGCCTGCGCAGACGCGCAACCTGTCTTTCCCAACCGGCCGCCACGGAGCGCCTATGAAACACCTCTGGATCACCCTCGCACTCGGCTTCTGCATGGCCGGTTCCCTTGCGGCCCAGGAGCCCAAGCCTGCTCCCGCACCGGAAGATCCCTACCTGTGGCTGGAGGAGGTCACTGGCGCCAAGGCCCTGGACTGGGTCAAGGCGCGCAACGCCGAATCCGGCAAGGAGCTGGCCGAGGCCCCGGGCTTCGCCGCCCTGAAGGCCGATCTTCTGAAGATCATGGATTCAAAGGAACGCATCGCCTTCGTCAACAAGACAGGACCCTACTACTACAACTTCTGGCGGGACGAAAAGAACCCCCAGGGCGTCTGGCGCCGCACCACGCTGGAGGAATACCGCAAGCCCCAGCCCAAGTGGGACGTCATTCTCGATCTCGACGCGCTGAACAAGGCCGAAAAGGAGAACTGGGTCTGGCATGGCGCCCAGATCCTCAAGGCCGGCGGCTGGCGCCACGTGCTGGTGAACCTCTCCCGCGGCGGCGCCGATGCGGGCGTGGTGCGCGAGTTCGACCTGGACACCCGCGCCTTCGTGAAGGGCGGCTTCGAGCTGCCCGAATCCAAGGGCAGCCTCTCCTGGATCGACAAGGACAGCGTCTATGTCTCCACGGATTTCGGCCCCGGCTCCATGACCACCTCCGGCTATCCCCGCATCGTCAAGCTCTGGAAGCGCGGCACGCCTCTGTCCGCCGCCGGGCCGGTCTACGAGGGCAAGGCCACGGACATGTCCGTCAACGCCTACTACGACGACACCAAGGGCTTCGAGCGCCACTTCGTCTACCGCAGCCCGGCCTTCTACAGGGGCGAACTCTTCCTCCGCGCCAAGGACGGCAAGCTGCAGAAGGTGGATGTGCCCGAGGATGCCACGGCCCGGCCGCACCGCGAATGGCTGATGATCGAGCCCCGCTCGGCCTGGATCGTGAACGGGAAGACCTATGCCGCTGGCTCGCTGCTGGTGGCGAAATTCGACGACTACATGAAGGGCAAGCGCGATCTCACGGTGCTCTTCGAGCCCACGCCGCGCACCTCCCTCGCGGGCTCCAGCTGGACCCGCCACCACCTGATCCTCAACGTGCTCGAAGACGTGAAGAACACCCTGACCGTGCTCACCCCTGGAAAGGACGGCTGGTCCCGCAAGGCCCTGCCCGGCGCCCCCGGCTACGCCACCGTCTCCATGGGCGCCGTGGATGCCGATGAGAACGACGATTACTTCATGGTCACCAGCGGCTACCTCACGCCCACCACCCTGCTGCACGGCGCCATCGGCCAGGCGCCTTCCAAGCTGAAGGAGCTGCCCGCCTTCTTCCACGCCAGCGGCCTTGAGGTCACTCAGCACTTCGCCGCCAGCAAAGACGGCACCAAGGTGCCCTACTTCCAGATCGCCAAGAAGGGCCTCAAGCTCGACGGCGCCAATCCCACCCTGCTCTACGGCTACGGCGGCTTCGAGGTGTCCCTCACGCCCGGCTACAGCGCCGGCATCGGCCGCGCCTGGCTCACCCAGGGCGGCGTCTACGTGGTGGCCAACATCCGCGGCGGCGGCGAATACGGCCCCCGCTGGCACCAGGCGGCCCTGAAGGAAAAGCGCCACCGCGCCTATGAAGACTTCTCCGCCGTGGCGGAGGATCTCATCGCCCGCAAAGTCACCGCGCCCAAGCACCTGGGCACCCAGGGCGGCAGCAACGGCGGCCTGCTCATGGGCAACATGATCACGCTGTATCCCAAGCTCTTCGGCGCCGTGGTCTGCCAGGTGCCCCTGCTGGACATGAAGCGCTACTCCCATCTGCTCGCCGGGGCCTCCTGGATGGCCGAGTACGGCGATCCCGACAAGGCGGAAGAATGGGCCTACATCCAGACCTTCTCCCCCTACCAGAACGTGAAGGCCACGGAGAAATACCCCCCGACCCTCTTCATGACCTCCACCCGCGATGACCGCGTGCATCCCGGCCACGCGCGCAAGATGATGGCCAAGATGAAGGATCTGGGCTTCGACGTGCGCTACTTCGAGAACATCGAGGGCGGCCACGGCGGCGCCGCCAACAACGCCCAGAGCGCCCAGATGAACGCCCTGGCCTTCACCTTCCTCTGGCAGCAGCTCAAGTAACCCGCCGCTAGCCCCGCCAAGAAGCCCCGGTCCGCCGGGGCTTCTTCGTGACACGGGGCCTGCCCCCCCGGCGTATGCTTGGGGGCACTTCCCGGAGGCCCCCATGGCACTCACGGAATCCACCATGGTTCCCCTCGGCACGGCCTGCCCCGACTTCACCCTGCCCGGCGTGGACGGGCGGCTTTGGTCGCTCCACGACTTCCACACGCCCGCCCTGCTGGTGGTGGTCATGTGCAACCACTGCCCCTACGTGCAGGCCATCGACGACCGCCTCAACGACCTCGCCAAGGCCTACGCGGGAAGCTGCGCCGTGGTGGGCATCAATTCCAACGATGCGGTGGCCTACCCCGACGACAGCTTCGAGGCCATGCGCGCCCGGGCCCGGGAGAAGGGCTATGCCTTCCCCTACCTGTGGGACGAGGAGCAGGCCGTCGCCCGGGCCATGGGCGCCGTGTGCACGCCGGACTACTTCCTCTACGATTCCCACCGCCGCCTGGTCTACCGGGGCCGCCTGGACGACAACTGGAAGGACGCCTCCCGCGTCTCCCGCCGCGAATTGAAGGAGGCCATCGAGGGAACCCTTGCCGGCCGCGACCCCCTGGATCCCCAACATCCCAGCATGGGTTGCAGCATCAAGTGGAGGTCCCGATGAGACCGCTCCTGCCCCTGCTCCTGTGCGCTTCAACGCTGATCGCCCAGGCCCCGCCCGCGTTGAAGCTGGGCGACCCGTGTCCTGCCTTCAACCTGCCCGGCACCGACGGCAGGACCCACGGCCCGGCCGCCAGCGGTCCGATGCTGGTCGTCTTCCTCAGCACGGAATGCCCCTACGTCATGGCCACCCAGGCCCGCATCCAGACCTATGCCGCCAGGTACGCAGGCCGGGTCGCAGTGTTCGGCATCAACGCCAACGACGTCGACGCGCATGCGAAGGAATCCCTGGCGGATATGCAGGCCCAAGCCAAGGGCCAGGGTTTCACGTTCGCCTACCTGAAGGACGCGCCGCAGACCGTGACCAGGGCCTTCGGTGCCGTGTGCACGCCGGACTTCTTCCTTTTCGATGGCACCAGGAAGCTGGTCTACCGGGGCCGCATGGACGACAGCTGGAGGGATCCCGCCAAGGTGACCGTGCGGGACCTGGAGTCGGCCACCGAGGCCCTGCTGGCTGGGCGCCCCATTCCCCGGGACCAGATCCCGAGCCGGGGCTGCAGCATCAAATGGAAGTGACTTTCCGCGCGCGGACTCGCTCTGGCCCGGGGGTATGATCGAAGGTTCTGCTGGAGCCTTCATGCGTCTTGCCTGCCTTCCCCTCTGCCTTCCCCTCTGCCTCGTCAGCCTGCCCCTTTGCGCCCAGTGGGACCTGCGCCTGGAACTGCCCCGCCCCACGGGCCAGAGCCTGCCCCAGACCCTGCTCAGCGGCAGCGGCCAGCTGGTGGGCGGCACCTTCGACACCGGCAAGGGCTTCATCGCCACGGCCAACCGCCAGTTCTTCCAGATCGGCCCGCTCCTGAAGCTGGAAGGCGGCCTGGAGTACTCCCAGTTCAAGGCGGACGGGAACCTGGCCAAGGGCAGCGGCTCCCAAGGCACCACCCTCAAGCAGCAGGGCGTGGGCCTGGATGTGAACGCCCAGGTGTGGGTGCCCTTCGTGGGCGTCGCCGGCGAGATCGGCCTTATCCAGCGCTTCCAGCGCTACACCGTGGACACCGCCGGAGCTTCCAGCGCCAAAGATCTGAGCCGGACCTGGCTGCGCGTGGGCGCCCGCTGGCGCATCCCCTCGGTGGTCGTGCATCCCTACGTGGTGGCCAGCTACCAGCAGCCCGTCACCAAGGACCGCCCCGTGAAACTCAGCAGCGTGTCCGACCTCGCCGCCTACTTCACCGCCCAGGGCAACGGACAGGAATTCGAACGCATGTGGACCTTCGGCGCCGGGGTGACCTTCTGATGCGGCGCCCGGCCCTCGCTTCCCTGTTGCTGGTTCCGGCCCTCACGGCTGCGCCCGGGCCCGCCAAGCGCCCCAAACTGGTGGTGGTCATTTCCGTGGACCAGTTCTCCGCGGAGCTCATGCAGACCTACGGCCCCGAACTGACGGGGGGGCTGGCCCGGCTGCGGAAGGAGGGCGTCTTCTTCACCGAGGCCTACCACGACCACGGCTTCACCGAGACGGGCCCCGGCCATTCCGTGCTGCTCTCGGGCCGCTTCCCCGCGAACACCGGCATCGTGGAGAACCGCTGGATGGACCGCGCCGATGGCCGGATGGTCTACTGCGTGGAGGACCCAGCCGCCAAGGCCCTGCATGCCTCCGGCCAGGCCAGCTCCTCCAACGTCCGCTTCCTCGGCGAGGCCCTGGGGGATTGGCTCCAGGCCCAGGTGCCCGGCAGCCGTGTCTTTTCCGTGTCCGGCAAGGACCGCGCGGCCATCCTGATGGCAGGCCGCAAGCCCACCGGGGCCTTCTGGTTCACCGGCGCCCCGGGATTCACCAGCTCCACGGCCTACGGAACGCGCCTGCCCGAGTGGCTGGTCCGCTACGACCAGGATCTTTCGTCGCGCTTCACCACCAACAGCTGGCTGTGGGCCAAGGATCCTTCCACGCCCGAAGGCCGCACGGCCCAGTGGACCTTCGGCACCACCACGGTGCGCAACGGCGCCCTGCCCCGCCTCATCCACGGCGCAGGCATGCCCCTCGACAAGGGCTTCGACACCCGGTTCCGCCGGTCGCCCTTCCTCGACACGGTGACGCTGGAGGCTGCCGAGGCCCTGATCGAGGGCGAGCGCCTGGGACGCGGTCCCAGCACCGATCTGCTGGCCATCAGCTTCTCGGCCACGGACTACGTCGGCCACAGCTATGGCAACCTCGGCACCGAGATGCGCGATCAGATGCACCGTCTGGACCGCACCCTGGGACGCCTCCTGGACCGTCTGCACCAGCAGCACCCGGACGCCTGGGTGGTGCTCTGCGCCGATCACGGCGGGATTGATGCCGCAGAGGCTTTGGCCGATCAGGGCTTTCCCGCCCGGCGCCTGGCCATCGAACCTTTCATGGCAGCCCTCCAGGCGGATCTGCGCACCACCTTCAAGGCGGACCACGACCTGCTGCTCAGCGCGCCGGAGCCCAACGACCTGTACCTGGATGAAGCGGTGATCAAGGCCGCGAATCTGGACCGGGGCGAGGTCATCCGCCAGGTCCTGGCCTGGCTGAAGGCCCGCCCCGAGGTGGCCGACGCCTTCACCGCCGCGGACATGAAGGCCACCGATCCCACCGCCACGGGCAGCCCCCGGGACAGCAGCCTCCGCGTGCTGCTTCGCCGCAGCTTCCACCCCGAACGCAGCGGTGACATCCTCGTCGCCGTGAAGCCCTACGTGATCATCGGCACTCCGCCCGCCGACTACATCGCCAACCACGGCACCCCGAACGGCTACGACCGGCGCGTGCCCCTCATCTTCTGGGGCCCCTGGAAGGGGGGCGAGCGCCGCGAACCCGTGCGCACCGTGGATCTGGCTCCCACCCTGGCCCGGGAGCTCGGCCTCAAGCCCGGCCCCGTGGACGGGAAAGCGCTCGACCTGGAGCCACGGAAGTAGGCCAAAGGTGACCTCCGCCCGGAATGCCCGCATCGTCATCCTCACCGGTGCGGGCATTTCCGCGGAAAGCGGCCTGCGCACCTTCCGGGCCGCCGATGGCCTCTGGGAGAACCACCGCGTGGAGGACGTGGCCACGCCCGAAGCCTTCCAGCGGAATCCCGGCCTCGTCTACCGCTTCTACAACGAACGCCGCCGCAGTCTCGCCAGCGTGCAGCCCAACGCCGCGCACCGAGCCCTGGCGCGGCTCGAGGAGGCCTGGGAAGGGGACTTCCTCCTGGTCACCCAGAACGTGGACGATCTCCATGACCGCGCCGGTTCCCGGAACCTGCTGCACATGCACGGCGAGCTGCTGAAGGCCCAGTGTCTGGCCTGCGGGGCCGAAGCGGATTGGCCCGGTGACATGGGCCAGGACAGCCGCTGCCCCGCCTGCGGACGGGGCCCCCTGCGCCCGCGCATCGTCTGGTTCGGCGAAATGCCCCTGGAGATGGACCGGATCTACCGGGCCCTGGACCGCTGCAACCTCTTCCTGGCCATCGGCACCAGCGGCCACGTCTATCCCGCCGCGGGCTTCGTGGAAGCCGTCAGCCCCGCCGCCCGCACCGTGGAGTTGAACCTGGAGCCCAGCCTCGTGGCCAGCGCCTTCGGAGAGGCACGCACCGGCGGGGCCACCGAACTGGTGCCCGCCTTCGTGGATGAACTGCTGGCCTAGCTGTAAGCGAAAGGCCGGCGAAACGCGATCAGAGGGGCCGCAACTGCTCGGCCAGGGACCGGGTCCTTTCCGTGGTGACATCCCCGGTGTGCCGGGTGGATTTGCGCTCGATGAGCAGGAGCTGGCACTCCTCCTCCGCCACCGGATTGTGGCGGACGCCCTTGGGCACGACGAAAAGCTCCCCCTCGCCCAGTTCCACCGTCTCTTCCGCCATCTCGATGCGCAGACGGCCCTTGAGCACCAGGAACAGCTCATCCTCCTCGTCATGGCTGTGCCAGGCCAGGGAGCCCTGGACCTTCGCGACCTTGACGTAGGCCTCGTCCACTTCCCCGATCACCCGCGGAGACCATAGCTCCGTGAGGGAGGCGGCAATCTGCTTTGGCGACACGGCCTTCGACATGGGAACTCCTGGGAGTTGGCTGCACATCATGCGGCCGGAGGCTAACCCTTCAGCAGCCGATCCTCGGCGAGCCTCAGCAGGTGCTCGCTGGCCAGGACGCCGTCCTGGTGGTTCATGCGCTGGAAGTGGCCCCTCAAGTGCCGCAGGGTGCGCGGCACGGCGGAGGCGAAGTGGGCCTTCTTCTTGTGCACCAGCTGGTGGCCGAAGGTCCCCAGGGCCTTCAGGCTGCGCTGCAGGGCGCTGAGGTTCAACTCCTCCGCCAGGGCCTCGTGGCTCCAGCCCAGCTCCTGCTGCAGCGGCTCCAGCATGGCGCGGCCCGCCTCGCGGGACCAGTCCCAGTAGGCGTCGTAAAGGAGGCTGGCCAGGTCGTAGGTGGCGGCGCCCCGGCGGGCGTCCTGGAAATCGATGGCCACCAGGCGGTCGCCGTGGACCATGAGGTTGCGCACGTGGAAGTCGCGGTGGACGAAGAAACGGGCGCGGGTCTCCAGGCTGGCATGCACCTCTTCCATCATCCGTTCCAGCCAGCGGGGCGGTTCCTTCTGTAGGAAATCCTGGAAAAAGTTCTGGCGGCAGTACCCCCACTCGAAATCGAACTTGGCCTGGTCGAAGGCCCGGTTCATGAAGAAGGTATGGCCCGGCGCCCCCAGGGTGAGGGGACCCGCCAGCGTGGCCAGGAGGTACCCGGCCTTCCGGGCCCAGTCGACCTCCTCTTCCGGATGTTCCACCAAACGCCTCTCCAGCGTGGTGTCGCCGAGATCCTCCACCAGCAGGCAGCGGTCTTCATCGTCGCTCTGGAGAATGGTGGGCACCCGCAACAAGGGGTCCAGATAAGCCTGGAGAGCGCGGAATTCAAAGTAGCTGTCGTCCGGCTGGTCCGGCGCGTCCAGGGGGTGCAGCACCACCAGGGCCTTGCCCAGCTGGGGATGGGCCACCCGGATGTACTGGCGGGCCCCTGCATCTCCGGCCAAGGGCTGGGGGGAAGAGAGGTTCCAACGCTCCAGGGCGCGATCCAGGCGGAGATCCATCTGTCCAGAGTACTCCCGGGAGGCTCCCTGGGGCACGCGGTTCCTGGGAGTTGGTCTGCGGCGTCCAGAATCGCCTTCGGGATCTGGTCCTAGAGCTGCAGCCGCACCTGATTGCCATGCTCCTCGAACCAGAGGGCGCCAGCATCCGTGATGGCGGGCGGCGGGGCGGCCCCGGGGCCCAGGACGCATCCGCTGAGCTGGCCCGCCGGCTGGGCCCCGGGATGCAGGTAGCAGCCCGGCAGGCGGCCTTCTTGTTCGGGTGCCAGGTCGGCGGCGGCTTCGATCAAGGCCTGGGGCGTGCCCACCTCCCGCCAGGCGAAGGGCTCCACCAGCACGCCCCGGTGCCCCCCGAACGTGCCCGCCAGGCGGGGCCGCAGCCCCTCATTCACGTCACTGGAGCCTTCGGGCAGCAGGGCCAAAGCCTCCGGCGACCAGGCGGCGGCCCCGGTGAAGTGGAAGGGGCCCTTGGGTCCCGCCACCCCCTTGGGCAGCACGCGGTCCCGCTCATCCATCCACACCGGATTCCAGGGACCGCCGGGATGGGGCACCAGCAGCCAGCTCAGGGTGGCGCCGGTGCGTCGATGGGCCTCCCTCAGATGGGCGAAGGGCACCGCCTCAGCCCAAACATCAGCATTCCAGGTGAGCAGTTCGGATTCGACCCGGCCCAGGGCGTGCCGCAGCCCCCCCGCGCTGCCCAAAAGGTGGAGTTCCTCGCAGACCTCGATGCCCTGGGCCACGGCGCGGAGCCGCTCCACATGAAGGTGGGCATTGCAGCCCAGGCGGGCGAGGCCCGCGCGGCGCATGGCCTCCGCGCCCCACTGCAGCAGGGGCAGCCCCCGCAAGGTCCAGGCGGGTTTGGGCAGGCAGCGGCTCAGGGGGCCCATGCGCAGGCCCAGGCCCGCGGCCAGCAGGAATCCCTCCAGCGGCTCAGGCATCAGCCACGGGTTCGGGCGGCACGGACTTCAACAGGAATTGGCCAGGGGCCAGGCCGCGCATGGACAGCACGCGGATGCGCCACCCCTGGAGCCGGAGTTCGTCGCCAGGCTGCAACACCCGGCCCAATTGCTCCTGGAAGAAGCCCCCCAGGCTCACGGAGCCCGCCTCAGTTACGAGGTTCAGCTTCAGGTGGTCTTCCAGCTGCTCCAGCAGCACGTTGCCCTGGGCCAGCCAGGCGCCGCCGCGGGTTCGGCGCAGTTGGATGGCTTCGCGGTCGAATTCGTCCTGGATTTCGCCCACCAGTTCCTCAAGCACGTCCTCCAGCGTCACCAGCCCATCCACGCCGCCGTGCTCATTCACCACCAGCGCCAGATGCTGCTTGCGCTGCTGGAACTCCAGCAGGAGGCCCTGGATGGGCTTCATCTCCGGCACGAAGAAAGCGGGCCGGGCCAGTTCGCGCAGGTCCACGGCGCCATCCTGATCCTGCATGGCCCAGAGCAGCTCCTTGAGGTGGATGACGCCCACCACGCGATCAAGGTCCCCTTCCACAAGCGGGATGCGCGTGTGGGGGGTGGTGCGGGCCAGGACCAGGTTTTCCTCCAGGTTGCGGGTCAGGTCGAAGCAGACCACCCGGGCCCGGGGCACGGAGATCTCTTTCACCATGCGGCGGCTAAAATCGAAGACGTTCTCGATGAGTTCCTTGCGGTCCAGCTCCAGATGCCCCTCCGCCTGGCTGCGCTCCAGCATCCGGCGGAATTCGGATTCGGAAGGCAGCAGGTCCTCCGCGTCGGCATCGGGGCGGACGCCGAACAGCCCCAGCACCAGGTGGCTCAGCTTGGTCAGGCCCCAGGTGAGCGGCCGCACCAGGCGCGACCAGGCCAGCAGAGGTCCGGCAGTGCGCAGGGCCCAGGGCAGGGCCGAACGGATGGCCAGGCTGCGAGGCACCAGCTCCGCCAGCACCACGTGGAGCGTGGTCATCACGAGCAGGGCCAGGCCGGTGCTGAAGGGCAGCACCAGGCGTGGCCAGGGCAGGTACCCGAACAAGGCCCGGAAGGGGTGGCTGAACAGCTCTTCGCCCACGGCGCCCAGGGCCAGCGCACAAAGCACGATGCCCGCCTGGATGGCCGACAGGTGGTGCGAGAGGCCGCGGTGCACCTCCAAGGCCCGGTGGGCCCTGGGGTCCGAATCCGCCAAGGCCTCCAGCTGGGTCAGGCGCACGCGCACGGCGGCGAATTCCGCCATGACGAAGAAACCGCTGAGGAGGACGAGGGCGGCGCAAACGAGGGCCGCGGCGAGGGTCACGGCGATCAGCCCCTGGCCAGATCCGAACCGCGCCGCAGTTTGTCCTGGATGTCCTGAAGCAGGCTATCCAGGTTCTGAAGCCGGTCCTTGTGCTCGGCAAGCTGCCCGTGGACAGCCTGCTTCTCGCGGTCGAGGGCGGCGTGCGCCTCCTGCTGGTCCCCCAGGGTCCGCAGCAGGCGGCCGATCTCGGCGTCCTTCTGATCGAGGCCGCTCATCAGCTCCAGCCGCTCTCCGTCATGCTGGATCTTCGCGGCGTCCAGATCCAGACGGGCCGTGTTCAACCGCGCGGACAGCTGGACGATCTCTTCCTGGTGCTGATGGATGACCTCCTGCCCGGCGAGCAGCTTCTGTTCCCGGTCCGCCAGTTCCACGCGGCCCGCATCGCGCTCCGCTTCCACCTGCTTCAGCCTCAGGCCCAGTTCCGCCAGATCACGGCCCTGGCCCCGCATGGTGGCTTCCAGCCCGGCCAGTTCCATCTGCGCGAGGTGGACCTTTTCCACCTGGTTGGTCAACTCCAGCAGGGTCGACTGGTGGAGCGCCTCCAGGTTGGTCTGCTGCTGCACCATGCCTTCGATGGTGGTGTTCAGCTGTTTCTGGGCGCTCTGGGCGGTTTCCAGATCCTGGCGGAGGGCCGCCGCCACCTCCTCTTTCTGGGCCAGGACGGCCTCCCGGTCGCGGTCCCTGGCGGCGAGGGCCTCGCCCATTTCCTGCCCCTTCGCAGCCAGCGCCTCCTCCAAGTCCTTGGCCTTGGCCCGGAAGGGTTCCAGATCCATGTTCTCGCGGAGGAGGCGGTCCCGCTCCTTGAGGAGTTCGATGGCCCGCTGGGATTTCTCGCCCACCTGGTGATTGAGCGATTCCACCTGCAGGATGAGGTCGGTGCGCTCGGTGAGCGCCTCTTTCAGCTGGGCCTTGAGCATCTCCGCGCTCTCGCCTTCGCGGCCACGGCTTTCCTCCAGGGCCTTCAACGCCGCCTCGGTTTCCGCCAGGCGGGTTTTCAGCGCTTCGGATTCCCGGTTGCTGCGCTCCAGCTCATCCAAATTCAGGGTGACGGAATTCAGCTGGCGCTGGATCTGTTGCGCTTCGGCCTCGGCCTTTTGAAGGCGCTGTTCCGTGGTCGCCAGCCGCTGATCCTTGAGGCGCATTTCTTCGTGCAGGGAGGCGACCTGGTCTTCCAGCAGCTTCATATGACGGGAATCCGGCGGCACGTCTCCCGAAGCGGCGTCCAAGCGGGCAGTCTGGGCCGGCGAGGAAGGACGCACTCCGAAAACCGGCGCCGCCGCCTGATTGTCCAGGTTGGACTTCAGGCTGTCCAGCCAGTCATCACCCAGTTCCGTATCCACCAACTCGCCGAAAGGATTGTCGGGATCCAGGGCGCGGCCCGGCACCAGCGGCGTGAGGGCCGCCACCAGGGCGCTGGGGGCGATGGGCTTGTGGAGGTAGACATCCGCCCGCCCCTTGAGGCTCTGGTGCCGACGGTATTCCTCTTCCGTGGCCTTGCCGCTGATGAGGACGATCTTCACGGCATCCAGCTTGGCGTTCTTCCGGATGGACGAGCACAGGGCGTAGCCCTTGTTGTCGGCCACTTCCACGCAGATGAAGATGGCGGCGAAATCACCGCTTTCCAGCCGGGACAGCACCCCCTCGGGGGAGGAGGCCACTTCCAGATCGAAGGCCGCTTCCAGGCTGACTTGGTGCTCTTTGAGGAAGCTCCGGTCGCTGTCCACAAGGAGAAGGCGTTGGCCCATGGCTGGTCCTTAGGCTGGGTTGAACCCCCAAGTCTAGCGGAATGAAGGAAGCCCCGGTATTCCCGGGGCTTCCTTCATGGCCATCTTGAGCGTTTCCGCTTGGCGTTCAACGGGGCGGAATGGCCAAGGTGATCTTTTGGCTCCCATTCGGCGTCTGGACGAAGAGCAGCAGGGGGCGGCCTCCGGCCTTTTTCACCTGGGCATTGAACTCCGCCAGGTTGTTCACAGGCTGGCGGCCCACTTCCGTGATGATCACGCCCGGCGCCAGGCCGCGCTCCGCGGCGGGGGAGCGGGGATCCACGGTGGTCACCACCACGCCCTTGAGACGGTTCTTGGGATCCGCAAGTTCCACCGTAAAGCCGTAGGTCTTCTCCAGGTTCACGGTCTTGGCCTCGCCCTGGGGCTTGGCGGAGGGCTCATCCTCCGACTCCTCGCCGGATTCGCGGCGGCGCTGGTCGTCAATGGCTTTGCGGTCGCCCAGGGTGGCGGTCAGGGTGAGGGTCTTGCCGTCCCGCTGGACCGTGAGCTTGATGGTCTCGCCCGCGCGGCGGCCAGAAACAGCGGCCACCAGTTCATCCTGACTATTGACGGCCTGGCCATCCACCGCGCTGATGACATCCAGCCGCTGGAGGCCGGCCTTGTCCCCGGCCTGGCCCTTCTCCACGGCGCTGACCACCACACCCTGCTTGGCGCCCAGAGCCTCCTGATAGGCCTGGTCCAGGTCCTGGGGCGTCACGCCCAGGTAGCCGCGGCTCACGGGCTTGCCGCTGCGGAGATCCTTCAGAATACGGTTGACCATGCTGATGGGCACCGCGAAGCCGATGTTCTGCCCGGCCGGGTTGATGGCGGTGTTGATGCCCACCACCTCGCCCCGCAGGTTCAGCAGCGGGCCGCCGGAATTGCCGCGGTTGATGGCCGCATCTGTCTGCAGGAAGGAGCTGACGCCGGGATCAAGCTTGCGTCCCTTGGCGCTGATGATGCCCTGGGTGACCGTGTGCTCCAGGCCGAAGGGGTTGCCGATGGCCACCACCCACTCGCCGATGCGCAGGGAATCCGATTCCCCCAGCTTGGCGAAGGGCAGGTGGGCCGCATCGATCTTGATGAGGGCAATATCGAGCTCCTTGTCCTTGCCCAGCACCGTGGCCTTGTAAGACTTGCCATCACTTGTTTTGACTTCAAGCGTATTGTCGCCGCCCATGCTGGCGATGACGTGGTAGTTCGTGAGGATTTCGCCGGAGGCCGAGATGATCACGCCGGAACCCGAAGAGGCCGCGCGCTGCTCGTCATCCCCGCCCCGGGGCGTCCGCCGCTGCTGAGGCCCGCCGGGGCCGAAGAAGAAATCGAAGAAATCCTGCCCGCCAACGGAGGGGTGATCGAAGGCCCGGCGGTTCTTCACGAAGCTGGTGTTGGTGATGGCCACCACGGTGGGGTTCAGCTTTTCAGCCACCTCGGCGATGGGCGGCAGGCGGTCAAGCCCCTTCGCGTCCACCACCACGGGCTTTTCTTCCTGGGCCGCCGCCACCCAACCGTGGCTGAGACCCATGCCCAGAGCCATGCACCCGGCCGCGAAGGCCGACAACCCTAGAACCTGTTTCACCTGATGATTCATGGAACTCCTCATGTGCCGGAATCCCGGCGTATCTGTTCGATGACCACAGTCCTCCGAAGGTTCCCGCTGGTCATCCCGGGCCGACCAGGATAATCTGAGTGGTCCAACGGCGGCTGTAGCTCAGTTGGTTAGAGTACTGGATTGTGATTCCAGGTGTCGCCGGTTCGAGTCCGGTCAGCCGCCCCAGAACAGAAGCCCCGCAGATGATCAGTCTCCGGGGCTTTTTCACGTCCAGAACCACGGGCGCAACTGGGTGCAGTTCCATGCTTCTGGATGCTAGTAAGTCCTTTGTTTGGCACCGAGCCCCGTCCGTTGTGGTGTATTTGTGGGGCAGTTCCAGAGAGCCCACCACCCGGGGTGGTGCAGCAGTGGTGGATCTGGGCATGGGCGGACTCGCCCACGGTCACCCCCTTCAGTCCCGGTGGACGGTCGCCTCAGCGTCCCAGAGGCCACCCGCGAACACGTCTCGGCCTGTGTCGGTCACCACGCGAATGGCGCCCAGGGCTCCATAATTGAAGGACCACTCGTCCTGCTCCATGACGCCCTCAACGGGGAAGCCCTGCCCCTGGAGGGTCACCGGCCTACCCGTCTGAATCTGGGTGAAGGTGGCCTCCGCGATGCTGATCGTGTGCACGTCGTACCTGGTGGTGCGCGTTGCCGATGGCATCCACCTTCATCAAGAACGGGATCACATCGTCCCGGACAAGGAAGGGTCGGTTGTCCTCCGGCACGGGCTCGTAGGGCTTCTGCTTCAGGGGGTTCTCGGCGATCTTCTTGTTCTTCACGGCCCAGTTGATGGCCACGGCCAGGTAGCGCAGCGCGATGTTCACGGTCGTCGGCGCGAGCGGACGCCAGTCAGGATCAGCGGGTTCGAGGAGGGTGCGCTTGAACGCGATGATGTCCGCCTGGGTGAGGCGGCGGACCTGCACCTGCCCAAGCACCGGACGGGCACGGTTGAAGGCGTAGATGGCGCGGTTCAGGTGCTTGGCGTTGCCATAGCGGCTCTCCAGCCAGTAGTCCATGGCCTCCCCCACGGTGAGCTTGATCTCCAGACCCTCCTGCTGGCGGAGCAGGTCGTCCCGGGTCTGGTCCAGCAGCTTCTTCGCCGTCTCCAGCCGGGTGGTCACGAAGGTCCCCATCTTGGTCTTCCGGCCCACCCGGATCTTGAAGGCCCAGAAGCCCTTGTGGGTCTTCTTCAAGCCGTTCTTGTAGCCCGACTGCGCCATGAACCCCTCGGTGACTGCCGGGTCTTCCCCTGCATACCACCTAGTAGGGCTTTCACATCCTGGAGTGCACCCCAGTGCGGATCCAGGAGGCGAAACCGGGGATTTTCAGCTCAAACGAACCCAATCCAGGATAAATACGGAAAATATGCACACCACACTGTTGATATTTACCGGAAATGTCTCAACATTTGGTCCATGGCGACATTCCTTTCCTCCGACGAACTCCTCGGCGTCCTCAACGGCTTCAACCCTTGGTGGGGTGGCCGACCTGCATCGAGCCCTCCATTCCGCCGGATCGCCTACTACCGCTGCCGGGAGTTCTTGGAGCACCCGAAGCTCCAGCGAGCGGTCATGCTCAGCGGGCCCCGCCGGGTCGGCAAGAGCGTCATCCTCCAGCAGATCGCCCAGGACTACATCAAGGAGGGCCGGGACCCTAAGTCCATCCTCTACTTGAGCCTGGAGCACCCACTGCTCAAGATCCCCAACATCCTGGAGATCCTGCGGCTCTACCACGAGCACATCCACCCCGCCGGGGCCCCCACCGTTCTTCTCTTGGATGAGATCCACTACAGTCCGGACTGGGACGTGAGCTTGAAGGGGTTGGTGGACCAGAACCCCGAATACCGCATCCTGGCTACCGGCTCGGCCACCCTCGCTGCCAAGAAGGCCCTCTCGGAGAGCGGGGTCGGGCGATGGGTCACGGTCCCGATCCCCACCCTGTCCTTCTACGAGTTCATCCGGATCCGTGAGGACGCCGCCCCCGACCTTCCGGCGGGCCTGTCCCCGAAAACCCTCTTCGACTTGGACACGCCTTCACGGTTGAAAATCGCAAGCGATCTACGCCCACTCCTTCCCCTCTTCCAGCGCTACCTGCTGCTCGGGGGGTTCCCGGAGACGGCCAAACTGGACGATGTGTTCCTCGCCCAACGGCTACTCAGGGAAGACGTGGTGGACCGGGTCCTGAAGCGGGACATGACCACCCTCTTCGGCGTGAGGAACGTCCAGGAGTTGGAGCGTCTGTTCATCTACCTCTGCTACCACACCGGCGGCATCTTTCAGGCTTCGACCTGCGCCAGCGAACTGGGCGTCAACGCTCAGACGGTGAACAACCACCTGGATCTACTGGAGCAGGCCCACCTGGTCTACCGGTTGAACCCGTATGGCATGGGCGGCAAGCAGATCCTGAAGCCCCGGCAGAAGGTTCACCTAGTGGACGCTGCCATCCGGAACGCCATCCTCATGAGGTCGGAGCAGGTGCTTCGGGACCCCCTGGAGATGGGGATGATCGTCGAGAGCACGGTGCTCCGGCACATCATCGCCTATCACATGCGCCTTCCCGTGGAGGTCTGCTACTGGAGGCAGCCGAAAGGGGACAAGGTCACCGGGCCCGAGGTGGACGTGATCCTGAAGGCCCCGGATCAGGTCGTGCCCTTCGAGGTGAAGTATCGGGAGTCCGCACCCATGGATGCCAAGAGCGGTCTGGCCATCTTCTGCGCCACCGAGGGTATCGACCGGGGCTACCTCATCACCAAGTCCGACCAGGAGTTCGGCGTCACCACCCTAGCCAACCACCCCACCCGGTTCATGAAGGTCCCCGCCCACGTCTTCACCTACGTCACCGGCATGGCGGAGCAGACAGAAACCCAAACGAGAACGAACAGTTAGCGATCAGGGCCCACCCGCATAGGATCTCCATGGACTCTCAGGGCAAGTTCCTTCTATACAAGGCCCCCGACGGGGCCGTGAACGTGGATGTCTTCTTTCAGGGGGAGACGGTCTGGCTGACCCAGAAGACCCTGGCGGAACTCTTCGGTGTCCAGGTGCCTGCCATCGCCAAGCACCTGAAGAATATCTTCGATTCAGGGGAGTTAGCGGAGGACTCAGTTGTTTCCATTTTGGAAACAACTGCCGCTGACGGGAAAAGCTACCGCACCCGCTACTACAACCTCGACGCCATCATCGCCGTGGGCTACCGGGTGAACAGCTACCAAGCCACCCAGTTCAGGATCTGGGCCACCCGAACTCTGAAGGAGTTCATCGTCAAGGGATTCGTCTTGGACGACGAGCGCCTGAAGCAGGGCGCGAAGCTCTTCGGCAAGGACTACTTCGACGAGCTGCTGGAACGCATCCGGGAGATCCGGGCCAGCGAGCGGCGCTTCTACCAGAAGATCACGGACATCTATGCCCTGGCCGTGGACTACGACAAGGATGCCCCGATCACCAAGGCGTTCTTCGCTCTGGTCCAGAACAAGCTCCACTGGGCCATCACGGGGATGACGGCGGCGGAGACCATCCGCCACCTCGCGGATGCCAGCAAGCCCCACATGGGCCTCACCACCTGGAAGCATGCCCCCCACGGAAAGGTCCTGAAGTCCGATGTCACCGTAGCCAAGAACTACCTGACCGGGACCCATATCCGGGAGTTGAACCGGATCGTCTCGGCCTACCTGGACCTTGCCGAGAACCGCGCCGAGCGGGGGCTTCTCATGAGGATGGAGGACTGGTCCAAGTTCCTGGACGGCTTCCTGGAACTTTCAAGCTACCCCGTCCTGGACGACAAAGGTCGGGTCAGTGCCCTGGAAGCCAAACTCAAGGCAGAGCATGAATATGAAGTCTTCCGAGACCATCAGGACGCTGAATATGTCTCGGACTTCGACCGAGAGGTGAAGCGGCTGACAGGCAAGAAGAAGGGTGAGGGGCGTGGATAGGATTTCCGCCGTGGGCACATGGCGGACTGGAGTCCTATTTTAGAAAATAGCCGTTTTCTAAAATAAGACATCCCCTTGATTCACGTTCTGAGGGTAGAAAGCGGGAAAGGCAGGTCCAGAGCCCTGCGGCCAGGGTGGGGTACTCGCTACCCGTCTGGACGCCCAGGGACCATCTTGTGTGGTGTATGTGTGGGGCAGCCCCATAAGCGCCCTCGCCAACCCGCACCACGACTAGGTCCAGTAGCTTCGATACCTTTCTTGTGATTCCAGGACGCCGCAGGCGGACGAGGGCCGGTTCGGGCCCCTGCAATCTCCCCAATCCAGGCCACTCGTAGGCAAGGCATTGAGCGAGGTTGCCAGCGGTCAGAATTCTCCGTACATTCCCTCAATTACACCCACCCGTGTAATACTGACTCCGATGGCCGCATCTGCTCCCTCATCCTGCCCCCCCAAGGCGCCCCTGCTGGAGCGTCCACTGCTGGATGCACCCCTGGCCAAGGAGCTGGCCAGTCTCTTCGACGTGCTCGCTTCGGGCACCCGGCTGCGCCTGCTTCACGCGCTGGTGCGGCTCGACGATCCCTGCATGGGCGATCTCGCGGAGGCCGTGGGCATGAAGCCCCAGGCCGTTTCCAACCAGTTGCGGCGGCTGGTGGATCTGGGCATCCTCACCACCCGCCGCCACGGCACCCACATCCACTACCGCATCGTGGACCCCTGCCTGATCCGGCTGTTGCACCACGCCCTCTGCCTCCATGAGGAAACCCGCGGCCAGACCTCAACGGGCCAGCCATGAGACGCTGGGTCGCCATCCTTCTGCTCTGCCTGGCTTCGGTCTACCTCGGTGCCACCAGCCTGGATCAGTGCGCCGAAGGCCCCGGGGACGACTGCGCTCCCATCTGCCACATCCTCTGCGCCGACGGCTGCGGCACCGTGCCCGTGCCCGAGGCGCCCCGGCCACCAGCGCCCGACCCCCTGCCGGATCCGGCCTTCCTGGCGGAGCAAAGCACTGACCTGGTCAGCCTCGACATCGAACCCGAGAAGGAACCGCCCCGGGCCTGAGGCCCTGAGCGCCTAGCATCGCGGCCAGGCCTCGCCCTGCCGTGCCTTCTCCGTTCCCTTCGAGGTTCCCATGCGTCCCCTTCTCCTGGGGGCCCTGCCTGGCCTGCTCATGGCCCAGGCTCCGCCCCTTTCCTATGACGGCATCCTCCAGCGGGCCCGAACCAGTCCCGGGCAACTGCGCACTGAAGCCCTGCTGGCCGAACGGCACCGGGCCCTGGCCAGCAGCCGGGGCCTCCTGCGGGAAGGGCCCGCCCTGGCCGCTTCCGCCGGCCCCCGCACGCGGCCGGGAGCACCCAGCACCCACGATCAATCAGTGGATCTGGACCTGCCCCTCTTCCTGTCGCCCAGCGTCCGCAACCGGCTGGAGACAGCCCTCGGGCAGGCGGACCCCGCCCTGCGGGAGGCCACCCGGATCGAGGACCGGTTCCGCCTGCGGCAGGCCTATCTCGAAGCCTGGCTGGCCGAGCGGCAGCTGCAGCTCCGCGAGGCGGATCTCGCCACAGTGCGGGATTGGCTGAAGGCGGCCCGGGCCCGCCTGGAAGCGGGAGCCGATCCCGCCTTTCAGCTGAGCCTGGTCGAAGGCGAAGCCCTGAGGGCCCAGGCGGATCTGGACGAGGCCCGGCGCCAGCGCCTGGGCGCCTGGGCCGTCCTCCAGTCCTTGGCGGAAGTGCCCTCCCAGCCCGTTCCCCTGACGGATCCTGGGGAACCGTCCTCACTTCCCGCCGCGGAGCTTCCCGCCCAGTTTCAGACCGGTGCGCTGAGGCGGGCGCTCCAGACCCGGCTGGATCTCGATCAGCAGGCCCTTCGCCACCAGGAGGCCCTGGCCACCAGCCGCTGGAGCCTTCGGGGCACCTATGCCCGAGAAGGCGAGGAGCGCATCGGCAAGGTCGGCCTCGCCTACCGCTTTTCGCGCCCCGGGGAAACCCAGGCCATCCGCCGCGACACGGAGGCCTCGCTCCAGGTCGCGGCCCGCGAGACGGATATCGCCCTGCTGAACCTCGACGCCCGCTTCCAATCTGCCCTGGTCCGGGCCGGGGAGGCCGCGCCGCCACAACCTTTCCGCGGCTTCGCGCCTGCCCTCAAGGCCATCCAGCTCCGCCTGGAAGAGGGCCGCGAGCGGCCTTCCGAGGCCCTGCCCATCCGCCGCCAGCTCCTCGAAGCCCAAGCCGCCTCCTACCGCCGCCTGCAGGCGGCCCATCTGCTCAGCGCCGAACTCGAGGCCCTCACACAAGGAGCGAACCCATGATCCGCCCGGTTCAGCATTCCCTGCTTGCTCTCACCCTCGTGGCGGGCACCGCCTGCGGGCGGAACCGCGCCTCCGCTGAAACCAAGGAAGCCCACGGAACAGAGGCGGGCCACGAGACCTTTGACGCTCGGCTGCCCCTGAAGGACATCCGGGGACTTCACTTCGTGGTGGTGCCCGAACCCAGGCCCGAGGGTGCCTGGTATCCCGCCGAGGCCATCGGCGACGAGTCCGCCCAGGCCCTCCTCAGCAGCCCCGTGAAGGGCATCATCTCCGCAGTGCGGGTGCCGCCCGGCCAGCGCGTGGGGCCCGGCACGGAGCTGCTTTCCATCCAGAGCCCGGAACTGGCCCGGCTCAAGGCGGACTGGCTGTCCGCCCGGGCCAGGCGGGAACGGACCGGGGCCGAACTGGCCCGGGAACAGCGGCTCTTCCAGGCCCAGGCCGGTTCCCGCCGGGAATTGGAGGCCGCGGAAAGCGAGGCCTCCACTGCCCGCGCCGAGGAGGAAGCTGCCCGGTTGGCCCTGGAGGCCCGGGGCCTGAGTCCCGAATCCGCGGGGGCCGTGCTGAGCTTGCGCGCTCCCAAGGGGGGCTCCGTCACGACATACACCGTACAGCTGGGACAGGGGGTCGAGGCGGGCCAGGAGCTGGGCCGCTTCCAGACAGCTTCCGCCGCCATCGCACGGCTGGAGCTGCCCCTGCCCGCCCCCCAGGACTGGCGGCCCGGCGCCCTCACCGAAGTCCGCAAGAGCGATGGCCAGCGCTGGCAGGCGCGTCTGGAGGGCGCGCCTGCGACCCTCAGCGCCGACACGCGCCGCCTCAGTTACCGTTTGCGCCTGCTGGGCGCCGCCCTGCCCCTGCCCGGCACCCCTTTGGAAGTCCACGTGCCGTTGGCCACCTCCGTGGTGCTGCCCCAGAGCGCCCTCCAGCAAGTGGAAGGCGTCTGGGGCGTCTTCGTGAAGGCCGGCGAAACGGCGGAATTCCGTCCCGTGCGCCGCGGACCCGAATTGGGCACGGACGTGATGGTGCTGGACGGCGTGAAGCCCGGCGAAGCCGTGGCCGGGGAAGGCGCGTACCTGCTCAAGTCACTCCAGATCAAGCGCAAGAGCGGGGGAGACGACCATGACCACTGAGGATTCGATGACCACCATGAACCAGCGCCGGAGCCTGATCCGCCGCTGGTTCGATTGGATGCTTCCCCGCAAAGGCTGGGTTTTCGCCTTGGCCTTGGCATGGGGCGCCGCGGGCCTCGCCAGCTTCGCCAGCCTGAAGCGGGATCTCTTTCCCGATCTGTCCCTGCCCAGCCTGAACCTCCTCATTCAAAGCCCCGGCCGCGCCGCCACGGAGCTGGAGCTCACCGTGGCCCAGCCGGTGGAACAGGCCATCGGCGGCCTTCCGGGCGTCAAGCGCGTGGTGAGCACGGTACAGGCGGAAGTGGTGCAGACCGTGGTCTCCTTCGAGGGCGGCACCGATCCCTGGCGGGCCCGGCAGCTGGTCGCCGAAAGGCTGGCCGGAACCCTCGGCAGCTTCCCCGAAGGCACCAAGGCCCCCCTGGTCTCCAGCGCCGCCGGCCGGCTGCAGGAAATCATGGAGATCGTGCTCGAAGGCCCCACCACGGATCCCATGCGCCTGCGGGATCACGCAGAACAGGTGCTCATTCCCCGCCTGCAGGCCGTGCCCGGCGTGGCGCGGGTGGAGCGGCTGGGGGGAGAGGAGCGCCAGCTCCAGGTCGTCGTCCAGCCGGAACGCATGCGCCTGCAGGGCGTGAGCCTCGATCAGATCCTGGAGGCCCTGGACGGCAGCCACCAGGACAGCGCCGCCGGCGTCATGGAGATCCAGGACAAGGGCTGGTTCATCACCGTGGGCAGCCTCGCGGCCGGGCCCGAGGCCGTGAAGCAGCTGCCCCTGAAAACGCCCCGGGGAACCATCCTGCTGGGCGACGTCGCCGATGTCCGCGAAGGCGCCGCCTTCAGGCGCGGCCTCGCGCGGCACCAGGGCCACGAGGATGTGAGCCTGCGGGTGGTGCGTCAGCCCTCAGCGGAAACCTTGACCGTGGCAAAAGCCACGCGCCAGGCCTTGGATGAGCTGCGCCAAAGCCTTCCCCAGGGCATGGAGCTCACCCTGATGTACGACCAAGGCGCCCTGGTGACCCATGCCCTGGATGGCGTCACCCTCGCGCTCCTGCTGGGCGGCGTTTTCGTAGCCCTCATCCTGGTCCTGCTCCTCGGCAACCTGCGGGCCGCCCTCATCGTCATCGTGGTGCTGCCCCTGGCCACCCTCGGGGCGGCCATCCCCCTGAAGGTCGCGGGCCTGGGCCTGAATGCCATGACCCTGGGCGGCCTCGCCATCGCCGTGGGCCTGCTGGTGGACGCCGCCGTCATCATGGTGGAGAACCTCGCGCACCGTCTCCACGAACACCGCGGACTGGGGGAATCGCGCCGCATGGCCCTCAGCGGGGCCGCCGCCGAAGTGGGCCTGCCCGTCCTCACGGCCGTGTTGGTGATCCTGGCCGTCTTCATTCCGCTTCTGGCCCTCGGCGGTCTCGCCGGGCGGCTCTACGCGCCCCTGGCCCTGGCCATCGCCAGCGCCATGACCCTCAGCCTGCTGCTGAGCTTCACCCTGGTGCCCGCCCTGGTGGAGCGTTTCCTGCCCCCGGGGACCACCCTGGAGGAACCCCGGCTGGTGCGGGCCCTGAAGAAGGTTTACCGTCCGGCCTTGGATTGGGCCATGACCCACGGCCCCCTCGTGCGGGTGTTCGCTCTGGGCTTGACCGTCCCAAGCCTGTGGCTGGCCCTGAACCTGGGGAGCCATTTCCTGCCGGCGCTGGACGAAGGGGCCCTGCTGCTCAACAGCATCCTGCCCGCGGAGACCAGCCTGGCCGCCGTGGACGAGGCCAACTTCCAGCTGGAGCGGAAGCTGGCGGACCTGCCTGGCGTGGCCTCGGTGTACCGCCGCACGGGCCGTTCGGAACTCACGGAAGATCCGATGCCCCATACCATCTCCGACGTGCTGGTAGTGCTGGACGGCACCCGGCGGACACCGCTGATGCAAAAGGAGGTCGCCGAGCGCATGGAGGATCTGCCCTTCCCCGTGGAACTGACCACCCCCATGCAGATGCGCATCGCCGAAGGCATCGGCGGCACTCCCGCCGATATCCAGGTGAAGCTGTTCCATCCCGATCTGGCTGCGCTCCAGGCGCGGCTGCCGGCCCTTCAAGAAGCCTTGGCCAAGGTGCCCGGTGTGGCCTCCCTCACGCCAGAAGGGGCAGGCGCTCTGCCGAAATGGATCGTGGTGCCTGACGAGGACGCCCTTCGCCGCCTGAACGTGCCCCGCACCCTCATCGCAAAGACGCTGAAGGCAGCCCTCCAGGGCCAGGAATCGTCGCCGCGCTTCGAGGGCCCCCAGCGCATCGAGCGGGTGGTCCGCTTCCCCGAGGATGGCCGCATCAGCCCCGAATCCCTCAAGCGCCTGCCCCTGGTGCTGGCGGACGGCCGCGTGGTGGATTTGGGCCAGGTGGCCCGTTTCCAGGAGGCCAGCACCCCCAGCCTGATCCGCCGCGAGTCCGCGCAACGGCGCCTGGCCCTGAACGTCCGCACCAGCGGCGATCTGGGCGGCACCGCGAGCCGCCTCGAACAGGCGATGAAGGGCCTGGATCTGCCCAAGGGCACTGTGGTCAAGCTGGGCGGCAAAATCGAAGAGGCCCGTGAAACCCAGCAGCGGCTGAGGCTCGCCATCGGCGTCGCCCTGGCCCTGGTGGTGGGCCTGCTCTATCTGGCCCTGCGCCGCTGGCGCGAGGTCATGGTGGTGGTGCTCACCCTGCCCGATGCCTTCGCCGGAGGTCTTTTCGCCCTGTGGCTGGCGGGCGAAACCTGGAACATCAGCTCCATTGTGGGAATGATCGGCCTCTTCGGCGTGGCCGTGCAGAACAGCCTCGTGCTCATCTCCCAGGCCAAGCAGCTCATGGCCTCGGGCCTGCCCTTCGAGGAAGCGCTGAGGGAAGCCAGCCTCGGCCGCGTGCGCCCCAAGCTCATGACCGCAGGCAGCGCCATCCTCGGCCTGATGCCCATGCTGCTGGGCCTGGGCGGCAGCGAGCTGGAGCGTCCCCTCGCCATCGTCATGGTGGGCGGTCTCGTCACCAGCACCCTCTTCACCCTGCTGGCCCTGCCCAGTTTCTACGCCTGGGTGGGAAGGCCGAGGGGCGGGGAGGGTGTCGTGAACCCCTGACGCCCCGGCGGGTCAGCGCGCCCTGGACGCCTTCAACAGCACCACCCCGTGGGGGGCGACTCTCACGGGGTGAGCGCCTGCGGAGGGGCCCAGGTCCTTTTGCCGCCACAGGTCCCGCAGCTGCGGGGAGCCCTGTAGCCCCAGCTTCGCCAGATCGACGCGGTAGGTCGCGGCGGTCTCTCCGAGGTTGAAGACGCCGAAGGCCAGGCCGCCATCCGACAGCTCCCGGGCCCACACCTGGATGGATCCCTCCTGGATCACCGGCGTGGCCTGGCGGCCCAGGCGGTCCTGGTCCACAGCCAGCACCTCGTCATTGGTGAGCAGGTTGAGCGTGAAGGCGTCGAGACGGGTCAGGTCGCAGCCGATGAGGAGAGGCGCCGCCAGCAGGGACCAGAGGCTGAGGTGGGTGTACTGCTCGTCGGGGGTGAGGCGGCTGGGATGCAGGCTCGGGCCCCAGCCCACCCAGCCCACCACCAGCATGTCCGGGTCGTTCCAGTGGCCCGGTCCTGCGTAGGCGGCGTTCGCGGTCTGGGCGAACCCGATGGCGCTGAGTTTCTTCCAGGTGTCGTCGATGTCGTAGGTGGTGCGCCAGAGCTGGCCGCCGGCGGCCTCGCCCCAGGTCCACACGTCTCCCATGCCGTACTGGCACAGGCTGTAGACGATGTCCCGGTTCACCTGGCGCAGGGCCTGGTCCATCTTCCGGTAGGGCTTCTGCAGCTCTTCCAGCGAGGTGAGGTTCTTGGCCACCGTGCTGTAGGAGCACCAGTCGTACTTCAAATAATCCACGCCCCAGGCGGCGTAGGAGGCGGCGTCCTGGGCCTCGAACCCGTAGCTGCCGGTGTAGCCGCCGCAGGTGGCGGGGCCGGGGGAGCTGTAGATGCCGAAGCGCAGGCCCTGCTCGTGGATCCGCCGGCCCAGGCGGGCCATGTCCGGGAACTTGCCGTTGACGCGGATGCGGCCGTCCGCCTCGCGCTTGGGGGCCGCGCTGTTCTCGGGGATCTCCCAGCCGTCGTCGATGTTGACGTAGTTCCACCCGTGGTCTCTCAGCCCCTTCTCCACGAAGGTGCGGGCGCTGGCCACCACCTTCTCCTCATCCACGGCGAGGCCCCAGGCGTTCCAGCTGTTCCAGCCCATGGGCGGCGTCAGGGCGAGGCGGGGCCCGGCGACCAGGTCGACCGTGCGGGTGTCGGAACCATGCGCATTGCTGGCCTGGATCCGAAGGGGGTAGGTCCCGGCCGGAGGCGTCGTCCCCTCGATCATTCCGCTGGCGGGGTCCAGGCGCAGATCCCCAGGCAGCCCCTGGACCTTGAAGCGCAGGGGCCGCTGGCCGCTGGCGGGAATGGTCCAGAGGAAAGGATTTCCGGGCCGAGCGCCGAGAACCTGCGGGCCATTGATGCGGGGGGCGCGCCGCGTCTTGGGCGTGAGCAGGTACGGGCTCTCTTCGATCCGCTCCATGGGCACTCCGCCCTCCTGGAACCTCAGGCGGTACGTGAAGCGGCAGGCCTCCTCCCGCTGCGGGATTGCGAAGCGGACCTCCTGATGGCCCCCCGGCGCCACGCGGACTTGCAGGCGGCGCGCCAGCACCGGCTGGCCCGAAAGCAGGCCCGCCCCCTGGATCTCCAGGGTGCCCCGCAGCTGCCATCGGCTGGAACGGTTGGTCAGGAGCACCCGTTTCGTGAGCCGGGCGCCCTCGAACGCGAAAGGCTCCCGGGCCGGTTCGAGGCTGGTCAGATCCGCGTGGTCGATCATGCGGGCCTCCATGGGCTCCCCGCCCGTGAGGCCGCCCCAGCCGCTCACCATGTAGACCCGCACCGCCAGAACGTTCACCTGACCCCAGCGGAGGCGTGGATCATCGGGGCGCAGCACGTAGACCCGCGGCCGCCCCGGCAACCCCTCATCAGCCTTCCAGAAATCCGGATCCGGGGCCGAGTCCGGCGGCGCCACCTGGCCGTTGGCGCCCACCCTCTGGCCGTTCAGGTAGCATTCGTCGAAATCCGCCACCTGGCCGATGCTGAGCCGCAGACCCTCCTTCAGGCGGTCGTCCTGCCGCAGCCGCTCCGGCAGCGTGAAGCTCAGGCGGTACCAGGCATGGCCCTGGAGCTGCTCATAGCCCTGCTTCTGCCAGGCCAGGCCCACCTTGATCGGCTTCCAGCCACCCTCCGCCAGACTTGGCGCGGCCCAGGCCGGGTTGTCCCCGGGCTTGAAGGTCCAGCCGCCGTCCAGGCGCACCGCCTCTCCGGAGGCGAGGGGGAGGGCGAAGAGCAACAGGATCGCTTGCAGGCTGCGGCGCAGGAACGGGACCATGGGAACTCCTTGTCGCGTGGAAACCGGAATCAGGCCCGCGGCGCCTGGGCATAGCCTTCGGGATGACGCTGGCGCCAATCCCAGGCGCTCTGCACGATGGCTTCCAGGCTGGGGTGGCGGGGCGCCCAGCCCAGCTCGCGGCGGATCTTGTCGCTGGAGGCCACGAGCACTGCCGGATCCCCGGCGCGGCGGGGTTCGGCCTCCACGGGAATGGGGTGCCCCGTCACCTTCCGGGCCACCTCGATGACCTCCCTCACCGAGTAGCCCTGGCCGTTGCCCAGGTTGTAGATGAGCGGAGCGCCCTGGCCCCCGCGCTGATCAATGGCCCGCAGGGCCAGCAGGTGGGCGCTCGCCAGGTCTTCCACATGGATGTAGTCGCGGATGCAGGTGCCGTCGGGGGTGGGGTAGTCCTCGCCGAAGAGCTTGATGGAGGCCCTGCGGCCGGCCGCCACATCGAGGATGAGGGGAATGAGGTGGGTTTCCGGATGGTGATCCTCGCCCAGGCGCTCCGAACAGCCCGCGGCGTTGAAGTAGCGCAGCGCCGCGTAGTCCAGCCCCCTCAGCCGATGCATCCAGCCGAGGGCGCCTTCCACCAGCAGCTTGGCGTAGCCGTAAGCGTTGGTGGGCTGCTGGGGATGGGCTTCGTCGATGGGCGTGTACTGCGGCTCGCCGTAGGTGGCCGCGGTGGAGCTGAAGACGAATTTCTTCACGCCGGCCCGCAGCATGGCATCCAGCAGCACCATCGGCCGGGCCGTGTTGTTCACGAAGAAGCGCTCCGGCCGCTGCATGGATTCGCCCGCTTCGATGTAGGCGGCGAAGTGGAGCACGGCGTCCACCGCCCGCCCGGCGAAGATCCCGTCCAGCAGGGCCGCGTCGCCGCAGTCCCCCTGGACGAAGGTTGCATCGGGGTGGATGGCCGCGTGGTGGCCCTTCTCCAGGCTGTCCAGCACCGTGACGGCGAACCCTTCGCGGATGAGCAGATCCACCGTATGGCTGCCGATGAAACCGGCGCCGCCGGTGACGAGAATGTGCTGGATCATGGTTGCTCCGGATGGATGGGAAGGCAGAGGGTCAGCGTCCCGCCCTCGCCCAGGAGGCGCCGGACATGAACCTGCCGGCCCTGCCGCACGACGACGCGGCTCTGCCCGGCGCCGGCCCGGCTCACCTCCACATCGAAGGTCTGGCCGAAGGCCCGCACCCGGCGGAGGCTCATCCGGGGCCAGGTCTTCGGCAGCCTCGGGCTGAGGGTGAAGCGGCGGAACCCCGTGGGCGTGAAGCCGAAGAGGCCTTCGGTCACCACCCGGGCATAGAGGGCGCTTTCCGCGGAAAGGTGGCGGCCTTCCCCTTCCGGATAGGCCTCCACCGCGTAGGGCACGTGCTCGCCCAGGAGGCGCTTGTGCGTGAGGAGCCGCAGATGGTCCAGGGCCAGGTCCGTGGTCCCGGCATTGAAGGCGCCGCGCAGGGCATAGAGCGTGGCCCGGTCCCAGAAGGTGGTGGAGTCCTGGGCCGTGAGCAGGCCCTCGGAGGTCCACAGCTTGGGCGAGAACAGCGCCTTGAGCGTGCCTTCGCTGCGCGTCCGCAGCCCCATGGCCAGGGGGATGCAGATCCAGGCCCTCAGGGTGTCGAGGCCATCGTGGTAGCGGTAGGTGTGAAAGCCTTGAACCTCGGCGCCGAAAAACCGTTCCACCGCCTCGCCCAGGGCCTGGGCCCGCGCGCGGTAGGTGGCGGCCAGCTCGGCTTCGCCCAGTTCATCCGCGAGATCCGCGGCGGAGCGCAGGCCCCCGAAGGCCAGCAGGTTCGTGTTGAGGTTGCAGGTTCCGGCGGAAAAGCGCCCCTCCAGTTCATCGAATTCCGAGGCGATGACGCCTTCGGGGCCCCTGCGCCGCTCCGTGTACTCGAGGCACCACTTCAGCAGAGGCCAGTGGCGCCGGGCTTCGGCCTTGTCGCCGAGGGCCAGCAGAAAGCGCGACCCGCCGAAGGCGATCATGGCGGCGTCTCCCCGGTCCGCGGGCACCCGCGTGCCGTCCGCGCCGCGCCTGCGGACGGTCCAGGTGTCGGTGCCCTCGGCGATGATGCTCACGGGCAGGGGCTTGAATTCGGGGTTCATGTAGCGGGCGTAGTGGCTCAGGGCGTTGAGGGTGGCCTCGTTCCCCTTGGCGTGGCCCAGAAAGGGATAGAAGGGCCCCACGTACTCCACCGTGTCGTTGGTCCACATGGCCGCGTAGTAGGAACCCCCGCCCGGCGCGTGCATGGGGCCATGGGCCGTTTCGATGATGCTTTCGCAGGCCCGCAGCTTGGAAAAGGCGAAGAGGGCCTCCAGCTCCGGATCCGGGCATTCGAAGCGCAGGCTGTCCCGCGTGCTGCGGGCCAGAGCCAGCCTCGCGGCGCGTTCCGCATCCGGATGGAGGAGCACCGCCGGGTCGCCCTCCCGGCGGGCCGTGTAGGCCACCGCCAAGGCGACCTCCTTCCCTGGGGCGAGGAGGCGTTCCGGAAGGCCCGCCGTGTCCACGTCCAGGAGGTAGGTTCCTTCGCGCAGCCGATCGGGCGGCAGGGGCTTGCCGGGCTCCATGAATCCTTTTTCGGCATAACGGTAGGGCAGCCGCGTTCCGACATGGAAAGGAGGCACGGCCACCTTCACGGCCTTGGACCGGGCATTGCGCAACACCCATCGCTCCAGCAGGCCCATGCCCGCCGCGGAGGGGAACAGCTCCCGCTTCAGCACCAACCCTCGCGCCGGTTCGCTTTCCAGAGCGAGCAGGCCCTGGCCGTGGCGGACCCGAAGCAGCTTCTCCTGCGGGCAGGGACGGCCTTCCACGTGCAGCATGGGCTCAAAATGGGGCTCGAAGCGGGTGGCCGGCCAGGCCTCCAGGGCCTGGCCGGCATTCACGGCCAGCGGCGGCTTATGGGGGCCGAACGTCACCATGAGAGAACTGTGGGTATCGTTGGGCGCCACTCGCAGCGTCGGCCACACCACGGTGCGCTCCAGCACCAGGAAACCGCCCGCGTCCCGGCCGTAGCTGAGGATGGCCGCCGTTCGCGCGCCTGACATCTCCACGCGGTCCTGGTGCGCCCCCCGGTCCTTCCCCGCTTCCCAGCTGATGGAGGGAACCTTCGGATCCAGCTGCCAGCGGTCCGCCGCGCCCAACAGCAGCGAAAACAGGGAGAGCCAGACGGGGCGCAGGAACGGGGAGGGGCCCTCGGGCATGATTCAGCGATCCTGCTTGTAGTGCCGTTCGGACATCTCGCGCAGCCGCGCCGCCGCCAGTTCCGGCGTGATGTCGCGGCCGGGCATGCCCAGCATTTCGAAACCCACCATGAATTTCCGAACCGTGGCGCTGCGCAACAGCGGTGGATAGAAGTGCATGTGCAGCAGCCATTCCTCGTGGGCATCCCCGTCGAAGGGCGCCTGGTGGAAGCCCATGCTGTAGGGGAAACTGATCTCGAAGAGGTTGTCGTAGCGGGTGGTGAGCCGCTTGAGCAGGTCCGCCAGCAGCCGGCGGTCGCGGGCATCCAGATCCAGCAGGGTTCGCAGCGGCCTCCGCGGCAGGATCAGCGTCTCGAAAGGCCACTGGGCCCAGAAGGGGACCAGGGCCACGAAACCTTCGTTCTCCACCACGATGCGCTCGCCCTGGCGCAGTTCTTCGTCCAGGACATCCAGCAGGAGGGGCCTCCCCTGCTTCACAAAATGAGCGCGCTGCTGGGCCAGTTCCTTGGCGGATTCGTTGGGCAGGTGTTCCGTGGCCCAGATCTGGCTGTGGGGATGAGGATTCGAGCAGCCCATGAGCTCGCCCTTGTTCTCGAAGACCTGCACGCACTGGATGTCGGGGCGGGCGCTCAGCTCGCGGGTTTCCGCCGTCCAAGCCTCGAGCACCGATTCCAGCTCCGGCAGGCTCATCTCGGGCAGGCTGAGGTCGTGGCGCGGGCTGAAGCAGAGCACCCGGCAGGTGCCGCTCACGGGTTCGGCGCGCAGCAGCCCCCCGGCCGGCGCCGCCTCCGCCCCCCCCGCTTCCTTCGGCGAAAGGGCCGCGAAATCGTTGTCGAAGACGAAGGTGCTTTCGTAGGCGGGATTGCGGTGGCCGCCGGCCCGGGCATTGCCGGGGCAGAGGTAGCAGCCGGGATCGTAGGCCGGACGCTGGGCTTCCTCCACGCGCTCGACCTTGCCCTGCCAGGGGCGCTGGGTGCGGTTCGGGCTGACCAGCACGTGTTCCCCGGTCAGGAGGTTCAGGCGTCGGTGCGATCGGTCAAACACGGAGGGCTCCTTCCTCGGCGATCTCGGTGCCTCCGGTCAGGCGGCAGACGTGGATCAGCGGTTCGGTCCGGAGCTCCCGGCGGTAGACTTCGGCCATTCCGGCCTCGAAGCGCTCCAGTTCCGCCTCTCGCACCAAGTTGATGGTGCAGCCCCCGAAACCGGCCCCCATCATGCGGCTGCCCAGTACTCCCGGAAGGGATTGGGCCCGCGCGGCCAGAAGGTCCAGCTCAGGGCAGGACACCTCGTACTCGTCGCGCAGCCCCGCATGGCTTTCGTTCATGCGCTGCCCGAAGGCCTCCACGTCCCCCGCCGCCAGGGATTGGCAAGCGTCCAGCACACGCTGGTTCTCGCGGACGATGTAGGCGCAGCGCTTGAACACGAGCGGATCCAGCTCCGCCCGATGGGCCTCCAGCAACTCCAGGGTCGCGTCCCGCAGGCTCTGCACCTCCGGGTGACGGGCCCGCAGGCTGGCGGCGCCGGCCTCGCACTGGGCCCGCCGGGCGTTGTACTCTCCGCCCGTGGCCAGGGAGCGCCGGACGCGGGTGTCGCAGAGGACCAGCAGCAGGCCCGGATCCTCGAAGGGAATGAACTGGTGGCTGAGGTCGCGGCAATCCAGGCGGATCAGGCGGCGGGACTGGCCCAGGACGGAGGCGAACTGGTCCATGATCCCGCAGTTCACCCCGACGAAGCGGTTCTCCGCCCTCTGGCCCAGGCGCGCCAGATCCTGGCGTCCGTAGCCCAGGCCGAAGAGCTCGTTGAGCCCGAAAGCGAAGGCGCACTCCAGGGCGGCCGAGGAGGACATGCCGCTGCCGATGGGGACATCCCCCCCGAAGACACAATCCACGCCTCGGAGGCCGTGGCCGTCCGCCGCCAGCTCCGAGTACACGCCCAGCAGGTAGTTGGGCCAGCGCAGGTCCGACGGGGCCAGTTCCGGAAGGCGCGTCTCGAAGGAGGCGTCCAGATCCACCGCGCGAAAGCGGCAAAGGTCATCCTCCCTGGGGCGCAGGGCCAGCCAGATGGCCTTGTCCACGGCCGCCGGCAGGACGAAACCCATGTTGAAGTCGGTGTGCTCCCCGATGAGGTTCACGCGGCCGGGACCCCGCACCACGAGTTCCGGTTCACCGAAGGCGGCCTTGAAGGCGCCGCGGATGCGCTGGTGCTGCTCCGGCCCCGTCACGGGCGGCCTCCTGCGGAGGCAGCCCGCCGGGCGCGGAGGGCGAAGGCCAGCATGGTGGCGCCGAAGGCCAGGATGGCCAGGCCCCACCAGAGGTTCATGTTGGTGCCGAGCGAGCGCTGGTACAACTCCGGGGGCGAGAACAGCCCGAAGACGGTCAACAGGAGGCCCAGGAGCGTGAAGAGGAGGCCGATGGGAAGACGCAGGTCGAAGGTCATGGCTGCTCCTCAGGCGAACAGAAGGTTGAGGACGAGGGCCGCGGCCAGAATGAGGGCGCCCAGGTGGATGGGGCGCTGGTACCAGGGCAGGTGCCCCTCGCCATGGCGCTCGGTGAGGCTGTAGACCAGGCCCCGAAGGTCCCCGTCGCTCTTGGTGCGCGTGGTCATCAGGCTGATGAGGATGGTGACCAGGAAGCAGGTGCTCCAAGACCAGATGGCCGTCCAGAAGTTCTGGGCCATCTCGCTGGGGTAGACATGGGCCACATGGCCCAGCCAGCCCCCCTTGAAGAGGCTTTCCGCGCCCACGGGGGCGCTCAGGCCGTGGTGCAGCGCCGCCGCCGCCGTGCCCGACAGCAGGCCGAAGAAGGCGCCGTGGCCCGTGGTGCGCTTCCAGAACATGCCCAGCAGGAAGGTGGCGAAGAGCGGCGCGTTCACGAACGCGAAGATCAGCTGCAGCATGTCCATGATGTTGTTGAAGTGCACCGCCATGTAGGCCGTGAGGATGGAGAGCAGGATGCCGCCCACCGTGGCCATGCGGCCCATCCAGAGGTAATGGGCGTCGCTCTTATCCTTGGCGATGTGGCTCTGGTAGATGTCGTAGGTCCACACCGTGTTGAAGGCCGTGACATTGCCCGCCATGCCGCTCATGAAGGAGGCCATGAGCGCCGTCAGGCCCAGGCCCAGCATGCCCGTGGGGAAGTAGTGCTTGAGCATAAGGGGGATGGTCATGTCGTAATCGAAGGCGCCGCCCTTCACGGGCAGGGCGAAGCCGCTCTGGCCCGCCTTGTAGGTGAGGCCGATGGCGATCATGCCTGGCAGGATCACCAGGAAGGGGAAGAGCATCTTGGGCACGGCCGCGATGAGGGGAACCCGGCGGGCCGCCGTCTCGTTTTCCGCCACCATGGCGCGCTGGACCACGAGGAAGTCCGTGCACCAGTAGCCGAAAGAAAGCACGAAGCCCAGGCCCATGGCCATGCCGAACCATTCCACGCCCATGGGATTCGCGCCGGGGGCGCCCATGTGCTGCCAAGTGCTCACCCAGGCGCCGGGCGCGTAGGCCTGGCCCTGCAGGTTGTGGCTCTGGCCCGCCACGAGGTTCAGCCGCTGCACCAGGCCCGACCAGCCACCGCAGTCCCGCAGGCCCAGGAACACCAGGGGCGCGAAGCCCAGCACGATGAGGAAGAACTGCATCACCTCGTTGTAGATGGCGGAGGTCAGCCCCCCCAGGAAGATGTAGGCCAGCACGATGGCGGCGCTCACCCACAGGGACAGATCGAAGTTCCAGCCCAGGAGCAGGTTCAGCAGCTTGGCCATGGCGTACATCGAGATGCCGCTGGAGAAGACCGTCATGATGGCGAAGCTGAAGGCGTTGAAGGTGCGCGTCTTCTCGTCGAAGCGCAGCTTCAGGTACTCCGGCACGCTGCGGGCCTTGGAGCCGTAGTAGAAGGGCATCATGAAGATGCCCACGAAGACCATGGCGGGCACGGCTCCCACCCAGTAGAAGTGGGCGGTCATCATGCCGTACTTGGCGCCCGAGGCCGCCATGCCCATGACTTCCTGGGCGCCCAGGTTGGCGCTGAGGAAGGCCAGGCCCGCGATCCAGGCAGGGATGGCGCGGCCCGACAGGAAGAAGTCCGAGGAGCTCTTCATGCCGCGCTTCAACACCACGCCGATGCCCACGACGAAGGAGAAATACAGGACGAGGATCGTCCAGTCGATGGGGCCAAGCTGGATGCTCGGTAGGTGGCTCATGGGGCCTCGCTAGGGGGAGAGGACGGTGGATGGAAGCGGTGCGAACGGAGGCGCAGGCCCCAGGAAGCCCGCCCACCAGGGGGCAGGGAGGCGCAGGTGCCCCCCGCCCGGGCCTGGTCCAGGCGGTCCGGCAGGCCCGTGCAGGGTTCCAGGGCCACGGTGAGGTGGCCGGGGCGGCCGTCCTCAGGCCAACCCCCATAGCAAAGCCAGAGGCCCAGGTGGGGCAGCTCCGCCGGATTCCAGCTGAAGCTCAGCGCCTCGCCGCTGCGGGGATCCAGGATCGCGCAGGCGCCTTCCGGCACCTCGGGAAAAAAGACCTTCACGGCCCGGCCTGAAGTCCGGGGCTGCACCGTGGAGAAATCCACCCCCGGAAGCAGCTCGGGCCAAGGGCGCCGCTCGCCGTGGCTTCCGAAAGCCGGGTCCGAAGGCGCATTCACGAGGGCCGCGCGGGGCCGGCCCGGCAGCTGCAGCCGCATCCCCGGGCTGACCTTGAGCAGGGGATGGGCGCTCCAGAGGTTCAGAAAGGGGCGGTCCGCGTGATTGTCCAGGGTGTAGTCCAGGCAGACGGTGTCGCCCTCCAATCTGACCCGGCGGCTGAAGGTGTAGGGCCAGGCCTGGCCCTCGATCCGAGCCAGAAGCGCATCCCCCTGCCGCTCCACCTCCCAGGGGCGGCACCAGAGTTCCCCATGATCGGGCCAGGAAAGGTCAGCCTCCGGAGCCCGGCAGGCGGACACGGTGGGGAAGCACTCATCGAAGCCCGAGGTGTCGTGATGGCTGAAATCATCGCCGTAGACGGGCGGAAGGTAGGCCCCTCCGGGCAGCTGGCTGGGGAGCAGCCATTCGCGTCCCGTCCGGCGGTCCAGGAGGGAACTCAGCTTCGCTCCCTGGCCGGGCCGGAGCTGGACCGATAGCTGCTCGTTTTCGAGCGACAGGATGTCTGTGAACGCAGAAGAAGGCATGCCCGGAACCTGGGGAAGGAACTGGACAGCAGCATAGGGTGCCTGGAGCCCCTGGCCCAGAAGGGCCCGGGTCAATTTTGTAAGGAATCGGGTCAATTACTTCGGAGGTAACGGCCCCTGCAGGTACTCATGCATGAGCAGCAGGTCAACAGCGGATGTCCACGCAAACCCGCGACAGCGAAGGCCCTGGCCCGAAAGCGAGTCGTAGTTCTCGTAGTGGCCTCCGGCCCTGGCCACCATGTCGCAAAACCTTTTGGCAATCAGACGTGAGAGATCCGGTCGTCCGCCCCGGCGCAGGCCATCGGCCAGCAGGTACGTGGTGGGCGCCCAGATGGGACCGCGCCAGTAGCCGTCGGAACGGTAGTGGGGGCTCTGGGGATCCTCCGTGGCGGGGCCGTAGGGGGTGAGGAAACGGGCCTCCAGCTCCTTCGCCAGTGTGTTGAACACGGCCTTGTCCAGGTGTTCCCCCAGCACCAGGGGCATGAGGTTGAGCAAGGAGGTGGGCTCGGGATCCGCAGCCTCCTGCCCCGCCTTGCGCACCACGAAATGGCGGCCGTTCCAGAAGCGGGCCATGAGCAGCTTCAGATGCCCCTCGGCCCGCCGGTCCCAATCCGCGGCCTCGGCGGGGCGTCCCAACTCCCGCGCCACGCGGGCCAGGGCCTTCATCTGGAGCACGAGGTAGGCCTGAAGATCCGGCGATTCATAGGCCGCCTTCTTGTCGCCGAGGCCGCTGGCGTTGTCCCACCCGCTTTCCCAGCCGGAGTGCTCCCCCGCGTACTCGGGAATGCCGTTGTGGTTGGAATCCCGGCGCCGGAACCAGAATTCCGTCCATTTCGCCAGTTTCGGATACACCCGCTCCAGCTGGGCCTGGCTGAAGGGATGCCAGTCCATGAGCTTCATCAGCGCCCAGCCGTGGATGGGCGGCTTGGTGACGCCCCGGTACATAAAATCCGGCGCCGTCTCGTCGGGCAGCTGTCCGTGCTCGTCCGCGTTGAGGAAGGGCAGAAGGAACTGCTCCAGCCCCGCGTCCAGGTCCGTGCGCCCCAGCGCCAGCGCCGGGAAGCAGTGGTCCCAGGGCCACACCGCGTTCATGTCGGCCTTGGCCACCAGCACCGCCGGGGTGGGGAAGTTCGTGTCCGGCGGCGCGTAGAGGCTCCAGAGGTTCCACCAGGCCGCCTCGGCCATGGCCGTCCGCTCCGCAGGAACAGCCGGCATCTTCGCCCGGAACCCCTCCCAGTCGCGCGCGATGGCGGCCATGTCCGCCTCCGGGTCCGGCGCCAGCCCAGCTGCGGCGGCGGTTGCGGCCGCGCCCTGATGCATGCGGAACACCACGCGCAGCCGTCCCTTCTCGGCCCTGAGCCGCCAGGCCTGGCCCTCCCGTTCGGCGCGGCCTTGAAGCACCTGGACATCCAGCGTCCAGCCCTCGGCCGAAAGGGCCAGGCGGGAGGCCGGCCCTTCGGCGGCCTTCCCCAGGTCCAGGCCTGTCTTCACGCCGGTCAACGAGAGATCCATGCCCCAGGCCTCGATCACGGCATCGAAACGGCCCACCAGGTAGACCTGCGCCCGGGGGGCCGCGCTCCCGCCGGCGCTCACCTGCACATGGCTGGCCGTGGCCGTGATGGCCGCGGGGCGGAGGCTTCCCTCCACCAGGAAGCCCAGGTCCAGCCAGGGTCCCTTTTCCTCCAGCATGCGGCTGAACACGTAGCGCAGCGTCGCCGGCCGGTCCGTGGGATGGAGCGCGATCCAGGATTCGCGGCGGCTGAAAAAGGTGTGCCGCAGGTCCACGGAGAATTCGCCGCCGGAACCCAGCGAGCAGAGGCCCGCCAGCATGAGATTCCGGATGGAAATGGCTGGCCTCATGGTTCCCCTCCTGTGGCGCGCAGAGACGCGCGGGCGCTGGCACTCCGGGCTGCTCCAGAACGATCATGCGCAGGGGCCCCCCAAAGCGGAACGGGTTGACCGAATCCCTTCCAAGATTGACCCACAGCCTCCTGTCCTGTGCGCACACAGGACCTTATGCTCTCTCTGGAAATCCCACAGCCCGCCCGCTCCACCGCCCCCTCGACTTCAGACCCGATCACCGCTTCCCGCTTTCGAACACTCCCTGAACCTGGACCGCCCCCGGTCCGCTCCTCCCCTCAGATCCGCCCAGGGCCGCCCTCCGACGGACCGGCTCCCACGGCTGGCCGCCCCGTGAAACCACGGGGTGGCCCCAGTTCTACCTCCTTGCCGATCGGAGCCCCGACGGCCTTCCCCCTCCCCCCAACCAAATTCCTGAAGGTGGCCCCCATGCTCCGCCCCATCCATCGGTTGACCCTTGCCGTCAGCCTCTTCAGCCTTCCGGCCTTTGGCGCCGAACCGCCCATCCAGCTGGGCCTGGTCCTGAGGGCCGGCTACAGCCCGGCCAAGCAGGACAACCTCAACGCGAGCCTCCTGGGCCTGGGCGTCTCCGGCGACTACGCGCTGGGAAGCTCCCTGGCCCTGCGCGGCGAGCTGGCCTATTTCTACACCCCCGGCCGCACCTACCGCGCCGACCTGCAGGCCCCCGCTTCGGGCCAGACAGCGCCCGATCCCCTGCGTTCCGCCGATGTCCGCAAGAACAAGCTGGAAGGCCTGGTGCTGCGGTTCAGCGCCATCCGCGCGCTCAGCTCCGGCTGGTCCATCCAGGGCGGCCTGCAGGCGGGCAACAGCCGGTTCACCCAGGAATACGTGGGCAACACCATCAACAGCAGCCGCAGCTACCAGGACACGTACAACGGCGTGCCCACCAAGTCCGCCCTGAGCCTGAGCCCCTTCGCCGGCCTCCAGTACGACGTGGACCGCGACGGAGCCCTGGAGCTGAATCTGGTCGGCCTGTCCTACAAAGCCATCGACTTCCGCCACACCCCCGGGGCCCTCCTGGTGTCTGGCGATCCCGCCAAGCCCGGTTCCCACCTCGTCTACGCGGGCGACCACCTGGAAGAGCAGTCCCGGATGCGCCTGGCCATCGAGTTCAGCTACCGCTTCCGCTTCTGAGCCCAGGGAGAAACCATGTTGCGCAACCGTCTGTTCCCCATCTCCAGCTCCATCCTCTTCCTCCTGGTCGGCGCCCCTGTCCAGGCCCAGGAAAGCGCCATCCTCCACGGCGTGGTCAAGGGCCAGGATGGCCAGGCCATCCCAGAGGCCAGGATCGCCCTCGAATCCCCGGCCCTCTTTGGACCCAGGATCCTCTTCACCAACAAGAACGGTGAGTGGCGCGCCCCGCTGCTGCCCATCGGCAGCTTCAAGGTGACCGTGACCAAGGAAGGCTTCGATTCCACCCACCGCAGCGATATCCGCGTGGGCATCGGCAGCAATGTCCGCATCGACCTCACCCTCATGCCCATCAAGTCCGCCGTGGTGGAAGTGATCAGCGCCCATGGCGCGGTCATCGACAAGACCCAGGTGAACTCCGGCGCCAACTTCTCCGCCGAGGCCATGGGCGAGCTGCCCCTGGTGGACCGGAATTTCTACGGCGCCCTGGACATGACGGCCGGAACCTCTTCCAGCATCGACGGCTCGTACATCATCCGCGGCGGCGCGGCCACCTACACCAACTTCCGCGTCAACGGCGCGGAGGTGAAGGACGATTACGCCAACGGCCTGGGCGCCACCTGGGCCATCGACGACAACATCGAGGACGCCCAGGTGGTCACCTCCCAGGTGAACGTGCGCTTCGGCCGCGCCCTGGGCGGCGCCGTGAACATCGTCACCAAGAGCGGCAGCAACACCTTCGAGGGCTCTCTGCGCGTCAAGCTCTCCCGCGACGACTGGAAAGCCCGCACCCCCGACACCACCGCCGACGCCAAGTGGGCCGACACCCTCAACCGGGAATACAACGTCACCCTGCGCGGACCCATCCTCAAGGACCGCCTTTGGTTCGCCGTGGGCACCATCCTCAAGCCCAACCAGGCCTGGAGCAACAGCCTCGGTCGCTTTCCGGACGAGGCCAACGCCCCCATGCAGACCGGCGTGGCGGGTGTGGACGCCCTGCTGAACGCCGGGCCGGGCAACGGCTACCAGATCGCCACATTCGACAATGGCAAGTACTACACCGAGACCTTCGATTCCCACTACTACGAGGGCAAGCTCACCGGCGCCGTCACCAACGACCACATCCTGGAGCTGAGCTTCGTGGACCAGAAGCAGGTCTACTCCAACGATGACGCCTCCGGCCAGGCCCTGAGCCTCGCCTCCCTGGGCAGCCGCTACAACAAGTACCAGATGGCCAGCCTCAACTACAAAGGCATCCTCAGCCCCATGGCCTTCCTGGAAGGCCGCTACACCACCAGCAAGACCACCTGGGGCCAGGACACGGGCGATCCGGCCTACGGCGGGCAGGAAGGCGTCTACGTCCAGGTGGGCCAGGCGGGCGCTCCGGACAACGGTCTGCAGGGCTTCGGCCTGCCCTTCGGCTTCGCCCTGGGCGCGAGCCCCGAAGTGCACGGCAACGTCAGCGCCGCTCTGAACCTCAACCTGGCGCCCCAGGCCGCCGGTTCCCACGACATCGATCTGGGCTTCGAGTACTTCGACAGCTACACGGACAACGGCGAGGACTGGGGCAAGCGCAGCCTGCGCTTCGATGTCGGCGGCGCCTACTACAACCCCCAGACCCGGGGCTACCTCTTCCCCACGGTCAACTACCCCAACAACCCGTCGGACTACTACGTCTACCACTCCCCGGATGACGGCCACAGCTACGGCGCCGCCCCCTTCGTGCGCCAGGCCCTGGGGCCCAAGGGCCGGGCCCACTGCAACCAGGTGGGCGCCTACGCCAACGAGACCTGGACCATCAACCCCAACATCATGGTGGGCGCCGGCCTGCGCATCGACACCAACAAGGCCACGGACGTGGATGGCCGCACCATGGCCAAATCCACGGATCCCACCTACTCCTTCATCTTCCGCTGGGATCCCAAGGGCGACAGCACCCACCTGCTCACCTTCACCGCGGCCAACAACGCCGGGAACTTCAACCAGGCCCTCTTCGGCCAGTTCACCGGCAAGAAGACCACCGTCGAAGTGGACCGCGGCTGGAGCGCCAATGCCGCTGAGCTCGGCGCCGGCGCACCAGGGCAGGTGGTGCGCTTCGTGGACTACCAGACCCTGGTGGACCTGAAGAACTACAACCGCGTGGTGTCCTTCGTGGACCAGTCCACCCGCAACGTCCTGGCCTCGGACCTGCGCCCCCCGCGCACCCAGGAGTTCACCCTCGGCTACAAGCGCGGCTACGCGGACCAGTCCCGGGTGGGCGTCACGCTGGTCTACCGCCAGTGGCTGGACATGTGGGCCCAGCGCTGGGATTTCGCGGATCCCTACGTCATCACCGTGCAGGATCCCTCGCGCTCCGGCCTGCCCGCCATGCAGGACATCACCCGACGCTACGACAACAGCAGTGACCTCCAGCGCGAGTACAAGGCCGTGGAGGTGGAATTCGTCAAGAACCTGGGCCCCCGCTGGAGCGTGCAGGGCAACTACACTTACAGCCGCCTCACGGGCAACAACGACGACGGCGACATCGCCTGGGGCGGGTGGCGCAACAACGATCCCACCATGGGCACGATCATGTGGAATCCCATCGTGCTCAAGAACATGGGCCTGAGCCCCGCGGACTACGGCGCCTCCGGCACCCTGGCCAACAACCAGAGCCAGAAGGCCCGCCTGGCCCTGCTGCATGTCTTGCCCCTGGGGAAGAACGGCCGCATGACCCTGGCCCTCATGGCCAGCTACGACAGCGGCAAGCCCTGGAGCGCCCGGAACTACGCCGCCATCGATCAGACCAAGTGGGGCACGGATCTCAACGCGAGCTACCCCAACCTGGGCGTGTCGCCCGACGCGGTCTACCGCCAGTACTACTCGGCCCTGGGCGCCTACACCTTCAACGACACCTACAACGTGGACTTCAAAGCCACCTGGGACGTGCCCCTGAGCTTCGCCAACGTCCACTTCATCGGCGACGCCAGCATCGCCAACATCTTCAACGTGACCATGCCCTTCTCCACCTACGGCAGCTTCACCAACGACTCTTCCAACGGGCGCACCCAGCTCTTCATGAAGAACCCGGCCTACTGGGGCACCTCCCACGTCACCGGCTCCTCCTACTACACCGCCGGCCGCTCGGCGAAATTCAGCTGCGGCTTCCGCTTCTAGAGAGGACTGACCATGTTCCGATCCTTCCGTCCCGTCCTTCTCGCCCTCGCCGCCGGATGCCTGCCCTTGGCCGCCCAGGAGAGCGGCGCCTTCTCCGCCTCCCTGAACCTGGCCAGCGGCACCGCCGCCCTGAAGGAGGTGACCGGCTCCAACACCGGCGTCTCCCTTGACGGCGCCTGGGATTCCCCGGCCCAGTCCCTGCCCTTCCGGGTGGGCCTTGCCGTGTCGAAGTTCTCGGACGGCTCCCACAGCCGCGGCCTGGGCCTCGACGCCAACGGCGATCCCCAGGCCGATCTCAACCTCAAGGGCCCGGCCCTGACCACGTACCAGGTCTACGGCGCCATGCGCTTCGACCTGGCCGAGAATCTCCGCCTCTATCTCGGGCTTTCGGCCAACCGCCACCACCTGGCCTCGGACCTTCTGGGCCAGGGAGGCGGCCAGTACGTGAAGGGCGTCAAGCTCGGCACCCGGGCCGACCTGGAGTACCGGGCGACGCCCCGCCTGTCGGTCGTGGGCGCCTTCCAGTGGGCGGAACTGGGCCCCGGGCCCTCCGGCAGCCAGTTCCTCAATCCCAGCTGGTTCCAGGCCGGGGTCCGGTATTCGTTCTAGAAGCCCGTCCCAGTGCAGCCCCCACCCATGACTTGGACGGGCTCCTAAGAGGTCGTGACAAAACCCGACGATACGACGTGGGGTTTTGTTACGACCTCTAAATCACCCCGACCACGGAACGGGTGAACGCTTCGAGGAAGTCCAGCAGGGCGTCGGACGCGCGCCCCGCGGCTTCCTCGTCGCCGCTGGCCACGGCTTCCATGAGGCGGGCATGCTTCTCGGCGGAGAGGAGCAGGTCCGCCGGCCGGCTGTACGAGCACCAGATGCGGCGGCAGTGCGAATAGAGCGGCGACAGCGCGTCCACGGCGAAGGGATTGTGGGCCGCGGCGGTCACGATCTGATCGCAGGCCTGGTCGCAGAGCAGGTAGCTGTGCTTGTCGCCCTTCTTCGCCGCCCCGAGCATCCCCTTGGCGGCCTCCCGCAGGGCGGCGCGCTGCTCGTCCGTGGCCCAGCGCGCCGCCTTGGTGGCCAGCAGGCGGTCCAGGGGCCGCATCACTTCCAGCAGCGCGAAGTGCTCAGCCACATTCATCTCGCGCACCAGCAACCCGCGACGGGGCACGCTGGCCACCAGCCGCTGGATCTCCAGCCGCTTGAGGGCCTCGCGGATGGGCGTGCGCCCGATGCCCATGAGGGCGCTGAGGCTGGCTTCGGAAAGCACCGAACCGGGCGCCAGCTCCAGGGTGACGATCATCTCCTCCAGCTGCTGGTAGGCCTGTTCCGCCAGGCTTTGGCCCGCCTCAGAGGAGGGACCCGCCGCGATGCGGGTCCGGGATGGCTGCGTGGAGCGGGACTTGGAGGGCATGTTCGAACATCCGGAAAAGGCCTGGCGCCAACGCCTGCCATACAAGGGTATATCACGGAGATCTTCCGACTTATCCTTCTGATTTATGGAACATTGGCCCATTCATTGATTTTCATAAAAATTCTATTGAGCTGTTTTCAGAAACTGATATACCAATGATAGGGTATTGATACTTCAGTACCCCAAGCCCACCTGCCCCCGAGGTTCCCGATGCCGCTGGCCCCCGCCCTCTCCGACCTGCTTTCCCTGGAGGGCCAGGTGGCCCTGGTCACGGGCGCCGCCTCGGGCATCGGCCGGGGCACCGCCCTGCGCCTGGCGGAGGCCGGCGCCGCGGTGCTGGTCCTCGACATCCAGGAGGCCGGAGGCCAGGAAACGGTGCGCCTCATCGAGGCCGCCGGGGGCCGCGCCGCCTTCCAGCGCTGCGACGTGCGCCTGGAAGCCGACTGCAAGGCCGCCGCCGAGGCCGCCATGGCCCGCTTCGGGCGCATCGACATCCTGTTCAACAACGCGGGCGTGGCCATCCGGAAGAACGCCCTCGACCTTCTCGAAGCCGAGTGGGATCTGGCCCTGGGCGTGATGCTCAAGGGCGTCTACCTGCTCACGCGCCACGTGGCGCCCTTCATGATCCAGGGCGGGCGGGGCGGCAGCATCATCAACACCGGCTCGGGCTGGGCCCTCAAGGGCGGCCCCGACGCGCTCTCCTACTGCGCGGCCAAGGGCGGCGTCTGGAACATGACCCGCGCCATGGCCATCGACTTCGGCAAGCACCGCATCCGCGTCAACGCCGTCTGCCCCGGCGACATCGACACGCCCATGCTGCGCAGCGAATGCGCCCAGCTGGGCGAGGACGAAACCCGGTTCATGGAGGAGGCGGCGGCCCGCCCCCTCCACCGCGTAGGCACCCCTCAGGACGTGGCCAACACGGTGCTCTTTCTCGCGTCGGGCCTGTCCGCATGGGTGACGGGCACCCACGTCGTCGTCGACGGCGGCGGCATCGCCTAGACGCCGCTCCCACACGCATCCCCCATGGAGTCACCATGACGGTCCAGGCCCGGAGGGCCCACCCCTACATCCCCAATTCCGAACCCGGCGTGAAGGCCGCCATGCTGGCCGCCGTGGGCGCCGGCAGCATGGACGACCTGTACGGAGACATTCCCGAAGCCCTGCGCTTCCGCGGCAAGCTGAACCTGCCGGAGGCCATCCCCGCCGAAGCCCAGCTCAAGCGCACCATCGAGCGGATGCTGGCGAAGAACACCTCCTGCGAAGAGGCTGTCAGCTTCCTGGGGGCCGGCTGCTACAACCACTACGTGCCCGCCATCTGCGACGAGATCACGCGCCGCAGCGAGTTCCTCACGGCCTACGCGGGAGAGCCCTACGAGGACTTCGGCCGGTTCCAGGCCCTCTGGGAGTACGAAAGCCTCATGGCCGAGCTGCTGGACATGGACATCTGCAACGTCCCCACCTTCGATTGGTTTCAGGCGGCTGCCACCTCCCTGCGCATGGCAGGCCGCTACACCGGCCGCCCGGTGGCCCTGGTGGCGGGCAGCATCAGCCCCGACCGCCTGGCGGCCATCCGCAACTACTGCGAGCCGGTGATGCAGCTGGAGCTACTGGCCTGGGACTTGAAGACCGGGCAGCTGGACCTCGCGCACCTCAAGGCCCAGCTCACCGGCCAGGTGGCCGCCGTCTACTTCGAGAACCCGGGCTACCTGGGCTGCCTGGAGACCCAGGGCCAAGCCATCGCCGACCTGGCCCACGGGAACGGCAGCCTCCTGGTGGTGGGCACCGATCCCAACGCCCTGGGCATCCTCGCCCCGCCCAGCCAGTACGGGGCGGACATCGTCTGCGGCGACATCCACACCCTGGGCAACCACATGCACTTCGGCGGCGGCATGGGCGGCTTCATCGCCACCCGCGACGAGGAAAAGCTCGTCATGGAGTACCCGAGCCGCCTCTTCGGCATCAGCCGGACCGACGTTCCCGGCGAGTACGGTTTCGGCGACGTGGCCTACGACCGCACCTCCTTCGCCCACCGCGAGCAGGGCAAGGAATTCGTCGGCACCGCCTCCGCCCTGCACGGCATCGCCGCGGCGGTCTACCTCTCGCTCATGGGCCCCGTGGGCATGCGGGATCTCGGCCTGCACATCCTTCAAAAGGCCCAGTACCTGGCGCAGGCGCTCGGCGCCCTCCCCGGCGTGAAGGCGCCGGCCCTGGACGCGCCCTTCTACAAGGAGCTGCTCGTCGATTTCAGCAGCACGGGCCGGACCGTCGCCGAAATCAACGAGGCCCTGCTGAAGGAACACATCTTCGGCGGCAAGGATCTGTCCACCGAATTCCCGGGCCTGGGCCAGAGCGCCCTGTGGGCCGTCACCGAGCTGGTGAGCCAGGAGGACATCGACCGCACCATCGCCGCGCTCCGCGCCATTCTGGGAGGGAACTGACATGGCCAGCCAACACTCCCTGGAGCGGCCCCTGAAAGTCCGCACCGCGTTCCACCAGGCCAAGTGGGACGAGGAACTGATCTTCGAGCTGCACAAGCCGGGCGAGGTGGGGGTGGCCGTGGCCCCGGCCGAGCAGGGCGTCGCCGCCGCCGTTCCGGGCCTCGCGGCCCTGCCCGCCCCACTGCTCCGCGCCCAGGCCCCGGCACTGCCCGAAGTGGGCCAGATGCGCGTGCTCAAGCACTTCCTGCGCCTCTCCCAGCAGACCCTGGGCGCGGATTTCACCGTCGACATCGGCCAGGGCACCTGCACCATGAAGTACAGCCCCAAGATCAACGACGTGCTGGCCTCCAGCCCCAAGATGGCGCGGCTGCACCCCCTGCAGGACGAGCGCACCGTGCAGGGCATCCTGCGGATCATGCACGAGCTGGACCTCTACCTGCGCGAGATCTCGGGCCTGGATGCCTTCAGCATGCAGCCCGCCTCGGGATCCGCCGCCATTCTCGGCATGGTCTCCATCATCCAGGCCTACCACGCCTCCCGCGGCGAGGCCCACCGCGACGAGATCATCACCACCATCTTCAGCCACCCGTCGGATGCCGCCGCCGCCGCCGTGAAAGGCTACAAGGTCATCACCCTCATGCAGGGCGAAGACGGCCTGCCCACGGTGGAGGATCTGAAGAAAGCCGTGGGCCCGCGCACGGCGGGCCTGCTCATCACGAATCCGGAGGACACCGGCATCTTCAACCCGCAGATCCAGGCATTCACGCGCCTGGTCCACGAGGCAGGTGGGCTCTGCGGCTACGACCAGGCCAACCTCAACGGCATCATGGGCATCACCCGCGCCAAGGAAGCGGGCTTCGACCTCTGCTTCTTCAACCTGCACAAGACCTTCAGCACGCCCCACGGCTGCGGCGGTCCCGCGGGCGGCGCCCTGGGCGTGGTGCAGAAGCTGCGCCCCTTCCTGCCCAAGCCCGTGGTGGTCAAGGCGGAGGGGGAGGAGGGGGAGGGGTGCCGCTACCGCCTGGACTTCGACCTCCCCCATTCCATCGGCAAGCTGCGCGCCTTCTGGGGCACGGCCCAGGTGCAGCTGCGGGCCTACGCGTGGATCCGCGCCCTGGGGGCCGAGGGCATCAAGGAGGCCGCCGAGATCGCCGTCCTCAACAACAACTACCTGCTGAAGAAGATCACCCGGATCAAGGGCGCCTCCGCCCCCTATGCCGCGGGCCGGCGCCGCATCGAGCAGGTGCGCTACAGCTGGGAGCAGCTCCACCGGGACACGGGCGTGACCACGGAGGACATCGCCGTGCGCATGGCGGACTACGGCATGCACCTCTGGAGCAGCCACCACCCCTTCATCGTGCCCCAGCCCTTCACCATCGAGCCCACGGAATCCTATTCCCGGGAGGAGCTGGACGAGTACGTGGGGGTTCTGGAGCAGATCTCCAGGGAGGCTTACGGCGACCCGGGTACCGTTAAGACGGCGCCCCACCGGAGCGTCTGCCACCACATCCATCACGATGATTTCGACGATCCGAAGCGCTGGGCCATCACCTGGCGCCTCTATCAGCGGAAGCACCTTCCCGAGGCCTGACATGCGGAATCCCCAGCGCGCCCTCACCGCCCTGCTTTCGGCCCTCCTGGGCTGGCCCTGCGCGGCCCAGCAAGCCTCCGCGCCGAAGGCCTTCTTCCCCAAGGCGGACCTCATGCCCGTGGGGGTCTACTACTACCCGGAGCAGTGGCCCCGCGGGCAGTGGGCGCGGGACCTGCAGAACATCCGCAAGCTGGGCTTCGACTTCACGCACTTCGCGGAGTTCGCCTGGACCTACCTGGAACCCCGGGAAGGACACTTCGACTTCGCCTGGCTGGACGCGGCCATCGCCGAAGCCCACGCCGCGGGCCTCAAGGTCATCCTCTGCACCCCCTCCCCGGCCCCTCCGGCCTGGATGGGCGAAAAGCACCCGGACATCTACCTGGTGGGCCAGGACGGGCGGCGCCGCGAGCACGGCACCCGGGCCAACGGGTCCCTTTCCAACGCCCGCTTCCACGCCTATGTCGACCGCGTCGTCACGGCCCTGGCCAAGCGCTACGGCCGCGACGCCCGCATCTGGGGCTGGCAGGTGGACAACGAGCCCGGCGCCGAGCCGGATTTCAGCCCCTCGGCGCGGTCCGCCTTCCAGCGCTGGCTGAAGCAGCGCTACGGCACCGTGGACAAGCTGAACGAGGTCTGGGGCGGCAGCTTCTGGAGCCTCCGCTACGCGGCCTTCAGCGAGGTGCGCCCGCCCTCCGCCATCGCCGGGGAGGACAGGCCCAGCCCCCACGCCCTGCTGGATTTCCAGCGTTTCACCGCCGACACCCAGGCGGCCTTCCTGGACCGCCAGGCCACCATCCTCAAGCGCCACTGCCTGCCCTCCCAGTGGATCACCACCAACTACACCAATGTCACCCAGGGCAGCGATCCGCGCCGGACCACGGCCATCGACTTCCCCACCTTCACCTACTACCCCGTGTCGGGCAGCAATGCCCTCGGGGGCCAGACCTTCCGCCAGGGGAACCCCTACCGCATGGCGGAGGCCCTGGACTACTTCCGGCCCATCGCCGGAACCACCGGCGTCATGGAGCTTCAGCCCGGCCAGGTGAACTGGGCCCCCACCAATCCCAAGCCCGCCCCAGGCGCCGTCCGCATGTGGATCTGGCACGCCTTCGGCGGCGGCAGCTCCCTCGTCTGCACCTACCGCTACCGCCAGCCGCGCTTCGGCAGCGAGATGTACCACGAGGGCATCGTGGGCCTCGATGGCCTCACGCCCAGCCAGGGCGGCTCGGAATTCATCCAGGCCATGCAGGAGCTGCGCAAGCTGAAGGCCGAATTCGATCCCTCGGCGGCCCTGCCCCCGAAACTCGCCGCCCGCCGCACCGCGCTGCTCTGGAGCCACGACAATTTCTGGGATCTCGAAGCGCAGAAACAGAGCGAGGGCTGGTCCACCTGGAGGCATCGCAGCCTCTACGCCTCCGCCGTGAAATCCACCGGGGCGCCCATGGATTTCGTCCGCGAAACCGACGATTTCAGCGCCTACCCCTTCCTGGTGGCGCCCGCCTACCAGCTGGCCAGCCCTCAGCTCATCGAGAAGTGGCGGCGCTATGCCGAAGGCGGCGGCCACCTCATCCTCACCTGCCGCAGCGCCCAGAAGAATGAGCTGAGCCACTTCCCCGAAGCGCCCCTGGGCGGCCGCCTGGACAGCCTCATCGGCGCCCGCCTCCAGGGCTTCGACACCCTTCCCGGCGCCGTCACGGGGAGCGTCACGGCTCAAGGCCAGGCCCATGCCTGGCGCGTCTGGGGCGACCTCCTCCGCCCCGCCGAGGGCACCCTCTCCCTGGCCGCCTACGCTCAGGCCTTCTACGCCGGCGCGGCCGCCGCCATCACCCGGCCCCTGGGCAAGGGCAGCGTCACCTACATCGGGGTGGAAACCCTGGACGGCGCCCTCGAGCGCAGCCTGGTTCGGGGCGTCTACCAGGCGGCGGGCGTCCCCATCGAGGATCTGCCCAAGGGCGTCTACGTGGAGTGGCGGGACGGCTTCTTCGTGGGCGTGAACTATGCCGGCAGCGCGGCGGCGCTTCCCGTCCCCGCCGGAAGCCGCGTCCTGCTGGGTCAGAATCCCCTCGAACCGGCCCAGGTGCTGGTGTGGAAGGAAGGCACCCCTTCCTCGGCCGGACCTCAATGAGCGGCAGCCGCCGTCGACCCGCCAGCCCGGAGCCGGTTCCCCCCGCTCCGGAGCTGATGCCGGCGAAGACGCCCCGCATCGCCCTGCTGGTGGAGACGTCCCTGGCCTCGGGGCGGGACATCCTGTGCGGCATCGCCAAGTACGCGCGCCACCACGGCCCCTGGGCGCTCTACCACGAGCCCCGCAGCCTGGCCGAGGGTTTGCCGGCCTGGCTCCGCCATTGGCAGGGGGACGGCATCATCGTGCGGGTCCAGGATGCCACCATCGCCGAGGCGGTGCAGGCCACGGGCCTTCCGGTGGTCGACGTGCTGGGGCTGGTGCCCGGCACGGGCCTGCCCCTGGTGCACGTGGACGACCGGCGCATCGCCGGGCTGGCGGCCTCCCACCTCATCGAGCGGGGCTTCCATCACTTCGCCTTCCTGGGCATCCAGGCGGAGAACTGGTCCGAGCAGAGGCGGGAGGGGTTCCGCCTCTCCCTGCCCGGCGTCCCGGACCAGATCCCCTGTTTCGAGGTGCCGCGCCAGCTCATGGACCAAACGCCCTGGGAGACCCAGCTGGAGGCCCTGGCCCGCTGGCTGGCCCAGCTGCCCAAGCCCATCGGCATCATGGTGGCCAGCGACCAGCTGGGCCACCACCTGCTGGAGGCCTGCCGCCGGGCCCGCATCCTGGTGCCCGACGATGTGGCCGTGGTCAGCGTCGACAACGACGAGACCCTCTGCGAGGTCTGCAATCCGGCGCTTTCTTCGGTGGAGGCCTGCCACCGCCAGGTGGGCTACAAGGCCGCCGAGCTGCTGGACCGCCTCCTCCGGGGCGAGCCCGCCCCCACCCAGCCCGAGCGGATCGAGCCCCACGGCGTCATCGTCCGCGCCTCCTCGGACGTGCTGGCCACGCCGGACCGGCAGGTGGCCACGGCCCTGCGCATCATCCGCGACCAGGCCTGCACGGGCCTGTCCGCCGCCACCCTCATCGCCCGCATCCCCACCTCCCGCAGCGTGCTGCAGCGCCGCTTCCGCACCGAGACCGGGCGCTCCATCCAGCAGGAGATCATCCAGGTCCGCCTGAACCACGCGCGGCGCCTCCTGGCCGAAACGGACCTGCCCCTGGTGGAGGTGGCCGAGCGTTCCGGCTTCAAACATCGTGAGTACCTGGGCGCCATCTTCAAGGCCCACCTAGGCAAATCCCCGGCGGAGTACCGCCGCGAGGTCGCCCTCAAGGCTTCGGAGGGCCCCCAGGCGGTCCCCCCGTCCGGCGACTGAATTCCCCCAGGCCATAGATTCTTTTTGATGTATTTTTGAGGGCAAAACCCTGGCCGGACAGGGCCTCGGCAGGACGGGTTGAAGCCGGCGGCCTCTCCCTGCTCCTCCCTGGTTCCACCCCTCAACCAAGGAGCCCCGGTGGTGGAGGGCTTCGCCAAGCTCGGCTACCCACCCGTAACCGTGACGCCCATCGGGCTGGTGGAACTGGCCTGCACGGCCATCTCCCCTCATCCCGCGCACCTCCGTGCTCGGCGCCATCCTCCTCACGGGCTACCTGGGCGGCGCCACGGCCACCCATGTGCGCGCGGGGGAACCCTTCTACGGCGCGGTCCTGGCGGGCATGGCCGTCTGGGGCGGCCTCTTCTTCCGCGACCTGCGGATCCGCGCCCTCATCCCCCTGCGGAAATAGCGGCTCTGGCGCTCCGGCGCCCCGCCACCAGACGCATCGCGGATGTGATGCCCGCCCAGGCACCCCCGTGGGAAAATCCTGGGATCGATCCTGACAGCGCACACTCAGGCCCTTCCGTCAGGCTGCCCGGATCCTTCCCCGCGAGGTCCCCATGTTGCGCCGCACCATCGACGTCGACGAGCGCCTGCCCCTGGTGCAGACCCTCCCCCTGAGCCTCCAGCATCTGTTCGCCATGTTCGGCGCCACAGTGCTGGTGCCGTTCCTGTTCAAGGTGAACCCGGCCACCTGCCTCCTCATGAACGGCATCGGCACCCTGATCTACCTGGTGGTGGCCAAGGGGCGGATTCCGGCGTACCTCGGATCGAGCTTCGCCTTCCTCTCGCCGGTCTTCGCCGTGCTGGCGGCGGGTCTCAGCTATTCCGCCGCCCAGGGAGGCTTCATCGCCTTCGGCCTCGTCTTCATCGCCCTCTCGCAAGTGGTCCGATTCGCGGGCACGCGCTGGATCGACATCATCTTCCCTCCGGCGGCCATGGGCGCCATCGTGGCCATCATCGGCCTGGAGCTGGCCCCCGTGGCCACCAACATGGCGGGCCTCACGGCGGGTCCCGCCGTGCTGGGCATGCCCCTGCGCTTTGCGCTGGTGGTCTCCCTTTCCACCCTCGCAGTGACCATTCTCGCTTCCGTGCTGCTGCGGGGCTTCCTGGCCGTGATTCCCGTGCTGCTGGGCGTCATCGCGGGCTACCTGCTGTCCCTGGGCCTGGGCGTGGTGGACCTTCACGCGGTCCGCGCGGCGCCCTGGTTCCAGGCGCCCACCCTGTACGCGCCCACCTACAACCTACAGGCCATCCTCCTCATCCTGCCCGCGGCCCTGGTGGTGCTGGCCGAGCACGTGGGCCACCTGGTGGTGACGGGCAACATCGTGGGCAAGGACTTGATGAAGGATCCCGGCCTGCACCGCTCCCTGCTGGGCGACGGCCTCTCCAACGTGCTGTCCGGCCTGGCGGGCGCCACGCCCAACACCACCTACGGCGAGAACATCGGCGTCATGGCCATCACCAAGGTCTACAGCGTGTGGGTGATCGGCGGCACGGCCTGCATCGCCATCCTGGTCTCCTTCTCGGGCAAGCTCGCGGCCCTCATCCGCAGCATCCCCGTGCCCGTCATGGGCGGCGTCTGCATCCTGCTCTTCGGCGTCATCGCCGCGGCGGGCATCCGCATGCTCATCGAGAAGAAGGTGGACTACACCCAGTCCCGCAACCTCATCCTCACCTCCGTGGTGCTCATCAGCGGCATCAGCGGGGCCGCCGTGAAGCTGGGGGCCGTGGAATTGAAGGGCATGGCCCTGGGCACCGTGGTGGCCATCGCGCTGAGCCTGCTCTTCTGGGCCTTCGACCGCCTGGGCCTCAGCCACGACTCTGAACCGCAGCAGTAAACCCCTTTCCCGGAGGACGGCATGGAACGGTTCTTCCATTTGAAGGCCAAGGGCACCACGGTGGCCACGGAGGTGCTGGCCGGCACCACCACGTTCATCTCCATGGCCTACGTGATCTCGCTGATCCCCAACGCCTTCCTCAAGGTGGCGGGCATCGCCCCGGCGCAGGGCTTCACGGCCTTCCTGGTCTGCGCCATCCTCTCCACCCTCATCGGCGCCTTCTACGCGAACCTGCCCATCGCCTTCGCCTCGGGCATCGGCCTGTCGGCCTTCTTCGCCTTCACGGTGTGCGCGCCCGCCAACCAGGGCGGCATGGGCTACACCATCCAGGTGGCGCTCACGGCCCTGCTGCTGGAAGGCATCGTCTTCATCTTCCTCAGCGCCATGAAGGTGCGGGAAGCCTTCATGGACGCCATCCCCTTCTCGCTGAAGAAGGGCATCTCCGTGGGCATCGGCCTCTTCATCGCCATCATCGGCTTCGTGGATTCCGGCGTCACCCAGGTGGGCCTGAAGTTCGACGCGGACGCGGTGTTCCCGGTGCTGAAGCAGGATCCGTCCGCCCTCTTCGGCCTGCACGACGTCAACAACCTCTTCATCGCAAAATTCTTCGACCACGGCCACCTGACGCCCGCTTTCTGGAGCGTGGTGGGCCTCTTCCTCATCGCCGTGCTGGTGGCCCGGCGCGTGAAGGGCGCCATCCTCCTGGGCATCCTGGCCATCACCCTGGCGGGCCTGCTGCCCGTATCCCTGGGCGGCGGCTTCACCCACCTGCCCAAGGGCGCCCTCTTCCAGCTGCCCGCCTGGCCGAAGCTGTTCCAGTACGACTGGAGCTGGACCAAATCCATGGGCGGCATGGTGAACATCTTCATCATCCTGTTCACCCTGCTGTTCGTGGACATGTTTGACACCATCGGCACACTCATGGGCATCGGCGCCCAGGGCAAGCTGCTGGACAAGGAAGGCCGCTTTCCCGGCGCATCGAAGGCCTTCATGGCCGATGCCGTGGGCACCACCTTCGCCTCCATGTTCGGCACCACGGCCATCACCGCCTACATCGAGAGCGCCTCAGGCGTGGCCGAAGGCGGGCGCACCGGCCTCACGGCCCTGGTGGCGGCGGGCTGGCTGGCCCTGGCCCTCTTCCTCTCGCCCCTCTTCCTCATGGTGCCCCTGCAGGCCACCGCGCCGGCGCTGATGATGATCGGCTTCTTCATGCTGTCCGAGATCAGAGAGATCCATTTCGACGACATCACCGACGCCGTCCCCGCCTACCTGGCGGTGATCGTCATGCCCTTCACCTTCTCCATCGTCAACGGCATCGCCCTGGGCATGATCGCCCACACCGTGCTGAAGGCGGCCACGGGCCGCTTCAGGGAGATCAACGGCATCGTCCTGGCTCTCTCCGCCGTCTTCCTGCTCAAGCTGCTCTTCCTTTCGGCCTAACCCCGGAGCTTCCCATGACCAAGCTGGCCCCAACTTTCCTCATGCGGGCCCTGCTCGCCCTCGTGGCCCTGCCCCTGGCAGCCTCGGATTGGAGCGACACCCTCATCGGCTACCGCACCAGCAGCCAGTTCCGGGAGCCCGGCATCGACGGCACCCTGCGGAAGGACATCCTCCAGCTCGGCCACGCCAGCGGCTGGGCCTACGGATCAACCTTCTTCAACGTGGACATGCTCATGTCCGACAAGAACGATCCCGCCGCCAACGGCAGGACCGGCGCCAACGAAGTCTACGTGGCCTACCGCGGCGCCCTCAGCCTCGGCAAGCTGAGCGGCAAGGACCTGTCCTTCGGCCCCGTGCGCGACCTTTCCTTCACCGCCGGCTTCGACTTCAACGCCAAGGACAACGCCTTCGCCTCCAAGAAGCGCTTCCTCGTCTTCGGCCCCACCCTCAACCTGAAAACGCCCAGCGGCTTCTTCGACCTGGGCCTCTGGGCCTGCCACGAGCAGAACCAGAACGGCATCGTGGGCAAGGCCGTGGACTACAAGACCACCTACTACCTCTCCGCCGCCTGGGGCCTGCCCTTCCAGCTGGGTTCCGTGGACGCAGAGTTCAAGGGCTACGCCAACTACGAAGGCCCCAAGGGCAAGGACGGCTTCGGCGCCGACACCAAGCCCGAAACCCTGGCCAACCTCTTCCTCATGGTCGACGTGAGCCCCCTCTTCGGCGCCAAGAAGAAGGTCTACGCCGGCGCAGGCCTCGAGTACTGGAACAACAAATTCGGCGTCCCCAACAACGACGCCCCCGCCCCAGCCACCAACAAACGCGTCACCGCCCCCATGCTGCAGGTGCAGGTCCACTTCTGAGCGAACCCGGTAGACGATCCCCTGCGCAGCCATGGCTCAGGGGGATGGGGCAGCAGCCTTCTAAGCTGCCCGAGGGCCTGGTGACAGCATCTCCCTATTTTTGAAAACCATTGAAAAAGGCATGAATGAGTTTCTGGTCCGACCAAAGACAGCGTGGGTCACGGCACAAGCCATTTTAGAAACGAGTCTTCGTCAGCCCAAATCACTCCGAGGAAGAAAGAAACACGGCATGTCTCCTTCACATCTCTTCCGTCCTTTGTTCTGAATGCCACCTCGTATTTGAAGTTCCGGAAAATGAAGTCATAAGTGGTGCGATATCGATCAACTCACCACCCTTTTCTTCGATGGCTCTTCGAATTGACGCCTTATCACTTTTCACGACAAGGATGGTCGTTCCAACAACAATGGCCAGCAGAACCAAGGGGAGCATCTTTTACTCCACGACGCGGTACCCCGCTGATTGAAGGGATGGCCTTGTGTACATGAATAGCATTTCGACTGGCTCGTCGAATGGGTTGTAGAACCAATGGACAGCGCCACGGGGAATAAACATTGTGTCGCCTTGATTCATGGTGACTTCAGTGTCATCTAGACCACTGATTCCTTTTCCAGAGAGAATGTATATGACCTCTTCGGCGGCCCCATGCGTGTGTTTTTTGTGAGTTGAGGTTTTTGCCTCGAATTTGCAATACGCAAATGTAATGTCATTTGAGTTGGTGGTCTCCTTATCGACCAAAACGATTCTCGTTGCACCGTCGAGGTCTTTGATTGGTTCATTCCTGCCATCAGCGAGTTTGATTACGTGCTTCACGATCATCCTCCGAGTGAGGTATTAGTGTAGGTCCGCAGAGCCTAACAAACGAAGCTAACCGGCTCTATTGTGGCGGGACACAGACGCTGCGGTGTTTGAGGATATTAGTGTGCAGCGATAGGGTCTGAGTTGAGCGCAGGCTTAGGTCTATTGTGGTAGACGTTCAATTTTCTCTCCTGAGATTTCAAATTTCTGGCAATCAGAGAATACAGTAACGCGCTCAATAAATCGCCTATTAAATATGGAACCGACAGGAGTACAAATAGTATCTTTTTGCGGAACCCATACACCATCCTTAAGGGGAGTATTTTCAAATTTAAATGTAGAGCCTACTGGCAGATTTGTCGGTGATTCTGGGTCAGACAGCATAGCTCTTACTAGTTTCCCCTGGAATTTGATTATTTGGGCTGACATGGCATCTACATGAATCTCGCCTTCACTTGCCGCAATAAGGCGCGCATTTCTGTTCGCAGAGAATACGCCACTTCGTGGCTTGTACTTAAAAATCACAATGTCGTTGTTACCATTTGCTGATGTCTCAACCCGTGTGATTTGAGACAAAAGAATTACATCGCTAACCAATGGCATTCTTCTGGATATATCCTTTTTTGATTCTCGGTCTTGAATAACTGAATGGACTTGATTGTTTTCTTTGCTGGCGAATTCAGCCCTAAGAGGTTTGCCATTGACTGATAAACGCCTCATTATGTACCCGCCATGATCTGGTATGACATCTAAATCTTGTTCGGTAATTTGTTTTAATGGCTTGCCATTGGAATCAAGGAACGTGGATTTGAATTTTGCATGGAATGTGAACTGTTCATTTATTTTGTCAAACAATAATTGCTTTTCAGCTACTTCTTGGATCTGCAGATTTGTCTCATGAGATTGGGGAATGGCATTTACTGTGAAACAAACAAATGAAAAGGCGATCCCAAAATATTTCACGGATTTCATGATTCTCCTCAATGACTCTATTCATTTTGTGCTGAAACAGTTTTGAATGCCTCTGACGAAGGAATGGGCCTACTGCACCGAGACGATGAGCAGAGCCGAGATATCGAAATGCTGAGAGAGCGAAAGGGAATGCAGGCGGAGTCCTAGTCGAGTGAAAGGTTAGGCCGCTGGACATGGAGTAATTAGGATATGTGGAATTTATCGAGCTTGGCTTGAAGTGACACCCATTGAAGAGTTGAATCTGTTTACCAAATTTGTTGAGAGAACAAATGCACTCCAGCAGATGAGCACCGTGACCAGCCCAATGGCGAGTTTCCAAAGGATGGGAAGGGTTCTGTGTACTGACCTAGCAAAAGCTGCTCAAGGTTGGGTATTAAGCAGGTAGGTTTGGCGAGGCGTCTTCATGCCGAGGGCCTGGTGAGGCCGCTGGTGGTTATAGAAGTGAATCCAGTCGCTAACAACGCGGGAAGCGTGCT
>JACPYP010000014.1 GCA_016195985.1 Acidobacteriota bacterium | reverse complement strand
TGTCGGAACTCCATGAGAATGTCCCCATTGTAACTCGATAAGAATGTCCCCTGGAGGCGGGGTTGCGGTAGCAACCTCGCCACAAACATGGAGACGTTAACAATGAGCGGGAATGAACGGGAACGAATGACGGTGATGGTGGGCGTGAGGGAGGCGGAACTGACGCTGGTGCAGGCGGCGGACCTGATGGGAGTGTGCTACCGCCAGAGCAAGCGCATCTGGAAACGGTATCAAGCCGACGGAGACGCGGGCCTGGTGCATCGTCTGCGCGGCCAGCCCAGCGCGCGGCGCAAGCCGCCCGAACTGCGGGCGCAGGCGCTGGCCCGCTATGCGCAGGAACGCTACGCTGACTTCGGCCCGACGCTGATGGCCGAAGAGCTGTTGAAGGAAAAACTGGCGGTCGATCACGAGACGTTGCGGCGCTGGCGGATGGCGGAGGGCCAGCACACCGTGCGTCGCCGGAAGCAAAAGCACCGGCAATGGCGCGAGCGCAAGCCGAGTTTCGGGGCGATGGTGCAACTGGATGGCTCGCACCACGACTGGTTCGAAGGGCGCGGCCCCCGCTGCGTGCTGATGGTGATGGTGGACGAGGCGACCAACCAGATGCGGGCGCGCTTCTTCCAGGAGGAGACGACGCGGGCCAGCTACGACGTGTTGGAAGGCTGGGTGCGAAAGCATGGGTTGCCGGGCAGCCTGTATGTGGATCGGGACAGCATCTATCGGTGCGAAGGCGTGGCGAGCATCGCCGGGCAACTGGCCGGCCAGCAGCCGCAGACCCAGTTTGGGCGGGCGATGGAAGCGCTGGGAGTGGAACTGATCCTGGCCCACAGCCCACAAGCCAAGGGGCGGGTGGAGCGGATGAACGGCGTACTGCAAGACCGGCTGGTCAAAGCGATGAGGCTGGCAGGGATCAGCGACATGGAAAGCGCGAACCGTTTTCTGGACGGAAAGTACTTGCGCCAGTTCAACCGGCAGTTTGCGCGGGCGGCGGCCAGTCCTGTGGACGTGCATCGTGGCGTGCCGAGGAACTTGAAGGAAGTATTGAGCTGGGAAGAAGAGCGTGTGGTGCAAAGAGACTGGACGGTGGCGTGTGAGGGGAAGCGGTATCAGTTGAACCAGCCACACGAGGCGCTGAGCCTGGTGCGGCGCAAAGTGATCGTGCGAACCTTGAGAAGCGGGCAAGTGCAGCTGGTGTATCGAGGCAAGCAACTTCAGTGGCGAAGCCTACCCGTCGGAGCGGAGAGGAAAGCGCGGCCAGAGAAAGCAAAGCAGCCCAAGCCGTTGAAAACGAAAACGGAGAAAGCTCCATCAGTCAATCATCCGTGGCGGCGGGATCGCGTAGGAGCGGGACGAAAGTTTTGGAGCGGGATCAAGGCCGAGGGACGACTGACGCGTGCGGCGGCGCGGCTGGGGGTGCGGGACTCCGGTCGGCCTGCGCTACGCTCCGGCCTCCCTGCGTCCCGCACCCCCAGCCGAGGAAAGCAGACCAGGAACAACCAACAACAAAGGGGACATTCTCTCGTGAGTTAACTAGCAGGCCGCTGCAAAACCGGGTGATTTTGCCGGAATTGTTTTTTGGTCATGGCTAAATCCATTTCTGGTCGCTGCGCCGTGCGGGTTTTTGATCGGCAGTCACTCCGCTGGGCTGCTCCGACTGGAGCTTTCGTCCGA
>JACPYP010000012.1 GCA_016195985.1 Acidobacteriota bacterium | reverse complement strand
CAGCACGCTTCCCGCGTTGTTAGCGACTGGATTCACTTCTATAACCACCAGCGGCCTCACCAGGCCCTCGGCATGAAGACGCCTCGCCAAACCTACCTGCTTAATACCCAACCTTGAGCAGCTTTTGCTAGGTCAGTACACTCGCACGTTTCACCAGGCCTAATAGGCAGCCTTTTCGAGAGATACCATATTAATGATGTAGAAGATTTCGCCGGAGCATATTGTCTTGTATTTTCAGAAATGAGCATCTCAATTAATAACAAAAAATACATCCCGCTAGAAGATATCAATCACATAGCTTTTCGCATGTGAGGCTCAATAAGTTCATGGCGTTGCCTAACCCATCGTTCAACCCGGATGCTGCCTCTGTGAATTACTGTCCGTCATTCTGGCTACGGTGCAAAGCCCGGCTCAGAAAGCGATCCTCCAAGGAATTCGCGTAATTGCCCAAGAACGCGAATCGTAGCGGCCAACTCATCCGGGTTGAGCTGCCTTGCCAGCGCTGCCTCTAGTTGGTGACTCCGATTGTGAAATTTGGAGAAGAGGATAGCCCCTTTTTTGCTCAATGTAATGTGACTGCGGCGCCCATCGCGTGCATCGGTGGATCTTGTGGCGAGCCCCTCCCTCTCTAGCTCGCGCACCTGACGAGTTACGGCAGCGGCGTTGATGTTGAGCAGACGGGCGAGATCCATCACGCCCAGGTCGCGGTCGCTCACAGCCAGCAAGCGCATCAACCCGAGGCGAGCCATTGGGAGGCCGACTTCACGAGAAAACGTTGCCATCAGCACCTGCTGCGTTCGCACAATTTCTCGTAAGAGATGCGACTCTCCGCCGGAATGGCTCAACCCTTCTCTCATTTGTTTGGTGGATTCGCTCATTCGGAACTTCTCGTGCGGTTTTGGGTGAAATTCAACAATTATCACGCGGATTAACACGGGAGATGAAGCGGGAAATCCGTTGCACAACATGGAGCAAGAGAAGAATTGTTAGTGGAAGGGCAAGCTTGTCATGCACCTCAATAAGAATGAAGCGGATGTGAGGAGAACCACCGAAAAAGGCTATCCCCCATGGCGCCAACCCAGTGACGGCAACAAGCAGCATGAGTATTGTAAGCCAAAGTAGTTGGGGGTGGCTAAAATGGCTTCCTCGTCGCGTCAGATCCCTATACCAGGAGCGACGGGTGATGACGTGCTGAATGAGGAGAAAGGAAAAGACGGTGATTGAGAATTTATGCACAGATGCCCATTGGAATTTGTTTAATCCGCCGACGGTATGAACCGGTATTTCCAAGGTGTCAACGGCGGATGTTAGTGTTGACGGCCTCAGTGCCCGAGATGCCGCACCCAGATGGAATTCCACCTGGATTGCGAGCCCTGAAATAGTGGTCACTAGACCGCTCGCGAGGAGGGTAAGATTCGCTAGGGTGCCAATCTGGCTCACAGTGATTACTTCACTCACATGAGGCTCGGAAGCTAGTGTGAGTGCGCCGTACTCACACTGGCGTATGCACGCGCGGCACCCAGTGCATCGTTCGCCTGCGCTGAGGATCACATGTTTATGCCACGGTAGATTTATTTTTCTGAAAACACCAGTCTTACATATTTTGATGCACTTCCAGCAGGCGCTGCAGCGATGCACCGCCAGGCAAATGTGGTCAGTTTTCTGAAGTGGCATGTTCCCTCGCTCGTGATCAACCGAACGAGATTGTTTGACATAGTCATTGACTAGGTCAATCAAATATTGCCAACGCACCGCCTCCGCCTTCCGCTCGAGATTGAACTGCTCCCTTTCTCCGCCGCGCTCCGATAGGTGGTACTCAGGTCAGCCGATAGCCTTCCTCCGCACTATCTGTCGGCTGAGATTCGTTCTTCTTTCCCACCAGCCCCCTACCGGCGAAACGCTATGGAGTCACCTCATGATCCAATCCCTCACACCCACTTTCGTAGTTCCGAGTCTCCAGGCTGTCCGGGCCTTCTACGAGCAGCACTTCGACGCAACGATTACCTTTGATGGTGACTGGTACCTCGTCCTGCGCCTGGGCGCTGCTGAAGGGTGCAATCTCTGCTTTATGACACGACAGACCCCTGACCAGACGGAATTCACGGGTGGGGTCACGCTCAACCTGCTGGTAGTGGATGTGGATGCTTTACACGATCGCCTCGTGACCAGGGGCAATTTGGTCCCGGTGAGGCCCCTGGAGGACCATGCCTGGGGAGATCGCAGCTTCTGCATCACCGATCCCAGCGGAGTGCGCCTCTACTGTTACTGCGACATCCCTGCCCGAGAGGAATTCCAAGCCTGCTTCAAAACCCCGACGGGACGCTAATCAGAAGTGCCAAGCTCCGGTTGCAGACCATTCCCTTCCCCGCACTTCGCTTGCGGAGGTGGAGCTCTGTCCACGAAGGTGGTGGCTGGAACCTGGCCCGTGATCCGTTCCACTTGGTTGAGCTGCCCTTCCAGGGTGTGCCCATCAAAGGGATTGCCGGGGCAGCTCCTGGCGCCCCCCCGGACTCTCACCATCCTTGGTATAGAAGTGGGGAGGGCATCACCCCGCCTCATCCCGAACTGTCCAGAACAGACCGCGTTCTAACTCAGCTCTGAATCAAGGAATCTTAGCTTTGGTTGGGACCGGCCAATAATCAGATTCTTGATTACTCCCCTATCTGCCCCAGGAGCAATCCTGGACTCGCCTTCGTGGTGAGGTGGTTGCAAGCATTCGTTCCGATGTTTGGAACCGGCTTAGCTCCGATTCAAGTCGCATGGTTCGAACTGTCGTGATGAGTCCGGAGTACTGGACTTGGCGCGAGGTGGAAGATCCTCCAAGGGGACCACCGCCGCCAGGCGAACCGGCTCGTAGTTCGAGTCCAGCGCCAGGTCCAGCTTCCAGCCGATCACCGGCTGCTTGCTCGTCGTCCACCTCGGTTTCGGCTTCATCCGTACACCAGAAATTGGGCGGGTCCCCTCCCCTCCTGGTGTACCGGATACTCCAAAGTTCCTCAAACACGCCCTGGGTCTATGTTTCCTGATTTTCAGGCTAGCGAATCTCCTCAGCGTCGCCGGTACAGCCACAGGGTGACCGGTGCCAACACGAGGGTCAGGATTAAGGGCGTGAGAAGCGCCAGTCCAATGCCCGCCCAGGTAGCCTGGCCGTTCATCAGATCGCGCATGGCAGAGGCCATCGAGGAAACGGGGTTCACTTCCACAAAGAGGCGCAACCATCCGGGCATGGTCTTGGGATCCACCATGATGTTGGAGGCAAACACCAGTGGCATGGTGCCAGTGAAGGCCATGGTCATCACCGTGTTGGGTGTCTTCATGATCAGGCCCAACACCAGGAACACCCAGCCCACACCGAAGCCAATCGCCAGCAGCAGCAAGAGCCCCAACAGCACGCCCGAAAACCCTGCCGCCGGGCGGTATCCCAGCAGAAGGCCAACCCCCAGAATGATCAGGGAGGCGATCAGGTGACGCAGCATGTCGCCAACCATCAGGCCCGCGAAGGGCGAGAGCGGCCAGATCGGCATCGAACGGAACCGGTCGAAGAGTCCCTTGCCGAGGTCGGTACAGAGCCCCATGCCGGAATAGACGGAGTTGAAGATGACGGTCTGCACCAGGATGCCGGGCAGGAAATACTGCATGTAGTGATCGGCGGATCCAGCCAGGGCCCCTCCGAACACATAGGTAAACAAGAGGGTGAACATGATCGGCGTCATGACCAGATCGAACATCTGCTCGGGCACATGCTTGATCTTGAGGACCGCCCGCCAACCGAAGGCGAGGGCGTTGGACAGGGGCCCCGGCTGAGGAGGCCTTTCCCTTTGGATAACCGTGGCCGTGGCTTCGCTGTTCATGCATTCTCTCCCGGCGCCGAACCCGCATTGGTCGCATGCCCCGTGAGGGCGAAGAAGACTTCGTCGAGGCTGGGCGCGGCCATGGAGAAGCCGTCCATGGCGATGCCCGCCTCCGCCAGCTTCGTCAGTGCGAGATTCGCCCGCTGCGGCGGATTCACCCTGACCGACAAGGCCATACCCTCGGGACTGCGCTGCACCTCGCTGGCCAATAGCTGCTCGAGGAGTTGGGCGGCCTCCTCCACCCGGGCGGGGTCGCTCAGGGTGACGTGCAGGAAGCTGGATCCAATGGCGGCCTTCAACTCGCGGCTGGTGCCCTCGGCGATCTTCCGTCCATGGTCGATCACCGCGATGCGTTCGGCCAGCTGGTCGGCCTCTTCGAGGTACTGAGTGGTCAGCAGGATGGTCGTGCCCTGGTTCGCCAACGCGCGAATCAAGCGCCACACGCTCTTGCGCGCGGCCGGATCCAGCCCTGTGGTGGGCTCATCCAGGAACAGGATGTCAGGAACCACCAGCAGCGATGCCGCGATATCAAGCTTGCGGCGCATGCCTCCGGAATAGTCCTTCACTTGGCGGTCCGCGGCTTCCGAGAGTTCGAAAGCCTTAAGCAGCTCGTCTGCACGATGCCGGGCGGAGCGGCCGCGGAAACCCAGCAGCTTCGCTAGGAAGATCAGGTTTTCCCGTCCCGTCAGGTCCTCGTCGAGGGAGGCGAACTGGCCAGTCATGGCGATGGACCGACGCACAGCCTGGGAGGCGGATTCCAGATCATGGCCCATGACCCGAGCGGACCCTCCATCGGGCCTCAGAAGGGTGGCCAACATGCGCAGCAGGGTGGTCTTCCCAGCGCCGTTGGGGCCGAGAAGGCCGAAGATCGCGCCTCGCGGAACATCCAGGTCGATGCCGTCCACGGCGCGTATCTCATCGAAAACCTTGACGAGGCCGCGAGCGGCAATGGCGGGAGAAAGAGGTTCCATCATGATTCCCTTGATGTCCGGAACAATAGTACAGGAAGGGCGCTGGGGATACCCTTGCTTTCAAACACACCACATCGTTAGGCATCTGGCATCGGCCACGAAAAGCATTACAATGTAGTTCATGAACGTCCGATTCGAGTGGGACTCCCCAAAGAACCTCAGCAACATCAAGAAGCACCGGGTCTCCTTCGAGGAGGCCTCCACTGTATTCCTTGATGAGAATGGTCTACTTATCGCTGATCCTGACCATTCCGATGATGAGGATCGTTTCATTCTTCTTGGACTCAGTTCAACACTACGACTCCTGATTGTTTGCCATTGCTACCGGTCGAAAGGCGGTGTCATTCGAATAATCTCAGCTCAAAAGGCGGATCGTCAGGAGCGTCAAGAATACCTTCGGAGGTTCAAATCATGAGGAAAAGCTACGATTTCTCTAACGCCAAGCCAAATCCATACGCCAGGCTCCTCAAGCGCCAGGTCACCATTCGTCTCGATGAACCAACTCTCGAGTATTTCAAGAACCTGTCCCTTGAAATGACCATTCCATACCAAACCTTGATCAATCTTTACCTTCGCGAGTGCGCAGCCACACATAAGCATCTTCGCCTTGCCTGGGAAACGCCCAAGGGCTCGAAACCTGCCTAACTCTCCGCTCAAGTCGGATCCCGCCTGCATTGCCTTCCGTTCTCTCAATATTTCGCTATCTTGGCTCCGCTCATCGCCCCCGGTGTAGGCGCGGCTGCTTCCGACATGAGAGCCCCGTGATTGTCCTGGATGAAGAGACCCCAGGTTTATGAGGTCCAGATGCTCCCCCTGCTCTCCACAGCCTACTTAATGCAAACACAACAATTGCCATCTGGCCTCTCAAAAAAGGAATGGTCCAGCCGTGCAGAAATTGAAATGCAGGCAGAGGATTGGCAGGCCTTGAACCTGACAAGCCAGAGATTCACGAAGGATTTTCCGCTCAGTGGAAAAGCATGGGGTTACCTTGCGATCTCACTCCTGGCACTTAATAGGCCCTTCGAAGCGGAATTGGCTCTTGAAACAGGGACTAAAGCAAAGCCTTCCTTTCCTGGAAACTGGTACAACTTAGGTTTGGTCCACAGTCAACTCCACCGCCCCCCAAGAGCATCAAATGATGCTTGGACGAACTGGCTCGCCGAAACCCGGAATTTGCACTGGAGTTGTCGCGAGATAAACGGATTCAGGAGGCAATTTCTATTCCGAATGATCAACTTCTCGATTTGGAGAGATTGACTATGGATGAATATCCATCTACGAAACTGAGTCATATTCCATCTTATCCAACAGAGGCATGACTTCATAAAATCCAAGAAATCGTGTGGTTAGGCCTCGTCGTCGATTCAAGCGGTCGAACCATTGCGGTTGGATCGACCCAAGGCCCGCAATTGCTAATTCAGCCCGCAGTCCTAGCTGCAATACAAACCCGATTTCCAATTTTAACCCGCGAGGTGTCGCAAAGGCCTACAAGGTCACCTATGGACTTCCCTTCAAACTTCGGTAACCGGCTCAGGATCAAAGCCCGAGAAGCCCTGGACCCGATGGGAGATGCAGGCCCGAAATCGAACAGCTTCTCAACGCTGATGATTCAACAGAGGTTTCAGCTTTATCTGCATGATGTCCAGAATCTCAGTATCCACACCGGCCATGCCCCTGGAGATGATGAGGCCGAGGTGAACAAGCGAGGTTTTCCCGTCTATTCCGGTGATGCCGTTGGTCGGAGGAAGGCCTTGGCCGGACATCGCGTATTCGGAGGCCCTGAAAGCGGCTTCTACGCCGGTCACTGTCTTCATCGCGCACCCCACCTTGGCACCGTCGCAGATCATTCCTGCGAGGGTACCCACCACGCTGCTGACTGCGAGGTCGGCCTCATCGGCGCCCCCTCCCTCAAGCATCACCAATCCAGCCGCGACACCGGCCCCGGCCGCAATGGCGGACCCGCAGGCCGCCGATAGAGTACCTAGGTGGTGGGTGGTCGCGGAGGTGACCAGACAGGCCATGGCCAGGGCCTCGTCGATCCGTTCATCCGGGAGCCCCAGCTCGCGGCCCCATAGCCACACGGGAATGGACACAGTGAGACCTTTGTTGCCCGATCCGGCCAGAGTCATGACCGTTCGCGCAACACCAGACATGCGGGCCATGACCCCTGCATTGACATACATCTCCGCTCGCCCCGGCCCGTGCCGCAACTGCCTGTGCATGACCCTTGCCGGCACCAAGTCCATCCCTGCCACTGCCATGTCCGTGTTGATCCGAATGCCCTCCCGAAGGGCCTTCCGATCATCCGGACTGAGGCTGAGGGCAACATCCATCATTTTTCGGATGCTCATCCCAGCGAGATTGGCCCGAATCGGAGCGGTGCCGTCGCCGTTGGCCGGAGGGGGCACGGAAAGGTCCTCGCCATTCCGGGTCAAAGCTGTCAGATGGGTGTGTTCCCGCTCAATCACCGCCCGGCCCGTTCCATTCTCACTTTCCACGGTCACATCAATGTACAGTTCGCTGCGTCGCGCATCGACCTCGACACGAATGGCCTTCCGCATCATTAGGTCCGATGCTATGGCGAGGACTGATGGTGTCGTGGCTTCAAAGCTTCGCAGGCCCTTCGAGCTATCGTTCAAGCTGGCTCCGATGGCGAGGGTCCAAAGGATGCCAGTTTTCCCTTCGGAGTTAGGAAGCCCGACTGCGTAGCAGTTCTTATAGATCCGAGGATCACAGGTCAAGCAGACGCGCTGGATCGCTCCATCTACCGTTCCTGCGGCCAAAGCGGTGGCCCAGGCCACGGCCGCCGGTTCGGTGCATCCGAGCGCCGGTTTCCATTCAGCTGCGAGATAGTCGGAAAACCGCATGTTCCTCTCATTCGGAAGGGGGTTGCGAGAATCTGCTTCGCCACCCTCAAAGAACCGGCTGAACAAAGGCGTGGAGCTGCTTCGTGGATAGACTTCCGGTGCGTCCATCGACTTTCTTCCCATCCTTGAAGAGCATCAGAGTCGGAACGGACATGACGCCACAGGCCTCAGCAACATCAGGCGCCGCATCAATATCCACTTTGAGAACGGATAGCCGGCCCTCCAATTCCCGCGCAAGGTCGACCAAGAGAGGCTCCATGGCTTTGCAAGGCCCGCACCATGGCGCCCCGAAATCCACAAGCACCGCTCCCGACGCTATCGCCAGGCTCAATTCTCCAGATCGAATCACCTTCAACCCTGACATGGCGCCTCCTTCGAAGATAGGTGGTGTTCAGCAAGCCATCGCTCTGCATCGATCGCTGCCATGCAGCCACTTCCGGCCGCTGTGATGGCCTGTCTATAGGTGTGGTCCGCGACATCCCCCGCGGCGAAAACGCCTGGAATGGCGGTGCGCGAGGATCCTTCCACCACCTTCAGGTAACCCGATTCGTCTAGCGGGAGCTGCCCCTCAAACAAGCGGGTATTTGGTTGATGTCCGATGGCGACGAATAATCCCTCGACTCGAAGCATGAAAAGATCTCCACTCACCGTGTCCTTCACGCAGACAGAGGTGAGTTTCTCTGCTTTCTCTCCGAATGTGTCTTCATGGACATCCGTCAGCAGATCAACGACCGTCTTGTTCCAATGCACATGGATCTTGTCATGAGTCAAAACTCTCGCCTGCATCGCTTTCGATGCCCTAAAGGCGTCGCGACGGTGGATGAGATGAACCGTCGCGGCGAACTTCGTCAAGTAGAGCGCTTCTTCCAAGGCCGTGTCGCCGCCTCCTACCACGGCGATATCTTTCCCGCGGTAAAAGAAGCCATCGCACGTGGCACAGGCGGATACGCCGCCTCCGCTCCGGCTTAATGCCAGATCCTTGCCGAGCCCCAGCCATTTCGCGGAAGCCCCGGTGGCGAGGATCAGGGCATCGGCGGTGTAGGCATCCTTCTCTGTCTGGACCACGAAGGGCCTGAGCGTCTTGAGATCCATGCCTGTGACGCTCTCGGCACGAACCTCCGCTCCGAATCGCAGGGCCTGCTCACGCATGTCCTGCATGAGTTCAGGCCCTGCGATGCCTGTGGCGAAACCTGGATAGTTCTCGACGTCCGTCGTGATGGTGAGCTGTCCCCCGGGTTGAGTGCCTTCGAAAACCAGGGGCCTGAGACCCGCCCGGCTGGCATAGATGGCCGCGGTGTAACCTGCGGGCCCTGTGCCGATGATGATGAGGTTGCGATGGTTCCATGTCATGGCGGATCCAAAGGGGGTGATGAACCTCCCGCCCATCCCCCTGAAGCGAGCGAGAGGGTTGCGGCCCAGGTGAAACCGACGGGGGCCTGCCGAGAGGCACGATCATCAAGGGCGTTTGAGCCAGGAGAACAGCTCATTCGCAGGCTGGAAGCCGAATTGGCGCCGCAGTTCACGCCCCTCGGCATCCCGCAGAATGATGGTGGGATAGGATTTGATATCGAGGATCTTCTGCAAATCAGGCCGCCCCTTTTCGCAGTCCACTCGCACAGCCACAGCGTTTGCCTTGATCCAGGCGGCGATCTGCGGATCAGGCCAGGTCTTGTGGTCCAACTCTTTGCATTGGGCGCACCAGGATGTGTAGGTGTCGATCAGTAGGAGTTTGCCTTCGGCCTTGGCTTTCTTCTGGGCCGCCTCCAGATCGTTCTCGATCCAAACAGAGGGAGCCCTCGCTTCTGTCTTGGCCCCGGCGTCAGCCTTGGGAAGCAGTGACACCTCCAAACCAGACTCCACAGCCTTGACGCCCAACAGGAGGCCGACCGTCAGCAGCGACAGGCCCAGCGCCTTCTGTAGCCCCGCGCCCAGCTCTTCAGCGTTCCTGAAGGCGCCCAGCACCACGGCGGCCACGAAGAGCACCGCCATCCACATGGCCGCGTTCAGCCATTCTGGCGCCAGCAGACGGATGTTCCAAGCCGCAAAACCAAGCACCACCACGCCCATAAGGGATTTCAACCGAGTCAGCCAATCACCCGAGCGGGGCAAGGCCGAAGAGAAGGTTCCCACCGCCATGAAAAGCACACCCATGCCCAGAGCGAATACGAACAGTTGCAGGCCACCTGCGAACACCTGGCCTTGCTTGGCAATGCCCACAAGAATCGAAGCCACAATGGGCCCGACACAAGGCGCCGCCAAAGGGCCAAGCACAAGGCCCATGACCAGGGCGCCGCCAAAACCTTTTCGGGGGGTATCTCCCTGGAGCCTAGCCTTGAGGCTTTGGGGCAGGTCGATCTCGAACCATCCGAACAAGCTGAGAGCGAACAGCGCAAACAAAATGGAGACGGGAATGAGGAAGGCCGGCTTCTGAGCGAAAGATCCAAAGGTGGCGCCGCTCAAGGCCGCGATGGTACCCAGAGCGGTATAGGTCACAGCCATACCCAGCACCAGCGACAGCGACAATAGAAAGCCGCGAATCTTGCCGCCGCCCTTTGTTCCGATGATCGCCATGGTGATGGGAATCATCGGATACACACAAGGAGTCAGGCTCGCCCCGAGGCCTGCCAGAAAGGCGATGGCCAGAAGGGCCGCCAGACCCTGCTGAGTCGAATGCGCGGCCGCGCTGCCAGGAGCAACGACAGCGACAGGGGCAGCGACTGGCACCGTTTCCTCCACACGCGGGGCTCCGGGCACGGAGTCCACAGGCTTGGACGGCGCACCACCCCTCGGCGCCGGTTCGGATGTGGCCTTGGCTTTTGCCTGCACGAGGACGGGAATATCGGAGGCATTCACTTTCAGGGACTGCGTCGTGGGAGGGAAGCAGGTGCCACCGGTCCCTTCAGTGCAGGGCTGGTATTGAACATCCAGGCTCACTTCTCCCGCGAGTCCCTGCCCGGCTACCGGAATCGCAATGGTGCCGTGATAGATGTCCTCATCCAATTCATCTTTTGCATCAGCCTTGGGCAAGGGCCCCACCTCAAGGTGTCCCGACTTGGAGGTCAGGATGACACCCGTAAAGGACTTTTTCAGGTGGGCTCCGGTGGGCACGGTGATTACCACGGCCCCCTTCTTGAAGGCAATGCGCACATCCTTGTCGGGCTCGAAAGCCTCCATGGGCCTGGCAACGCAGCTCAGGATCCCAAGGCAGGCGAGAAAGCGAATCAGGGTCATGATGTCCTCTTGGCGGAGTCGGATGAATACGGACAGGAAAGAGCCGAACGCCTCCTTCGGGTTTCAAAGATGAAGGAGCCCTATGGATTAGATTTTCAGGTTTGATAGGAATGGCACGATGTAGTTCAGTGAATAATTTGGAGTGTTTTAACAAATGGCGTATTCGGCCTTTTTGGATTCCATCCATTACATATGGTTGCGTTAAGAATGGAAATCACCCAAGACACCCCATCGAAAGGAAGGCCTTCTGTTGGATTTGGAGCGCTCTCGACATGAGCCCTCATGCCATGTAAGTCGGGGTCCAGCCATAGGCTTCCTCACCGCCCCTGCTCTTCGTCGGAAGAGAATTCCGTATCTCAGATCCAGATCTCCAGAGACGCCATGAAACCGGGTTCGAGGTTTTCCAGGCTGAGGCCCCAACCTTCGTTCCGGGCCAACCGAGCCAGCATTAGGAGGCCTAGATGCTGGCCTGGACTCACAGAAGCTTCCTGGGCTGATGAATGCGACGAATGGCCTTCTTGAAGGGATCGCGCGACCTCGACGGAGAGGCCAAGCCCCTCATCCCGGACAACCAAGAGGATGCGCCCCTTTTCCTGGACCGCGCGCAACTCCACGAGGCCCTCTCCATGCAGCAGAGCGTTCTCCATCAGCGTCACCAGGGCGGTCCGGAGCGCGGAGGCTGGCGCGTGAAAGATGAGATCGCTGCAATAAACTTCGAGTTGCCGCCCGCGGGCTTCGAAAGCAGGGGTCAGCTCCTCGTCCAGCGATTCAAAGAAAGCGCTGTCAATGCGATCACCGGTCGGCTCCTGTCCGCCCAGCCGTGTTTGTTCCAGGCCCCGTTCGATGAGACGTGTCAGCAGCGCGATCTCAGTGCCGATCTGAAGCATCTGGGCTTGCCGCGTTTCCCGCTCCAGATCCCCATTCAGCACCGTGTCGCAGCGGGAGCGAAGCACCGCCAACGGAGTCTTGAGGCTGTGGGCGAGCGAAGCCAAGTGGTCCGAGTGAATGCGCTCCCTCTGCTGAGAGAAGAGGAACATCGAGAGACCGACGGCGCTGATCCCCACCAAAGCTCCGTAGGCAAGCCAGACCATGCGGCGGCGGAAAAAGTAAGCATCTCGGAAACTCCTGAACTCGCCTGGGGACATCATCACCACGACGCTCCAGTTCCCGCCGAAGGCCTGGCTCAATCCCGGTGAATACCGGCAAGGAGCCTCAGCGGAATGGGTGACCTGGAGGGTGCGCGGAGAAAGGCTGGGGTCGAAGGTCTCCAACCAGCCCTGGCCCTCAATGCGCTCCATCAGGGCTCGATACTCACTGCCCGAAACAATGCCAAACCGGTAGCCGTCCGCAACACCCAGGTTCTGCTCCAGCCATCTTTCAACTTCTGGGCTTCCAGGATTCCAGCATTTCAGCAGACACCATTGGCGGTCGAAGGCTACGATCGAAGCCCCCTTCCCCCACGCCTTGGGCATGGGAAGTCCCGGGGTCCAGCGGAACCAGCCAGAAGCCGTCGCCCGGGCCGCCCAGTCTCTCGGCACTTCCGACTCCTCGGGCGTCGCCAGCCGCAAGCGTCCGCTTTCCCGCACCCAAACCCGGTTCGTCGCGGTGTCGATCAGGAAGCGGGTGAGACATTCCTTGGCCAGGTAGTCCCGTATCACCGGCTCGTCACCCCGGGTGAAGGCCGGAACCGGACCGAGGGAATGCTCCCAAATCTGGGCGAGGCGGCCGGCCTTGCTTGTGGCGCTGGCGAACCATCGGTCCTGCGTTCGAACGGACCAGCCCTGGATCCACCAGCGGGGAAGCAAGGCCAGGACAGTGCAGACCAAGGCCCAGAGCAGCAGCACAGCCCAGCTCGAAACCCTTCGACTCGGTAGAGGAAGGGCCCGTACCCAAGACCCCGGGCGCAGGGCCCGGGCCTTGGGGTGGCTCAATCGGACGAAAGACATGCTGCCATCCTAATGGCCTTCCACATTTCCTGATGGAACCGATGGATCAGGATTATTTGAGAGCTGGCAGATACTTCTCCAGCGTCTGTTCCAACGCCTCCCCCCGAAGCGCCTCCGTCGTCGCCAGGATCTTTCCGTCGGGGCCAATCAACAACACGTGAGGGATGCCCCGGACCTGGAAGGCGGCATTGAGGGTCTTTGCCAATTCTCCCTGGGGAAAGGCATGATGCCATGGCATCAGATGCTGGGGATCTTTTCGGAAGGCCGCGATGTCCCGAGCATTCTTGTCCCAGGAAAGGCTGAGAACCTCCAGTCCCCGGCTCTTGTACTTGGCAAAGGCTTTGTGAAGGTTCGGCAGCTCGGCCTTGCAGGGCCCGCACCAGGAGGCCCAGAAATCCATGATCCAATACTTGCCTTTGAAGGTGGCCGGTGTGATCTCATGTCTGGCCTTGTCTAGATCTTCGACCTTGAAATGAGGAACTGGATTGCCGACTTTCGGGGCCACCAAATCTTCCTTGGCGGCCTGCTTAAGCCATTCCCGCCACTTGGCAACAGCTGGATGCCCAGGTGCGAAGGCCTCCAGACGATCGACGTAGGCCTTGGTCTCGGTCAGCATGCGGGGCCTGGAATAGAGGTTGGCACCTGTGGCCAAGGCGAGCGCCTTGACCTCCCGGGAGGGATGCTTCTCGAAGATTTGTTCGAGGTACGCGAAAGCCTTTCGGGCCGCTTCAGATTCCTTTTGGTTCACATACCCCCCCCCACTCGCATGCCAGGCGATATCGGCGAGGAAATCGGGTTCCACGGCCTGAACCAGCTCCAGGGCGGGAGAATCCGGCGGAATCTGGGCTGCCATTTCGAGCTCGAGGCTGGTGTCTAAACTGGATACCAGGCCTCGTACGTCCTCGGGGAGGCCCTGCGGCTTGGGAACCCTGGCTTTCAGAAGGAACTGGCGGGCCACCAGCAGGACCTGGCGAGCCTCGGGATTGGTTTCTCGCGCAAGACGGGCATAGACCGACTCAAGATTGGCTTCATTGGGAACCCGTTTCTTTTCGGCCCGGAGGCGGGGATAGTCCTTGATCAGGGCGGTGTACTTGACTACCAGAGCGTGGGCATCTTCCTGAGGCGCCTGCATGGCGAGACCTGGAAGCGCGAGAAAGGCCGGGATAAGGATGGAGCGGTTGAGCACAGAGAATCCTTAGAAGTCGCCTGGAGAGAACCACACGGCCCCCAGGCATGAATGAGAGGCGCGAGTCCTGGCTAGAAGCGGACTCCCAACTTCACCTGGATGGCCCGAGGGGCAGTGAAATCCCCGACAGATCCATCGGGATTGGCACCCGTGGCATTGCCTACCGCGCGGAAACTGGGGTTGTACCACCAATCTGCCGGGAAAGCGGCAGGGTTGGTATAGGTGGTTCCGTTCCCATCCGCCAGCACGGAGCTGTAGAACTTGTACATGGGCTGCATGTGGTTGAAGAGGTTCTTCACGTCGAGCGCGGCGAAGCACTCCACCTTCTTCTGAACCTTCACATCGTAGCCAAGGTGGAAATCGAAGCCGTACTGCTCTGGCCACCACAGCCTCTCGTTCGTAAAGGTTCGGGCCAAGGTGGGGGAGTAACCGTAGGCAGTGATGCTGCCCGGAGTGTTGCCGTAAATGGTGCGGTAGCCCGCGAAACTCTTGGAATAGTAGTTGCCGAGCAAAGACACGGTCATCGCCCCGAACTTCCCGAATCCCCGGCGGTATGTCCCGTCCACGTGCGCCATGAAGGGCGTCGTGGAAGAGGCCCACTGACCCGGTTGAGGACCATAGGGAGCGACGAAGTCGTTGGAGATCAGTCCTCCGAAATCGTTCCGATAGGAGTTGTTCCCCTGACCGGCGTTGGCATGGGTGCTGGACCAGGTCAGATTCCCGCCGGCGCTGAGGTCTGCCGTGACCTGACGCCGGTATTGAAGCTCCAGCCCGGTGTAGCGGGCCTCGGCGCCGGGGTCGTTCCAAAGCACGCGATTGGCCGCCCCAGGAGCAGTGCCGGGAACCCCATCCCAGCGATCGTCCACATAGCGATCCTGACGCTTGTGCATCAAAGTGGCGATGAAGCTCTGAGTCTGATCGGTGTAGCGGTAACTGAGGGTGGCTTCCCTCGATCGGGGCGGCTTGATGCCGGAATCAACCGAGATCTTGCGGTTGCCTACGGGGTTTCCACTCTGGAAATAGGGATTCGCCATGCCAGTCGTCCCAGCCGCGGAGCCCCAGACATTCCAATTCACAGTGCCGTCCACATTGAGAGCATCCGCGCCAGTGCCTGCGCCGTAATACTTGTAGAGACGCACGGGAACGCTTCCGGCGACCGAGGCCTGACTGAAGTCACCGGTGTTGGTCAAACCTGCATATTCAGCCAAACTTACGCCGAAGATGTGATGGCCATCCCCTTTGAGGTCGTAGTCCAGGTTGGCCCTGGGCGTAAAGGTGGTTGGGGTGAAGGAGTCTCCTTCGGGAGACGAGCTGTAGTGATATCGGTCGATCCGCACCCCGTAGTTCAGGTTCCAGTGCGTCGAAAGCGTCCAAACATCGTTGACATACAGCCCGGTCACCCGCAGATTCACTTCACCCTGGAGGGGATCAAATAAGATCAAGCGGGAGAGGAGATTGTTGTTCACGGACATGAGGCGGTACTGACGGTCCATGCTGGGGGGCGCTGCTGTCCAACCGTTGAACCAGATGACTTTCCTCGAAGGCGACATGGCTGCGAAACCAGCGTCCGGAGCAGAGGTGCCCATGGAGACTTTATTGCTCGAATAATCCTGGATTCCAGCCTCCACCGAATGATTCGCGATAAACCACGTGAAGTTCACGCCTGCCGTCCGGATGATTTCCCGGTTTAATGGACTGCTTGTCGTCCCGTTGTCATAAGTGTCACTGCTGCCAGTAGTGGACCTGTCGATCCAGGTGACGACATCGGCGCCTCCAGGGGACCCCGTGCCGGGCCCTCCAGTCTGGGTGCGGGTCTGGGACAGCTTGACGTCCACGTGAAGCGTCGGACTCAGCACACCCAGCCATCCGAGCGAATAATAGCCTCGTTCGTCGCGGGAAGGCCCACCGGTGGTGGCGAGGCTGCTCTTGCCGGCTCCGCTGGTGCTTTGAGTGGATGTTCCCAGATACTGCTGCCAAGCCGCAGTGAGGCGATTGTCGGTGTTGATTTGCCAATCGAGCTTGAAGTCCTTGGTGGACCTATGCCCCTCTGCTACGTAGCTGAATGGCGCGAAGAGCCCGCTGCGCAGGGAACTGTTCACCACGGTGGTGGTCCCCGGGGTCGCGATCGTATACCCCGCCGTGAAGAAAAGGGTGTCTTTCAGGATGGGCCCCATGAGGGTCCAGGACTGCTGATCAGCGACATGCCGCGGCACCGGCACGCTCTTGGTGGTGAAAGCAGATAGCCGGGGCAACGCATTCCATGAGGCACTGGTGAGGTCGTGGCGCATGGATCCGGAAAACTCGTTGCCGCCGGTTTTGCTGACGGTTGTGACCATTCCGCCTACGAACCGTCCGTACCGAGTGGATACGCCGCCCGTGAGGACCTGGATCTGCTCGATGAGGTCACGATTAACCTGGAGGGTCTGTCCGCCCTGCGATGCGGACCTCGCCTCCACGCCGTCGTACTGGAAACTGTTCTGGCTGTCCTGCGACGCGTGGAAATTGAAACCGCCGGATGGAGTGCCCGGCATCATCTTCGCTACGGCGCTGAGAGGATCTCCAATGATCGGAAGGGCCTTGAGCGCTTCCAAATCGAAGCTCGCGCCCACCAAGGCCGTGGTCTGCTCTGTGCCGGCCTGAGGCGTGGAGACAGAGATGACCTCCACCGTGGCGCCCGCAACCAGGGTAAGGACGATGTTCAGTTGCGTGGCCTGGTTCACCACGACCACCGGCTGGAGCACGACATCCATCATTCCGGGAGCATGCACCTTCAATTTCGCCGCGCCGGGAATCAGCTGCGGCAACAGGAACTGTCCATTCTCATTCGTGCGGGTCTCGTGAATGCCGCGGCCGCTGTCGTACTGCAGCAGGGCCCCCGCCACCGGCGCCCCACCAGGGCCCTTAACCGTGCCTGAGAGGCTTCCCGTGGGATTGCTCTGCGCGTAGAGCCATCCGGACGAAGCCACGATGAGGGCACATAATCTTCCCGTGCCCAGGTTCCTGATGGTCGACAACATGGGGGTCCTCCTTGGGGGAATGAGGTGAATGTGATTCCCGGTGGGATGACCGAATGTTGAGCCCCTTTGAACAACAACGTCCCATGAAGTCAAGCGAATTTATTGTATTTTTTTAAAAAACCATATCAATGCTTCAATTGCATTTATTTATTAGCCTTATAGTGTAATGGCCAGATTTAACCTTGAAACAAGCCCTTAGTGAACAGGCAATGCCCACCTGTAACCTTCCCGCTCAAGGGTTTGGATGATCGGGTGGTCATCATTGTCTCCCAGCTTCTTCCGAAGCGTCTGGATGTGCTTGTCCACGGTCCTAAGTGTGGGGCGTGCATCGTGCTCCCAGGCTAGATTCACAAGGTCCCGGCGGGAATGGACACGCCCGGGATGCGCGGTAAGAACCTCCAGCAGGCGGAATTCCTTCATGCTCAAGCTCAAATCCGTGCGCCCGCGATGAACGGTGAACTGGATCAGGTTGATCTTGAAGGGGCCGCTCTGCAGGGTCCTCTTGACCGCCTCTGCGGGGTTCGCGCGGCGCAGGATCGCACGGATCCGGGCCACCAGCTCAAGCATGGCGAAGGGTTTCGACAGATAGTCATCCGCCCCGTAGTGAAGCCCCTGGATACGATCTTCGCTGCCGCCCCTGGACGTCAGGATCAGCACAGGCACCTTATCTTGTTTCCGCCTCAAGGCCCTCAGAACTTCGAAGCCACCGATGCCCGGAAGCATCAAGTCGAGGATGATCAGATCCGCGGGGTGGTCCCGATGGCATTCGAGCGCCCTTTCGCCATCAGACGCCACGATGACCGAAAACCCCTCTGAGGCCAGATTGGCCAGCACCAGCGCCGCGAGGGTCGTCTCATCCTCCACGACAAGAATCAGCGGATTTGAGGGATTGGGAGCAGCAGACATTGTCACCATGGAATCGTCCCGCCTCGCCTCGATGGCTCGCGACAGGGGGTGGCCGCGCGAGAATCAGATCGAAGCGTGGATCCTCTCTCACCGGCGCATGATCGTCAACCAAGGAACATCGCCGGGCGGTCCGGCTGAGGTCAATTCTCACGGTCCCCAGCCATGAAGGTGAGCAGCGGCCATTGAGAACGATTCACCTTGAGCCGGAGCCGTTCCTCTCCTAAAGGCAGCCTTCATCGTGATCAGTAGCATCGCTTTCTTCGCAGTGATCGGCTCCCGGGCCTGGGCGCAGACTGGGCGGTTTCGGCCCTCCCTTTTCGGCTGGGTGCATTGACCTCGGCCGATGGCGTAAATATCGGAAATGGCCTCTTCGTTACACCCTCGACCGTACGAGCGGGCGCATTGTTCGCCTGGAATCTCCGATTCGCCAAGAGCTTGCTCGGCAGTCCCGCTCAAGCCCTTCTAGCCCTGGGTGATTTGCTGTGGTTGCTCCACCTTGGACCGAGGCCGGCGCCGGTCCAGGAAGCAACTGCAACCAGATTGCTGCTTGGCCAATTTCTTGGCGGAACTGGCTGCCGATGCGACCTCATGGTGATTCTGAAACGCACCGGGTTGAACCTCTACGACACCCACTGAGACTGAGGCCAGGGGATGGAACACGGTCCGGCCCTGGCGATCTTCCGAGAAATAGCCATCGCGAGCATCATCCTGAGGCGCGAAGAAGGCATGGCGACCAACCTCGAATCGCTCCAGGAAAACCTGCACCCGGGCCTCCCAATCCTCCTGAGGCAGGGCCAGGATGAAGTCGTCGCCGCCGACATGACCGATGAAATCAGCGGCTTCTGCAAAGCACTCTTGAAGCAGGACGCCGGTCCATTGGATCAATTCATCGCCTCGCCGGTAGCCGTAAACATCGTTGTAGGGCTTGAAGTGGTCGAGGTCGCAGTAACAGACCACGAAGGGAATCCGCGTTTCCAGCCTCGATTCCAGATGTTCGTGGATGGGCACGTTCCCCGGAAGCTGGGTGAGGGGGTTGGCATAGCGAGCGGAGGCGATCTGCATCTGCGTGATTTCCCGCATGAGGTCGTGGCCGGAGCCCATGCCGACGTAGCGCCCGTTCTGCGTGATGATGAACCCCAACAGGATGTGGCGCGGATCCGATGACACCACGCGCTCGCTGAGATCGTGGATGGAGATATTGCGATCCACGATCAGGCAGCCCGTCTCCATGAACTGGGCGCAGGAGCGCTTGCCGTACAGTTCAGGGCTGAAGGGACGCGACATGAGGTCGGTGAAACTGTGGCGGTTCATGAGGCCCAAGGGGATGCCCTCATCCACCACCGGCAAGGATTGGAGGTCGGGTTGGCGCAGGAAGCGGGCCTGAACCTCTAGGTTGCAGGTGCCGGGCGTCACCGCCTGAATGGGGACCAGCAGCCGTTCTGCCGTGGTGCGTTGGGTGGAGGGTGTCACGCGTGCGGCGATCTGGGTCATGGGACGCAGCCGGTGGATGAGTTCGTGGGAGATGCGCTGGTTGGGTAGAAGGGCGGGCTTGCCAAGCAGGAAGCCTTGGCCGAAATCGATGCCCAGCTCCTGGATCACGGCCAGGTCGGCATCGGTCTCGATACCTTCGGCCACCACCCGGGCGCCGGTACGGTTGGCCAGCTCCTGGATGGACCGGAGGAAGTGGAGTTTCACGGGATCGCTGCCCACGCCCTGGACGAAGTGCTTATCCACCTTCACGAATTCCGGCTGGAGCTCGGACCAGAGGCGGAGGCTGGAGAAGCCTTCGCCCAGATCGTCCAAGGCGAGGGTGAAACCAAAGGATCTCAGGTACTCCGCGGCTTCCAGCAGCGGGGCGTAATTGAAAGTGGGCTGGCTCTCCGTAAGTTCGATGACGACGTTGCGAGGCAGAAGCCCGAGCTGATTGAGCAGGTCCGATCCCAGGGAGGCCCGGCTTCGGGCATCCAGCAAGGCACTGGGGCTGAGGTTGACGAAAATTCGATGGTGGCTGGCCAGACCCGACCAAGCGCCCAAGATGGATTCAATGCAGGAGCGCTCCAGCTCGGCCAGCAGGCCACCACAGCGCGCCACCCCGAGCAGGTTCAGAGGGGCGTGCAGCACTGAATTGCTGGGCCCGCGGATGAGGCCCTCGAAACCGTACAACTCTCCAATCCGTAGGTCGAAGATAGGCTGGAAGCGCGGCGATAAGGCCCGACGTTCGAGGATGGCGCGAAGCTCTCCCAGCAGCGGATTGTCCTCTTCACAGGACGCAGGTTGGGGTGTCTCCGCAGGCAAAGCCATGCCCGGCTCCTGGCCACGGACGGAATCAAGCATCGTCATCTCCATGACTCCGTTTTCGTCAGAATGCCTGCATCAGCTGAGGCCCATCTGGTGACTTCGCGGTGAAAAATCAACCTCGAACCGTCACAATGCCCAACCCCCTCTTGGCATTCGTGGTCGGAATCAAGCCCATTAGCCCTCATCGCCATGCGGTCAGATTGATGCCACAAGCGTTCAGGTAGCCTTATTGTTAGGCATCTGTGGAGGCCAACATGACCGCGGAATTCGAGAAGGCCGTCGCCCGTGCACGTGAAGCTCGCCGTTCAGGAAGGCTTTCTGATGCGCTCAAAGATTACAGCCTGGCCGCATCACTGGCTCGTGATGCATCGAAGAACGACCTGCTGGCCTTCGCACTGAGGCACCTTGGTGACCTTCAGCAAGAACTGGGCAATTTCATGGAAGCCGACGAAGTCATTGTGGAGGCGGTAGCGCTCTGCCGGCTTCTGAACGAAGACCACCCGCTTAACCTTGCAAATGCCCTGCGAGTCCATGCCCTGGTCCATGAGGGTTTGGGTGAGACCAGCCGAGCCATCGAATCGTGGCAAGAGGCACACGGCCTCTATACGAAGTCCAGAGTCAATGAAGGGGTTCAGGAATGCCAAAACCACCTCAACACCCTTCGAAGCGTTTGCTAAACTAACGCCTGACCTTCCCCTCAATTCGGACCCCGCCGGCCTTGCTTTCCGTTCTCATTTCCCTGCTTTCTCGACTTCGTTCATTACCTCGGTGCAGACGGGGCTGTTTGGTTTCTTTTGGCTGCTCACGGTGACAAACATCCGAACCTCCGCCGCTGAACTCGCTGCAGTCATAGAGCGAACAGCATTCCTTCGGCCTTACGGATTCAGGGTCGAGTCGTGCGCATTGGGTGAGTGCAACCTTCGTGTCCCATTTTCCAGCAACCTTGAGCGCCCAGGAGGCATCGTAAGTGGGATGACAGTCATGGGGGCCGCCGATGTGGCCATGTGGCTCGCGATCATGACCCATCGTGGAACAGAGGAACAGTGGGTCACGTCGGACATGAAAACCGCCTTCCTTCGCAGTGGTCGCCAGGAAGACTTCCTGTGCACAGCTCGTATCCTGAAGATTGGCAAACGAACAGCGTACGGAACGGTAGAATCCATCGGTTCCACTTCAGGTCTGTTGGCCCATCACGTACTCACCTACACCAGGGTTACATCATGACCACAGGGGCTCCGCTCATCCTCTAGGAGCAGGCCCGTGCGCCAGATTTCCTTCATCCGCCCGCAAAACCATCCTCATGCGCATCCAAGTAAAGGAGATCGGCATGATCAATCAGGTTTTCTTGACGCTCCCGGTCGCTGATCTCCACCGGTCGATCACGTTCTTCGAGGCGCTCGGCTTCACCCACGACCCGCAATTCAGCGACGATACGGCCGCGTGCATCGTGATCAACGATGCGATTTCTGTCATGTTGGGCACCCATGCCAAGTTCCGCGAGTTCACGCCCAAAGCCATTTGCGATACCAGCCAGGCCGTCGAAGTGCTGATCTCTCTCAGCTGCGACAGCCGGGAACGCGTGGATGAGTTGGTTGCGAAGGCCCTTGCGGCCGGAGGTGCCACCTACGATAAGCCCGAGGACTTCGGGTTCATGTACACGCACAGTTTCGTCGACCCGGACGGGCATGGGTGGGGATTGCTCCACATGGTTTCCCAGCCGGCACCCTAGCGATTCCGGCAATTCACGCGCGGACAGGTCCCACCTGGCTCCCGCTTTTTCAAGATCTTGCTTCCCGGGCTCCTTGGGCCTGTCCAGGTTCAGAGGGGAGGGAACGGCTCCGCCCAGCCAAGACGCGAAGGCCTTGAAGCTGGGCGGAGGCTGGACCGGCTACTTTTCCTTGTGGATTGAATCGATGGCGATGCTGACGGCCAGCAGGCTTTCCAGGGCCTTGGGGAGGCTGCCTGCGGCGGGGCCGAGCGCGACGATGTAATTGTCGGCGGAGGTGAACAGTTCCTTGCCCATGCCTGCCCACTTCTTGGTGATGGTTCCCACTTCCTGGCCGTTCGGGGTCAGCAGCTGGAAATTCCACCCCTTCCAATCGCCCCGCACCTGGGCGATTTCGCGGCCCGAGGCGGGGTCCAGCACATCGTAGTAGCCGCGGAGGCTGAAGAGCTTGCCGCGCAGATGCAGTAGGGGCCGCCCCTGGCTGACGACTTCCAGCCGGGCGCGGAAAAACTGGGCGCGCTTGACGAGGCTCAGGCTGGGCTGGGGATTGGAGCCTTCGTACACATTGAAGGTCGTGGGCAGCAAGGCTTTTTTGATGATGAGGCGGAGGTACTTGAACGCGCCGCCGGGCTCGTCGCGCACCTGGCCCAGCGTGGCCCCGTTCTGGGGGTCCAACAGATCATAGACATCGGTGAGTTTCAGGAACCCCACACGCTCCTTGACGAATAGGGCTTGTCGTTCGAACAGCACGCTGCCTCCAAAACTTCGATTCAAGCAGAGCGATGGATTCACTACAAGCCTAAAATCAGCTAGTTCCAGCGATGCCACCAGGCTGTTTTACCCAGTCGCTTCAGGCTCCAGATAATCCCCGATCCAGCTTTGGGTTTTTGGATGCGGGAAGCCCCGATGGAAGCTCAGCGGCTCCCGGTCAGATCCGCCAGGAAAGGCTGATGCCGAAGGAGGCATCGTCGGTGTTCTCGTGGTGGGTGATGTTGTTGATGTAGCGGAAGGTCAGGGTCGACCGGCGGTTCACGCGGACATGACATCCGATGTCATGCTGCAGGCTGCCTTCGTGGAGCTTGGCGAAGGGTTGGGGCGTGCTGAACCCGCTGAGGAAATAGAGCTGGACGAAGGGCTGGACGGCCTTGTCGCGCCGCCCCTGCCAGGTGAGATGGGCCCCGAGATCAGATGTGTAGGCCAACCCGTTATAGGCGGCGTTGCCCCGGCCGCGGTGGGTGTAGGCCGTCCCTGCGTAGAGCGATTGCGTCGGACTGATGTCCCACCATCCGGAAAGCCCGCCCTCCACGTCCCAACCGGCCTTGTAGGATCCGTAGGTGGTCACGAGGGGGGGCTTTACGGTCAGGGTGACGCTCATGCCGGAGCCCCTGCCCTGGTAGATCTGGTGGACGACGCCCAGGAGAGGATCCTGCATCCGCGTCGGCTGGGGGCCTTCCCGCACAAAGTCCAGGCGGCCGTGGCGGATGGTGGCCACCACCGCCTGGTCGCGGGCGGTTTCGGTGCGCCCCCACTGCTCGAACCCGAATGTCCGGTGGAAGGATTCGATGGCCGAATCGAGGTATCCCCCGCCATGGCGCTCCATGGGCCACTCCATCCAAACGTCCGTGCGATCAGTGAGCCCCCGCCGGACCTGCAGGGTGGTTCTGGCGATCTCCTCGTCGAAGTAGAAAAGGAAGGGAGCATCGGGATACTCGGCGGCCAGGGCTTCCAGGGAGGCTCGATCCATCTTCCGGCGGCCCTGGAACCAGGCGGGCGGGTGGTCCTTGATCAGGCCCGAGAATTCGAACACGTTGGCCCGCACATGGGAAAAAGTGACGTTCCACGCCCCCTCGCCGACGGGCCGTGGCGAAACAGGCTGGTACGTCATCGGGGCCTGAAGGAGGGTGAACATGTTTCGAGTCGGCAGGGGGCCCATTTCGGGATAGGGCCCCTCCTGTGCCTGCAAAGACAGGCCCAGGGCCAGCGCAAGCAGAGCGCGCATGGGATGCTCCTGGAGCGCCGCGGGCGGGCAGTCCCGCCCCTGCCAGATCAGGATCTGGGCGGCTGTGGGTGGAAGGTCAGGGTTGGGCCGGGACGGGACCGCCCCGGCGGGTTCAGTCCGCTTGGACCGGCTCAAATGCGAAGGGGCGGAACCATCCGCCGCCGAGGAAGGGAGGGATTGGTCCGCGGCTCATGCGGCCGTGCCGGGAGGCCCAGTCCTGCCCTAAAGATCTGGAAAAATGGGCGAAAGTCACGAAACCCCCCTTTGCTATCCCCGGGAAAGCCCATTTCCCAGCGAAAGCAATGGTGTTCCGATGACTTCCCCTTGTCAAGCAACTTTCTTCGAGATAGCTTTGTGATGCCCCCTGTGGTCAAGGACCCTTCATGGACACCTCCGAATCCCTCAGCTGCCAGCTCTTTCGGACGACTGTCGATCTGCTGGCCAAGCCTTGGACGGGCCACATTTTGTGGACCCTTCAGGAAGGGCCCCTGAGATTCAACGAAATCGCCACCCGCGTGGCCGGCATCGGGGAGAAAGTGCTGTCGGCGCGTTTGAAGGAATTGGAGTGCCAGGGACTCCTGGTGCGCCGCGTCCTCCCCACGACCCCCGTGAAGGTGGAGTACGAACTGACCTGCAAGGGCCGCGGATTTCAGCACGTGGTGGAGGCCATCACCCGATGGGGCGCCCTGATCGCCGAGCCGGCGGACCAGGCCCAGTAGCCGGGCCATGGCCACGGGCCAGTCCGCCTCTCCCCGCTCAAAGACAGGATTCAGCTTCGACGTCTCCGGCACGCCCTATCCAGGGCGCCGCCAAGATCCGGTATAATCCGTCTATCCCCAATCCAGTTCAATCTCAAACGTCATGTCCGCTCCCGGCCATGCCTGGTTCGCCCGATAACGGCGCTTAGGAACCAGTCAATTACCGCGTCTCGCGTGCAGGCGAGCGACGGTTTCATCAGGCTCACAGTCCCAATACGGGCCCAACTCAAGGAGGACTCCCATGTTTGGTTGGTTGAAGAAGACAGACAAGAAGCCTGCCGGTCCAGACTTCTCCAAGGTGGACACGCTGGCCAAAGCCGAAGCACTGTATCAACGCGGAAAACTGCAAAAGCTGCTGCTCATGCCCCTCGAACTCGGCGGCCAGGACGTGCCGCTGAATGTGGTGTACGTTCCCCAATCGGCCTTCGACATGAAGCGTGATGTGGATCTCGACACGGTCCGCTCCATGGTCGAGAAGCAGCAGGCCATCCACTACTCAGCTGATCCGGAATACGAAGGCAACAGCTTCATTCCCAGCGCCATCCGGATCACGGCTACCCGTCCCGGAAACGTCACTGCGATCATCAAGATCTGGGGCAAAGCGCTGACCCGCGAATAGCCAGGCCCACCCCCATCCATCGGTTGGACTCGAGGGCCGGATGGCAGCACGCCGGGCCCCCAGGCTCTCTTCTCCGATGGGTCCGCTGTAACCGTTCGCACCGCCATTCGACACCGTTCGCGGAGGCCTGTCCAGAAACAGCCCGGCCTCTGTCATCGTCGGAGTGGCCCGGGCTCCGGGCCCAGCGTTCAAAGCCCGGGTCCGCCGAACCTCCCCGCGCCGATCCGCTCCACAGGTGACTTCATGCTGCTCGATCTGTTCACGAAGCCGGCCGAGATCTTCATCAAAGAGGGCATCGATGCCTTCCGCCGCTCGGCGGAGGCGAAGAACCTCACCTTGGCCGTCCGCGACAGAATCCGGAGGGAAGTCCGCCTGAACAACATGCTCTTGACCGAAGTTCTGTCAGAGGTAAACGACGGGTGGAAATACGAGGAAGACATACGCGTTCAGATGCTGTGCAAATTATCCACCAGCGCTTTCGATGAGGTGGAATCCGGCAGTCTCCCGCTTTCGGTCTTCTTTGACAGCCGGCTCCACAAGAAAACCTGGCCGCAGTGGAACAACCGCGAAAAATACATGGAATACTGCAATCACCTTGAGCAGCTTCACGAGCTGGTGGAAAGAACCTACCAGCGAGCCATGGTCGCCAAATCCTTTGCGGAACTGGGTGTCCTGCAGGGAGACAGCAGCTATTTGCGTTTTCTGTTCGCGGCCCTCGAAAAAGAAATCCGTGAAACATCGGATCATCCGGCCTGACCTCACATGCCTGCGTCCATCTGCGCCAAGCAAGCCGACATCACCACACTGGCGGTCGATGCAATTGTCAATGCGGCCAACTCGTCCCTTCTGGGGGGTGGCGGGGTCGATGGCGCGATCCACAGGGCCGCAGGCCCGGAGCTGGTTCACGAATGCCGCCTGCTCGGCGGTTGCAAAGTCGGCGAGGCAAAGCTCACGAAGGGCTATCGACTGCCCGCCCGGTTCATCATTCACACAGTAGGCCCCGTTTGGCGCGGTGGCTCGAACGGCGAGCCCGAAGGGCTCTCGTCCTGCTACACGCGCTCCCTCGAAGTCGCATCCAGACACGGCATCCAAAGCATCGCCTTCCCGAGCATCAGCACGGGCATCTATGGCTATCCGGTGGATCAGGCAGCTAGAATCGCGGTGAGCACCGTTTCATCCTTTCTCAAGGCTCACGATGGATTCCGGGAAATCGTGTTCTGCTGCTTCTCTTCAGGAGACCTCGCGATCTATGAAGACCTTCTCCGTTCAGAGCGGGCCTGACCGCCCCCTGCACCGAATCCTGGCGCAAACAGCCGTTCCCCTGAATCCCATTCCCTAGGCCTCAGCCATGACAACCGGCGGTGATCCAGCCAAGCCCGAAGCCCGGACTCCTCTTCGCAACAAGGTTCAAGAGGAACACCTCGTCACCGTGAAGGACGATTCGACGGGCATTCCGCCCTCCATCGGAACGCCTTCCTGGATGGGGATTCTGGGAGGTCCTTCGCTGGGCCAACCCGCGAGCCGCTTCACCACCTTCCAGCACAAATCCACCCCGGTCCTTTTCGCTCCCTGGTTCTGGGTCGCTCTCGCCGTCGGCGGGTTCCTTGCCTACACCCTCTTGGGCAGCCTTTTCCGATGAGTACCTGCCACCCTGCGTTTGACCGGGATCCCGACGGCCCTTCGGCTCCCTCTCGATTCCGCGAAGCATCCCGGCGCGGCCGCTCCGTTTTTAGGTCACCCATGGCCAGAACCCCTTTGAAAGGCATCATTCTTTTCCTCTCGATCCTGGGCTGCGCCAGCCCCGGTCGACATCCCCACGCCGGTCCATTCCCTCCCATCGTCCAGGCTTACTACGCCTGCTCGACCTGCCGCAGCCTTCATGGCGGTATTTACGGTAAGGGCCCGACCATGTGGCTGAAGGCTGTTTCAGCGGACCAGTGCCGGCATTCATGGAAGAGCATTCCCCTTTCCGAGTTTCAGGAGCGGGCTGCTTCAGAATTTCCGGAACAGTGGGCCACGGCCGGCTCATACTTCAAACATCCTCTCTCTGTTCGGCCAGATCATGCTGCTGACAACCACCCTTGAACCCAAAAACCGCAAAGCCTGGCGCACCTGGCTCGAGCGTCATCACGCCAAAGAGAAGGAAATCTGGCTGGTTTTCACGAAGGCGCGCTTGGGCCAGGTCTCATTCACATACAGGGATGCCCTGTGCGAAGCCATCTGCTTTGGGTGGATCGACGGCGTGCGCCAGCGGATGGACGACGAAAAATACGCACAGCGCTTCTCCCCGCGCACCAAGGCTTCGAAATGGTCTTCGGTCAACCTTGCACTCGCAAAAGAACTGAAAGCCGCCGGCCTTCTTTCACCTTCAGGGCTTGCCTCACTCGATCAGGCCCGATTCGCTCAAACGGACTCGAACGAGCCGTCCGGACCGTTCCCCCCCGCCTGGTTCATCACCGCCGTCCAGACAGATCCCATGGCACTGAGCCACTTCCAGCAGCTGCCTCCATCGCATCAGCGCCGGTATGTGGGCTGGATTTCCTCCGCCAAGCGCGAAGACACCCGCGACAAGCGGCTCGCTGAAGCCATCGGCCTCCTCAGGGAGAACAAACGCCTTGGCCTGGGTCCGGGAGAGGTCCGGAAATGATTCCAGCAGGGGAATCAGTGCGATCATCCCCTTCCAGATCCCGGAGCGAACATCATGGTGAGCAAGGTACCAGAACCGGACAGCACGGCGGTGCGGGTCGCTTTGTGGCGGGCGTTGCACCTCGAAGCCGATCAGCCGCCCCACGTGTTCAAGGATGAAATCGGGCTGAAGCTGGCGGCCCCGGACGGCGATTGGCGAAACCGCCCGGACATGAGCCCCTTCACGCGGCCCTTCCGCGCTTCAATCATCGCCCGCGCCCGGCTCGTTGAGGATCTGGTCGCGGAACAGGCGGCTCGCGGCGTCGGGCAGTACGTCCTCCTTGGGGCGGGGCTGGACACCTTCGCACAGCGCCGGCCGGACATCGCTTCAGGGCTGCTCGTGTTCGAAATCGATCAGCCGGGGCACCAGGCCTGGAAGCGCCAGCGCCTGGTGGACCTTGGCCTCGGCATCCCCCCCTTCCTGCGGCTCGTGCCCGTCGACTTCGAGGCCGGCGACTCTTGGATGGAACAGCTCAGGGCGGCGGGCTTCGACCCGGAGCGGCCCTCCGTCGTGGCCTCCACGGGCGTCAGCATGTACCTGACCAGGGACGCGATCACGGCGACCCTCCGGCAGGTCGCGGCCTTCGCTCCCGGCTCCACGTTCGCCATGTCATTCATGCTTCCCATGGAGCTGCTGGACGCCGAAGTGCGTCCGGCGGTGGAGCGGGCCGCCGCCGGCGCGAAGGCGAGCGGAACGCCCTTCATCAGTTTCTTCACGCCCTCGGAAATGCTGTCGCTGGCCCGGGAGGCCGGCTTCAAAGACGTCCAGCATGTTTCGGCCGCTTCGCTCGCCCAGCGCTACTTCTCGGGCCGGACAGATGGCCTCCGGCCCCCGGATCATTCAGAGGAGTTCCTGATCGGAGTCACCTGAAGAAGGGCGGTCCGGCCTTCGCTCCGATTCCCCGTTTCACGCAATGCCTTGGCTCAAGCGAAACCGGTTAGCATCATTTCGTCAGGCATCACAAAGGCCACACGCCATCATGGTTCCCACGCTTCTGGCATCCACGCTGTTGTTCCTTGCGGGCCTCCACCTCTACTGGGCGGCCGGTGGCCGATGGGGCAAGGGGACCGCCATTCCCGAATCGAACGGCAAGCCCCTCTTCACCCCGTCGCGCCTCAGCACGGTGGCCGTGGCCCTCGCTTTGAGCGCGGCGGCGTGTGTCGCTGTCATCCGTGGCTTCTTCCTGTTTTCTTCATTCCCGGGTTCTCCGGCGCACTGGCTGACGGTCGCCATCGGCGCCGTCTTTGCCCTCCGCGCCATCGGAGAGTTCCGCTTCGTCGGCTTTTTCAAGCGCGTCCGCGGCTCTTCGTTCGCCAGGTGGGATACCTGGCTGTTTTCCCCGCTGTGCCTTCTCATCGCCATCGGCTTTTTTGTTGTGGCCGCGTCCTAGCCAGGCCATTCCAGCCGCATCCGGCCATGAGCCCGGGCGAAGAGGTCCCACCAACCCGCAGACAAGAGGAGCCTCCATGTCCTCCCGCGACATCTCGAAACTGCTTTTCACGAGCGTCTATCCTCTTTACGTTCAAAAGGCCGAGCGGAAAAACCGCACCAAGGAAGAGGTCGACACCATCATCTGCTGGCTGACGGGCTACAGCCGGGCCCAACTCGACCGCCACACCGCTGTAAAGATTGATTTCCAGACCTTTTTTGATCAGGCTCCGGCCATTCACCCGGACCGGTCCCAGATCACGGGCGTGGTTTGCGGCGTTCGCGTGGAGGATATTCAGGATCCGATGACCCAGAACATCAGATACCTCGACAAGCTCATTGATGAACTGGCAAAGGGCAAACCCATCGACAAGATTCTCCGCCGGAGCCAGGGCCTCTAACCCCCTGGAGGCGGAAAACGTCGGCACCCTCTTTGAGAATGTCATCGGCGATTGGCCGTGGTTGAAGACTCGATCGGAAAGGGAGGCGATGCTCTGGTGATGTTCGCCACGCAGACCGACGACGAGGTTCCCTTTTCCATGGTGGAGATGATTTTCTTTTACGACCGGACGACGGGCGAAACCTACCTCTACGAAGAGGGCTCCTAAGACAAGCTGAGCCCTGCGCTGGGGAAGCCGCCTTATCGGCTCGATCAGCTGAAAATCGAAATCAAGTGACCGCCCTGGATGCGATGCCGCCCATCAGGCGTAAGGCGTTCCCGCCATCGCGGCATGGATGCCGATGGTGCCCTTATCCACAAGGCTGAGAAAAACGGTTTTCGCGTCTTCTGAATTCCGGCTCTGTCGAAAGGCCTGATGCCCCTGGATGAGGGCCACGCTCCACATCGCCAAGAGCAGGCCGGCCGCCAGGTGGGCGTCGGGGTCCGCAGGCTTCCGCCCGGCGCCTTCGGCCAGCGCGGCCGCCAGGATTTCCGCGAGTTCGCCGCGTATCGCCCTGGCGCGGGCCCTGAGCGTTTCGCTGCCCTCGATCGTCTCTACGAAACCTTGGCTCGCGGAGGTAAACCGGACAAAGGGGCTCTCCTCCATGGCGAGCCGGTGGGCGAGCATGCGCAGCGTTTCAACCGGAGTGATGCCGGGATCGCGCTGCCGCAGGGCCTCGCGCAGGAGCTCGCGCCCCTCCTCCTCCCGGTCGAAGAACATGTCCTCCTTGCGGGGGAAGTGGTTGAACACCGTCATCCGCCCGACGTCGGCGGCGGCCGCGATCTCGTCCACTGTCACCCGGTCAAAGCCCCGCTCATAGAAGAGGCGCGTGGCTGAGTTGGAGATGCCTTGTCGCGTGATGAGGCGCTTGCGGGTTCGACGGTCGGAGGGAATTGACATGTGGTCTTTCATAGCATAACTTAATGCATACTGAGTATATATTGATATTCGATACATATATTGGAACAATCATGAAGGCATTTCAATTCAACGAATACGGCGGCCCTGAAGTCCTGTTCGAGGCCGACATCCAAGAGCCTCAGGCCGGTCCGGGCCAGATCCGGATCGCCGTCCGGGCCGCCGGAGTCAATCCCTCGGACTGGAAACGCCGGGCCGGACAGTACCGGGATTTTGAGGCGCTGAGCTTCCCCTCCGGGGTCGGTGTCGAAGCGTCGGGCCTCGTGGACGAGGTGGGTCTCGGCGTCTCCAACGTATCGATCGGAGACGCCGTCTTCGGGTTCGGCACGGGCACGGTGGCGCAGTTTGCCGTCCTCACGCACTGGGCCCTCAAGCCGGATGATCTGCCCTTCGAGGCGGCGGCCGGCCTTCCGGTCATCGTCGAAACGGCCCTGCGCAGCCTCGATGAGATCGGCGTGACCCGCAGCGAGACGCTGCTGGTGAGCGGCGCCGCGGGCGGGATTGGCTCGGCCGTCCTCCAAATCGCCCGCCACCGCGGGATTTCCGTCATCGGCACCGCGAGCCCGGGGAAGCACGGCTACCTGCGGGATCTCGGCGCCGTCCCGGTGGCCTATGGCCCCGGCCTGGCGGAACGGGTGAGGCCGCTCGCGCCAGGGGGCGTGGACGCTGCCCTCGATCTGGCGGGCTCGGGGATCATTCCGGAACTGATCGGCATCGTCGGCAGCCCCTCGCGCGTGCTCTCCGTGGCTGATTTCACGGCTCCGCAATTCGGCGCGCGGTTCTCCTCCGGGCCTCCGAAACACCCGGAGCGGGTGCTGGCCGAGGCGGCACAGCTTTATTCCGAAGGCGGGTTCCGGTTGCACCTGGAACAGGTCTTCCCCTTTGAACGCACCGCCGAGGCGCACGCGCGGAGCGCCGCCGGGCATGTCACGGGCAAGCTCGTGATCGCCGTCGCCTGAACCGAAGGTCCGCGGCACGCGGGCCGTTTCCCCTGGATTCCCGCCGTGAACAAGCCCCTTGTCGTTATTTTTGCCGCGATCGTCCTGGACGCCGTAGGCATAGGCCTCATCTTCCCCATCCTTCCGCGGCTTCTCGCGGAGGTGGCGCACACCCGGAACATCGCGCCCTACATCGGAATCATGACCGCGCTCTACGCGGCCATGCAGTTCCTCTTCGCGCCTGTGCTCGGCGCCTTGAGCGACACCTTCGGCCGGCGCCCCGTGCTGCTTCTCTCCCTGGCGGGGGCAGCGGCCAATTATGTCCTCATGGCCTTTGCGCCGCAAACCTGGCTGCTGCTGCTCGGCCGCGCCATCGCGGGCCTGACCAGCGCCAATGCTTCCGTGGCGATGGCCTACATCACCGACATTTCGCATGAGGACGAGCGGGCCCGCCGCTTCGGCCTGTTCAACGCCATGTTCGGCATCGGCTTCATCGTCGGGCCGGTTCTCGGCGGATGGCTCGGCGACTGCTGGCTCCGCCTCCCCTTCATGGCCGCCGCGGCGCTGAACGCCTGCAATTTCCTCCTGGCCTGGTTCGTCCTCCCGGAATCCCGCACTCCGGCCCGCCGGAAGATCAGTCTGGCCGCGCTCAATCCGCTTTCGCAGCTGCGCTGGGCCTTTTCGATGAAGGGCCTCCTGCCGGTCATCCTCGTGTTTTTCATTCTCAGCGCCACCGGAGAGGCCTATGGCACCTGCTGGGCGTTGTGGGGCTTCGACACGTTCCGGTGGAACGGCCTCTGGATCGGCCTTTCCCTGGGCGCCTTCGGCGTCTGCCAAACGCTGGTGCAGGCGCTGCTGCCGGGCCCAGCGACCCGGCGGCTCGGTGAGCGCTGGGCCGTCCTCGCCGGACTCGCCTGCGGCTGCCTCGCGCTCGCGGCCATGGCCTTCGCCAGGCAGGGCTGGATCGTGTTCGCCATCATGCCGGTCTTCGCCCTCGGCGGCGTGGGCACCCCCGCCTTTCAAGCCCTGGCCACCCGGCAGGTGGATCCGGCCCGGCAGGGTCAGCTCCAGGGCGTGCTGACCTCCACCGTGAGCCTGGCCTCCATCATCAGCCCCCTGGCCTTCTCAGCCATCTACCTGGCCGTCCAAAAGGAATGGCCGGGAGCCATCTGGCTTTCCGTCATCGCCGTCCACGCGATCGCGGTCCCCCTGGTCGTTCTCGGCACGCGGGCCGCGCGTCCTGCCGGCCTCATGTCGCCACTGGGCGAATGAGGTCCGCAGGCCTTCCGCAGATGGAGGATCAACCTTCGAGGGCCTTGGCCACGAGTTTGGCGAAGGGCGTGGTGGGACGGCCGATGAGACCGCTCAGCGTGCGGGATTCGTCGAAGAGACCGCCCTTGGAGGCCCCGGTGTCGGAATCGGCCAGGAGCGCCGCGAACCCCTCGGGGAGGCCCGCCTTGACGAGCGCCGCTTGGTAACCGGCCTCGGGAAGGTCCTGATAGGCCACCGTCTTGCCGGACTGCCGGCTGATCTCCGCGGCGAATTCAGCCAGCGTGTACGAATCATCGCCTGACAGCTCATACACCTTCCCGGCCTGGTGGGGCTTCGTGAGCACCGCCGCGGCGGCCTCCGCGAAGTCGGCACGGGCCGCGGAAGCGATGCGCCCCTCGCCGGCGCTTCCGAGGAAGACGCCGAATTCCAGCGCGGGCGCGATGCTGTGCGTGTAGTTCTCCGTGTACCAGCCATTGCGCAGAAGGACGAGCGGGAGACCTGAAGCCTTCAGGTAGGCTTCAGTTTCTTGATGCTCCTTCGCAAGCGCCAGCGGCGAGCGGTCCGCATGGAGCAGGCTGGTGTAGGCCAGGAGCTTCACCCCGGCCTTCTTGGCGGCATCGATCGCGGCCTTGTGCTGGGGAGCGCGTTTCCCCACTTCGCTGGAGGAGATCAGAAGCACCTTCTCGGCGCCCTTGAAGGCTTCCGCCAAGGTCCCGGGGCGGTCGTAGTCGGCCTCCCGGATCTGGACGCCGAGCGCCGCAAGGTCCGCCGCATGCGCGGGAGTGCGGACCGCCGCGATGATGTTCTGAGGAGGCACGACCTTCAGCAGGTTGTGGATCACGAGGCGGCCGAGCTGGCCGGTGGCTCCGGTGACGACGATCATAATGGGCTCCTTGGATAAAACGCAACCAATATGGTTGCGGATTTGGTTAAAAAAAGGGGCTACGCAGAGCCGCCCCCGACCTCGGAAATGAGCTGGGCGATGGTGGTGCGCTCCAGATCGCGCTCCATGGCTTCCTGGGCCGACTGGAAGCGGCGCGCGAGAATCGCCTGGATGTCCCTCCCCACCGGGCATTCGATGTTCGGCGGCGCGCTGTGGAGCAGGAAGGTGGGATCGCCGCTCACGGCGGCCAGGATATCCCGGAGGGTGATCTTGCGCGGGTCGCGCAGGAGTTGCCATCCGCCGCCAGGCCCGGCCTGGGAGGCGACCAGCTTGGCTTCCCGGAGGGTGGACAGGATGCGGCGGATCACGACGGGATTGGTGTTGACGCTCCCGGCGATGAATTCGGAGGTCAGCGCTTCCGGCCCGCAGTAGGCCAGGAGCGTCAGGACATGTATGGCGACGGTGAAGCGGGTGTTGCTCATCGGATTCGATTCCCGAAACCATAATGGTTGCGAATTTCGAATCCGTCAAGACCCCATGGCCGCCCGCGGCATGGACACGAGCCGATTCGGCTTCAGAATGGGTCAGCTGCCCTGGTGAATCGCAGGGTCCGGAAGAAGGAGCGGTTTTGACATTGCCCTGCGCGAAGCGGCCCATCCGAAACCGGTGGCACCCGTGGCATCGCCCGGCCCTCCTGGCGCTGAGCCTGATTCAGGGCCTGGCCGCCTGGGGCCAGCAGGGCCAGACCCCCATCGCCACCTGCCCGCCCCTGCCCGCCGGGGTCACATCCGTCACGGTGCTCGACAGCCAGGGCCGCTACGTGGGGCGCATCCCGCCCCAGAACCGCTACTGGGCCACCCTCGACCGGATTCCCGGCTTTCTGCAGCAGGCGCTGCTGGCCGTGGAGGATTCCCGGTTCTACGAGCACAGCGGGCTCGACTACCGGAGCATCGCGCGCGCGGCCATGAAGGACGTGCTCAAGGGGCGGATGGCCGAGGGGGGCTCCACCATCACCCAGCAGCTCATCAAGAACAAATTCCTGAGCTCGGCGCGGACCCTCGACCGGAAGATCGAGGAGGCCAAGCTGGCCCTGGAGTTCGAGAGGACCTACACCAAGCAGCAGATCCTGGAGATGTATTTCAATGAGATCTACTACGGGAACGGCGCCCAGGGCATTGTCCAGGCCGCGCGCCTCTACTTCGACAAAAGCCCCGAAGAGCTGAGCGACGGCGAATGCCTGCTTCTGGCGGGGGTGCCCAAGAATCCGAGCCGCTACAACCCCTTCGGGAAGCCCGCCGACGTGGCGAGCCGGCGGGATGTGGTCCTCAAACGCATGGAGGAAGTCCATGCCATCACCCCGCAGCGGCGGTTGGCCCTCCAGGCCCACGGGGCCGCCACCCGGCCGCTGGGGCAGGCTCCACAGTATCTGGCGCAGATCCGGGCGCAGCTGATCGGGCGCCTGGGGGCCACTGCCGTGGAACAGGGCGGCCTGGAGGTCGTCGCCGCCATGGACCTGGACCTGCAGCGCCTGGCGGAACAAACCCTGCGGGAGAGCGTCAAGCACCTCTCCCCCGGGCTGCAGGGCGCCCTGGTCTGCCTGGATCCAACCACGGGCGACGTCCTCGCCGCAGTAGGAGACGCGGAAGGAACCTCCACCGCCCTCAACCGCGCCTTCGTCTCCAAGCGGCAGCCCGGCTCCGCCATCAAGCCTCTCATCTATGCCGCCGCCCTGGAGAAGGGCCTCACGGCGGCCAGCCTCTGGAGCGACGAGGCCGTGGCCTACGACGCGGGCCCCGGCCAGACCTGGAAACCCCAGAACTACGGCCGGGAACAGTTCGGAGAGCTGTCCCTCCGCCAGGCCCTGGCCCATTCCGGCAACATCATCACCGTGAAGGTGCTGGAAGCGGTGGGCGTGCCGTCCTTCGTGGAGTTCGCGGGAAAGGCGGGGCTCTCGCTGTCCGCCCAGAGCGGCCTCTCCCTGGCCCTGGGGACCGGCGAGGTCACCCTGAAGGATCTGGTGCAGGCCTACACGCCTCTGGCCAACGCAGGCGCCAAGGCCGAGGCCAGGACCATCCTCCGGATCTATGACCGCAGGCGGCAGACCTGGATCGAGAACCCGCCGGCCACATCCCAGGCCATGTCTCCAGCGGCCTCCTTCATCACCACCCAGATGCTGAAGGACGTGCTGACCTACGGCACCGCCAAGTCCCTTCGCGCCTTCAGCCAGACCCGCCCCTCCGCCGGGAAGACGGGCACCACGGACAACGGCGTGGACGCCTGGTTCGTCGGCTACACCCCGAACCTGGTGACGGGGGTCTGGATCGGGTACGACCAGCCTCGGCCCGGCGGAAAGGGCTTCACGGGAGGGGCCGTCGCCGCCCCGATCTGGGAGCGATTCATGGCCAAGGCCCTGGCCTCGCGGCCCAACGTGGATTTCCCCATGCCGGAGACCGTCGTGGTCCGCAGCATCGATCCCACTACGGGACAGCTGGCACGCGAAGAATGCCCGCAAAAACAGGACGAGTTTTTCGCCTGTGGCACCGAGCCGATGCAGCCCTGCACCAGCCACGGCGAACCGGCCGAGCCCATGGAGGACGAGCGGCCCCCGGAAGGAGGTGGCGGGGTTTGAGCGAAGATCCCATCATCCAGTCCTGCCGCGAACAGATCGCCAGCCTCGACCGGCAGATTCTGGAGGCCCTGAACAGCCGGATCCGGCTGGTTGAACGCCTCAGAACCCACAAGGCCGCCCGGGGGCTCAGCTTCCATGACGCCGCCCAGGAGGACCGTCTCATCGCCCGGCTGAATCAAGCCAACCCGGGGCCGCTGTCCGAAGAAGGCCTGGCCGAGCTATTCCGGTTCATCCTGGATTGGACCAAGCGCGAAGTGGCCAGGCTCCGTAAGCGCGCTTGAGGCCTGTTCGAGGGCTTTCCCAGAGGCCGATTCTCCCGCCAGCCAGCCCGTGGAGAAGGCGATCTGGAGGTTGAAGCCGCCAGTGTTGGCGTCCAGGTCGATCACTTCGCCGGCGAAATAGAGGTTCTCGACCTTCCTCGAAGCCATGGTCCGGGGATCCAGGTCCCGCACCGACACGCCGCCGGCGGTGATGATGGCCTCCTCCCAGCCCCCATGGCCGCAGACCTCGAAGCGCAGGTCCTTCAGCAGGCTCAAGAGTTTCTTCCGCTTGGGCCCCTGGATCCGCGCGATGGGATCCGCTGGTCCGAGCCCCAGCTGCTGGCAGAACCCTGGGACGAGCTGGGGCGGCAGGAAGGATCTCAGCAGGTTCTGGCAGCGCCCGTCCCGGTGGGCGTCCAGGTCCCGGTTCAGGCGGGCTTCCAGCTTGGCCGGGTCCAGGGCCGGCTTCAGATCGAGGGCCACCTCCACCTTTCGGCCCGCGAGCCTGGCGTCGACGATCCTTCGGCTCAGACGGAGTACGGTGGCCCCGGCGAGGCCCTTGGCCGTGCATTCGGCCTCCCCGAACTCGCTGCCCTGCTTCTTTCCGTCGATCCACAGGGTCAGCCGCACGTTCTTGAGCACCAGCCCCTGGGCGCTCGCGAGGGCCGGACTCGTCTCGATCCTCACCAGGGAGGGCCGCGGGGTTTCGACCCGGTGTCCCGTGGCCTCGGCGAAACGGAAGCCGTCGCCGGTGGAGCCGGTGCCCGGGTAGGACTGCCCTCCGGTGGCGAGGATGCCGCAGCGCGCTTCGATGGTTTGGGGAGGCCCCGCGGCCCGTCGCGCCAGCCGCAGGCCGGAGAAGGCGCCGCCCGCGATCACCAGGCCTTCGACGCGGGCCTGCTGGACCAGCTCGACCCCCTGGCTCCGCGCCCAGGCGACCAGGGCATCCGCCACGTCCCAGGCCTGGTCGCTGGCGGGGAACACGCGGTCGTCGCGCTCGACCTTGGTGGCCACGCCCTGGGCCTCCAGCAGGGCCACCAGGTCGTGGTGGAAGAAGGCGCCGAAGGCCTGGCGCAGGAACCTCGGCTCCGGGTGGATCTCCTGGAGGTGGGCTTCCAGGGGCTTCATGTTGGTGACGTTCGCCCGCCCCTTTCCCGTGATGCGCAGCTTGCGGGCCGGTTGCCCCATCTTCTCCAGCAGCAGCACCCGGGAGCCCAGCATGGCCGCCCTTCCCGCAGCCAGCAGCCCCGCGGGCCCCGCGCCCACCACCACCACATCCCAGGGCCCCCGCAGCGAGGCACCGGCACCCTCGGCCGTCCTCACCCCTGCTCCCTCGCTTCGTGAAGCACCAACTCCATCCTGCAGCGCGCGCAGTCGAAGCGGCATTCCAGGCGGGTGGACCCGTTCTCCAGGAAAACGGACCCTTGAGGTTCCGGGATGCGCGCCCAGGGCTCGGGGTTGTCGTGCACATGGCACCAGCCCAGTTCGTATTTCACACAGTGGCGCGTGGTCATCACCACGCGGCCGTCGAGGCTGTCCTGCAGTTCCGCGGCGGGTTCCAGCACCTCACCCCCGGCGCGCTCGTAGAAAGCCCGGGCGGCGCGGTTGGCGATGTTCCACGAGTAGTCCAGGCCCCGCGCCGGCAGGGGGTTCAGCTTCGGGGCGGGCGCCCGGCGCGGCTCCCGCGCCCGCGGGGCCCGGCGCAGGGATTCCAGGGCCGCCGCCGCGTCGCGGCGAAGGGCGTTGAGCACGCTGACGGGCACGAAGCGGGCTTCGGCCACCCGCAGGTCCGCCAGTTCGAAGGGGGTGTTCCCCAGGCGCCCCAGGGATTCGAGGATGGCTTTGGACGAGGCCTCCGCATCCCGCGCCGGGCCGAAATCCCCGCGGGCCAGGGCCTCTCCCGCGAAGCCACTGGCGTCTTCCAGGCGCAGGCGCACGGCCCCTTCCGGAAACGTCAGCGCCGCGTCCACCGGAATGCGGCGCTCCACCTTGGCGCTGCGCAGGGCCTTCAACCACTGGAGATCCAGGTTCCGGTGAAGCCGGGTGCCGGCCTTGATGCGGGAGGGATCCTGCACGAACAGCTGGCGGGGCTCCACGGCGTTGATCACCGTGCCCGCCACCTCGGCGCCATCCACGAAGGCCAGGCCGTCCCCCGGATGCAGGCCCTCCGTGGCGTCCAGCACCAGCCGGTCCCCCTGGACGGAAAGCACCTCGCCGATGCATTCGCCCAGGTGCTTTCCGGATTCCAGGTTGCCCATGCGCTGACGTTCCCCGTCGATGCGGTAGGTGGACAGGCCACGCTGGAAGGTCTTCGTGGGATCGGGCGTGAAAGCGTGAGTGACGGCGCCCAGAGAGGCCCGCCCCAGCTCCGGGCGCCGATGCAGGAGGGCATCCAGCTTCCGGCGCACCTGGCTGACGACGTTCTTCACGTAGTCCGCGTCCTTGAGCCGCCCTTCGATCTTGAAACTCTGGATGCCCGCATCCGCCATGGCCTCCAGGTGATCCGAAAGGTCCAGATCCCGGATGTTCAGCAGGTGCTTCTCCCGCACCAGCACATGGTTGGCCGCATCCACCAGGTTCCATGGCGCGCGGCAGGGCTGGGCGCATTCCCCGCGGTTGCCGCTGCGGTCGCAGATGGCGCCGCTCAGGTAGCACCGCCCGCTCTCGCCCACGCAGAGGGCCCCGAACACGAAGGCCTCCAGCTCGATGTCCGAGGCGGCGCGGATGGCGCGGATGTCATCCAGGCTCACCTCCCGCGCGAGGATGGCCCGGCTGAAGCCCGCGCTGGCCAGGAAGGCCACCTTCTGCGGACTGTCGCACACGGCCTGCGTGCTCGCGTGGATGGGAATGGGCGGCAGGTCCATCTCCAGGAAAGCCATGTCCTGGAGGATGAGGGCGTCCACGCCGGCCTCGTGCAGCGCCCAGGCCTGGCGTCGCGCGGCCTCCAGCTCGCCGTCGAAGAGGATGGTGTTGAGGGTCGCAAAGACCTTGGCTCCCCAGAGGCGCGCCTCCTGAGTGAGCCGCTCGAAATCCTTCAGCTCGTTTCCCGCCGCCTGCCGGGCGCCGAACTGCGGCCCGCCCATGTACACCGCATCCGCCCCGCAGCGCAGCGCGAGGACACCCTGATCCGCGTTCTTGGCGGGCGCAAGAAGTTCGAGAGCCATGCCTTCCAGAGTACCAGCCGGGGACAGGCCCCGTGATGAATCCATTCCTCCAGCGGACAGAATCTACTACCTTGTTCGAACCGCCGCGATCGGGGTTCAGGCAGGAGATCCGGATGATTGACAGGGAGCAACCCATGGATGAAACCAGCGCCACGCCGCCCAGCACCCGCCGGCGCATGATCATCATGCTCCTGGCCGTGGGGCTGTTCCTTGGGCTGCTGGTCGGGTTCAACGTCTTCAAGGGAATCATGATCGGCAGGGCCATGGCCGGCGGAGGCGAGCCGCCCCAGACCGTCGCCCTGGCACCGGCCAAAGAGGAAACTTGGGAGCCCAGCCTCCAGGCCGTGGGCACCCTCCGGGCGCGGCAGGGCGCCGATCTGGCCTTCGAAGTGCCGGGCGTGGTCACCCGCATCGAGGTGACGCCAGGAGCGGAGGTCCGCGAGGGCCAAGCGCTGGTGAGCCTCAACGACGAAACGGAGACGGCCCAGCTGCGCCAGTTCCAGGCCGCCGCGGCGCTGGCCAAGGCCACCCTGCGCCGGGCCAGGGAGCAGTTCGAAGCCAAGACCATCAGCCCCGCGGATTTCGAGGCCGCCGAAGCCGACTTCAAGGCCAAGGAAGCCGCCGCTCAATCCCAGCTGGCCCTGGTCGCCAAGAAGCATCTGGTGGCGCCCTTCGCGGGCCGCGTGGGCATCGTGAACACCAGCCCCGGCGCCTATCTCAACGCCGGCGTGGGCGTGGTCACCCTGCAGAAGCTCGACCAGGTCTACCTGGATTTCTTCCTCCCCCAGCGCGAGGCAGGCACCGTGCGGCCCGGCCAGCGGGTGGACCTGGCCCTGGACGCGTTCCCGGGCAAAACCTTCGCCGGCAAGGTGTCCACCGTGAATCCCAAGGTGGACCTGAACACCCGGAACGTGCAGGTGGAAGCCGTCTTTGCCAATCCAGGCCGGACGCTGCTTCCAGGCATGTTCGGCAACGCCAGCCTGAGCGTGGGCGGCGCCACCAAGGCCCTCACCCTGCCCCAGGCCGCGGTCACATACAACCCCTACGGCGCCGTGGTGTACGTGGCCAAGTCCGAGGGCGCCTCGGGCCTCAAGGCCCAGCAGGTGTTCGTGACCACCGGCGGCACCCGCGGCGACCAGGTGGCCATCCTCAAGGGCCTGAATGCCGGCGACCAGGTGGTGACCAGCGGGGCCCTGAAGCTTCGCAACGGCACGCCCCTGAAAGTGGACAACCGGGTGCAGCCCGCCAACGACCCGCGCCCCACGCCCCAGGAACAGTGAGGAAGGCATGACGTTCACGGATGTCTTCATTCGCAAGCCCGTCGTAGCGACGGTGGTGAGCCTGTTCATCCTCGTGCTGGGCCTGCGCTCCATCTTCAACCTGCCGGTGAACCAGTACCCGAAAACCGAACACGCCGTGGTGACCATCACCACCGCCTACTACGGCGCGGACGCGGACACGGTGGGCGGTTTCATCACGCAGCCCCTGGAATCCTCCATCGCCCAGGCCCAGGGCATCGACTACCTCTCGTCCTCCAGCCAGAACAGCCTCTCCACCATCACGGCGACGCTGCGCCTCAACTACAGCTCCAACAAGGCCCTGACGGAGATCACCACCCGCGTGAACGCCGTGAAGAACCAGCTGCCGCCCCAGGCACAGCAGCCGGTCATCACCGTGCAGATGGGTGACAACACCGACGCGATGTACATGGGCTTCTACAGCGACGTGCTGCCCACCAACAACATCACCGACTACCTGGAGCGGGTGGTGAAGCCCCGGCTGGATTCGGTGCCCGGCGTGCAGACCGCGGAGATCCTCGGCGCCCGCCAGTTCGCGCTGCGCGCCTGGCTGGATCCCCGCCGCATGGCGGCCCACGGCATCACCGCCACCGACGTGACTCAGGCCCTTCAGAACAACAACTTCCTTTCCGCCTTGGGCTCCACCAAAGGCCAGATGGTGACGGTGGACCTCACCGCCTCCACAGGCCTGCACACCGTCGAGGAATTCCGGCGCCTGGCCATCCGCCAGAGCGGCGGGGCCATCGTGCGGCTGGAGGACGTGGCCAACGTGGTGCTGGGGGCCGACGATTACTCGTTCCAGGTCTCCTTCAACGGACGGAAGTCCGTCTTCATCGGCATCAAGGTGGCCCCGGAAGCCAATATCCTCGAGGTGGCCAAGCGCGTGCGCCAGGGCTTCCCCGAGATCCAGAAGCAGCTGCCCACGGGCCTCACGGGCGACATCGTCTATGACGCCACCAACTTCATCAACACCTCCATCTCCGAGGTGGTGACGACCTTGCTGGAGGCGCTGGTCATCGTCACCGTGGTGATCTTCCTCTTCCTCGGCACCTTCCGGGCCGTGGCGGTGCCCGTGATCGCCATGCCCCTCTCCCTGGTGGGCACCTTCTTCGTGATGCTGGCCCTGGGCTACTCCATCAACCTGCTCACCCTGCTGGCCCTGGTGCTGGCCATCGGCCTGGTGGTAGACGACGCCATCATCGTGGTGGAGAACGCCGACCGCCACATGCGGGAGGGCAAGACACCCGTGGAAGCCGCCATCCAGGCGGCCCGCGAGCTGGGCGGCCCCATCCTCGCCATGACCGTGGTGCTGGTGGCAGTCTACGTGCCCATCGGCTTCCAGGGCGGGCTCACGGGCAGCCTCTTCACCGAGTTCGCCTTCACCCTGGCCGGGGCCGTCGCCGTGTCCGGCGTGGTGGCCCTCACGCTTTCGCCCATGATGTGCGGGAAGTTCTTCAAGAAGGAGCAGGACAGCGGGGCCTTCGTGCGATTCATCGATGGCCAGTTCGAGTGGTTCCACGGGCACTACCTGCGGATCCTCCGCAGCGCCCTCCGCACCCACCTGGTCATCGTGGCGATGGGCCTGCTGCTGCTGGGCGGCACGGTCTACCTGTTCCGTTCCTCCAAATCCGAACTGGCCCCTCAGGAGGATCAAGGCTTCATCATGTGCCAGATCCAGGGCCCGCCCACGGCCACCGTCCAGCAGATGCAGGCTTACGCGGACCAGGCCTTCGAGGGCGGGAAGAAACTGCCTGAATTCGGCCAGATGTTCCAGTTCACCAATGCCGGCTCCGCCTTCGGCGGTGTGATCACCGTGCCCTGGGACCAGCGCAAGCGCAGCGCCGACCAGATCGCCGAGGAGCTGCAGACCACCTGGGGCGGCATCGCCGGGGCCCGCGTGGCGGTCTTCCAGCCCCCCTCCCTGCCCGGAGCCACAGGGCTTCCCGTGGAATTCGTCATCAAGACCACCGAGCCTTTCGCCCGCCTCAACGAGGTGGCCAAGGCCATGGTGGACAAGGCGCAGGCCAGCGGCATGTTCTTCTTCGTGGACTCGGATCTGAAGATCGACAAGCCCCAGTCCACCCTCGTGCTGGACCGCGACATGATCGCCTCCCTGGGCCTCACCCAGCAGGACGTGGGCGACGCGCTGGGCGGCGCGCTGGGCGGCGGCTACGTGAACTACTTCTCCATCGCCGGCCGCTCCTACCGGGTGATTCCCCAGGTGCTACAGACGTCCCGCCTGAACCCGGACCAGGTGCTGGACTACCACATCAAGGCCCCGGACGGCTCGGTGCTGCCGGCTTCCACCGTGGCCTCCCTGAAGCACGAAGTGGTGCCCCAGTCCATCAAGCGCTTCCAGCAGCTGAACTCCGCCACCATCTCCGGCGTGTTCGGCCCCTCCTTCAGCCAGGAGGAGGTGCTCGCCTTCATGCGGAACGCCCTCCGGGAGGCGGCCCCCACGGGCTACGAGGCCGACTACTCCGGCGTGTCCCGCCAGTTCATGCAGGAATCCGGCGGGTTCTTCGTGACCCTGGGCTTCGCCATCCTCATCGTGTTCCTGGCCCTGGCCGCGCAGTTCAACAGCATGCGCGACCCCATCATCATCCTGGTCTCCGTGCCCATGGCCCTCTTCGGCGCCATGATCTTCATCAACCTGGGCCTGGCCACGCTCAACATCTACACCCAGGTGGGCCTGGTGACACTCATGGGCCTCATCAGCAAGCACGGCATCCTCATCGTGCAGTTCGCCAACGAACTGCAGGCCGAGGGGAAATCCAAGCTGGACGCCATCACCGAAGCCGCCGCCATCCGCCTGCGCCCCATCCTCATGACCACCGCCGCCATGGTGCTGGGCGTCTTCCCCCTGGTGATCGCCGGCGGGGCGGGCGCCGCCGGCCGCAAGGCCATGGGCCTGGTGATCTTCACCGGCCTTTCCATCGGCACCCTGTTCACCCTCTTCGTGGTGCCGGCCTTCTACCTGCTGCTGGGCACCGACCGGCGCCGCGGAGAAGCCCCTCCGGCCTAAGCCTCTTCGGCGTCTCTCATCGCTTGTGCCGGAATTGAGATGTTGCTTTCTTGCCCCTTTATGACGTTGTTACGTCATAAAGGGGATTCCGGTCTTGACAGAACATGCCGATGGGATCAATTTATGGCAACTGCGATATTCGCATCGGATACGCCATATGAAGCCTGTCGCTACTTTCCGTCATCATTGGGCCAAGGAAACATTCTTTGAGGCCCATGCTCCGACCAAGAGTCAGATCGGCGATACGGTCCGGGCTCTCCGCAAGAAGCGAGGATTGACGCAAAGAGAACTTGCCAATGTCCTAGCCGTCTCCCAGAGCAACCTATCGGAAATCGAATCCGGCAAGGCATCCCTATCAGCCGAACAGTTTATTGTTCTGCTCAAGTATTTCAACGTCCCTGCGACGGTCTTTGAACCGACTCTTGCCGATGAGGGTGGCACGATTCAGAAGGCATTAGCTGCTCACGGCGCCTACAATCTCGTTGAGGACCCCAGCATTCTCCCCAGCGAACGTCTGGCACAGGTGGAGACAGTCATTCGGGAGGTTCTGGTCGAGGGTGGTCCCGCGAGGAGCCTTACCGCCCTTGCGCCTGTCCTTTTCCAGAACATCGACAAGATCAATTTCACACGGCTTTACGCCCGAATCCGCGATCTCAACCTCGACTTGCGGTTCCTCTGGCTTCTGGACAACGTCTTGGAGGCATTCCGGCTCGAGAAGGAAGCCACCAATGACCGGAAGCTCCTCCTCGCCATCACCAAGGCGGAAAACGTCCTCCAACGCCACAGGATTACCGCAAACCTAAAAACTCCGCCCCCCAAGATCGGACTTAATGGAGCCTTGGAGGAGGACAGCCTCGACCAATCCTTCGCCAGCAACCAATCCGTGAAAGAGGTCCGTCAAAAGTCCAGCAGCATCTCCCGCCACTGGGGCATACTCACCACCCTCCAACCCCAGGATTTTGCCCATACCCTCAGTGAGAGTCGCCATGCTGACACCCATTGAGAGCTTCCTTATTGCGATCGATGAGCAATGGCCGACCGGAGAGGAAAAGATCACTTTCCGGGTCCTCGGATCCACTGCCCTCATGCTCCAGACGGACTATTTGCGGGGCACCAAGGACGGGGACGTGCTGGGTGTGGATCCCGTTTCCGGTGATATCGCGAAGGCTCTCCACGGGCTTGCGGGCCAGGGGTCGGCCCTGTCACGCCAGCATGGAATCTTTCTCGACATTGTGAGCAGGCATACACCGTTTTTGGCTCACCCTCCCAATTGGATTCCTGTCGAAGCCCTCAACCAACGCCTCAAGTCGTTCGAGGTATTCGCCCTGGACGTTCAGGACGTAGTTGTTGCCAAGCTCAAGCGATTCAACGAGAACGACATGTCGGACATCCGGGCGATGATCGAACGCGACCTTGTAGATCACGCGCATCTAGTGAGGCGTTTTCTATCCGCTGCAGATTGTTTCGCTGTCACGCGCTTGGCGAAGGAAGTCCCAACTTACGCGATGAACCTCAACTTCATCGAGCGCGAATACCTCGGGGTTCCGGAGACGGAATACGAATTGCCTGATTGGGCCGACGTATAGGACATCTCGATTCGATGGCCGAGTTCAAAGCCTAGGACTCACCCCAGACCGGCTAAATCCAATGAAAAAGTGCCGATAACGAAACAAAAAGGCGGGTGGCATGCCACCCGCCTTTTTGCGTGAAGTTGCGCCCTACTGGGCGGTCTTGAAGAGATCATCCAGGGCGATGACGGTGACGTCCTCGGGCTTGAGGTCGAGCTTCAGCCGCGAGATGGCGGCATCCTCGTCCTTCAGTTCCGGCTTGGGGGACTGATAGGCGGGGATGGGGCAGGCCTCCGCCAGCAGATCCTTCTTCAAGCTCCCGGCGTCCTTGGCGACCATGACCACTTCCAGCCCGGTGGTGCGCAGGTGGCGCTTGATGGCGGCGTTCACGTCCACCGCCTTGAGGGCCAGCAGGCGGGCCTTGAAGGTTTCGGCGTAGCCCTTGTCGAAGCCCAGTGCCGCCATGTCGAGATCGTGGCCCAGGCGCTTGGAGCCGGTGTCGGCGAGGTGAGCCACATGCTTGGCCAGGAAGGTGCGGCTGGCTTCGAAATCCTTTTCGCTCAGCCCCTGCTTCACCACCTTGTCCAGCTCGTAGAGGGCGCCCTTCAACGCGAAGGCTCCGTTCTGGGGCGCCACGGGGCGGATCCAGATCTGGAAGTGGTTGAGGCTGCGGGTGAGGCCGGGATCAGGCTGGAAGCGGAACATGCCGCCAGGGAAGGGCTCGATGTAGGCGTAGTCGCCATAGTTCAGGCCCCGCACTTCGCGGAGGCGCTGGTAGAGCAGGGCTGTGCTGTTGCGGTGCTGGCCCAGGTGGCTAGCCACCACCCACAGCGCCGCGAAATCGGGATGGGTGCGGTCCACGGCGATGGGGAAGCCGAAGGAGATGGCCGTGGCCCGGGTGTCCTTGGCCACGATCTGCACATGGCTGGCGGTGCCTGCGGCGGCCACTTTCAGCGCGGGAACGGCGGCGCCCTCCGCCGGCAGGACCGCCAGGGAGCGAAGCACCTGCCCCTTGTGCTCGGGGCCGTAGCCGCCGGCCAGGCCGATCCGCAGGTTCGCGCGGGTGTAGTGCGCCTTCACGAAGGCCTTCACGTCCGCCAGGGTGATGGCGGCGAGACCCGCCTCCGTGCCGAGCACCGGGTGGGCGAAGGGCTCGGCGTACAGACGGCCCTCCAGGGCGAGCTTGCCCAGCTCCTCGTCGTTGTTGGCCTTCAGGCCCACCTTGAGGGCGTTCACCTGCTGCGACTTGAGGCGGGAGAAATCCTCTTCCCGGAAGCCGGGTTCGGTGAGCTGCTCCAGGGCCAGGTCCAGGGCCTCGGTGGCCTTCAGCTTGGCCACGGTGAGGCTGAAGGAGGTGCGCTCCTTGTCCACCAGGCTGCCCAGTCCGCTGCCCGTGGCCGCGTAGGCCTTGGTGATCTCGGCGAAGCCCTTGGCGCGGGTTCCCGCATCTTCGATCATGGCCGCGGCCAGGGAGGCGAGGCCTTCCTTTCCGGCGGGATCGTCCACCGAACCGGTGCGGAAGACCACGCGGAGGTTCACCAGGGGCGAGGCCGAAGGCTCTTCCAGGAGCGCCAGCTTCGGCAGCTGGGCCAGCTTGGCGGCCCGGGCCTCCACGCCCGGGAAGCCGGCCTTGAGGCTCTCAGGCAGCGCCTCGTGGCTGAGGGTGGTGATGACGCGGTTCCGGTCCTGGAAGGTGGCCTTGGCCATGCGGCCCAGGTCGCTGGTCTGGACCGTCTCGCCCAGGGCCATCACCTTGACGATGGCTTCGGGATCCCGCTCGAAGCAGGCCATGCGCGCCACGGCGCCCGCCACCCGTTCCGTGGATTCCAGGGCGCGGGCGAAGCCCAGCCGCTCTTCGGTCTTGGCCTCTTCCAGCTTGGCGGGCGAGAAGGGCACGGCCAGGGCCTTGGCGCAGGCGTCGAGGATGACCTCCCGCACGTACGCCAGGTCTTCCAGCTTCTTCACCCGGGCGCCGATGGTGAACAGCTCGGGATCCTTGCTGCCGCCGCCGCCCGCGAAGAGCTGGTCCACCTTCTGCTCCTGCACCACCAGCCGCTGGTACACCTCGGATTGCTGGCCGAAGAGCAGCTTGCCCACCAGCTCCAGGGCCGCGCTGTCGTTCTTGACGGTGCTGAACTTGGCGGGTGTGTGGAAGGAGACTGTCATCCAGGGGATGGTCGGCGTGGCCCAGGGCACGTGGGCCGCCACCGGCCCCTTGGCCTCGGGCTCCTGCGGCACTGCAGGGGGCTTCACCGTGCCTCGCTTCCAGGCGCCAAAGTATTTCTCCACCAGCGGGAAGGTCTGCTCGGGGCTGACATCGCCCGCGATGATCACGGTGACATTCTCCGGCTTGTACCAACGGTTGAAGAACTCGCGCGAGTATTTGAACTGGTTGGGCATGTCCTCGATGTCCTTGAGGAAGCCCATGGTGGTGTGCTTGTAGGTGTGGGTGGTGAAGGCGGCCTCGCGCATGACCTCGAAGAGCTTGGAGATGGGATTGGCCGAGTTCTTGTTGTATTCGCCGAGCACCGCGCGGCTCTCATCCTTGAAGGCGCTTTCCTCGTACTCCAGGTTCTGGAACCGGTCCGCCTCCAGCTTCAGCCAGGTCTCCAGGTCCTCCTTGCCGCAGGTGGTGTGGTAGCTGGTGAGATCGTCGCTGGTGTAGGCGTTCTGGGCCGCGCCGGTGCGCTTGAGGGTTTCGTTCCAGGCTTCGGGCGACACAGTCTTGGTGCCCCGGAACATCATGTGCTCGAAGAAGTGGGCGAAGCCCGACTTCCCCGGCTCCACCTCGTTGCGCGATCCCGTGCTCACGGGAATCTGGATGGCCACCAGGCCCGGCATGCCCGTGGGGATGACCGCCACCTTCAGGCCGTTGGCCAGGGTCTTCTGGTGGATGGCGAAGGGGAAGGCCTTGGCCGCCGGGGCCTTCGGCTTGGCGGCCGGCTTGGGCGCGGCCGGTGTTTGAGCACCCGAGACCAAGGTGGGGATCAAGATGGGAACGAGGGCCAGGAGGGCGGGCTTCATGGGGACTCCGGGGGAAGAAAGTCCAGTCTGCCCGGAATCATGAAAAGCGCATGGGCCGTGGACAAGAATTGATCGCGGCCATTTTGTCTGGAGCAAGATCAGCTGCCCGCCGCCAGAAGCGCGGTCCACTTCGCTTTCATGGCCTTGAGCGCATCCCGCAGGAACACGGGGCTCAACTCCTCTTCGAGAACCTCGAGGATGACGTATTCGAAGGCGCTTTCGCCGGACTGGTTCCAGGCCTCCTGCAGGGCCCTGTCCAGGTGGCGCCCCTGTTCGAGCCGGAGCCAGAGGCCGTTCTTGGCCGTGTCCAAGTCCGGGCTGGAGTCGGCCCAGACGCGGCCCGTCCCCAGGTGCCGCACGCCGCAGATGCCCGGCCGCGGCTTCCGCTCCTTGTAGGCCCGCAGGGCCGCCTTGCGATCGAAGGTTCCGCTCATGAGTCCATATCCTTAGTCTGATGCCGCGTCGAAGGCGCCCTGGGCGAGCTTCCATGCGTGTTCCCGCACGTCCGGAAGCCAGGGAGCGCTCCTGGCCTCGAAGGCGGCCCGGTCCCCGGCGTAGAGGGCGCGAAGGGCCTCCTCGTAGCCGGGCTCGTCGCCGGCCAGCGCCGACATGAACCGATAGGTCCGCTCCTGAGCCAGGCGCCGCCGCTCGCCCGGAACCGCTGCCTTGCGGGCCGCCTCCACGAGTTTCCGCAGGCTGACGGAAGCGCCGCCGGGCTGCGCGTTCAACCATTCCCAGTGGCGGGGGAGCAGGGTCACCTCCCGGGCCACCACTCCCAGCCGGGGTCGCCCCCGACCCCTGGGCTCCCCGGAGGGCGGGACCGTCTCCAGAATGGGCAGCTGGCCGAGCCCCTCCTCCGCCCCGTCCCGAAGATCCAGGTCCAGCACCGAACCCGTTTCATCGTCGAAGACCAGCAGCGATCCGCCCACCCCCCCGGCCAGGAAGGCCTTGGCGGCCAGGATCACCTCGCGCAGAGGGCCGGAGGCCAGGCGGCGGGAGTCGCCGAAGGCCGTGCAGGAACGGGATGGGATGTCCATGAGTGAAGACCTCCATGGGATGGATCTATTTTTACCCGGGCTAAATAAAACGGCAATAACATCCGGGTATAAATAGCCATTTCCTTGGGTCGAAGCATGGAATGCGGGCCCAAAGAATCATGGACATCGGCCAGACACGTTGCATCATGTTGTGATGCTCACCTCCAAACGATCTTTCCTCACCCTGGCAGCTTTGACCGTGGTCTCCGCCTCGGCCCAGGAGCCCATCGACGCGGCCGCGAACGCCCGCATCCGCGAGGAGGCCCTCCAGCATTCGGAGGTCATGGCCACCCTGCACCAGCTCACGGATGTCTTCAGCCCCCGGCTCACGGGCTCGCCCACCTACAAGGCCGCGGCGGAATGGTCCCGGGACCGCATGAAAGCCTGGGGGCTCAGCAACGCCCGCCTGGAAACCTGGAACTGGGGCCACCCGGGCTGGGCCAACGAGCGCTGCGCCGCCCACGTGGAGGCGCCTTGGAAAGGCCACTTGGCCGTGGAGGTGCTGGCCTGGACGCCTTCCACCCAGGGCACGGCCCGGGGCGCCGCCTTCCATCTGCCGGTCCCCGACGAGCCCACCCAGGAGGAGCTCAATGCCGTGCTCCATGCGGCGGCGGACAAGGTGGCCGGGAAAATCGTGCTGGCCGGAATCCTCAAAGAGGTGCCCGCGCTCAATCCCAACCCCTCGGCGCCCCGCCTTTCCGACGAAAGCCTGGCCAAGCGCTTCGACCCTTCCAATCCCAATCCGCCCCGCATGCCCGCGCCCTCTGCCCGGCGCCCCGGAGCGCTGGAACCCCGTGCCATCAACGAACAGGTGGATGCCTTCCTGGTGGCCCACAAGGCCCTGGCCCGCATCAACGACAGCGCCCTGCGCAACGGCCAGATCCGGGCCTTCAGCAACCGCAGCTACGACCTCGCCAAGGTGGTGCCCACCCTGGCCATGCGCCATGAGGATTACGGCCGCATCTGCCGCGTGCTGAAGGACGGCAAGGAGGTGCAGCTGGCCCTGGAGATCGCCAACCGTCTCTATCCCGAGAACACCCACGGCTACAACGTGATCGCCGAAGTTCCCGGCTCGAGCAAAGCCAGTGAGGTGGTGATGCTCGGCGCGCATCTGGATTCCTGGCACACCGCCACCGGCGCCACGGACAACGGCGTGAACGCCGCCATCATGATGGAGGTGGGCCGCATCCTGCAAAAGCTCGGCAAGCCCCGGCGCACCATCCGCATCGCGCTCTGGGACGGCGAGGAGCACGGCCTCCTGGGATCCGCCGCCTACGTGGACGCCCACTACGGCAGCGCCGAGGCCCCCAAGCCGGCCTTCGGCGAGCTGGTGGCCTGCTTCAACACCGACGCGGGGGCAGGCCAGATCCGCGGCCTGTCCGTGTTCGGGCCCCCGGCGGGCGCCCAGGTGCTCCGCGAGCTCGTGGCGCCCTTCAGCGATCTGGCCGTGAAGGGCGCCAGCTCCAGCGCCTTCCGCCCCAGCCGGCTGCGCTCGGGACCCTCCTCCGACTCCGCCTCCTTCAGCGCCGCGGGACTGCCCACCATCAACGTGGCTCAGGACGGCCTCGAATACTTCGAATACACCTGGCACACCACCCTCGACACCCTGGAGCGCGTTCCCCCCGAGGATCCCAAGCGCACCGCCGCCGTGCTGGCCTCCGTGGCCTGGCACCTGGCCACCCGGGAAGAGCGGCTTCCCTTCTTCACGAAAGAGACCCTGCCGCCCGTCCCGCCGCCTCCAGCCCCGGCGGCGACACCGGCCGCGACACCGGCGTCGACACCGGCATCGACACCGGCCCAGGCGCCCGCCCAAACCAAACCCTGAGCCTCCTTCCCGGCTCCACCCCCGCGAAAGGTTCGCTCGCCCCACTTCCAGGGTGGAGTTCCTTTGCGAAGCGTTATGCTGGCCCTCCCCTCCCGGAGCCCCCATGCCGTTCGCACGACTCACCCTGGCCCTCACTTCGGCCCTCATTCCGGCCCTCTCCAGCCGCCGCTAGGTTTCCATGCCGAATCTCCGCACCGCCTCATTCGTTCTGGCCGCCCTTGTTCTGCCGGGCTTGGTTCTGCCGGGTCTGCAGGCCCAGGTTCCCGTAAAGGATGCGGCTGAGCTGCGCAAGCAGCTGGACCGCCTTCAGGTGGTGGGCAGCGTGCTCTACGTCGCCGCCCACCCCGACGACGAAAACACCGGGCTGTTGGCCGCCCTTTCCAAAGGCCGCAACCTGCGCACGGCCTACCTCGCCATCACCCGCGGCGGGGGCGGTCAGAACCTCATCGGCCCCGAGCTGGGCGACGGCCTCGCCGCCATCCGCACCCAGGAGCTGCTGGCCGCCCGGCGCATCGATGGCGCCGAGCAGTTCTTCACCTCCGCCGTGGATTTCGGCTTTTCCAAGACCGCCGCGGAGTCCCTCCGCATCTGGAACCACGACCGGGTGCTCGGCGACGTGGTGCGGACCATCCGCGCCTTCCGTCCCGACGTGATCATCACCCGCTTCCCGCCGGATGAACGGGCGGGCCACGGGCACCACACGGCCTCCGCCATGCTGGCCATCGAGGCCTTCAAGGCCGCGGCGGATCCGGCCCGCTACCCGGAGCAGATCCAGGCCGGCCTGCGTCCCTGGCAGGCCACCCGGCTGCTGTGGAACCACTTCCGCTTCAGCGATGATGCGCCCAAGCCCGCCCCGGGCAGCCTCCGCTTCCAGGTGGGCTCCTACGATCCGCTGCTGGGCCGGTCCTACGGCGAGCTCGCGGCGGAAAGCCGCAGCCAGCACCGGAGCCAGGGTTTCGGCGTGCTGGCCCAGCGCGGGGAGCGCGAGGAAAGCTTCGAGCTGCTGGCCGGAAAGCCCGCCCGGGAGGATCTCTTCGACGGCGTCGACCTCGCGTGGTCGCGGTTCAAAGGGACGGAGAAAGTGGCCGAAGCCCTGAAGGAGACCCGGGCCGCCAACCCCGTGGACCGGCCCGGTTCCCTTCGCCCCTGGCTGCTCCGCGCCCTGCGGGAACTGCGCGCCCTCCCAGCGGACCTGCAGCGCGAGCCGCTGATCCAGGCCAAGACCGCAGAAGTGGAAGAAGCCCTCCGGATGGCGCTGGGACTTTGGGTGGAGGCCATCGCCGACCGCCAGCAGGTGTCCCCGGGCGGCCCCCTCACGGTCAACGCCGCCGTGCTGCCGCGGAGCGGCGAACCGCTCAGCCTGCAATCGCTCCGCCTGGAGGCCGTGGGCCCACAGGGCGTCCAGACCCTGGAAGACCGCGCGGACGGCCAGGCCCTGGCGGACAACACGCCCCGGAAAGCGGCCTTCACCCTCACCTTGCCCAAGGACACCCGCCTGACTCAGCCTCATTGGCTGGGAGGGCCCGGCGCCGCGGCCTGGGCAGGCCTGCCCGAGTCCCCCGCGCCCCTGCGCCTTCGCGTCCGCCTGGCCAGCCCCTCGGCGCCCGCCGACGCCTTCGATGTTTGCGTGCCGGTGCAGTACCGCTTCCGGGATCCGGTGCTGGGAGAGCGCTACCAGCCCCTGGCCGTGGTGCCGCCCGCCCTGGTGGCTCTGGGGGATCCGGTGCTCGTGTTCGAAGGCGCAGGCGCCAAACCATTGCGCCTCAAGATCGTGGCCGGGGCCGCGGGCGCCACGGGCCGCGTGCGCCTTCCTGCCCCCAAGGGCTGGCAGGTGGAGCCCGCCGAGCAGCCCTTCCAGCTGCGCCAGATGGGCGAGGAACGGGAGCTGGCCTTCCGGGTGACGCCACCCGCCGGCACGGCCTCGGCGGAGCTGCGGCCCGAGGTGGATGCGGGCTCCGGCTTCGCTCCCGCCCGCAGCCTGCTGAAGCTGGATCACCCCCACATTCCCCTGCAGACCCTCCTCCCCGAGGTCAAGGTCCGCCTTGAGCGCTTCGATCTCAAGCACAATGGCCACCGCATCGGCTACGTCATGGGCGCGGGCGACGAGATTCCCCAGGCCCTCCGCCGCATCGGCTACGAGGTGGAGCTGTTGTCGGACGAGGCCCTGGCGCGGGAGGATCTGGCCCGCTTCGACGCCATCGTGCTGGGCATCCGGGCCTACAACACCCGCCCCGCCCTGCTTTCCCTGAAGGACCGCCTCCACGCCTACGTGGCCGCCGGGGGCACCGAGGTGGTGCTCTATACCGTGAACACGGGATTCCCGGACATCAACGCCGCCATGGTCACCGACGCCATCGGGCCCTATCCCTTCAAGGTGGGCCGCAAGCGCATCACCGACGAAACCGTGCCGGTCCGCTTCCTGCAGCCCGGCCACTCCGTCTTCCACTGGCCCAACGAGCTCACGGCCCGGGATTTCGAGGGCTGGATCCAGGAGCGCAGCCTCTACCACGCCGAGGGCTGGGACGCCCGCTACACGCCCCTGCTCGGCATGGCCGATCCCGGCGAGGCGGCGGACAACGGTGCCCTCATCGTGGCCCAGCACGGCAAGGGCACCTACGTCTACACGGGCCTGGCCTTCTTCCGCCAGCTGCCGGACGGCGTGCCCGGCGCCACGCGCCTCTTCGCCAACCTCCTGGCCCTGGGCCACGCCCATGATTGAACCGGGAACGGAAGGCATCGAGGAAGCCCCTCCCCTCCTGGGCTCCTGGAACCGGGTCTACGCGGCCGTGCTGGGCGAGCTGCTGCTCTGCATCCTCCTCTTCCGTCTCTTTTCCTGGATCTTCGCGTGAGCCGCATCGACTGGTTCGTCCTGGCCGGAGCCCTCCTCTTCGTCGTCCTCTGGGGCCTCTACAAGGGCCGCGGCGCCAAGACCGGCGACAGCTACATCGGCGGGGGCCGCGACCATCGCTGGTGGCTCATCGGCCTCTCCATCATCGCCACCCAGACCAGCGCCATCACCTTCCTCTCCACGCCGGGCCAGGCCTATGTGGACGGCATGCGCTTCGTGCAGTTCTACTTCGGCCTGCCCCTGGCCGCGGTGGTGCTGTCTGTCACCGTCCTGCCCCTCTACCACCGCCTGAAAGTGTCCACGGCCTACGAGATCCTGGAGGCCCGCTTCGACCTGAAGACGCGCCTGCTGGCGGCCATCCTCTTCCTCATCCAGCGCGGCCTGGCCGTGGGCATCACCATCTTCGCCCCCGCCCTGGTGCTGTCGGTGCTGCTGGGCTGGAGCATCCACGCCAACATCCTGCTGGTGGGCACCCTCGTGATGATCTACACCGTCACCGGCGGCACCAAGGCCGTGGCCTGGGCCCACAGCTCCCAGATGGTCATCATCGCCTGCGGCATGCTGCTGGCGGGCATCATGACCGCCCACCGCCTGCCCGCCCACGTGAGCTTCAGCGACGCGCTGCACGTGGCGGGCGGCCTGGGACGCCTGAACGCCATCGACACCCACTTCGATCCCAACAACCGCTACAACCTGTGGTCGGGACTCATCGGCGGCTTCTTCCTCATGCTGTCCTACTTCGGCACGGACCAGTCCCAGGTGCAGCGGTACCTGGCCGGGAGCGACCTCACCCAAAGCCGCCTGGGCCTGCTGCTGAACGGCATGATCAAGGTGCCGATGCAGTTCCTCATCCTGCTGCTGGGAGCCCTGGTCTTCGTCTTCTACCAGTTCCACACGCCGCCGGTCTTCTTCAATCCAGGCCCCGTGAAGCAGGTGATGGCCGGACCCGATGCCGCCGCCTACCGGGCCCTGGAAGCGGATTTCGTGAAGGCGCGGGATCTGCAAAGCCAGAGGGCCGAGGCCTTCGTCACGGCCCGGCACAGTGGCGATGCCGCCCGGATCGAGGCGGCCAAGCTGCAGTTCCAGCAGGCCCACGCCGGCAGCGAAGCCATCCGCCGCCAGGCGGTGAAACTCATCGAGAAGGCCAACCCCGGCACCAATCCCAGCGACACCAACTACATCTTCCTGGCCTACGTGCTCGCCAGCCTCCCCGTGGGCCTGGTGGGCCTGGTGATCGCGGCGGTCTTCTCGGGCTCCATGTCCTCCATGTCCGGAGAGATCAGCGCCCTGGGGGCCACCACGGTGGTGGATCTGTGGCGGCGCCTCATCGGCGGCAGCCAAGGATCCAATCAGGACCGGCAGGAAGTCTGGGTGGGCCGCATCGCCACCTTCGCATGGGGCTGCTTCGCCATGGGCTTCGCGGAATACGCCGCGCGCCTGGGTTCGCTCATCGAAGCCGTGAACATCCTGGGCTCCCTCTTCTACGGCACCATCCTGGGCATCTTCATCACGGCCTTCTACGTGAAGCGTGTCCGCGGCGGCGCCGCCTTCTACGCAGCGGTGGTGGCCGAGGCCGGGGTGCTGCTCTGCTTCGCGTTCACCCGCATCTCCTTCCTCTGGTACAACCTCATCGGCTGCGCGGCCGTCGTCGCCCTGGCCTGGTGCTTCAGCCTGGTCCAGCCCGCTGCCGCCGATCCGGCGATGGCGGAAAAGGCCTGAACCGCGAATGGCGCGGATTTGAATTCAAAAAGAGAAGGAACACCACCAAGAAAGCCAGAGCCACTGTTCATGCAGTTCTTGATGCCTTACTTGGTGGTGAAAGTCCTTTTTCGATTGGATTGAACGCAACTTGGTATGAATTGAGCTATGGCCTCGTGGCAATGGCCTTGCTTCGCCATTCGTGCGCTCGCAGGACGATTGCGGTTTTCTTTTGACGGTTCCGGATGTCGCCTACTTCGTGGCCGGCGCCTTGAGGAACCAGACGGTCTGGATGAGGCCGTCCTTCACCTCGTAGATGGCGGTGCCCGCGAAGGCGGTCTTGCTGCCATCCCAGCGGTGGACGAACTGTTCCTGGTCGATGACGAAGGGGCCATCCTTCACCCGGTGGAGGATGTGCACGGCCTGATCGGGGCGCTTCTGGAACATGTCGGCGTACCTGGCCTGCAGGGCTTCGCGGCCCTTCATCAGGTCCGCGGTTTCCGGCAGGTTGCGGATGGCCACGTCCGGCGCGTAGGTGGCCGCGAAGGCCACGGCATCCCTGGCGTTGTAGGCGTTCAGCTGCCGCTGGACCACGTCTTCGGCGGAAGGCTTCAGGATGGCGGCGGGGAGATGGGCCTGCCCAGCCTTCACCACCAGGTGGATGCGGCGGGCGTTCAGCATGTCCTGCAGGGGATCCGCGTCCAGCACCAGCAGGTCGGCCCGCTTGCCCGCCACCACGGAGCCGAACTCCTTTTCCTTCCCCAGCACCTTGGCGCCGTTCAGGGTGGAGCAGGCCAGCAGTTCCTGAGGCGAGAGGCCCGCCTGGGCCATAAGCTTCAGTTCGGTGAAGTAGGAAGCGCCGTGGAAGGTGCCGGGATTACCCGCATCCGTGCCCGTGGCCACGGTGACGCCCGCCGCCACCAGACGGCGCAGGTTGTCCAGGGCCACGGCCGGGGCCTCCCAGGCCCGGCCTTCCTGGATGGCCTTGGTGGCGGCCTCGTCGAGCTTCAGAGGCAGGTGCAGCAGGTCGAAGAGGGTGCCCATCACATGGGGGTTGGCCAGCTCGTACTCCCAGGGATCGAAGGCGTACCGGCGGGCGTGGAGCAGGGGCCCGCCCCGGAACACCACCAGGGTGGGGATGAGGATGACGCCGCGCCGCTTCATCTCGGCCATCAGCGCACCGGGAATGGGCTTGTCGAGGACGCTATGCACCAGGATGTTGGCGCCGGAAGCCACGGCTTCGGTGGCTCCCGCCAAGGACGTGGAGTGCACCGCCACGCGCATGCCCAGCTTCCTCGCCTCGTCGTAGGCGGCCTTCTGCACCGCAGTGGTGGGCCCCTCCGACACCCACATCTTGAAGACATCTCCGTGGAGGGCCGCCTGGCGCCGCACCTCGGCCCGGGCGGCCTCCTCCGTGGTGCCCGCGATCACCGGCGGATCCTGGCCCGTGGTGAGGAAGTGCGGACCACCATCGCGGCCCTGCAAGGGCCCCGGGGTGAGCAGCGGACCCGCCACCCAGACGTGGGGCGCCAGGTCTGTCTGGTTGGCCAGGGCCCGCACCTCGTAATTCCAATTGGGGCCGCCCATGTCGATGGCGCCGGTGATGCCGCAGCGGAGGTAGCGCGCGAAGGTGTCCGGCAGGTTCTTGCGGATCAGGGCCTGTTCTTCCTCGTAGCTGCGGTAGGCCCGCAGGTCGCGGCCGTCAGGGCGCGTGTAGAGCCCTCCCGACTGGAAGAAGTGGATGTGCGAATCCACCAGGCCGGGCATGATCCACTTCCCGGAAACGTCCACCCGCTCTGCATCGGCGGGAACCTTCACCTTGGCGGCGGGTCCCGCGGCCAGAACGCGGCCGTCCTTCAGCACCACCACCGCATTGGCGATGGGCGCGGCGCCGGGGTTCACCAGGGTGGCTCCCACATAGGCCCTCGGCGTGGCCTGGGCCATCCCGGGAATCCCCAAAGCCAAGGCCAACGCGGTGGTTCCAGTCTTGCGCTTCAGGGGCATGAACATGGGTGGCTCCGGGGAGGAAGGGCCCATGATAGGGCGCAGGGCTCCGGATGGGGCTAGGAATTCCAGAGGAGCGCCAGGGCCTGCCCTGTGCGGGATTCCGGGCGGGTGGCAAGTGCCTCTGGCGGTCCCTGGACCACGAGCCGGCCCCCGGCCTCGCCCCCCTCGGGGCCCAGATCAATGATCCAGTCGCTGGCGCCGATGAAGGCCAGGTCATGCTCCACGGCGACCACGAGGTGGCCCAGGCCGGCGAGGCGGCGGAGGGTCTCCACCAGGCGCTCCACATCCTCGAACCCAAGGCCGCGGGTGGGTTCGTCCAGCAGGATCGCCCGGCGCCCGCCTGCGGTTTGCGCAAGCAGCAGAGCCAGGCGCAGGCGCTGGCGTTCACCCTCGGACAAGGTGGCGCCCGCCTGGCCCAGCCTCAGGTAGCCCAGGCCCACGCCGGCGAGGGCCTCCAGCGGCCTGGACCAGGCGGTCTGAGTCGGAAAGAAGGCCGCCGCTTCGACAGCTGTGGCCTCCAGCATGTCGGCCATGGACCGGCCCTCCAGCCGGCACTCCAGCACCTGGGGCTGAAAGCGCCGGCCTCCGCAGGTCTCGCAGCCCACGGTGACATCCGGCAGCAGGTCCATGGCGATGGTGAGGACGCCCCGCCCCTCGCAGGCCTCGCAGCGGCCGCCCGGCGCCGCGGTGGAGAAATGCTTCGCCGACAGCTTGAGCGCCTTGGCGCGAGGCGTGGCCGCGAAGCGTTTGCGAAGGCCTTCGCCCAGGCTCACAAGGCTCAGCACCGTGCTCTGGGCCGACACCCCTTGGGCCTCCTGTCCGGCGGACAGCAGGGCCTCGAAGGCCACGGGCGTGTCCAATCCATCGCAACCCACAGGACCGCGCCCTTCCAGATGGCGCTGGAGGGAAGGCCTCAGCACGCCCTGGACCAGGCTGGATTTCCCGCTGCCGGAGACGCCCGTGACGGCCACCAGCGCACCCACGGGAAAGGCGACGTCGATGCCCTGGAGGTTGTGAAGGCGCGCTCCCCGCAGCCGCACCCGGGGCACGGCGGCTATGTCCACCTGGGCGTCCACCTGGGCGTCCACCCGGGCCCGCGGCGCGGCAAGGCCTCGCCGCAGCTGGCCGCCCGCGCGGGACCGCGACCGGCCCATCAGTTCTTCCGGGGAACCCGCCCCCAGGAGCCGCCCGCCCTCGGGCCCCGCGCCAGGTCCCAGTTCAAGCACGTGGTCCGCCGCGGCGATGAGGCTGGGCTCGTGCTCCACCAGCACCACGGCATTGCCTGCGTCCGCCAGCCGGCGCAGCACGCCGCCCAGCCTTTGCACGTCCCGGGCGTGCAACCCCCGGGTGGGTTCATCCAGGACATAGGTCACGCCCACCAGACCGCCGCCAAGGGAGGCGGCGAGCCTCACCCGCTGCGCCTCGCCGCCCGAGAGGCTGGCCATTTCGCGGCGCAGGGACAGGTATCCCAGCCCCGCCTCGTCCAGGGCCCGCAACCGCAGCAGCAGGTCGTCGCGCAGGGCCTCCGTGAGCGCCAGGGATCTCGGAGAAAGCCCCTGGTCCTTCGCCGCAGCGAACCAGGCCAGCATCCTGGCGAGGGGCAGCCCGGACCATTGCCCGTAGCGGTAGGGACCGAAGGTCACCGCCCGGGATTCCGCCTTCAGCCGCTCTCCGCCGCAGGCCTCGCAGGGAGCGTCCTCCAGCAGGGGCTCCAGTTCGGCGCCCTTGGCGTCGGCGTGGGTCCGCTCGTACTCCCGGTTCACCAGGGAAAGAAAGCCCGCCCAGGCCGCCTTCAGGGCATGAACGCCCTCGGTCCTGCCCCGCCGGTAGCGCCAGTTCACCTCATGCAACTGGTCTCCGCTTCCGAACAGAGCCAGCCGCTGGGCTTCGGGGCCCAGGTCGCGCCAAGGGCCGTCCACCTCCAGTCCCGCCTGCCGCGCCGCCTGCCGGAGGGTGGCCATGAACTGGCCATCCGGTTCGCCCAGGTAGGCGCCGAAGCGCGTGCCCGCCAGGGCCCCGCCGTCCAGGGGCAGGCCAGGATCCGCGATCAGCCGCTCGGGATCGCAGCGCTGCAGGAGGCCCAGCCCCTTGCAGCGCGGGCAGGCGCCTCGCTCGGAGTGGGGCGAAAAATCCGAAGCCCAGAGGGCGGGCAGCCGCGCGCCGCAGGCGCAGCGCTCGCCCGCCGCCAGGGCCCCGCAAGAGGGGCAGGGACGCTCGCCCGCCCGGGCGAAGAGCAGGCGCAGCAGGTCGTCCAATTCGGTGACGGTGCCCACGGTGGAGCGCGGGTTCCGGCGCCCGCGCTCCTGGGGCACCGCGATGGCGGCCTGGAGGCCCCAGGCGCTGTCGAACTCTGCGCCGCCCCGGCGCGGCAGCAGGCGCCTGGCCCAGGGCGAAACCAGATCTGCGAAGCGGCTCTGGGCCTCGGCCAGCAGCGTGTCGAAAACCAGCGAGGACTTGCCGCTGCCCGAGGGCCCCGTCACCACCGTCAGCCCCCGGGCCGGGATCGCCACGTCGATGCCCTTCAGGTTGTGGGTGCGCACGCCCCGCAGCTCCATGGGAGGAACCGGCCCCAGCGAGAACGCCGGCGTGGGCGCCGGAGGGGGGAAGGAGGGCTGGGCCCGCAGGGCGGCGCCCGTCGGGGATGTGGCGCAGGCGGCCAGCTGTTCCGGATCGCCCTCGAACACGAGCCTTCCGCCTTCGGGACCGCTCCCGGGGCCCAGCTCCAGCACGCGGTCCGCGTGCCGCAGCACGGCTCCGTGGTTGTCCGCCACCAGCAGGGTGTGGCCCGCTTCCAGAAGCCGGTCCCAGGCCTCCAGCAGAACGTGGATGTCCGCCGCGTGCAGCCCCGTGGTGGGTTCATCCAGGGCGATGAGCGCCGCGCCGCGGCCGGCCTTGGCCAGCTCCGTGGCCAGCTTCACGCGCTGAGCCTCGCCGCCGGAGAGCGTGGTGGCGGGCTGGCCCAGGGGCAGGTAGCCCAGCCCCACGTCCAGCAATGCGCCCAGGATGCGCCGGAGTTTCGGGTGATCGGCGAACAGCTCCGCAGCCTCGGCGACGCTGCCCTCCATCAGGTCGGCCATGCTGCGGCCACGGACCTGCACGGCCAGAATCTCCGGATGGAAGCGCCGCCCCCCGCAGGCATCGCAAAGCAGTTCCACCGTGCCCAGGTGCCGCATTCCCACTTCCTGGACGCCCGCCCCTTCGCAGACTTCGCACCGGCCTCCGGCGGTGTTGAAAGAGAAGTGGCCTTTGCCGAACCCCCGCTGCTTCGCCTCAGGCGTGGCGGCGAACAGATCGCGGAGCAGGTCGGAGGCGCCGGTGTAGGTGGCCGCGTTGGACCGGGGCGTGCGTCCAATGGGTTCGGAATCCACGCGGACGATGCGCTGGAAGGGGCCCTTTTCCTGGAGCCTCGCCACCACGGCATCCAGCAGGGAAGTCTTTCCTGCGCCGGAGGGGCCGCAGATGACCTGGAGGGCGCCGAGGGACAGATCCACGGACAGGTTCTGCAGGTTGTGGCGGTTCAGCCCGGCCAGCGGCAGGATCTCCCGTGCCGCGGAGGGCCTTCGAGGAAGGGGGGAGGCGTCGCCCCTGAGCCAGGTTTGCGTGGGCCTGGCGACATCCCCGGGATCCGCCGCCAGCAGCTGGGCCGGCGGGCCACTCCAAAGCAGCTCCCCACCGGCCTTTCCAGGGCCGGGTCCCAGGTCCACCAGCCAATCCGCGGCCCGGGCGATCTGCGCCTCGTGCTCCACCACCACCACGGTCTGCCCCTGGTCCCGGAGGCGGTGCAGCACCTGGATCAGGCGGCCCACTTCGCTGGGGTGCAGGCCCGCCGAGGGCTCGTCCAGCACCAGCAGAAGGCCGCGCAGATCCCCCAGGGCCAGCCCCACCAGGCGCAGGCGCTGGGCTTCGCCCCGGGAAAGGGAGGGGGCGGACCGGTCCAGGGCCAGGTAGCCCAGGCCCAGATCCACCATGAGCCCGCAGCGCTCCAGCAGGTCCTTCCGGATGGGCTCCAGGACGGCGGCCTCGCTGGGGGCCGCTTCCAGGGCGGTCAATTGATGCTGAAGCTCCCGCGCGGTCATCGCCGCAAAATCGACGATGCGCCGCCCCTTCCAGGTCACGGCCAGGGCTTCGGGCCGCAGGCGGGTTCCTCCGCAGCCCGGGCAGGGAGCGCTGCGGACGAAGCGCAGGATCGAATCGTTGCGCTTGCCCCGGAGGATCTCCTCCATGACCGGCAGCAGCCCGCGGTAGTGCCCCTCCTGCCGGGGCCGGGCCGTGATGCCCGTCCACTTCAGCCGGGATTCCAGGGGATGCTTGCCGTAGGGCACCTTGAGGCGGTCGGATCCCTGCAGCACCACCTGGCGCGCCTCCTCGCTGAGTTCATTCCAGGGTGTGTCCACGGAGCCGCCATGGGCGCGCAGCACCTCGTCCAGCACCTCGAGGGTCACCTGGGAGTACATCAAGTAGCCGTTGGGCGTGCTCACGCGCAGGGCGCCCTCCCGCAGGGTTTTTTCCGCATCGGCCACCAGCAGGTCCGGGTCCAGCCGGTCCTCCAGGCCCAGCCCTTGGCAGCGGGGGCAGGCCCCGTCTTCGCCGTTGAAGGAAAACAGGCCGCGGGTGGGACGGCTGCCCTCCGGCGCCACGCCCAACCGGGCGAAGAGCAGGCGGAGCAGGTCCCAGCCCTCGGTCAGAGTGCCCACGGTGGAACGCGGGTTGGAAAGGCTCACGCGCTGGCCCAGGGCCACGGCGGGTCCCAGGCCCTCGATGCCGCGAAGGGCCGGACGGGCGATCCCCCCCGCGAACTGCCGGGCGAAGGCGGGCAGGGTTTCCAGGAAGCGCCGCTGCCCTTCCCGGAACAGGGTGTCGAAGGCCAGGGAGGATTTGCCGGAACCCGACACCCCGGTGATGACCGTGAGGCTGCGCCGCGGGATGCGCAGATCGAAGCCCTTGAGGTTGTGCTCGGCGGCCCCGCGGATGACGATGTCTTCACTTCTCGCTGCAACCAAGGGGGGCACCTTTCCCATCCCTGGATTCTACCGGCGGATTTTCCGCCGAACCTTTTCGCCTGCCCCTGCGTTCTTGCTCATGAGGGCTACGGCCCCGACCCTGAAAGGATCGATGGAACTCTCCCAAGCGCTGCCCCTGGTCCGCCGCGGCGACGAGCTGGCCTGGGAGTTCTTCGTCCGATTCTTCCAGGGCCGGGTCTTCGGGTTGGCCTATCACTACACGGCCCAGGCGGAGGACGCGCGGGACCTCGCCCAGGATGTCTTCGTGCGGATCTACCAGAACCTGGCCCTGGTGCCCGACGAGCCCGGCTGCCTGCCCTGGATCATCCGCATCACCCGCAATGCCTGCATCGACCACTTGCGCCGGCGCAAGGCCCGGCCTCCGCTTTGGGACCTGCCCGCGGAGGAGCTGTTCGATCTGCGCGCCACGGACCAGAACCCCGAGGAGGCCCATCTCGCGGCTGTGCGGAAAACCATGGTGCACCGCGCCCTCCAGGAACTGACGGACTTGAACCGCGAGATCATCCTGCTCAAGGAGATCCAGGGCCTGGGCCTGGAGGAGATCGCCGCCATCCTGGAAGTGCCTCTGGGCACGGTGAAGTCCCGCTCCAACCGGGCCCGGCTGGAACTGGCGCAGAAGCTCTGTGCCGCGGGCATGGGAGGCTGACGTGAACGAGCCCCTGCTCCCCCCGGAAGCCGGCCTGGACCTCACCCGGGCCATCCTGGCCCGCACCTCGGGCCCGGCCTGCCAACGGCTCCACAACCTTGCCTGCGCCTTCGTGGACGGCGAGCTGGATTCCGCCCAAGGCGGGCTGGTCCGCCTCCACCTGGCTTCCTGCCCATCCTGCCAGTCGCTGGTGGGAGCCCTGATCGAAACCCGGAACCTGCTTCCCGCCCTGGCCCAGACGAACCCCGGACCCTGGTTCACCCAGCGGGTGATGCGGGCCACGACACGCCGCCCCGCCCCCCAGAACGCGACCGACCGGCGTCCGCTGTGGTGGAAACTCATGCACCGCCCCCGCATCGCCCTGGAGGCCGCCTACCTCGGCGCCGCCGCGGGCCTGGTGGGGAGCTACCTGCCCATTCCCACGCCCCCGGTTTCCCTGCGGGTTCCCGCCTTCGTGCACCCACTGGGCGCCTCCGCCCAGCGGGTGAAGTCCCAAGTGGTCCAGGCTGAACGCCGCAGCACCCTGGCGCTTCAGCAAAGCCTGCGGCCCAAGGCCGCGACGTCCGCTGAACCCCGTCCGACCCTCTGGCAGCGGAGCTCGGCCTGGGCGCGCGCCCGGCTCCGGGCCTTCCGGAGCGCCCCTCCTCCCCCAGCCAAAGGAAATGAGGCCTCCCCGGCGAACCCTTGAGCCCCGCCTGCGTTCTTCTTCTTAGGTCCCCACCCTTCCTCTCAACCCCTTGGAGCAGCCCGTGACCCCCCAACCCGAATCCGATCCCCACGCCAACCCTGCCCAGGTTCCGGCACCGGCCCCCTACCCCCTCCCTTCCGGGGCGAGGTCCGACTATTTCCGTGATCCCCGCTACAAATCCCCCATGCTCGCCGCCGTGCTTTCCCTCATGCCGGGCCTGGGCCAGGTGTTCCTGGGCTACACGCGGTTGGGCTTCATCCATGCCGGCGTCATCGCGGTCTTCATCAGCCTGATGTCCTCGAACCACCTGGGCCTGCTGGAACCGGCCGTGGGCATCTTCATGGCCTTCTTCTGGCTCTACAACCTGGTGGACGCCTACCGCCGCGCGCTGCTGCTCAACGAGGCCATCAGCCGCATGGAGACGCCCGAGCTGCCCGACGGCTTCGGCGCCGTCTCCTTCGGCGGCCGCCTGGCGGTGGGGCTCGTCCTCATCTTCGTGGGCATGCTCGCCCTGCTGAACCTGCGCTTCAACATCTCCCTCGCCTGGCTGGAGCACTGGTGGCCCGCGGGTCTGGTACTGCTGGGCGTCTACCTCGTGACCCGGGCCATCAGGGACCGCTCGGCCCAGGGCGAATCCGGCCAAAACTAGCGGCCAGGATTCATGCCGGGGCCGGAACGGCCCGAACCGAGGGAAGCCCGCACTTCCCCGGGAAGAGACTCCATGCCCATGCTGCGCCCCAACGATCAAGCCGCGCTGAAGATCCTCGTGGTGGACGACGATTCCGTCACCCGGGGTTTCACCAAGGGAGTGCTGGAAGCGGACGGATTCGAGGTGCTGCTGGCCGAGGACGGCGAGGAGGGGCTGACGCGGTTCCTTGAGGATGCCCCGGATCTGGTGCTCACGGACTACAAGATGCCCGGCATGAACGGGGCCGAACTCACCCGGCAGATCCGGACCTCCATCAAACAGCGCTTCGCCGACCTGCCCCTCTTCGTGCCCATCGTGGTGTTCACCGCGCTGGGCGAGCTGGAGGTGCTGAAGGAATGTCTGGATGCCGGGGCCATGGAGTTCCTCACCAAGCCCTTCAATGGCCCGGAACTGCGCACGCGCATCCGGGCCATCGCGCAGATGGCCTCCGCCCACGCGGGCCTTCTGGCGCGCGAAGTGGAAGAGCATTACGAAATCTCCGTGCTGAAGCACGTGCTTGGGCGGCAGGTGGAACAAAGCAAGGCGGCGCTTCCCAAGGGTTTCGCCATGGAGACCATGTCCACCCGGCGCATCAACGGCGATGTCTGCGCCTACCATGTGGGCGCCCCCGGCATCCACTTCGGCATGATCTGCGACCCCATGGGCCACGGCCTGATGGCGGGCATCTCCGAAATCCCCACCATGGATGTGTTCAACGCGCTTTCCGCGCGGGACTTCCCCCTTCCGAGGCTGCTGTCCGAGATCAACCGCAAGCTGCGGGAGCTGCTGCCCGGGGGCCGATTCTCCTGCGTGCTGCTCTTCCGCATGGACATGCACACCGGCGACCTGTCCGTGGCCAGCGCGGGCATGCCCGATGCCTACGTCTTCCGCCGGGACGGGAGCCTGGTGCGCTTCCCTTCCACCTGCATTCCGCTTGGCATCCAGCATGAACTGGGCCCCGTGGAAGTGCACCGCCTGCGGCTGGAGGACGGGGACTGCTTCTTCGCGTGCAGTGATGGGCTTTCCGAAATCGTCGAAGAGGACGAGCTCCTGGACCTGTTCCAGAAGGGCGGCGAAACCCGCTTCACGAGCCTTTTGCAGAACCTCATGGATGAGCGCATCCGCGACCGGGAGCTGGCCGACGATGTGAGCTGGTGCCTGTGGCCCTTCCGCCCGGAGCGAGCCAGGCCGCTGCGCTCCCTGGGCCCGGCGCCTCTCGCCCGCGAGACGGAAACCGGCATCACCTTGAGGTTCACCTTCGATCCGCGCGCCCTGAACTACGGGGATCTGGGCTCCAACCTGGTGAGCTTCCTGGGGCGCCAGGGCGTGCCTGAGGCTGTCTCCCAGGTGTTGGCCCTGCTGCTCTCCGAGGCCATCGTGAATGCAGTGGATCACGGCGTGCTCGACCTGGATTCGGCCCTCAAGGAATCCGAATTCGAGGTCTACGAGGCCGCCCGGGTCGCGCAGCTTTCGATGGCACACGCCCAGTTCGTGGGAGTGGAGATCCTGGTCAATCGCACCCCCGATGGCGCCTTCTCCCATCTGTTCGTGCAGGTCTCCGATCCCGGCCGGGGCTTCGATTGGCAGCGGGCCCTGGCGGAGACGGAAAGTGCGCCGGAGAAACCCCATGGCCGGGGCCTCATCCTGCTGAAGGCCCTGGGGCGGGATCTGGCCTTCAACGACATCGGCAACGAGGTGAGCTTCAGCCTGTACGCCGCCGACGTCTGACCCGGCCTCCAAGGGCGGCCGATTGATCCGGCTGGATTCCCCATGCTAGATTGTCCCGATTCTCGGGAGGACCATGCGCTGTCTGTGCGGCTGTTGATGCTTCTGGGGCCCCAGGCCCCACGGCAGGTTCCAGTTCCAACCCGCAGGAGTCGCCTATGCCCCAGCCCGAACCCAAGCCCGCCTTTTCTCTGAACGGCGAGGCTTCCTCTCCTTTCTCGGCCCTGGTGGCGGCCATCGTGGCCAGTGACCTGGCGGAGCCCCTGACCCGTCACATCGACGCGGGCTCCCTGCCCAGCCGAGACGCGGTAATCGATCTGGTGAAAAAGCTCCGCGAGCTGCTCTTCCCCGGGTACTTCGGCAAGCAGAATCTGACCACGCAGACCCTCGAATACTACGTGGGCGAATTGCTGGGCGAGATCCGGGGGCTCCTCCTCGAACAGATCCTCAACGTGCTGCGGCACCAGGCCACGCGCCACGGGAGCCCCTGCCTGAACGTGGACGCCACGGCCGAAGGCATCGTGCAGGCCTTTCTCGCGGCCATCCCCAGGCTTCGGGCGACCCTGGCCACGGACGTGCAGGCGGCCTTCGAAGGCGATCCCGCCGCCGGCGACACGGACGAAGTGATCTTCTCCTACCCCGGGGTCTTCGCCATCACCGTGCACCGCATCGCCCATGAACTTCACGGCCTGAAGGTGCCCCTCATTCCCCGCATCATGAGCGAGTACGCCCATGCCCTCACTGGCGTGGACATCCACCCGGGCGCCACGATCGGAGATTATTTCTTCATCGACCACGGCACGGGCGTGGTCATCGGCGAGACCACCACCATCGGCCAGTACGTGAAGGTCTACCAGGGCGTCACCCTCGGAGCGCTCTCCACCCGGGGCGGCCAGTCCCTGCGCGGCGTGAAGCGGCATCCCACCCTGAAGGACCGCGTCACCGTCTATTCCGGCGCCTCCATCCTCGGCGGCGAAACCGTGATCGGGGAAGAGGCGATCATCAGCAGCAACGTGTTCGTCACCCAATCCGTGCCGCCGCAGACCCGGGTCAGCGTCAAGAATCCCGAGCTGCAGTACAAGGACCGCAAGCCCCAGGAGTTCAAGCAGGAACTGCCGGACGATTGGATGATCTAGGGTCCGTCCTGATACGGATTTGAATTCAAAAGATGAAAGATCACCACCAAGACACCAAGACACCAAGAAAACAAGAGCCACTGTTCATGCAGTTCTTCTCGTGTATCGCCTGCGGCGATACACGAGACAAAAAGAAACTTGGTGCCTTGGTGTGTTGGTGGTGAGAGCCCTTTTTCGATTGGATTGAACTCAACTTGGTATGAATCCGTGTCCATCCGTTTAATCCGTGGTTTCCATGAGTCCTGTGAGCAGGGGTCCGCACAGATGAAAGGAAAGCACCGGCTCCATCCCGTTCATCCCGGCTAAACCCTTTTCTTTTGCCAGGATGGAGGAGATAAAGACAAGAGCCACCTGGCGCCTAGGGATCAATGTTCATGGTTCCCACGGCTATCCAAAAATGGGTTGGCCACGGATGGCACGGATTTACACGGATTTGAAAAGAGTGATCGCGTGTTTTTTGGCTACAGGTTCGAATTCAAACGGTAAGGAACACCACCAAGATGCCAAGACACCAAGGAAAACCATAGCCACTGTTCATGCAGTTCTTCTCGTGTATCGCCTGCGGCGATACACGAGACAAAAAGGAACTTGGTGCCTTGGTGTCTTGGTGGTGAAAGCCCTTTTTCGATTGGATTGAACGCCACTTGGTATCAATAACCGTCCGGCACGTTCAGGAGCAGCGCGTCGCGCACGGGGCCGAGCGCGGTGGCCGTGGCGACGAATTCCGTCCGCAGGCGCTGGACCGGGGGCATGGGAACCGGCGGGCCGTCCTTCATCCAGCCGTCGATGCGCCGGGCGGCGGCCTTCAGGAGGAAGCGCGGTTCCACCGCCCGCCAGGCCTCCGGGGGAAGGTCGGCCCGTTCCATGGCCCCCGCCATCCGCACCAGGTCGAGGCTCGCGTCATCCTCGACCTCATTGACCACCAGCATCCGAAGAAGGTCCCGGTCCGCGGCGGACAGGGCGGCGCCGCGGCCACTGGCCAGGTAGGTCGCCAGGGCGGTCTGGAATCCCCCGGGCTTGAAGTCCCGCAGGCGCTGGGCCTCCTTCTTGCGTCCCAAGGCCTCCAGGGCTTCAGCCACGGTGGCGCCGATGGACTTGCGGAGGGTTTCAGGAAAGCTGGGATCGGCGTAGTCGGCCACCGCCTCGAGGGTCCGGGCCGGCCAATGCGGGTTCCCGTTCAAATCGTCGAGGATGGCCTTAGGTTTCTTCTGCAGGGCCCACACCTGGAGAAGGCCCGCCATGGCCGAGGCCGGTCCCCTGAGCACGTAGGCCAGGCGCTCCTGCTCGGGCATGAGGAACACCTCGCCGATCCCGGCGTTGGCCAGGCTCCACCGCACGTTGAGTTTCGCGGCGCTCAGGGCCAGGTCGAGACGCCCCCGGGCGGCCAGCAGGCCCGGCAGCTTCGCCCAGGGTTCGCCGCCATCGCTGCAGCCAGCCTTGACCGTCGTCCAGTGGCGCATCAAAGCCCCCAGGCGATCCAGGGCCAACTGGCTCCAGGCCGGTCGGCGCGCCTCGTCGCCCAGGCGGAGCAGTTGCAGCAGGGCTTCGGTGCGGCGCGCCGTGGGGGTGTAGCCTTCCGAATCGTAGGGCCGCCGGGCGATGTCCTGCAGGGTCGCGGCAGCAGCCTCCGTCTGGCCCGCGTCGAGTTGGGCCTTGAGGATGAGCGATTCCGCTTCCGCCTGGATGCTTTCCCGATGGTCCACCAGCACCTTCAGGGCCTCGGCGTCCAGGCCGGCGCGGTGGGCCTGGGCCTGCATCCGGGCCCAGGCTCCGCCCTGATGCCCGCCCTGATGCCCGCCCTGGACCGGCTCATGGGGCAACAGGCGCATGAGGCATTCGGCCACGGCCCGGGGATGCTCAGCTTCCACGGCGGCGGGAATCGAATCGGGAAAGGCTTTGGCCTTTTCGAAGACCTGGGCCGCCTCGGCTCCCCGGCCGCAGGCCAGCAGGCAGAGGGCCCGCTCCGGGCCGAGGCCGAGGGCGGATTCCTCGTCCCCGGGCGCCCGTTCCTTGGCCGATCGCGCCTCCAGGGCCGCGATGAGGGCCAGGCCCGCTTCGGCCCGCGGGCCCGTGGGGGCCTCCCAGCTGGCGAGCAGCTGCTGAAGGAAATCCGTGCTCCAGTCCGGGGGAGCCTCCAGGCGCCCCTCGGCCAGCCACCGCGCCACGGCGGGGGCCGTGGCGCCGGCCCTGGACCAGTTCAGCGGCGCCGAGGCAGCCAAGGCTTCCTGGACCAGGGTTCGAGCCCCTTCAGAACCCAGCGCCTGCACCAGGTCCGGCACCTCCAGGGGCAGGGCCACGTCAGCCCCAAGGGCCTCCCCGAAGGCCTCCTCGGCCACGGCGGGAAGGGGACCGTATTCCAGCCAGGCCTCCGCGGCGGGATCGGTCTCCCGGCCCACCCCGGGAGCCTCCCGGCGGGCCGAGGCGACGGCGCGCAGGCGCTCATAGGCCGTTGGGCCGATGGCCCGGATCACCCGCTGCTGGGGCGTTTCCCGGGCCTCGATGAGGGCGTTCCGGAAAACGTCGGCCTCGGAAAGCCTGGCGCCCCCGGGCTGGAGATCGGGCCGCAGAATCCGGTCGAGGGCGCCCAGGCGATCGGCGAAGGAGTAGTCCAGCCGCGCGTCGGGGCTGGTAGTGATGCCCCCCCGCGCCACGAGCCAGCGCACCGTCCTCAGGTCGTCCAGCGTGGCGCGAATCTCCCCTTCGGAGCCGGGCTGATTAAGCCGCAGGGCCCAGAGGTGCAGGAGGCGCCGATCCGTCCAGGCGAGGACCTCGGCGCTGGTGCGCGGCAGGCCCGGCTGCAGGCGGGCCCGGGTGAGGGCGGGAAGCTCGGACCAGCGGGCGGCTGGCGGCAGGGCGTCCAGGAGGGTTTCGAAACAGGCTTCGGGGCCGGGCATCGCCTGGGTCAGCTTGGCCTTGGCCCCCGCGCCCGAATAATGGGACGTGCGCCAGGGCTGGGCCAGGAAGCGATCGGCCGCCTCGGTCCAGGGCGCAAAGCTCTCCGGCTCCCCGGCCCAGGCGCCCGCCATGATGCAGACGAGGGGCAGGGCCCGAAGGGCCTTCACGTCCGGGCCCTCTGCCCGGCGAAGCGGAGGAGCTTCTGCCCCGCTTCCGCCAGAAGGTCCTCGGTCTTGCAGAAGGCGAAGCGCACCATGCGCGACGAGGCCGGATCGGAGATGAAACTCGACAGGGGCACCGTGGCCACTCCCGCCTCCTTCACCAGGCGCGTGGCGAAAGCCACATCATCCTCCTGCCCCAGCGCCGAGTAGTCCGCCAGCACGTAGTAGGCACCCTGGGGCGGCTGTAGCTTGAACCCCGCCTGCGCAAGGGCGCCGCAAAGCAGGTCGCGGCGCTGGCGGTAGGCATCAGCCATCTGCGTGTAGTAGCCGCGGGGCAGTTCCTCCATGGCCACGGCCACCGCCTCCTGCAGCGGCGCGGGCGCGCCCACGGTGAGAAAGTCGTGGACCTTGCGGATGGCGGCGGTCAACTCCCGGGGAGCGATGATGGTGCCGATGCGCCAGCCCGTGACGGCGTAGGTTTTCGAAGCGCCGGAAATGGTGATGGTGCGCTCGGCCATGCCGGGCAGCGTGGCCATGGGGATGTGAACCCCCACGTAGACGATGTGTTCGTAGATCTCGTCGGTGATGGCGTAGGCGCCGTGGCGCTGGCAAAGGGCCGCGATGCCCGCCAGCTCGTCCGCCGTGAAGACTTTGCCCGTGGGATTGTTGGGCGTGTTCAGGATGATGGCCCGGGTCTTCGGCCCGAAGGCCTTGGCCAACCGGTCGAGATCCAGCGGCTGGCCCACAGGCAGCGGCACGTTCACGGGCTTCGCGCCGCAGAGCACGGCATCGGGACCGTAGTTCTCGTACCAGGGCTCGAAGACGACCACTTCCCCGCCGGGATCCACCAAGGCCATCAGCACCGAGGCCATGGCTTCCGTGGCGCCGCAAGCGATGGTGATCTCCGTTTCGGGATCCACCGCAAGGCCATAGAAGGCTTGCATCTTCCGGGACAGGGCTTCGCGCAGGCGCTTCGATCCCCAGGTGATGGCGTACTGGTTCACATCGGCGCGGATGGCTGCCACCGCGGCCTGCTTGATGATTCCCGGGGCCGGAAAATTGGGAAAGCCCTGGGCGAGGTTGATGGCGCCGTGCTCGTTGGCCAGCCGCGTCATCCCCCGGATGACGGATTCGGTGAAACCGTGAGTGCGGAGGGCGGTGCGATGGATGGGATGCATGGGGCTCCGGGGGATCGGGACCTTGCGATTGTGGCGCACGCGCTCCCGCCGCGCCAAGAATCCCCGCTGGGGCTCCGTTTGCGGGAGAATGGCCTGTGCGCTACGACGAACCTCTCTTTCGCCCGCCCAGCGAGGCTGATTCCTTCATTCTCCAGGCCACCCTCGGGTGTTCATGGAACGCCTGCACCTACTGCGCCATGTACCGCGACAAGCAGTACCGGGTGCGCCCGCTCGATGCCGTGCTGGCGGATGTCGCCGAGGCCGGCGGCCGCTACGCGGACCTGGTCCGCCACGTCTTCGTGGCCGACGGCGATCCACTGGGCATGGAGATGGGGCACTGGGAGCCCATCCTCCTGGCGCTGGCGCAGGCCTTTCCCCGCCTGAGGCGCGTAAGCACCTACGCCACGGCCCGCAACCTGCTGGAGAAAACGCCCGCGGAGCTCCGCCACCTGCGGGAGCTTGGCCTGTCGCTGCTCTACATCGGCCCTGAATCCGGCGACGACGTGACCCTGCGGCGCATCGCCAAGGGCGCCACCGCTGCCGAGCACACCGAAGCCGCCCGCAGGGCCCGGGAAGCCGGCATGGACCAGTCCCTCATCTTCCTGCTGGGCGCGGGCGGCCGCGAACGCAGTGAAGAGCACGCCCGCGCCTCGGGGCGCCTGGCCACGGCCATGGACCCCAAATTCCTGTCGACGCTCACCCTCACCGTGGTTCCGGGCACCCCCATCTCCCGGCTGGAGGACCAGGGCCGCTTCGAGCTGCCCGATGTGCATGAGCTGCTCCAGGAACAACGCTGGTTCGTGGAGGAAGCCCGGCCAAGCGGTGCCATCTTCCGCTCCAACCACGCCTCCAACTACCTGCCCATCGGCGGCCGCCTGCCGCGGGACCGGGAATCGATCCTGGCCGCCATCGACGAAGCCCTGGCAGGGCGCGTGGCCCTCCGTCCGGAGTGGTCCCGGGGGCTCTAGCCGGATTCAGCCATCAATGAACCACACGTGGACGATCTTGCCCTTCGCCACTTCGTAGATGGCCGTGACCGTCACCGGATTGGGCCCCATGCCTTCAGCCTGCTCCTGATCGATGACGAAGGCGCCCTGGGTGATGCGCTTGAGGATCGTCACCTTCAGGGTGGGGAAGCGTTTGAACAGCTCGTCATACCCTTTGCGGAGCGCGGCCAGGCCTTTTTCTGGCCCCACCTTCCCGTCCATGGTGCGGAATTCAATAGCCGCGTCGTAGCAGACGACGAAGGCATCCAGGTTGTGGGCGTTGTAGGCCTCCACCTGTCTCTGAACCACGGCCTCCGGAGAGGCTTCCGGGACCGGTGCGGCACTCAGGGCAAAGGCGGCGGCCAGGATGAGCGATGGGATCACGGGGGCTCCCTCCAAAAGGGCAGACTGCTGATTGAAGCACGGCCTGGCTCAGTCCAGTGGATCACTTCAGGAGATGCATCAGCGGGTTGAACACCTGCACCAGAAGGCCGCCGAAGGAAGGGTTGAGGGCCGCCAGCAGGAGCAGCAAGGGGGCGAGCACGAAGCGGAAGCCGTTCTCCACCAGCCCGAGGCTCAGCTTCACTTCCCCGGCCTGGGTGCCTTCCATGAGGCTGAGCAGGGGATCCCGCTCCATGTTCAGGATGGCCATGCCCGCCCACGCGGCCATGGCCAGCAGGAAGCCGCAAAGCAGGATCAACACATCGTTCTTGGGCTGGAAGTCGAAGGCCGCGATTCCCAGCACCAGCAGGACCAGCGTGCCCACCGATCCGATGAGCAGGTGGCGCAGCACCAGGAAGGCCTGGCGGATGAAGTGGACGGCCCGCAGCGCCTTGAAGAGGTCCACCTCGGGATGGGCCGTGGCCGTGGCTCCGGCGGGATGCTTCGCGCAGGCCAGGGCCAGGGCGTCTCCGCAGGCGGTCATTTCGCGGGCCACAGCCAGGCGCACCCGCCACTTCTGGTACTCGCCCAGGCCTCTTCGCGCCTTGGAGGTGCCCGCTTCGATGGCATCCAGCGCATCGAGGTGGGCCGCGAAATCCGGTTCCACCTCGGCCACCCAGTCTCGCTGGGCCCTCAGGATCTCCCGCCCCCGGAGGCTGGACCGGTGCATCCACAGCCCCCGGCCCAGGGCCCGCATGGCGTTCCATTCCACCAGCCGCCCCACCTCGGCGAAGGCCGCGCGGTAGGAGCAGAAATCGAGCGCTTCCAGCACACGGCGCAGATCCTGCCAGCCCTGGTGGAACTGCCAGAACAGGAACAGGCTGGCCAGGAGCAGCCCGCTGGCCACGGCCACCACCGCCAGGGCAGCCCCCTGCCCCTCCATCAACGGCCGGATGATGCCGCCGGGGAGGAACCACTGGAAGCCTGCCAGAACCGCCACGAGGCCGAAGGTCCAGGGTTGGAAATGGAGCCCCCGAAGGTGGCGGAGGCCGAGAATCTTCGGATCGTCGAGGCCCAGGGGCGCGGGCCAGAAGGCTTCGTGCCCCTGGCAGCGCACCGCGAACCAGGTCCGTAGCAACAGGGCGAGGCCCATCGCCAGAATGACCATGGTCGGCAGCATCGAGACCCCCCGTCCTGGCGAGGAGAAGCGCAGGTAATCCGGCATGTAGTCGAGGAAATGCCGCGGTCCCCACCAGGCCATGAGGCAGGCCGGAACCAGGGCCAGAACGGACAGCAGGAGCGCCCGCGCGCTGCCCAGCCGCCCCGAGAGCGCCCCGAACGTCAGCACCGCGAAAGCCGCCCAGACCGCCAGGCTCATCCACAGGAAGGGGTCCCGCCAGGGCGATCCCCTCAGCACCGCCAGGGGCAGGACATAACCCATGGCCAGGAAGCTGAGGATGCCCAGGGCGAGGACGGCCCCCGCCAGGAGGTTCCGGTAGGGGCCGAGACCCGGCTCGGTGCTGGGCACGCGGGCCACCCCCATCAGCGGGCCCAGGAAGGTCAGGGCCGCCGCCGCCCCCAGGCCCGCCAGCAGCAGCGCCAGCTGCCGCAGCCGGGAGTGCACGTACTGGACAAGATCCCGGCTCTGGGTGGCCACTTCCCGGTAGCGCCCCTCCACATCGCGGTTCCACGCCGGCCGTTCCCCACCCGCCTCCAGGCCGCCGTGCCGCAGGGGCCACACGCCGCCGCCCTTCACGATGGAGACATAGCCTTGGCGCCCCCAGAAGATCCGCTCGGGATCCTTGGCGCGGGCGGGATCCAGAAGCAGCAGGGTCGCGTAGTAGGTGGCGTACTCGCCCTCGGAGGTGAAGCGCACCGGGGATTCCAGCTCCCCTTTCTGCAGGGAGAGGGCCCGCACGGCATCCGTCACCGGATAGCCGCCGAACATCACCATGCCATCCATGGCCTGGCTGACGTTGGGATGGGCGAAGAGGCTGTGGTTCCCGCTGGTGGTGAAGAGCGTGCAGGAGGGGTGGTAGGCGCGGATCCGCTCGGCCAGGAACATCAGATCCTGGGGGTCGCTGGCGGAAATGCCCACATGGGTGTACCCCCGGCGGGCCAGGCTGAGGACGGTTCCGGCGAGCGTGAGCTCCGTGTTCCGGATGGTGTCGGGGGAGTACTGGGGCGCGGTGTCCAGCACCCGCTGCGCCTCCTCCTGGGCCGGGCCCAGCAGGCTGGAGGGAAGCACCAGCTCCGTGGTCCCCTCCTTCCCCAGGCTGCGCTCCATGGCCTGCCGCTCGCTGCGCAACCGGGACAATCCCATGGGGAAGAGGATCTGGGTCATGGCCTCGCCCAGCTTGGCCTGCCGCCGGTAGGCCGTGTTCGCCTCCGTGAACAGCGCGACCTTGGAGGCGTCCCGGGGCCAGCCCGCTTCCTCCATGTACCAGCTCAGCAGGCTCTCCTTGGCGGTGCCCGAAAGGTTGCAGGTCCAGGTGGAGATTTCCAAACGGCGGGGCTCCACGGGGCCGATGGCCTCCCGCAACACCTTGGTGCCGCTGGCATCGAGGGTGGTGGTGCCCTGGATGCGCACGGCCAGCGCGGATGGCTCCTTGAAGTGGGATTCCAGGCCCGCGCCGAGGGAGGTCAGGCTCCCGGAAAACTGGGGGCCCAGGATCGAAACCCGGCGGTCCGCGCCCGCCGGGACCACCTTGGCCGCCCATTGCAAGGCCTGGCGGAGGGCCTCGCGGTTCACGCCCAAGGCCTGGCTTTCGCCCACGATGAACAGCGCGTGGTAGGCCGGCGCAGTCCCCTCCCGGGCGAACCAGATGAAGCCGAGCCCCGGATCGGGAAAGGCCGAAGAAGCGCCGGATTCCCGCTCCTCCTTCGCCGCCGTTCCCCAGGGCAGATAGAAGCTCCGCGGCAGGAAATCGAAGGTCCGGAATGCCCTTTGCGCCGCGTTCAGGCGCAGGTCGAACCACAGCCCCATATTCGTCCGCTGAGGGTCCGGAAGGGTCAGGATGGTGGCCTCCACGGACGCGGCGGAGGCCCTGGCCCGGTCCCGCAGGCATTGCTCCACCAGGGCTCCCACCCCACCCTCTCCGGAGGGTTTCCGGGGCTCAGCGGCTTTGGCGGAAGCCGTCACGGGCTTGGGGCTGGTGGAACCAAGGCCCAGGCCCGGGACCAGCGCGAGCAGGGCCGTGAAGCCGACGCCGAGGGCGAGGGGGGAGAAGACCTTGGCCAACGGAGAATCCTAGAACGATAGGGTGGAGGCTTCGCCCTGCTCGTGCAGGAGGCGGTCCAGGTCCTTCCAGGAAAAGGCGAAATGACCGCCGAGGCCCCAATCCGGGCCCCAGGAATTGATGCCCCAGACCAGTTTCTTTTCCGCGTCCACGCCCAGCAGCTCGAAGGCATGCCCTCCCCGGATGGAGCCCCCCACTTTCACCAGCCCCTTGGCATCCGGCTTGTCGAAGCCTTCGTACCAATTCACGCCCACCTCCACGGGGCCCAAGGTCGAGAGGGTTTTGAGCACGTCATCGAGGCTGAAGCACCAGTGGTAGCCCTTGGCCATGCCCAGCTCCCGCAGGGCCTTCATGGCCCCCAGCACGGTGGAGCCTGTATCCTTCGGCGGCCAGGCGCCCACGATGGTGTCGTCATGGGTCGCGCGGCTGTACACCTTTTTCGCCAGGGTCTCCGTGTAGCGGATGCCCGTCTGCCGGTAGGGTCTGGAGCAGGCCACCCCGACCGCGCCGTTGCCCGTGCAGGAACCCAGCTCGCCCTGGTTGAAGGGTTTCGTCGAACGCTCCCAGGTCCGGGTCTGGATGGCGGCCCCCTTGAGAAGCCGCACGGGGAAATTCCAGCTGCGGTCGTCGAAATGGAGGTGCCTCCCCAGGCGCCCTCCATGTGTTGAATCGTGTTCGGGGATGAGTCCGATGCGCTGAGGATGGGCTGAATTCGCCATGGTCGAACCTCCAGATGTGGATTGAATGCGTTTCCCCTGTGCAACCTGCGGACCAATCGGACAGAACGCCCGGCCCCGCGAGACCAACGCCCGATGGAGCGGCGCGCCTGCCGGGTCAGTACGGTTCCCCGCGCAGCCCGACCTGGGTCGAAACCCACCCACGGTTCAGGCGGAAAGGGGGTCTTCCTGGAAGATGGCTTTCTCGCGGGAGGCATGGCCCAGCCCGTACTTCTTGAGCAGCTTGCCCAGGCTGCGCCGTTCCTTGCCCGCCAGCTTGGCCGCCAGGCTCACATTGCCCCCGGCCCGGCCCAGCAGTCCCACCAGGTAGTCGCGCTCGAAGGCCGCCACCGCCTGGGCTTTGGCGCGGTGGAACTGGAGCTCCCCGGAGGACGCGCCCCGCCCGCCGGATGGCGCCGCGTCCAGGGCCCTGGGCGCCTCGATGCGCATCACCGGGCCTTCGGACAGCAGGTACTCCCGGTAGAGGAGGTTCTCGAGTTCACGGATGTTGCCCGGCCAGTGGTACTCGTTCATCCACCGAAGGGAATCAGGGTGGATGCTCTTCAGGCCGAGGCCGAAACGCTTGTCGCAGGCCTCCAGGAACCACCCCGCCAGGAGTTCCACATCCCCGTGGCGATGCCGCAGCGGCGCCAGTTCCAGGCAGAGGATCCGCAGACGGTAGAGCAGGTCGGAACGGAAAGCGCCCTTCTCCGCCAGCAGGGGCAGGCTGGAATTGCTGGCGGCCAGGATGCGGACATTCCCATGCTCCACCCGCCGGGCGCCCAGGGGCCGGAATTCCTGATCCTGCAGGAAACGGAGCAGCGTCACCTGCCCCTTCGGCGAAAGGGCGTCCACTTCATCCAGGAAGAGTGTTCCGTCCTCCGCCAGGACCACCAACCCGGGCTGATGGTCTTTGGCATCCGTGAAGGCCCCTTTGCGATGGCCGAACAATTCGCTTTCGATGAGGGCATCCGGAATGGCGCCGCAGTTCACCGGGATGAAAGGCCCGTCCCGGCGCACGCTTTGGTAGTGGATGGCGCGGGCGGCCAGTTCCTTGCCCGTGCCTGTTTCACCCTCGATCAGGACCGGCGCGTCACAGGCAGCCATGCGGGCCAAGAGGCGCACGGTGGCTTGGAAGGCTGGCGATTGCCCGATCAAGGGGGGCCCCTTTTCAGTCCGGCGTCATAGCCAGGAAGGTTGATTGAGGCAATATAGAGCCAAGATATAAATGCGCAATGTTAATTTAATGCGTTTTTTTAACCATTTTGATCAAGGTAGTCACAGTCAAATTTTGCATAAAATGAATGGGCATCATCAACCATGGCGAAGGGTCGCCCGCGGATTCAAGGCCCCATCGAAAGGCCTGGGTCCACAAGAACCCACTCCGGGTCAATTCGTGTAAATATTAAAAAATAAAATATTTACATATAATTCCGGGATGCGATCGAGCCTCCCTCCCCACCCGGCTCGCCTCGAAGCAATTATTAAATAAATTTATACAAACACTTAAACATTTGGCCCACCACTTGCTGCCATTCAATGCAGCGACCCCTGGTGCTGAATGTCTCCTGCGCCCATCTCCGACCCGAGCATCCTGTGCCAAGGCATCCTGCTCTACCTCCAGGATCATCCCGAGGCCGCCGACAGTCTGGAGGGCATCGCCAATTGGTGGCTTCCCGCGCCTGCCTACTCCGTCACCCTCGAAGCCGTGCAGGAGGCCCTGGCGCTCCTGGTGGCCGAGCACCGCATCGCCCGCATCGACCTCGCGGATGGCCGGACCTTGTACCAGAGCGTTGACAAGGTTTCGGGTTCCCATCCGGCTTGGCGCCCCCCTACTCCCAGGAGCCCCCATTGAACAGCACCCTCGAAAATGCCCTCGCCTTCACCCTCGGCAATGAAGGCGGCTACGTGAACCATCCCGCCGACCCGGGCGGCGCCACCAACTTCGGCATCATCCAGCGCAACCTCGACAAGTGGAACGGCGCCCACCCCGAACTCGGCTTCCCCGGCGATGTGAAGGGTCTGACCCAGGACCAGGCCAGCACCATCTACCGGACGGACTACTGGCGCTGGGACGGCCTTTCTGATGCCTCCATCGCCATCAAGCTGTTCGACATCGGCGTGAACTGCGGCCTTGAAGTGGCCGTGAAGCTTCTCCAGCGAGCCATCAACGCCCAGGCCACTCCGCCCATCGCCGTGGACGGGCGCCCCGGGCCCGCGACCATCGGCGCCGCCAACGCCCAACCGCCCCAAGCGCTCCTGCAAACCCTTTGCCTGGCGCAAAAGAGCTACTACCAGTCCATCGTCGATCGCAATCCCACCCAGTCCGTGTTCCTGAAAGGCTGGTTGAGGCGGGCGGAACGCATTCCGGAGGCCACCCATGTCGTTTGATTGGAAAGCGCTCGTCAAGAGCATCGCCCCCGCCATCGGCACCGCGCTGGGCGGCCCCCTGGGCGGCATCGCGGGACTGGCCCTCACCAAGGCCCTGGGCATGCCTGAGGATGCTGCGAAGGATGACAACACCCTGTCTGCCGCCGTCCAGGGCGCCAGTCCGGACCAACTGCTCGCCCTCAAGAAGGCCGATCAGGATTTCGCCGTGCAGATGCAGAAACTGGGCTTCGAGAACATCGAAGCCCTCGAAGCCATCGCCGCCGGGGACCGGGCCAACGCCCGGGAGCGGGAAATCAAGACCCAGGACTGGACCCCCAAGATTCTCGGCATGGCCATCACCCTCGGCTTTTTCGGCCTGCTGTATTTTCTGCTGAGACACGAGCCCCCGACCGGCTCCCGGGACATCCTCAACATCATGCTGGGCAGCCTCGGCTCCGCCTGGATCGGCGTGGTGACCTACTATTTCGGCTCCAGCGCCGGGTCGGCCCGCAAAACCGAACTGATGTCAGCCAAGTCCCAGGGCTGATCCATAAATAATCCGCATTGAGCCATTGGGGGCAACCAATGGTAAGGTGTCCGCATTACTGCGGATGACCAAGCCGAGGCCCCCCATGAGAATTGCCGTTCCCAGAGAGATCAGGGCGGATGAGACCCGCGTCGCACTGGACCCGGAGTCCTGCAAGAAGCTCATCCAGCTCGGCGTCGAGGTGGCCGTACAGGCAGGGGCCGGCGGTGCCGCCCATTATCCTGATTCCGCCTACGAATCGGCCGGAGCCTCCCTGGTGGCGGATGCGGCGGCGCTGTGGGAAAGCGCCGACTTCATGCTGAAAGTGAACGCCCCCCAGGCTCGTCCCGACGGCAGCCATGAAGCGGATCTTCTGAAGCCCGGAGCCATGCTGCTCGCCTCGCTCTTCCCCACCCGGAACCTCGAGGCCGTCACGCGGTTGGCTGAGCGGAACATCACGGCCTTCTCCACGGACTGCATCCCCCGCACCACCCGGGCCCAGGCCATGGACACGCTGTCCAGCCAGGCCAACATCGTGGGCTACAAGGGGGCGCTGCTGGGCGCCCTCGAACTGCCCAAGTACTACCCCATGTTCATGACCGCGGCCGGCACCACCCTGCCCGCCAAGGTCTTCGTCATCGGCGCGGGCGTGGCGGGACTGCAGGCCATCGCCACGGCCAAGCGCCTGGGCGCCAGCGTCACCGCCACCGACGTGCGGCCCGAGGTGAAAGAGCAGATCGAATCCGTGGGCGGCAAGTACGTGGGCATCGATCTGAAGCAGGGCGCCTCGGCCGGAGGCGGCTATGCGGGTGAACTCTCCGCGGAGGACAAGGCGCAGCAGGCGAAGCTGCTGGCGGACCATTGCGCCACGGTGGACGTGGTCATCACCACGGCCCTCATCGGCGGAGTCTTCGCGCCCAAGCTCATCGACGAAACCATCATCCGCTCCATGAAACCCGGCTCCGTCCTCGTGGATCTGGGCGCCGACGGGGGCGGGAACTGCACCCTGTCCAAGCTGGGCGGCACCACCGAGGTGAACGGCGTCAAGATCATCGCCCCCCTCAACCTGCCCGCCACAGTGCCCACCCACGCCAGCATGCTCTTCTCCCGGAACCTGCTGAACTTCATGACGGCCTTCTGGGACAAGGAGGCCAAGCGCTTCAACCTGGATTGGGCCGACGACATCCTCAAGGGCTGCGCCGTCACCCACGAGGGGAAGGTGGTCCACGGGCCCACGCTCAAAGCGTTGAACCAGAATGAGGGAGGGAAGGTGTGATGATGCTCCTCGCACTCGCCGAAACGCCGGGCCAGGCCGCGGGCGGCCACGGCCAGCTCGACTTCATGGGCGCCATCTTCGTCTTCATGCTGGCCACCTTCATCGGCCTCATGGTCATCCAGCGGGTGTCGCGCCTGTTGCACACGCCCCTCATGAGCCTCACCAACGCGATATCAGCCATTGCCGTGGTGGGCGCCCTCATCGTCTCCGCCGGAAAGGATTACCCCGGCTACATCACCGCCTTGGGCCTCATCGCCATCTTCTGCTCCACCACCAACATCGTGAGCGGATTCCTCATCACCGACCGGATGCTGAAGATGTTCAAGAAGCAGGGAGGGGGTGCCAAATGAGCGCCGAAACCCTCGTCCAGCTGCTGTATCTCGTTTCCACCGCGTTGTTCATCCTGTCGCTGCGGTGGATGAGCGATCCCGAAACGGGCCGGAAGGGCGTGCTTTCCGGCGTGGCAGCCATGACCCTGGCCGTGCTGGGCACCCTGACCGGCGTCATCGCCACGGGCGGCACCCACTACTGGTGGATCCTAGGCGCCTTCGCCCTGGGCGCGGCCATCGGCTACCCCTTGGCCCAGGTGCCCCTCACGGCGGTGCCACAGCGGACGGCGCTTTCCCATGCCTTCGGCGGCCTGGCGGCGGGCCTGGTGGGCACGGCCAAATTCTTCCTCTACTACGGCCAGAAGAACGAGGCGGCCCTGGCTCCCTTCATCGTCATCGCCCTGGTGGCGGAGATCCTCCTGGGCTTTCTCACCTTCACGGGATCGATCCTGGCGGCAGGCAAGCTGCAGGAAGTGAAGTGGATTCCCCAACGGCCCGTCACCTACCCCCTGCAGAATGTCAGCAACCTGGCCCTCTTCGCCCTGGCCCTGGCTCTGGGCGTGGCCCTGGTGCTGCACCCGCTGGCCCCCTGGGCGCCATGGGCCTTCGGCGGCATCATCATGCTCTCGCTGGCTTTCGGCGTGCTGCTGATCATTCCCATCGGCGGCGCGGACATGCCCACCGTGATCTCCATCCTCAACGCCTATGCGGGCCTGTCCGCCGTGGCCATGGGCTTCGTGCTCAACAACAAGCTGCTCATCACGGCGGGCGCGCTGGATGGCAGTTCGGGCCTCATCCTCTCCGTGATCATGTGCAAGGCCATGAACCGTTCCTTCTTCAACGTGCTGTTCGGCGCATTCGGCCAGACCACCACCGCCAGTGCCGAGGGTGAACAGAAGGCCTACAAATCCGACACCGTGGAAAGCGCCGCCCAGGTCATGGAGCAAGCTGATCTCGTGGTCATCGTGCCTGGCTACGGCATGGCCGTGGCCCAGGCCCAGCACAAGGTGCGGGAGGTCTACGATCTGCTGAAGAAGAAGGGCGTCACCGTGAAGTTCGCCATCCACCCCGTGGCCGGCCGCATGCCGGGCCACATGAACGTGCTGCTGGCAGAGGCGGAGATCCCCTACGACGACCTGGTGGAAATGGATGAGATCAACGGCGACATGCCCCAGGCGGACGTGGTGCTGGTCATCGGCGCCAACGACGTGGTGAATCCGGCCGCGCGCTCCGACAAGAACAGCCCCATCTACGGCATGCCCATCATCGACGCCGACAAGGCGAAGACGGTGTACGCCATCAAGCGCTCCAAGGCCCCGGGCTTCGCCGGCATCGACAACGAGCTGTACTTCCTCGACAAGACGTTCATGCTCTTCGGCGATGCCAAGGCCGTGGTGGGCGAACTGGGGCGGAAGCTGGCGGGAGAGGGCGGGCACTAAGGTTCGCCTGGGCCGCCCCCGCGCTGCTCCGCCAGGGACATGTGATTCATCCGAACCGGTAGTCCTCCGGCACCACGAGGATGCCCTTGTCAGAGCTGGCGAAGCGCTGGCGGTCCTTATCCAGGTCATAACCGATGGCCTCCCCCGGCGGGATGGCCACGTGCTTGTCCACGATGCACCGGCGCAGCCGCGCCCCAGGTCCCACCACGACGTGGTCGAACAGAATCGCGTCCTCCACCAGCGCCTCCTCGTGGACGTATACCCGCGAGGCCAGGACGGAGTGCCGCACGATGCCGCCGATGATCACGGTGCCCGCGCCCATGATGGAGTTGGTCATCATGCCGTCCCTGCCACTGACGCCCGGCACCATGCGGGCAGGCGGGTTCTGGCCATGGTAGGTGCGGATGGCCCAGTCTCTCTGGTACAGATCCAGGGGCGGCACAGGCTTGAGCAGGTCCATATTCGCTTCGTAGTAGGCATCCAGGCTGCCCACATCCCGCCAATAGCGGTCCTGGGTGACCCGACCCCGGGTGCCGCCGAATTCATAGGCGCAGACCTTGTGGGTGCCGATCATGCGGGGGATCAGATCCTTGCCGAAATCATGGCTGGAATCCTCACGGAGGCTGTCGTCGCGTAGCGCTTCGATCAGAAGCTCCTTGCGGAAGACGTAGATGCCCATGGACACCAGGGCTGTTTCAGGGTCGCCCGGCAGGGGCCGGGGCCGCTCCGGTTTCTCCTGGAATTCGACGATGCGGCTGTCCTGGCCGATGGCCATGACGCCGAAAGCGCTGGCTTCCTTTAGAGGCACCTTCATACAAGCGATGGTCAAATCGGCTTGCGTTTCCTCATGGGCCTTGATGAGGGCTGCGTAGTCCATGCGGTAGATGTGATCCGCGGCCAGAATCAGCACCTTGCTGGCGGAACTGCGCTCCAGCAGGAAAAGGTTCTGGTTGATGGCATCCGCCGTCCCCGCGTACCAGGAGGCCCCGGTGCGCATCTGGGGCGGCACCACCGTGATGTATTCGCCGCATTCGGGATTGAAGATGGACCAGCCGTCCCGGAGATGCTTGTGCAGGGAATGCGATTTGTATTGGGTCAGTACCAGGACTCGCCGCAGGCCGGAATGCAGACAGTTGGACAACGTGAAATCGATGACGCGGTACTTGCCACCGAAGGGCACCGCCGGTTTCGCGCGGTCCGCCGTGAGGGGCAGCAGCCGCGTGCCGCTGCCGCCGGCGAGGAGGATGGTCAGCGTGTGTTCGGGCATGGGGCGCCTTCGATGAGAGGTTCACGGATGAGGTCGGGTTGGGACCCACCATGAGCCCGATCGGGCGCCGGATCAATCGAAAGAACCCGTCAATCGTGGAAGGTCACGAACTCGCCCAGGTCCGCCCGCTCTGTTTCCAGATGGTTCTCCACGGCCTCGGGATCGGCGTAGCCCAGGGCCATGCCGCAGACGATGGCCTGGTCGGGGCGCAGGCACAGTTCCTCGGCGATGACGCGGTGGAACTGGGTGAAGGCCGCCTGGGGGCAGGTGTGCAATCCCCTGGCCCTGGCCGCGATCATGAGGTTCTGTAGGAACATGCCGTAGTCCAGCCAGCTGCCCTGCTCCAGGATGCGGTCGATGCTGAACAGGAGGCCCACCGGGGCGTCGAAGAAACGGTAGTTGCGGCCATGCTGGCGGTGCATGGCCTCCTTGTCGGCCTTGGCGATGCCCAGAAGCTTGTAGAGATCCCAGCCCACCTTGCGGCGGCGATCGATGTAGGGCGAGGTCCACTCTTTGGGGTAGTAGTCGTACTCGCGCTCGTGTTGGGCCAGCTCGGCGGGGTTTTCGTAGATGGCGCAGATGCGGTCGCACAGCCGGTCCTTGGCGGCCCCGGTGAGCACGTGGACCTGCCAGGGCTGGATGTTCGTGCCGGAGGGGGCCCGGGCGGCCAGACCGAGGATGTCCTCCAGCAGCGCCTGGGGCACTGGGGTCGGCAGGAAAGCCCGCATGGAACGGCGGCTGGCGATGGCCGCGTCCACGGCGGCAGTCTGAGGTGCGGTGGGCAGGCCGAACAAATCCACGAAACCATCCTTGTCAACGGGCGCCCGTCCTCCGGGCCAAGGGCTAATGATGACATGCCCATCGGCTTGCCAAAACCGGCCGGACGGATCCCTCCCCATCCCCATCGCACCGGTGCGATGCTATCCCCATGAAAGCCCTTCTTCCCTTCCTGGCCGCGGCAGCTTTCCTGGGCGGAACCGAGCCGGATCTGGCATCGAGGATCAACCCTTTCATCGGCACCGGCGGCCATGGCCATACCTATCCGGGCCCCGCGCTGCCCTTCGGCATGGTGCAGCCGGGCCCGGACACTCGGCTCACGGGCTGGGACGGCTGCAGCGGCTACCACTTTGACGACACCGTGATCTACGGATTCAGCCAGACGCATCTCAGCGGCGTGGGATGCAGCGACTACGGCGACATCCTGCTGCTGCCCGCCACGGGCCCGGTGAAGTGGACCTCCGGCTACCGCAGCCAAGGCGGAGAAACCCCGCTGCCTTTCGATTCTGCGGGATACGGCTCCCGCTTCGAGAAGGCCAGCGAGAAGGCATCCGCGGGTCACTATGCGGTGGACCTGAAGGACTACGGCGTCCATGCCGAAGTCACCGCCACCCTGCGGACGGGGCTCTACCGCTTCCAGTTCCAGCGCGCGGACCAGGCCCACATCCTGGTGGACCTCACGCACCGGGACGAGCTGCTGGCCTCCTCCCTGCGCGTGATCGACGACCACACCCTGGAAGGCTTCCGCCGCTCCAAGGCCTGGGCCCTGGACCAACCCGTCTACTTCCGCGCCACCTTCAGCCGGCCCTTCAAGGCCGAAGGGGCCTCCCCCAGGATGGCCCTCCACTTCGCCCTGAAGCCCGGCGATGCCGTGGAGGCCCAGGTCGCGCTATCGGCGGTGAATCTCGACGGCGCCGCCAAGAACCTCGCCGCCGAGCGGTGCGCCTTCGATGCGGCCAAGCGCGCGGCGCGCGCCGCCTGGAACCGCCAGCTGGCCAAGGCCACGGTGGAAGGAGGCACCGCGGATCAGCGCGCCATCTTCGCCACTGCGCTCTATCATGCCTGCCTCCAGCCCAACACCTTCCAGGACGTGGATGGCCGCTACCTGGGCCGCGACCTGAAACCCCACGCGGCGAAGGGCTTCACCCGCCACACCGTCTTCTCCCTGTGGGACACCTTCCGCGCCGCCCATCCCCTGTACGCACTCGTGGAACGCAAGCGCACCCTTGATTTCATCCGGACCTTCCTGGGGCAGTTCCAGGAAGCGGGACGGCTGCCGGTGTGGGAACTGTGGGGCAACGAGACCGATTGCATGATCGGCTACCACGCGGTGCCGGTCATTGTGGACGCCTGGTTCAAGGGCATCCGGGATTTCGACGCCCGGCTGGTGCTGAAGGCCATGGTGGCTTCCGCCGAAGGCGACCGCCCGGATCTGCGCGCCTACCGCCAGTACGGATTCGTCCCTGCGGACCAGGGCAGCGAAAGCGTGTCCAAGACCCTCGAGTACGCCTATGACGACTGGTGCATCGCCCGCTTCGCGGAATCCCTGGGCGAACGGAACCTGGCGGCGCGCTTCGATCAGCGGGCCCAGGCTTGGCGGCACCTGCTGGATCCCAAGACCGGCTTTCTGCGCCCCCGCCTGGCCGGGCGCTGGCTCGAACCCTTCGATCCCAGCGAGGTCACCTTCCACTACACCGAAGCCAACGGATGGCAGTACGGCTTCTTCGTGCCTCAGGATCTCAGCGGCTTCGCGGCCGCCCTGGGCGGATCCGCCGCCCTGGAGAAGCGCCTCGACGATCTCTTCAGCGCCGAAAGCCGCACCAAAGGCCGCGAGCAGGCGGACATCACGGGCCTGGTCGGCCAGTACGCCCACGGCAACGAACCCAGCCACCACATGGCCTACCTCTACGCCTTCACCGGCGCCCCCCAGAAAACCCAGGCCATGGTCCGGCGGCTCTGTGACGAGATGTACAAGAACGCCCCCGACGGCCTCATCGGCAACGAGGACTGCGGCCAGATGAGCGCCTGGTACCTGCTCAGCGCCCTCGGCTTCTACGCCGTCACGCCAGGCACCGCCGACTACGTGATCGGCGCGCCGCGGTTCCCGAAGGCCACCCTGCGCTTCGAGAACGGCCGCCGGCTGGTGATCCTGGCCCCGGGCCAGGGGCCCTACGTGCAGGACCTCACGCTGAACGGAAAGCCCCATCCCAAGGCCTTCCTCACCGCAGAGGAGATTCTGCGGGGTGGGACCCTGCGGTTCCAGATGGGCCTTTCGCCCAGCGCCTGGGGACGCTCCGAAGCGGACCGCCCCCGCACCCAGATGAAGGCGCCCACCCTCCTTCCGGCGCCCCGGGTGGCGGGACCCGCCCAGGCCACTTCGGAGGTCGCCTGGACATTGGAGGGCGCAGGATCCATCCAGTACAGCTTCGGCACGGATGCGCCCACCCATCCCTACACGGGCCCCCTGGCCCTGTCCCAGAGCGCCACGGTGAACCTGGTGGCCGTGGACGGCCCGCGGCGAAGCGCTCAGGTGCAGGCCACCTTCGTCCGCCTCGACCCCAGCCGCAAGCTGACCCTGCGGACTCCGCCCCATGCCCAGTTCCGCGCGGGCGGAGACCAGGCCCTGATTGACGGTCTGCGCGGCGGCGACGATTTCCGGCTGGGAGCCTGGCAGGGCTTCTACGGCACCGATCTGGACGCGGAGCTGGATCTGGGGGAGGTGAAGGCCCTGCGCCGCCTCGCCCTGGGCTGCCTGCAGGACCAGAACAGCTGGATCTTCATGCCCCTTGAAGTGAGCTTCGACACCAGCGAAGACGGCACCGCATGGCACGCGGCAGGCACGGTCAGGAACGAGGTGGATCCCAGGGCCGAAGGCGTGGTCCGCCGGGATTACGCGGTGCCCTTCGCTGGGCGGGCGCGCTATGTTCGCGCCCGCGCCAAGGCGCCCATTACCTGCCCGCCCTGGCACAAAGGCCACCCCAACCGGAGCTTCATCTTCGCGGATGAACTGGTGGTGGAGTAAACCTCAGCGCAGTCCGTGCCTGGCTTTGAAGGCCGGCCATGCCTGCTTCGCCTTCAGGAAGGCCTCCACGTCGGCGCAGAGCAGGAAGGGATTGTTGCGCTTCTCCCAGGCCACCGTGGAACTGGGCCGGGCGCCGTAGTCGTGGCCCGGCCAGAGGGTCGTGGTGTCGGGCCAAGCCTTCAGCAGGCGCTGGAGGCTGGCCCACTCAGTGCGGCCATCGGCCTCGGTCTGGGTGCCTCCCACCTTGCCCACAAAAAGCAGGTCGCCCGTGAACGCGGCATCCAGGCCCTCGACCAAAAAAGCCAGGTGATCCGGATGATGGCCGGGAACATGCCACACGCGCAGGATGTACTGCCCGAATGGCACCACGTCGCCATCGCGCAGCGTGAGGTCCACGGGGCCGGGATGCTTCGGCCCCCCTGCAATGGGGGCCCCCGTGAGGGCCTTCGCCACCTCGTTGCCGTTGGTGTGGTCCGGGTGGCCATGGGTGTTGAGGATGTGGGTCACCTTCAAGCCCTGCGCCTGGGCCCGCTCCACCATGGCTTCAGGCGAGTAGGAGGGGTCGATAAGCAGGCCCGCGCCCGCCTCCCGGTCACCCAACAGGTAGCCGAAGTTGCGGTCTCCTCCCACCCGGATCTGCTCGAAGATGAAGCGCATGGGGCCTCCCGCGCCTCAGCCTTTCCGGGCCGCGGGGCAGCCGCCCGAGCTGCATTTGCCGCAGGCGGCGCCCTTGGGGGCGCTCAGATCCTGGACGGCCCCCCGGATGAAGTAGAGGGCCGCGAAGCCGACGGCGGAAAAGGCGAGGATGCTCTGTACGCTCATGGCTACCTCAGGCGAATCCAAGGGCGCGGCCGGCGGCCACGGTGATCCAGGCCAATCCCCAGCCCAGGGCCAGCCCATACCCCACGGTGAAGGCCGCCCAGCCCCAGCTGCCCGCTTCGCGGCGGATCATGGCGATGGTGCCCAGGCAAGGCGTGTAGATGAGGGTAAAGACCATGAAGGCCAGGGCCGTGAGCGGCGACAGGCCCGAACCGTCCCGCAAGGCGACCTGCAGGGGGCTGAGACGTTCGCCCTCCTTGGGCTCTTCGCTGGCTTGATGGATGACCGCCATGGTGGACACCACGATTTCCTTGGCCACGAATCCGGCGGTGAGGGCGATGACATCTTTCCAGGCCTCGGCCCTCTTGTGGTCGGGATCCAGGATGGGCCGCAGCACCGGCTCCACCTTCTGGCCCAGGCGGGCCGCCAGGCTGCTGTTGACGATGCGGCTCTCGTGGGCCAGCTGCAAATCCTTGAGCCGGTCCTCGGCTTCGGCCTTGGGCAGATTGAGGGCCGCGACGGCCTGGCACTGCTGCTGGTACTCCAGGGTCCACTCGCGGTTGGCGATGCCGGGGTAACGCGACAGGAACCACACCAGGGTGGCGCCCGCGAAGATGGTGGTGCCCGCGCGTGTGAGGAAGATGGAACCCTTCTCCCACATGTGGATGACCGTGGCCTTCAGGGTGGGCAGGCGGTAGGGCGGCAGCTCCATGACAAAGGGAGAGCTGGGGCCGCTGAACAGGGCGCTTCGCAGCAGCCGGCCCATGAGCACGGCCAGGGCCAGGCCCAGGAAGTGCATGGCGATAATGGCGATCGCCGCCTTGAAGGGCGTGAAGAAGGTGCCCGCGATGACGATGTAGACCTGCAGCCGTGCCGAGCAGCTCACCAGCGGCGTCACCAGCATGGTGATGAGGCGGTCCTGAGGGCTTTCGATGGTGCGCGCAGCCTGGATGGCCGGCACGTTGCAGCCGCTGCCCATGATGAGGGGGATGAAGCTCTTCCCGTGCAGGCCCATGACGTGCATGAGTCGGTCCATGATGAAGGCCGCCCGGGCCATGTAGCCCGTGTCTTCCAGGAAGGCGATGCAGCCCATGAGAATCATGATCACGGGCACGAACACGATGACCGCGCTGAGGCCGGGAATGATGCCGTCCACCAGCAGGCTGGTGAGCTCGCCCGCGGGCAGGCGCGATGCGGCGAAGCCTGACAAGGCTTTGAAGCCGTCAGCGATCCAGTCCTGAGGGATTTTCCCCAGGATGAAGGACAGCGAGTACATGAGAGCCAGAACGCCCAGGAAGATGGGGATGCCGATCACCCGGTGGGTGAGCACCGCATCCAGCTTCGAGGTGGGAGTCTGCTTGTCGTCGGGCGCGGTGGCCACTTCCTTCACAAGGCCGTGGGCAAAACCGTAGCGGCGTTCGGCCACCAGGGTGGCGCCGTCGGCTCCGAGGTGGGGCTCCAGGAAGGCGAAGCTCCTGGCAAGCTGCTGCTTGATGGCCTCGGCGGCGTGGCTTTCGGCCACCACGCGCTTGGCCTCAGCATTGTTTTCCAGCAGCTGAAGGGCCAGCCAGCGGGGAGGCATGGCGGCTTCCAGCTGCTCGTCCCGGCGGATTTCCGTCTGCAGCTTCGTGAGCTCGCCCTCGATGTCATGGCCGTAGTCCACCGTGATGCGGCGGCACCGGTTGGACTCGCCGCGGGCCATGGCCGAGAGCAGCGTCTTCAGTTCGGTGATGCCCAGTTCCCGGTTGCCCACGGTGGGAATCACCGGGCCGCCCAGCAGCTGCTCCAGGGCATGCACGTCGATGCGGACGCCGCGGTTCTCCGCGTCGTCCACCATGTTCAACACGAAGGCCACGGGCTTGCCCAGCTCCAGCAGCTGCGTGCTGAGGTAGAGGTTTCGCTCGAGGTTGGAAGCGTCCAGCACGTTCAAGACGAGATCCACTTCGGGCGAGGCCAGGAACTGCGAGGCCACTTTCTCATCCTCGCTGCGGGCGGACAGCGAATAGGTGCCGGGAAGATCCACCACCTCCAGGGTGGTCCCCCCATCCTCGAAGGTTCCGCTGCGCCGTTCCACGGTGACGCCGGGCCAGTTGCCCACGTGGTGACGCGCCCCAGTGAGGGCATTGAACAACGTGGTCTTGCCGCAATTGGGGTTGCCTGCAAGGGCGATGGTAAGCGTCATCAGGCCACCGGCTGGACGAGGATGCAGGCGCTTTCCTCGCGCCGCAGAGACAGGTGGTAGCCCTTGATCACCAGTTCCATGGGATCGCCCAAGGGCGCGAGCTTCTCGACCCTAAGGAGCGCGCCGCGGATGAAGCCCATCTCAAGCAGGCGCTGGCGCACCTGTCCCTGGGCCTGCACCTGGACGACTTCTCCTTGATCTCCAGGGTGGAGTTGACTTAGGGGAATCGGTAGATTTTGAGTCATAGTCTCAACTCCGTCAACCAGTGTAGCTCATGACCAGCATGGAACAAGGAAGAGACGAAGGGATGTGATCTCCGTCTAAACTGAAGCCAATGAACGCCTCCAGCCCCATCACCCTCCCCAATGCGCTGACCCTGCTGCGGATCCTGGCGATCCCCTTTTTCGCCATCGCGGTCTGGTACGGACACTACTGGCAGGCTTGCATCCTGTTTGCCGCGGCAGGGTTTACCGACCTGCTGGATGGCCTCATCGCCCGGACCTTCAATCAGCGTTCCGATCTGGGCGCGATTCTCGATCCCGCCGCGGACAAGTTGCTGATGACCACGGCCTTCATCCTCATGGCCTGGCGAACCCAGGGCATGACAGCTCCAATCCCCGTCTGGGTGGCCATCCTGGCCATCATGCGGGACCTGGTCATCTCCTTCTACGCCTTCGCCTCGGTGGATCGGCTCAGCGACAGCAAGTTCCACCCCAGCTTTCTCGGAAAGCTCAGCACGGCCATGCAGCTGATCGCCGTGGCCCTGGGGCTGCTCTTCAACGCCATGGGCTACCGGCCCTGGATGGATCCTCTGCTGCCGGAGATGTATTACGTCGTCGCCGCCCTGGTGCTGGCTTCGGGCATCCACTACTTCCTGCGCGCCACCGCGACCCATCCGGCCTGATACACTGATTCATTCCGCGTCGGGAGACGCCGAAGGAGCTGCCATGAGAAAGTTCGCCCTCAAGAGGGCTGGAACCGCGCCCGCCGCCAGGAAAGCCACCGCACGTCCAACTGGACGGCCCTCGAACCGGTCCGCGAGCCCGGCGGCTTCTCCTAAAACCAAAACCACGGCCAAGCCCGCGCCCGCGAAACCCCGGAAGACCGGCCCCCGGCCCGGCGGCCCCGGGCAGGAGCGTTTGCAGAAGATCCTCGCGGCGGCAGGCATCGCCAGCCGCCGGGCCTGCGAGGAGATCATCCTCGATGGCCGGGTGCAGGTGAACGGCGTCACCATCACCGAACTGGGGACCTGCGCCAATCCCAAGCGCGATGAGATTACCGTGGACCTGATTCCCATCGAAAAAGAGGCGCCGGTCTACATCCTCATGAACAAGCCCAAGGGCTATGTCACCACCGTGAAGGACGACCAGGGCCGCCCCACGGTCATGGCCCTGATCCGCGACGTGCCCGGCCGCCTCTATCCCGTGGGCCGCCTCGATTTCAATTCCGAGGGCCTCCTGCTCATGACCAATGACGGAGCCCTCGCCCAGGTGCTCATGGGGCCGGAGCACGAGATCCCCAAGGTCTACCTGGTGAAGGTCCATCGCAATCCTCGGCCCGAGCTGCTGAAGGAATTCCAGGAGGGCTTCCTTCTCAGCGGACGCCGCCTGAAGCCCTGCCATATCGAGGTGGCCGAGAAGGGCGACAACCCTTGGCTGAAGGTGACCCTCACCGAGGGCAAGAACCAGCAGATCCGCCGCATGTTCGCAGCCGTGGGCCATCCCGTCAGCAAGCTGCGCCGCGTGCAGTTCGGTCCCCTGGCCGACCCCATGCTGAAGCCCGGCGCATGGCGCTTCCTCAGCCCCCAGGAGATCGCGGCCATTAAGAGTCTGTAGCGTCCAGACTCAAACCAGATCCAGGCTTCGCACCGCGAGCAGAATCTCCCGCAGGAAGAACACCAGCGCGGCCACGAAGGCGGCCATGGATAGGATGAACAGCAGCGCCACGGCCATGGCCACGTTGACCTTGAGCATGGCCCCCAGAAACACCGTGGCGATGCTCACGCACACCAGCAGGGCCGAGGTGGTTCCTCCGGTGATGGCCAGGTTCACCAGATGCCTCCGCTGGGCGAGGATGTGCATCTCCTCGTGGATCAGGCGGGCCTTCGTCTCCGCGGCGCTCTCCAGCTTGTCGTTGAGGGCCCGGGCCCGGTCGATGATCCGGGCCAGCCGCGTGGAAAGCACCCCCAGGATGGTGCCGATGGAGGTCAGCAGGAAGACCGGCGCGACGGAAAGCTGGATGACATGCGAGATGTCGTAAACGGCCTGGTACGAAACGGGAGTGTCCATATGCCTTCGCTATCGGCCTCAGAGGCCGGGTGTCAAAGAATGAAGGTGAATGGCTAGAGCGCTTCTTCCTCGAAATCCAGCATGTGGCCGCTCTTGCGGGCCTTGGTCTTGAGGTAGCGCAGATTGTGCGGATTCGACGCCAGCTGATGCCGCTCCCGTTCGACCTCGATGCCTGCGGATTCCAGCGCGCCGATCTTCCGGGGGTTGTTGGTGAGCAGCTTCACCTGGGTGATTCCGAAGAACTTCAGCATTTCCACGGCGCAGTCGTAGGTGCGCAGGTCATCCGGGAAACCCAGGGAGTGGTTGGCCTCCACGGTGTCGAGTCCCTGCTCCTGCAGCGCGTAGGCCTTGAGCTTGTTCAGCAGGCCGATACCGCGTCCTTCCTGGCGGAGGTAGAGCACCATGCCGCCATGCTCGCCGATATGCCGCAGGGCTTCTTCCAGCTGCTGGCGGCAGTCGCATTTGAGGCTGCCCAGCACGTCGCCGGTCCAACATTCGGAGTGGATCCGCACCGGAATGCGTCGCCGCGCGTCGATCTCTCCCGCCACGATGGCCAGATGCTCTTTCCCCGTGGCGTGCTCCAGAAAGCCATAGACCGTGAACTTGCCGAAGATGGAGGGCACATTGGCTTTGGCGATGAAGGGGACCTTCTCCGCTTGCAGCTTGCAGAACAGTTCAAGCTTCGGGGCGCTGCTGGGTTCTTTGGGTGACATGGGAGTCCAGTGTCAAAAGCGGTCAACTCATGGGATGCCGCTCGGTCGAACTTGAAGTCTGAGACCAGGGGCTTTTCTCAGCAACCCCTTGGGGTCCAGTTTATAAATTAGACAAAATCCCGTTCCATCTGGGCGTGCAAGGCCGCTTCCACCTGGGAGATAAAGGAGGCCAGGGGCTCGCCGACCTTCGCGCCGGAGGCCAGGCGGTGGCCCCCTCCGCCGAACAAACGACAGACCGCGTTCACATCCACCCGCTCCCGGGAACGGAGGCTGACCTTGGAGCGGCCGTCGGACGTCTCGGAGAAGAGAGCCGCCACCTCCACGCCTTTCAGCTTGCGCGGCTCCTCCACCAGATCGTCGAGATCCTCGTGGGTGGCTCCTACCGCATCGAGATCCGCCCTGGTCACGGTGACGTAGGCGAAGCGGCCCTCCTCCCGCAGTTGCAAACCGCCCATGGCCCGGCCGAAAAGCCTGATCTTGGCAGGCGTGGCCGTCTGGTAGAGGGCGTTGAAGGTGCGCGCGGGATGGACGCCCTGGGCCAACAGGTCCGCCGCGGCCTGGTGCACCTTGGGGGTGCTGTTGGAATGCCGGAAATTGCCCGTGTCGCTCACCAGCCCCGCGTAAAGGGCCTGGGCCATGATGGGCGGGAAGGCGCCGGCGCTGCGGGGACGGACGAGATCGTAGACCAGCTCCGCGCTGGCGCTGGCGCTGGGATCCGTGAACTCGGCATCGAAGCCCTTCGGAGCATCCTTCAGGTGGTGATCGAGGCAGGCCCGATCGGCCTTGGTGGCTTCGAAAGCGCCGTACAGCACGCCCAGGCGGTGGGGCTCCGAGGCGTCGATGAGCAGCCAGGCGTCGGGCCATGCGGCGAGATCCGCATGCGCGCCGGCTGGGGAATAGGCTTCGATCCAGCCTTCTGGATCCAGGAACCTCAGGTTTTCAGGCAGGGAAGGTGTCACCACGATCCGCGCCTGTTTGCCCCCAGCCTTCAGGAAGGCGGCCAGGGCAACGGCGGCACCGACGCCGTCCCCATCCGGGTTCTCATGGGTGGTGAGCAGCACGCGCGCGTGGCGATCGAGAAAGTGGGCGAAGCGATCCAGCATGGAAATCCTGACCTCACAAGTCAGGATATCAGAGCTGCTCCTTTTTGCTTTCCAGGCTGCCGGGCTTGAAGGCCTTCAGCTCGTGGACCACTTCCGCCAGCATGGCCCGCTTGAGCGCGTAGGGCAGGAAGGCGCTCTTGAAGCCCATGATGATGAGTTCCTTGATTTCTTCGAGGTTGAAGGCCAGTTCCTCGTGGATGACCTGGAATTCCCGGCTGACGGTGGTGCCCGTCACCATGCGGTTGTCCGTGTTCACCGTGACGCGCAGGCCCAGGTCGTAGAACAGCCGGATGGGATGGTCTGCCATCTTCTTCACGGCCTTGGTCTGCACATTGCTCGAAGGGCAGCACTCCAGGGGGATGCGGTGGTCGTTCACGTAGTTCAGCAGATCGCCGTCTTCGATGAGCCGCACCCCATGGCCGATGCGATGGGCGCCGCAGAGGTGGATCGCCTGGTGGATGCTCTCGGGGCCGTAGGCTTCCCCGGCGTGGAGCGTGCAATTGATGTTGTTCTGCAGCACCCGGCCGAAGGCGTCCTTGTGGCGCTTGGCGGGGAAATTCTCCTCGGCTCCCGCCAGGTCGAAGCCCACCACGCCCTTGTTCTTGAAGGCCACCGTGAGATCCGCCAGTCTCAGCGAGATATCGGGCGAGATGTGGCGCATGCCGCAGAGGATGACGCCGGTCTTGATGTTGTACTGCCGCTCCGCCTGGGCCAGGCCCTCAAGCACGGCCTGGACGATGGCGTGCAGCGTGAGCCCCTTCTGCTGATGGAGGATGGGGCTGTAGCGCACCTCCATGTAGCGCACGTTCTCCTTGGCGGCATCTTCGGCCAGCTCGAAGGCTGTGCGCACCAAACTGTCGTAGGTCTGCATCACCGACAGCGTGACGTCGAAGGCGCGCAGGTACTCCACCAGGGATTTGCAGTCGTCTCCCACTTCGACGAAGGGGCGCAACCCCTCCACGGATTCCGCAGGCAGCTTCACCTTCTGCTGCTCGGCCAGCTCGAGAATGGTCGGGATGCGGAGGCTGCCATCCAGGTGGACATGCAGATCCGTCTTGGGAAGGCGCTGGAGGTCTTGGATCGTGAGTTTGGCCATGGTCCAGATTAGCGCCTTACCTCTTCATCGGCTATGGGAGCGGCGCACCGCCCCCCAGAAGAGGGAACGACGAAGAAAGGAGAGCTCAGCGAGGCGCGGCTCCGCCGCGTCGAGCGCGGGGGTCCGGGGGTATGCGCGCAGCGCGGAACCCCCGGAGAACATCAAGTATTCAGCTGGCTCAACCGGTGGGCGAGCGCGGAATCATCGGTGGCCTGGCCCTGGCAGGCCTTGCAAAGGCCGAAGATCTGATGGCTGTGGTGCATGGGCTTGAAGCTGAATTCCCGGCAGATCTGTTCCTGCAAGGCCTCCAGGTCCGGGCGGAAGAACTCGATGATGGCATCGCAGTTCAGGCAGATGAGATGGTCATGGTGCTCGTTGCTGCGCACCGCCTCGTAGTGCGCGAACTGATCGCCGAAGCTGCTCTTGCGCACCAGCCCGCACTGCACCAGCAGATCGAGGGTTCGGTACACTGTGGCCCGGCTGATGGCCTTCCCCTTCTGCTTCAGCGCCATGTGCAGCTGGTCGGCATCGAAGTGGTGGGGCTGGCCGAAAACCTCCTCTACCAACTCCAGCCGCTCACCCGTCAGCTTCAGCTGCCGCGAACGGAGAAAGGTCTCGAAACGCTGCTGTTCTTCTGGCCGTTCGATCTTAGGCTTGCGCATGGAATCCTCGGCGGGAAGTTTACACGATCCAAGGGGGAAAACCCATTTTACAAAAGCTAAATTCAAGGCTATTATGTGCTTCCTGTTATTATATGAGGCAATCATGGCAGTCGTCATTATCGAGTCTCCGGCCTTAAGTTCGGATCAGAAAGCCAGAATCGGAGAGCGTGTCATTACAGCCTTGCAGCATGAAGGCATGGCCCCGGGTTCCGTGGTGGTTCTCTTCCAGCCGGAGCGGGGGGACATCTATCTGGATGGCCTGCTGATCCAGGCGCAGTCCACAGCCCCGGCCACGGCCCCCGCGCCGGCGGCCCCCAAGGCCCTCGTGCTGGAACCCATCCCTGAGCCGGCCCCTGCCTTCAAGACCAAGGCCCGGCGCTCCAAGCCCGAACTGGAAGACATGAAGCAGTCCCTGATCTCCGCGCTACAGACGCGGGGCTCCCTGAGCAGCTTCGAGGCCCAGGTGGCGCTCGATCTCAAGGAGTGCGATTGGGCCCCGGCCACGCTCCGCCGCCTGTTCACCGAGCTGGAAGAAGCGAAGCTCATCGCCAAGAGCGGCCAGAAACGGGGCACCCGTTACGTCTGGAAGGGCATCGCCAACTCCCCTCAGACCGCTCCGACCGTGAAGCTGGTGAAGGCCGAGAACGAAGAGGGATGATGCGCCCAGACCCTGGGCTCGTGGCTCTGCCACACTCAGCCATGGACTGGTTCATCAAGGATTTCAACCATCCGGCCTACTTCGCCATCTACGCGGACAAGGCCAAAGATGCGGCCCACGAGGGCCCGGCTCTCGCGGCACTGCTGGATCTCCCAAGCGGAAGCTGCGTGCTGGACCTTCCCTGCGGCTGGGGCCGGCTCAGTCCCCATCTCCGCCAGCGTGGCTTAAAGGTGATCGGAGGGGACCTCAGCCCCCTCAACCTCGCCAAACACCGGGTGGGCCATCCAGTGCCGCTCGTGCGGCTCGATTTCCGCGCCCTGCCCTTCCGGGAGGGCGTGGCCGATGGCGTGTTCTGCGCCTTCACGAGCTGGGGCTACTTCGCCACTGAAGCCGAGAACCTTCGCCAACTGGAGGAGTACGCCCGGGTGCTCCGCGCCGGGGGCATCCTGCTTCTTGATCTCGCGGGCCGCGACTTCCTGCAGACCTCGCTGGAAGAGGCCGGAGACGGCTGGCTGGATTTCGAAGAAGAGGGCTACCAGGAGCGCGTCCGCTGGAGCCCCGACGGCCGCCGCATCCTCACGGAGCGCCTGTGCCAGGGTGAGGCGTTCTGCCATGACATCTGGATTCCGGACGATGCTGAGGTAAGGGCCTTCCTGCGTCAGGCCGGCTTCAGCGTGGCCCAGGCCTACGGCGGCTTGGACGGCCGCCGCTGGGACCAAACTTCAGATCGCTGGATCTACCGCGCCATCAAGCTGTGAGAAGCGGCGCGCCGCCAGCAGGTAAACACCGAAACAAAGGCCGCAGAGCCCCAGGGCCAAAGGCAGCCCCACACCTTGGACCAGCGCCCCGCCTGCCACGGGGCCAATCATCAGCCCCACGGAGTAGGCGAGGTTCAAGATCGAAAAAGCCGAGGCGAAGCTTTGGCTGCCCTGCCGCTCCACCTGATCCGCCACAGCCGGACTGCAGGGACTCATGATGAAGCTCGCGGTGCTGCCGAGCCCCATCATGGCCAGCACCACCATCCATGCCTTGGGCAGCAACACCGGCAGGGGCAACAGGAATACCGCCAGCACCAGGCCGATACGGAGCACCTTCACCCGGCCAATGCGGTCCGACAGCCGGCCCATGAGAGGCGAGGTGAAGGTGTGGGCCACGGCGGAGGCCGCGAAGCAAAGACCGATCTGGGAGGCGCTCAACCCCAAGCGATGATCCATATCCAAAGGCAAGGTGGATTCCAGCAGGGCCCAGAGGCCGGATCCCAACGCCATGGCGCCCGCGAACAGCCGTATGGTCGGGTTGGACAGCAATTGTCGGAAGGGCAACCTGGGCCCCCGCTCTGGCTCTACCTCCGGCAGCAGAAAGGCCCGTCCCGCCGCATCCAGCGCGACCAGGCCGGCCCCAAGCAAAAAGGGCGCGGCCGGACCCGCGTGCTGGGCCAGAAAGCCCGACAGGGGCGGCCCGACGAGAACGCCCAGGTTCGCCGCGGCGAAGGCGGTGCCCATGGCCTTGCCTCTCGATTCCGACGGAAAGTGGTCCGCCAGGAGAGCCATGCCCGGAAGCCAAGTGGCGGCGCCTGCCGCCCCCTGGAAGGAGCGCGCCACCACCAGCAGCCAGTACTGCTTCGACATGGCGAAAACGAGGGTGGTGAGCCCCAAACCCGCCAGCCCCCACAGCATGGGCGCCTTCCTTCCATAGCGATCGGTGAGGATCGCCACAGGGAAGGTCGCCAGCAGCAGCGCCACAGCGTAACTGCCGAAGAGGATGCCGACCTGCATGGGGTTCAGGTTCAACTCCCGCGCGTACCGCGGCAGCAGCGGCACCAACAGGTAGTAGAGGAGCATGTCCACGTGGAAGGCGAGGGCCGTCACGAGCAGGGCGGCGGTCTGAGGCGAAGGGCGGCGCATGATCCATGGAACCATGCACCGCCCATCGGAGGGGACGGCCAAAAGAAAGGAGGTCCCAGCGAGACGCGGCTCCGCCGCGTCGAGCGCGGAACCCCCCGGAGAACATCAACAAACACGGCCCCCTCGCGGAGGCCGTGGTGGATCGGTAAGCCGGGTTCTGTCGTGGGACGTCATTCCTCTGGGATGGATGTCGCCACCCACCTCGTGCGACCTACCCGCTGGCTCGGCCGGGTCAGCCCTCGCCGCTTGCGCGGTGCGCCAGCCTATTTGGTCTTGCTCCCTGGGGGGTTTGCCGTGCCCGTCCTGTTGCCAGTCCGGCGGTGGGCTCTTACCCCACCGTTTCACCCTTGCCTGATCCACTTGCGTGGCCATCGGCGGTTTGTTCTCTGTTGCACTTTCCGTCGGGTCGCCCCGCCCTGGTGTTACCAGGCCCAGCACCCTATGGAGCCCGGACTTTCCTCTGGCCTTGCGGCCAGCGACGCCCTGATCCACGAGGCCAGCCTAGCACGGGCTCAGCCCGTCCATGCCACCAAGGCCACCTTGGCGCCAGGGCGCAGTCCTTCCACCTGATCCAGCACGCGGGCGGGCGCGCTCAGGGGCAGGTCCGGGGGCACCCTGAGCACGATGGGGCCTCGATGGGCCAGGACCGCCGCGGCCCAGGCCTCCGCTGGCCGGCCCACCACCGTCACGCCCCCTTCCCGGCCCAGGGCCAGGGTGAGGCGCGTTACGGTCGAGGCGCCTTCCCCCTGCCCCGGCAGCACGGTCGACAACGCCTTCGGCAAGGCCGGAACCAGGGTCATGAAAACGATGAGCAGCACGAGGACGATGTCCACGAGGGGCGTGACGTTGATGTCGCTGCGGAGGGAGGAGGACATGGCGCTACCTCAGCGCGAATTTGATGGTGAGCTGGAAGGCTGCCTGCACGGGTTGGCCGTCCATGCGGGCCGGCTCGAAGCGCCACTGCCGCGCCGCCTGCATGGCCGCCTCGTGGAAGACCGGATGCCCTTCCAGCACCTGCACCTGAATCGGGCGGCCAGACTCGTCCACGGTCATCCTTAGCACCACGGGCCCCTGGATGTGTGCCCTCTTGGCGAAGTCCGGGTAGATGGGATCCACCCGGTGGAGGATGGCGAGCCCCGCCGAAGTGATGTCATGGACAACGGGTGTCGAAGGCGCTCCGGAGAGCCCGGTTCCCCCCTGGGCGAGGCCCGTGGACCGCTGGGGTCCGCTTGGCATGAAGTCGTGGGAGCGGTCCACCGTCGGCAATCCAGGCGCCGCCTCGGTGGGATCCGCGAGCGGCGCCGGCATCGACACCGGCACTGCCTGCGTGAACTCGGACATGCGGCCGTTCGTCCCTCCGGAGGCGAAAGGAACAGTCTCGATGGGCCGGGGCGGAGCGGCTTCAAACACCACTGTCCGGCCCGGATCCCGGGGCGGCGCCGGTTTCGGGAGGATGCGGGGCGCCTGCGAGGAGACGGCGAGAACTCCAGCTCCGAGGAGCAGGTAGATCAGGCCCGAGAAGGTGGCCGCGCGGAGGCGGTCCGTAGGCGGCATCGAGGCCGCGATGGCGAAGGGCTGGAGGGTGGGCGGCAGGTCCGCATAGGCGGGCCCCTGGCCGCGCGGAAACGCGACACGGAACATGGGATCTCCTGTGAGGGGCGCCTCGGCCTCCGCAGGACCAGCTCCCACTGAGGTGGGGCTGGTTGATGGCAATCCCGGGCCCTGGATCGCACACCGTCTGAGGAGGTCCAAAGATCGCTTGCAACAGGTATCGGCGCGCTCCGGAGGCTGTCAACCCCGCTCGGTAAATTTAAATCCAGATATATGTCACAGATACATCACAATCGTTCAGCGATAAGGCAAAGGCATCAACCAACCCGCGCGCTGCAGGTCCTCCAGGATCGACCAACCCGCCCGGTAGGGGTCGCCCGTGCAGCCCCCCAACACCTCGTCACGCAAGCGAATCTGGTAGGGAACCAGGTCGGGATGGAAGGCGCCGGCAAGGTTGGCTTCGGGTTCAAACAAGCGAAGCAGGAGCGCCTCCGGGTGGGCGTGGCCGATCCCCACCGAGCAGAGCGCGGCGCCTCCTGGCCCCTCCGTGGCGCCAGCCTGCAACAGCCGGTCCCTCATCGGGTGCAGATGCGAGGGATCGGCTCCCAGCCCCACGCAGCGCAGCAGAAGGGGCAACCCCAGCTCCTCTTCCATCTCACCGTCTCCAAGCCAAGGACAAGGCGGCCGGTGTCCCGGATAGGGCAGCCAGGTCAGACATGCGTCATGACGATCCATGTCGCGCACCCAGGCATGCACAAGCCTCATCCAAGGGTTCTGCACGCCGCCGCCCAGCTCCGGCCCCAGCCACAGCAGCGTCTGGGTGCCCATGGGAGGAAGTTCCACCTCCCGGGAAGGATGCTCCCACATGTCGGGATCCACCGGCAGCTCCAGGCGCAGGCCCATCAGGAATCCGGGAAAGCCCGGGTAGGGATGGGGGAGGCGGACGTGCGCGCCCGCCGGAGCGATGTGGATCTCCACCCCCTGGAAACAGGCGGCCAATGCGCTTCCCCTCAGCAGCGCCAACAGCGCAAGCCGGTGGCTTTCGGTCTTCAGGGAAGCCAGCAAGCGGAGCTCCCAGAAACGCCCGCTGGCATCGCAGGACCAGGATTCCAGCGCGGAGGGTTCAGGGCGGCGGAGGGCATCTTCCGCGATCAACAGCAGGTGCAGGCTTCCATTGGATTCGCGGCGGCCCATGGGAGGCAGCTGCGCCCGGCCGGCCTCGACCAGCCGCAGGCGGTGCTGAGCGCGCACCCAGGCGACGCTGTTCCAGGTGGCCTCCGCGGTCAAGGAGCTGTCCATGAGATGGGGCAGCCCCTCTGAGACCACCTGGCGATAAGCTTCGGTCCGCCGGATTTCCTGGTGCCGCGACAGAATGTCCCAGATCTCGTCGATGTTCTGCTGGCTGATCCTCGCCAGCTCGGCGCCCACTTCCAGCAGGCGGGCCCCTTCCCGGGTGAGCCGCGCCCGTTCCGGCGCGATCTTGGCCTCGACGCCCCACTGCCGCACATGGGCGGATTCCAGCCCCACGGCGCGCTCCCGCACTTCGTGCAGGGACAGCTCCGCCCGCTCCGAAGACTGGCGCACCTGGTCCACCAGGTTCAAATGGGTTTCCAGCGCGCGCTCCAGCCCGTGTCCCTGGTGATCCAGATTCCCCGCGGTCCGCAACAGTTCGTGCACATCTGACAACAGGCTTTGGGTCACCTCCTGAAGGTCCCAGAGCCCGGCGGTCTCACGCTCCAGACCCCGCTGGTGGACATCGAGCATCCGTTCCAGCCCAGACGTGCTCTCTCCCGTCTGGTCCGCCAGGAAGCGAAGCCGGCCGCCGATGGCCGCCATGCCCGCACTGCCGCCGTCCTGCTGCGCGAGGATCGCCGCGTTCACCGCCAGGAGGCTGGTCTGCTGGGCCACATGATCCAGCTCTTTCAGGTGGGTCTGTGCGCCCCCAAAGGAACGGATGCGGGATTGGGCCTCCTCGCGGAAACCTTCCAGGCGGCGTGCCAGGGCCTCGGTCTTGTCCCGCACGCCGTCCGCGGATTGGCGGAACCGCCCCAGTTGCTCCATGCGGGATTGGGTTTCATCCATGAGCCGCGGCGTGTGCGCCACCAGGCTCTTGACGGTCAGGGACAGGCGCGACCCTTGGCGGAGTCCAGCGTCCGCCAGACGCCCGAGGGCATCCTCTTCGCGCCGGATCCGAGGAAAGGAATCGTGGAGTTCCTCAAGGAGGTTCTCGAACTGTTCCAGATCGTCCCGCAGCCGCCCTAATGTGCTCTGGAAAGCCTGGCCCTGAAGGCGGAATTGATCGGCTCGCAGGCGGTGGTTCAATTCGATCTGATCCAGCTTCAGGGTGCCCTCGAAGGCGGCCTTCAGATCCCGCCCCAGCACCTCTAGTCTGAAACTGCCCTGCTGCCGCACGTCTTCTTCACTCGCGCGATGGCGTTGGATGGATTCAAAGAGTCCATCCAGTTCCACCCACTCCCGGGCCACGGCCCGGCGCAAAGCCCGGTCCCCCGAACGCTCCCGCCGCACATCCTCGATCAACGCGTTCAGGGCGGTCGCCACCTGGGCGTCCCGCGGCCGCAAGCCTTCGGGCACAGTCATGGGGTGGCGGTCCCCCTGGAGGATCCGCTGCACGCCGTCCATGAGGGTGCCGTCACTGGCCAGTCCCCGGTGCCAATCCAGCCAGTGCAGGCCCCCCCGCAGCAACCCAGCCGCCGCCACGATCAGGAAGGCTCCTTCGGCGGGCTGTAGAGCGTCGGCGTAACGGAACAAGACGTAGGCCACCAGCCAGAGCAAGACCCAGAGCAGAGGAAGTCCCAACACGCTTACGGAGGCCTTCGCGCCCGACACCTGTGTCCAGATGGACCTGCCCAGCCCCATAAGCTTTTCCCCGACCTTTCCCTCGACCATGGGGACCCATCGGCCAGTCCACGCCACAAGGCAAGAATTAGCGTGTGGGGGAAAGCCTCACATCGTCCGCCAGAGCACCTCGTAGCTTTTCAGCGCCCCGCCGAATTCCTGAAGCAGCCTGGTCCGGAGGAGCGCCGTGACCGCGACCTGGGCCTCGTCCCCGAGGTTCACCCTGGGGGCCACTTCCGCGCCCCCGGTGCGAAGGTTCCGCAGATGCTCGCGGGTACCCGGCGGGAGGGCCTCCACGGGGTCCACGGCGGTGCAGGATGCGCAGCACCAGCCGTCCTCTGGGCTGAACAGCACCAGGGGGGCGGTGTCGTTGCCGCAGCGCCCGCAGACCCTGGGGTGGGGCAGCAGGCCCATGCAATGAAGCAGCCAGTGTTCGGCGTAGGCCAGGATGCCCATGGCATTGTCCGGATCGGCCTTCAAGGCCCTTCCGCAGGCGCTGAGCAGGCGGTAGAGGCGGTCATCCTCCACGCCCTCGCGGGCCACGCGGTCGAAGAGATCGGCCAGGCAGGCCATGACCAGGCTCGATTCCAGGTGGCCGAGCGTGAGGGGGCTGAAGTTCAGCTCGCAGCGGGTGACCCGCTTCAGCTCGGTATGCTCCTTCCCGAAGAAGCTTACGCGCACCATGCTCAGCGGCTCGAAGGCCGCCACCCATTTGGCTGTGGGCTTCTTCACGCCCTTGGCCACCCCAGACAGACGCTCGCCCAACTCAGAAAGAAACGACACCACCGCCCCGCCCTCGGCATAGGGCACGGCTTTGAGCACGATGGCGGCATGGGTACGGATCACCCCTCCAGTCTGCCGTACCTCGTTATCGGCGAGTCTCAGCCTGATGCAGGGATTTCAAGCCCCCTCACGAAGGACGCGAACAAGAAAGGCAAGGACACGAAGGCGGCCCCACCATGCGGCTGGGAGTCGCCCGGGCCCGCGGCCCCCGGACGCGCTTATGCGCGGCCGGCTTTGCGGGTGGGATGGAACGTGCCCCTTCGCGGGAGGCTTTTCAAGCTGAGCCAAGCCGATAAGCCGGCTGCCGCATTCAACCCGTTCGGAGGATCCGGGTCTCAAGAGATGAGGCAGGAATGGCCTCAGCCAAGGGAGCCCCGATGACCTTCATGCACCACACCGCCCTCTGCTTCGCCATGGCCGCCCTGCCCCTGACAGCCCAGGCCGGGCCGGATCACAGTCCCCGCGCCGAAAAGGCCGGCCGGGCGATGAACCTCAGCGAAGCCCAGAAAACCAGCATCAAAGACATCCGGGACAAACACCGCCCCGGCTTGGCGCTCCGCCGCGATGCGGCCAAGCAAGCGCAGGCAGCGCTACAGGCGGCCCTGCAGGATCCGGCGTCCTCCGAAACCCACCTGCGCGCCCTGCACGACAAGGCTTCCGCGGCCCGGTTCGACCTGATCCTGGCCCAGCGTTCCCTGCGCCAGGAGGTGCAGGCTGTTCTGACTCCGGAGCAGCGCGCCAAGGCCGCCGAGATGCACGCTCTGGCCCGGGTGAAGCGGCAGGAGCGCATGCGGCATCTGCGGATGGCTGCCGGGTTGCCCGGATGAAACGGCAGGGGCGCCGATAGACTGGGGGGATGCGTGCATCCCCCCTTTTCGTGCTGGTTTTCGGCGGCCTGTCCCTTCTGGGCCAGAACCTTCCCATCCGGACCTTCCGCCAGTGGCTGGGAGGCCAGGAAGTGGGCGGGGCATCCATCGAGATCAAACAGTCGGGCCAGACCCGGGAAATCCGCTCCCGCGAATGGATGGTCCTGTCCCGCCTGGGCCAAGAGATCAAACAGGAGATCGATCAAAGGGCCACCAGGGCGTCTGATGGACGCCTCGCCTTCACCTGGCGGTTGCAACTCTCCACGGAGCCCTTCGAAGGACGGGCGGAGTGGTCGCCCAAGGAACCTGGGATCCTCGCCGTCCACCCCGCCCATGGAGTTCCGCAGCGCAAGGAAGTGCCCGACGGGGCCCTGCTCTGGCCCGAGGACCTTGAAGCGAAACTGAAAGAGGCCGCCCAGGCGCGCCGCCCCTTGAAAGCCGTGACCTTCTCCTTCCCCGTGCAGCAGTGGAGCAGCCTGCAACTGGAGCCCCAGGGACCGGCGCCCCTGCCCGGGTTTCCCGACGCGGTCCGTTTCACGGGCCAGGAAAGCGAAGGCGGAAGCACCGCGAAAGTGGAGCTGTGGGTGTCGCCCAGCGCCGGGGAACTGCGCCACCGCACGGAGCTTGGAGGCCTGGAGGTGCTCAGCCAGCGGTCAGAGCTTCCGGCCCCGGCTTCCGTGGCGGCCCCGGAAGGATTCTTTGAGCAAACCCTCCAGAAACTCCCTCCGAACCCCTTCCAACCCTGGATGCCGGAATGGGTTCTGCGCGCCGAAGGCCCCAGGCCCGACTTGCCGGAGGATGCCCAGCAGACACCGCTGCCCGGCAACCGCTGGCGGCTGCGGCAGGCCGAGCCTCCCTCCACGGCCGAGGCCGCCCAGGGGCCCGTCAAGGGTTCGCCCAAGTCCGAGGAAGCGAGGTACCTGGCGCCCAGCCCCCTGGTTCCCTTCCAGGATCCCGCCTTCGACGGGCTGCTGCGCCGCATGGCCCTCCCGGCAGGATTGTCCCGCTGGGAGCTTGCCCGGCGAGTCAACGCCTTCGTCTTCGAATGGATCGCGGAGAAGGATTTCACGGTGGGCTTCGCTTCGGCGCTGGAGGTCTGCCACACCCCCCGGGGCGACTGCACCGAGCACGGCGTCCTGGCCGTGGCCCTGCTGCGTCGCCTGGGAGTCCCCGCCCGGGGCGTCACCGGTTGGGTGGGGCTGGGAGAGATGCTCGGCCTCCATTTCTGGGTGGAGGTCCGGCTGGACCAGCGCTGGGTTCCCATCGACCCCACCTTCGACCAGGCGCCCGCCTCGGCCCTGCGCATCAAATTGGGCGACACGGATCTTTCAGATCTCGGAAGTGTGGGTTGGGATACCGCCGCCACGGCTTTTTCGGGCCTCCGGTGGGCGCCCGAAAAAACGGTTTCTCCGGCCATCCAGGGGGATCAAGTCTCGGCCCCCGGCGGGGTGCGGCTGCGCTTTCCCGGAGGCCGCTGGAACCTCTCGGATGGACAGCTCCAGCTCCGCGGCGCCGGCGGCGGGCCCTGGCGGATCCAGGCAGTGCCACGGCCCAGCGAAGCCCAGCTCAAAACGAGCATCCGGCTGGCGGGCCCGCGCACCCTCCGATCAGGCTGGTGGCAGGCGTCCACCCACCGGCTGGTGATGGATCTGGGCGGAGGCCGCTGGCTGCAGGCCGAAGGCCTCTCCGAAGCGGAGGCCTTCGGCCTGCTGGATCAGTTGATGGCGCCGACCAGCTCCTCCTGAACCGATTCCTGCTGGACGCAGTGCTCGCGCAGGCGCTCCAGCTGGCCGGACATGGCCAGGCATTCCTCCTCGTCGCAGCAGCTGGTGAGGCGCGTGGCCATCTGCTGCACCGGCACGTCCAGGCGCTCCATGAGCCGCCGGCCCTTGGGGGTGATGACCACGCGGCTCACACGGCGGTCCTTGGGATCGGCCACCCGCTTCAGGAGCCCCTGCAACTCCAGGCGGTCCACCAGACGCGTCACGTTGGCGAAACGGTAGATCATGCGGCGTTCGATCTCGTAGATCGGGTGGCCCTTGGCAGGGCCTCCGCGGACGATGCGCAGGACGTTGTACTGCTGGATGGTCAAGCCGTGGGCCTCGAAGAGCCGCTCCTGGACGCGGATGACCGCTTCCCGCGTCAGCATCAGCTGAAGCATGAGCTGGACTCCCGGCGGCGGGAGGATGGACATCTGGAGTTCATCTTGAAGTGACATGGGTGCCTCGTAAGACTTTCGGGCCAAGGATCAACCCATTCATGGGAATCTGGAAGGTCCGAGGAGCCATTCTTGCCGTCCATCGCACTGAGTTTGATCAATGTCACGAAACGCTATGGCTCAACAGCCATCCTGGACGGACTGAGTTTCGGGCTCTTCCAGGGCGAGAAAGTGGGCCTCATCGGCCGCAACGGCGCTGGAAAAAGCACGCTCTTCCGCCTGCTCACCGGCGATGAGATTCCCGATTCAGGCGAGGTGGTGATCACCCAGGGCCTGCGCGTCGCGCGCCTCAGCCAAGAGCCCCATTTCGCGCCCGGCGCCAGCATCCGCCAGGCTTTGGAGGCGGCCCTCTCGGACCACGCCGCGCTCCTGGCCCGCCATCAAGAGATCCACGACATCCTCCATGGATCCGCCGGGGACGCGGAAGCACGGCTTTTTGACGAATTGCAAAACGTGGAACACCTCCTGCATCACTGGGGCTGGGACCTCACTCCCCGGCTCAAGGCTGCGGCCACCATGTGGGGCCTGGCCGATCTTGACGCCGAAGTGGAATCCCTCTCCGGCGGTTGGCGGAAGCGCGTGGCTCTCGCCCAGGCCTGGCTCAAGGAGCCCGATGTGCTGGTGCTCGACGAGCCCACCAACCATCTCGATCCCGAACAGGTGGAGCGCCTGGAGGCTTGGCTGGCGGGTTTTGAAGGCGCCCTTCTTCTCATCACGCACGACCGCCATCTGCTGGACGCGGTCGTTTCCCGGATGCTGGAGTTGGAGGACGGCGCTCTCCGCAGCTATGAAGGCGGCTACAGCGACTACTTGCTGGAGAAATCAGATCGCGAATTCCGCGAGGCGCGGCTTACTGAACACATGCAGAACCGCCTGCGCCGGGAGATGGCTTGGCTGCGGCGCGGCGCCAAGGCCCGCACCCGGAAATCGAAGCTCCGCATTCAGGAAGTCCTCGACCTCAAGGACAACGTCGCCGAACGCACGCGGCAGGAGATCCGCCAAGGGCTTGCCTTTGCGAAGGGCGACAACCGCAGCGACGCCCTCGTCCGCGCGGAGGGCATCCGCTTCGCCTATCAAAATGGCCCGGAATTGCTGGGCACCCTGGATCTCGGCCTGCAGAGAGGCATGCGCATCGCCCTGCTGGGGCCGAACGGCTGCGGCAAATCCACGCTCCTGAAGGTGCTGCTGGGAGAGCTGGAGCCCACGGCTGGATCAGTGGCGCGCCACCCGAAACTCGCCGTGACCGCCATTTCGCAAGGCCGCGGGGAGCTGGATGGCCGGCGCAGCGTTCTTGACAATCTGGCGGACCGGGCCGCCATCGTGGACACGGGCAACGGCACCGTGCTTGCCCACGTCTACCTCACCCGTTTCGGTTTTCCGGTGGATCAGCAGGCCCGCCCTGCCTCCACTCTGAGCGGCGGGGAACGGAACCGCCTCCTCATGGCCAAGGCCATGCTGAACCCTTCGGACCTCCTGGTCCTGGATGAGCCCACCAACGATCTGGACATCCCCACCCTCCAGAACCTGGAAGAGGCCCTTTCGGGCTTCGGCGGCACCCTGGTGCTGGTGAGCCACGACCGCTTCTTCCTCGACCAGGTGGCCACCCACACCCTGGCCTGGAATGCCGCAGGCAGCCCCCGGTGGGAGTTGTACGAGGGCCCGCCCACCACCGTGCGGAGCCTGCGCGAGGCCCGGGCGGCGGAACAGGCCCCGCCCAAGGCAGAGGGACCCCGGGCCTCCGCCCGCCCGGCCCCTGACAAGCCCAAAAAACCGGGGCTCTCGCAAAAGGAGCAGCGGCGCCTGGCCGAGGTTGAACAGGCGCTGGCCGCCCTCCATGGGCGGCTGGAGGAACTCGATGCCACCCTGGCGGCTCCCACCGCCTTTCTGCGCCCCGACAGCCCCGGGCACCAGGCCCTGAAGGACAGGGACAGCGCCCAAAGCGAGCTGGAGCCGTTGGAAACCGAATGGCTGGAACTGGAAGAAAAACGGAGCGGGGACTGATCCCGTCACAAACTGGCGGGGAAAAACACCCGATCCGGGCCTTTTCGCTACCCTGGAGGCTGAACCTTTCTGGAGTGCCCATGCGCCCACTGACCTTCCTGCTCGTCCCAGCCGTCACCCTGGTCGCCCAGGCCCCCGCAGACCAGAACCTCGCCCAGCGGTTCAACACCGAACTGCCCGGCATCAACCAGCTGCTGAAAGAGCTGAAGCCCCAGGAGGCCCTGGCCAAGGTGCAGGCTCTGATCCCGGCCCAGCGCCCCCCCTTCAACGCCGCTACGCCGAAGGACATTGGACAGAGTCTGGACAACGCCCAGGGCCTCATGTCCCTGTATCGCCTCTACGCCAACGTCACATCGGAATCGGGCCAGTGGGAAAAAGCGCTGGAAATCCAGGAAAAACGCGCCCTGGCCGCCCGGGCCACCCTGACGGACCTTGAGAAGGCCCAGGCCCCCCTCGCCACCCAGTGGAACGACGTGGCCAAGAGCTCCAGTGAATTCGTGGCCAAGAACGAGCCCCGCCAGAAGGAGCTGGAGGCGAAGGTCACCGCCTTCAAGGCCGAGTACGAAGAACTCAAGGCCAGCAAGAAGAAGCTGAGCAAAAAGGAAGCGGACGACTTCAACGCCCGGGGCGCCCAGGTGCAGCAGGACGAAACGGAACTCATGCAGATCGCCAATGCCCTGCCCGTCCACAAGCAGAACCTGGCCAATGCTCCCAAGGTGGCCAAGCTCCTCGCCGACAACCGCAAGGAAGTCGAAGGCATGATCAAGGCCGCGGACGAGGCCGTCGCCAAGGCCAAGCAGGCGGTGGCGAACCAGAACGATGAAATCACCCAGTTCAACACCCAGCAGACCATCAAGAAGGTGAAGATCGTCGGCAAGAAGAACTGGGTGGACGCCGTGCTGCGGGCCCCGGAAAACGTCACCAAGCTGGGCACTCCCCAGGCCCAGGCCGCCTTCCTGAACCGGCTCCTGGTGCTGGATCCCGGCAACGCATCTGCCAAGAAGGCCCTCGACAATCTGGTCGCCGGCAAGGATGCTTTTGCCAAGGAGGCCAAGGCTTCCAAAAAAGCCGGCACCAAGAAGAAGTAGTCCGTCCCCGCCAGCACCCCGATTGGAGCGCTCATGACCCGCTTCGGATTCCTGCTTGCATGCGCCCTGGCCACCAGCCTCGGCGCTCAAAGCCTGACCGACCGATTCAAAGAAGTCCGCGGCCCCTGGGAGCTCCAGTTGGAACGGGGTGAAGCCAGCACCGTCCGCAAGGGCGTGGAAGCCCTGCTGGGCCGGGAGGGGCTCTCCATCAATCCCTCCGACTACAACGACATGCACGCGCTGGTGGCACTCCGCGGCCTCGCCGCCCGGGCCTGCCTGGCCGAAGGCAGCTGGGAGGAGGCCGTCGCACACATGTCGAAGGCCCAGTCGGCTGCGGAAGAAAACCTCGCCACGGCGGAACCATTCCTCGCCAAAACCCGCGCCGAGCATGAACTGAAGCTCAAGGAATACAGGGAAGCCATCGCCAAGCAGACACCGCGCCTCAGGGAACTGGAAGAAGCTCCCGGACTGTCCCAGGAGCAGATCAAGCTGCGCCAGCAGCTGAAGATCTTCATGGAGGAACAGCAGGCGGCCATCGCCCACAGCGAGCGCGCGCTGAAGGACATCGAGGGCATCCTGGCGCGGCTCCGGCAGGCCAAGGAAACCACGGCGAAGACCACGGCCGACTGGCAGGCCTTCCTCGCCACCGAGAAGGCCGAAATGGCAGAAGCGGGGGGAACCGTTCCCTTCGTCGCCGGCAAGCTCGATCAGGTGAAGGCGGATGACGCGCGCCCCCGCCAGGAACGGCTCACCTATGCCCGCCGACTACAGAAGCTCGACCCCTCCAGCAAGGACGTCACCCGCCTGGTGAACGGACTGCTGGGCAAGGAGGAAGAAGCCGAGCCCGCGAAACCGAAGCCCAAAAAGAAGGCCCCCGCCAAAAAAGGCTGAGGTTGAAGCACTCCAAGAAAACGGCCCCATTCCGGGGCCGTTTTCTTGGGCGCGAAGGCCAGGTTAGAACACAACGCCGAAGCTGAATTTCATGAAATCTGTGCTGGGCGGATCGCCGGCGGCGGTGTCGTTCCCTGTGAGGGTCTTGTGGAAACTGGCCTCCAGCGTGAACCGCATGCCCGAGTCGTAGCCGAAGCTGTGGCCGATGCCTCCCGAGGCGCCGAGCCGGCTTTTCCGGGTGGTGTCGGTGTAGTCGTAGAGCGGATCGCCGAAGCTGCGGTCGAACTGCTCGAAATCCGCGGAAAGCCCCGCCACGAAGTAGAGGCCCCGGTGGCGGAAGGCCGTGCCCTGGGGGAAGATCTGCAGATCTCCGCCCAGGTTGAACTGGGAGTGGCGGAGGTTGATGGTGTCTTCGCCGGGCGCGCGGTTGGTGCCGTTCTCGGCGGAGCCGCTGAGGTTCAACCGGATCGCCAGGTTGCGGTCCATGGGGAAGCTCACCGTGAAGCTGCCGCCGATACCCACGTCATAGGTTTCCTTCTGAGGCGGGATCACCCGGTCGACCTTGCTGCTGTAGTAGGCGGGATAGGTCTTGCTGGCGAAATCCCCGGTGGGGGCCAGAAGGTTCAGGCTGAAGCCCATGTGCGGACTCTGGGCTTTGAGGGCCGGTCCGGATGCAAGGACGAGGGGGAGCGCGAGCAGGGATGCGGCGAAGCGCATGGGGGCCTCCAGGAAGGATAATTATGCTACGGGCGAAAGGTGTGCCAGGTTACGGCGAGGCCCGTCAAGCCTTGGATCCTTGGATGAAAACCAGGGTTGAAGAGGTTCCTCCTCCGCGGCGTTTTGCCTCGGATAAGTGTCGGATTGCAACGGCAGGCTTTGGGTGGGGACCAGGATGCCCTACTCTGGACACACAAGGATGGTTCATGGCCTGGAAGCAGGATTTGGCAAAACTGAAACAACAGCTCCGCCCGGAGGAGCCTGCGCCTGCCGCAAAACCCCTGCCCAAACCGCCGCCCAAACCCGGCGGCCCGGCCCCCTTGGCCGAGGAAGACGCCGTCTTTCTTTCCGCCATGGGGCTGAAACCTTCAGCGTCCAAACCCGTCCAGCCCAGCGTGGCCGAATCCGGAGCGGCCAAGCCGGAAAGCAAGGCCCCTGGCGCGGAGGCCCCTGCGGAAGCGTCTGTTCCCGAATCCTTCGAGGCCGCCTTGATGGACCTCAAAGGAATTAAACCCTTGCAAAAGAAGCCGGAATTGTCCGCGCCCGCCTCCAAGGCCGCTCCCCCTTCCCCTGAGCCCGAATCCCCCTCGCCCAAGGCTGGCCCGGAGATCCCTGCCGCCCCTCCGGAGATCCCTGCCCTCAAGGAGGCAGCCCCCGCCGAACCCAGCCCCGCTCCGGCCCCGGTGCGCTTTCAACTGGCCGCAGGCATGGCCATTGAAGTGGACGGATCCCTGGATCTCCGCGGCCACTCCCTGGTGGACGCCCTGGATCGTCTGAAAGACCGCCTGGGTGATGGCATGGTCCTCGGCTGGCGAAGCCTCCAGGTGAACCTGGGCACAGACCCCGCGCTGCATGAGGGGCTTTTGGCCCTGCTGGCTTCGGGCGAAGCGCCCATGGTGGCTCGCTATGCCCAGGCTCCGGTCCCCATGGGTGGAACCCAGGCCTGGCTGCTGTATTTCGGGTCCTCATCGGCCCACCCCGCAACCACCCCACGCAGGGAGCCCTGAACCATGAGCTTGTTGGTCGTCGGAAGTGTCGCCTTTGATGATTTGGAGACGCCCTTCGGGAAGCGGGAGCATGCCCTGGGGGGCTCCGCTACCTATTTTTCCCTGAGTGCCAGCCGCTTCCACCCTGTGCGCATCGTGGCCGTGGTCGGCGAGGATTTCGGTCCCGAGCAGATGCGGGTCTTCGAGGACCGGCCCATCGATCTGGCCGGGCTCTCCCGGGTGAAGGGACTGAGCTTCCACTGGAAGGGCGCCTACGGTTTCGATCTCAACGAAGCCAAGACCCTGGCCACCGATCTCAACGTGTTCGCGGATTTCCAGCCGAATCTCCCGGCGGATTACCGGGAATCTCCCTTTCTGTTTCTAGGCAACATCGATCCCGTGCTGCAACTCGACGTGGTCCGCCAGATGGCCCATCGGCCCCGCTGGATCGCCCTGGACACCATGAACTACTGGATCGCCGGAGCCCGGCCGGCCCTGGAAGCGGTTCTCAGGGAAGTGGACATCCTCCTGGTGAACGACGCAGAAGTGCGTGAACTCACCCAGGAACACAGCCTCGTCAAGGCCTACAGGAAGGTGCGGGCCCTCGGCCCCCGCATCCTGGTGGTCAAGCGCGGCGAGTACGGCGTGGCCCTCTTCACCCCCGAGGGCCATTTCGCGGCACCCGCCTACCCCCTGGAGAATGTTTTCGACCCCACCGGGGCTGGAGACACCTTCGCAGGGGGGTTCCTGGGCTACCTCGCGAACATGGGGCGGACCGATGTGACCGCCCTGAAACACGCGGCCCTGATGGGCTCGGTCATGGCCAGTTTCACCGTGGAACAGTTCTCTACGGAACGGCTGGAGCAGATCGACCAGGACGAAGTCCGCAACCGATTGGCATTATTTTCAGATATGATCCGTGTCGAAGACCTATAATCACCGCTATTCCATCCTATCTGGGGGTTCCCGATGCATCAGCCCACTCGCCTGAATGCCGGCCGGATGCGTTCGCGTGTCGCGTCGCATGGGCTGATCCTGGCGCTCGCCCTTGGGGCGCCCGGTCTCTTCGCTCAGGAAACCAATCCTGCCGGCCCGGTCAAGGTGGAAGCCCATAGCTCCAAGTGGGACTACCCCAAGGAATTGAGCGTTCCCGAAGGATCCAAGACCCACATCGTCCAAAAGGGGGACACCCTTTGGGATCTGGCCGGGAAGTATCTGGGCAACCCCTATGCCTGGCCCCAGATCTGGGAACTGAACCAGTGGATCAAGGATCCCCACTGGATCTACCCCGGCGACCCCCTGGTCATCGACATGGCCCGCGCCGTGGCCACGGCGGGCTCCGTCCCGGATGCTGTCGCCAACCTTCAGCCTGACCTCCGCCGGGCGGATCCGAACGCCATGCGACGCCCGGAACTTGGCTTCTCCTTCCAGGACTTCATCCAGCTGCCCTTCCTGGCCCCTCAAGGCGCCGAGGCCTATTACAAAGAGCAGGGCGCCTTCACCATCACCGCGAACAAGCGCGAAGACCGGAGGTACCTGACCGAAGGCGAGCAGATCTACCTCAATGGCGGCGTGGATCAGGGCCTGAAGGCCGGTGACCGCTTCCTGGTTCTGAAAACCGTGGCCAAGCGCCTCGTCCACCCCCGCATCGCCAAGAAGAAACTGGGGGATGTGATCCAGCAAGTGGGCGTGGTGCGTATCATCACGGCGCAATCCAAGGGATCCATCGCTGTTATCGAACGTTCGCTGGATGGCGTGGAGATCGGGAGCCGCCTGGTGAAATTCGTGGAACCCGCCAATATTCCCGCCCAGCTCCGGACTGACACATCTGAACCCATCAAGGTCGCCGTCAACGCCGGCATGGTGGTCTTCTCGCGTGACGCCAAGCTGCATTCGGGCAGCGGCGACATGATCATCATCGACAAGGGCGCCAATGACGGGTGCAAAGTCGGAGATGTGCTCATGGCGGTGCGGACCCGGACCTACCCTGTCGGATCCGGACAGGAGAAGCATCCCCCCACGGAGACCATGACCCATTACCTCGGCCAGGTTCTCGTGGTCCGCGCGGATGCCCAGTCGGCCACCTGCCGCGTGCTGCGCTCCGTGGAAGAAATCCTGGGTGGAGATACCATCACCCCCTGAGTTTCACTGCCCCGCACGAGAAGGCCCCCGCTTCCGGGGGCCTTCTCGTTATGGCTCAGGTCTTTCCAGGCGAGGGCCTCAACTCCACCACCACACGGCTCCCACGGGTCGGAAGAGCGTAGGGGTGGGGTTTGGCCGCCCATCCACCGGGCAGAAGTTCATCTCCCCAATCCTGGCCCTTCAGGGCAAAGAACGGAGCCTCGGGCCTTCCATGCCGGCCCCACCATCCAAGCAACGCATCCAACGGGGCCAGGGCCTTGGCGGTGCCCCAATGGGCCTGCATGGGTTCCAATGCTTCCAAACGGCCCTGAACCACCTGAAGGTTGGGAACGGGAAGTTCCATGGCCACCTGCCGGAGGAAGGCCATTTTCTTGCTCGAAGCATCGACGCCTAGGACCTCCAGATCAGGCCGGGCGAGGGCCAGCACCACCGCCGGGGACCCCATGCCCGTTCCGAAGTCGACCACCCTTGCTCCAGTGGGCAGTCCAGCCAGGAAGGGCAGCAGCGCCGCGGCATCCTGCAGCAATTCCTCGCGCCGCTCTCCCGGCGGCAGGGCCGTGAGCGCATGGGTGCGGTTCCACTTGTCCAGAAGCACCAGGTAGCGGCCCAGGGCCGGTTGGATATCGATGGGCAGGCGAGGTTCCATGCTTCCAGCATGCCAGGGAAGCAATACAAGCATTTAATCTCCAGTTCAATCACCCTTTATCTTATTAATTCAGCAATTCAAAGCATGATTGCAACCGGGCGAATTCATCTCCTATTTGAAGACCAGAGACAGTACATCGATCCAATTATTGCTTCTAGAATTACCGTATTGACAAATACTTCATATTGGATAATGATGAGCATCCTATTATTGATCTTACGAAAGGAAAACGGCCATGACTGAATCCCGCCCCCCTTTCACGATCGATTGGTCCAGCCGCAGCAAAATGCGGGGGCCGGGCGAACAGTCTCTAGGGAAACTGCTGCACGACCTCAGGGATCGATTGGCCCCAGAAGCTCAAGGCATATCTCTCACCTATGTCGATGATCGAGGCATGAGAAAACTCAACCGCGAACATCGCGGAAAAAATATCACCACCGATGTCCTGAGCTTCCCCTCCAGTGCAGAAAAGGGCGCCTTCCCCCATTTGGGCGACATCGTCATCAGCCTGCCTACTGCGGAAAAAATGGCCAAGAAATTCGGCGTGAGCCGCCGCCGCGAAGTGGAGACGCTGGTCATCCACGCATTCCTTCACCTTTGCGGTCATGACCACGAAATGGATCGTGGAGAGATGATGGAATTGCAGGCCCAGCTGGAGCGGGAACTGCTCGATGAGGAACCGCTGGCCATGAGCCTGAAGCGGGGCCGGAAGCCCGGGAGCAAGGTGAAGAAACTGAAGGACGGCTCCCGCGTGGTCGTGACAGGCCGTGCGGCCGCGGCCCTGGTGCGCCGCGAACGCGTGAAGAAAGACAAGAAAGGCAAAACCAAGAAGACGGTCAAGCCGAAGGAGGCCCTTCTTCCCAAGCGCGGCCCCGGCCGTCCGAGGAAAGAAGCCGCTGCGCCCCCACCGGCCAAGCGCGCCGTCCGCCGCCGCCGCCCGGGCCCCTCCCGCAGCGGCGTCATCGGTTAGCCCTTTCCAAACCCTGCATGGCAAATCAGCCCGAAGGCCGATAAAATGGCCCTTTGGCCCGGCTTCGGGCCGTGCCATACGGAGTTTCCGTGATCAATCTCCTGCTCGGCCTGGGCGCCGCCCTCGCCGTGATCGTGCTATCCAGCCTGCTGAGCATCAAGCTCTGGATCAGCCTGCCTTTGGGCATCCTTGCCGGGGCCGGCCTGTTCATCTGGCAGGGGCGGAAAGTCCAGCAGGAGCTTGAGCGGATCTTCACGCGCGCCGGCGAGCTGTTGAAGAAGCAGCAGTTCGACAAAGCCATCGACATCATGAAGGAAGGCTACCGGTTCTCCTCCCGGCAATTCCTTGTGAAAGGCAGCATCGATGGGCAGATCGGCGTCGTGCAGTATCTCCGCAAGAAGAACGACGAGGCTGAGCCCCTTCTGAAATCCGCCTCCATGCAGCATTTCATCGCCAAGGCCATGCTGGGAATCCTCCAGTGGAAGCGCGGCGAGAAGAAGCTCGCCAAGGAGACCTTCAATCTCGCCCTGAAGACCGGAAAGAAGGAGAGCCTCCTCTACGCTGTCTACGCTTACGTGCTTATGGAAATGGGCGAGCGGGACAAGGCCATCGAAGTCCTCAACCAGGGCCTGGGCATCTGCAAGGGGGACGAGCGTCTCATCACCAACCGCAACCTGCTGCAGAACGGCAAGCCCCTCAAGATGAAGGTCTACGGCGAGCAGTGGTATCAGTTCCTCCTGGAGCGCCCCATGATCCGCCAGGAGGCCCCGCCCTTCGCCCGCGTGTCCCGCCGGGCCTTGCGCGGCTGATCAGTCCTTTCCCTGAATTCCCCCGTTCTTCCTGGAGCACACCATGTCAGGTCACAGCAAATGGTCCACCATCAAGCATAAAAAGGGCGCCGCCGATGCCAAGCGCGGCAAGGTCTTCACGAAGATCCTCAAGGAGATCACCGTGGCCGCCCGACTCGGCGGCGGCGACGTGGCCAGCAACCCTCGCCTGCGCCTGGCCGTGGACCAGGCCAAGGGCAGCAACATGCCCAAGGACAACTGGGAGCGCGCCATCAAGAAGGGCACGGGGGAGCTGGAAGGCGTCACCTACGAGGAAGTGGTCTACGAGGGCTACGGTCCCGGCGGCGCCGCCATCCTCATCGAGGCCATGACCGACAACAAGAACCGCACCACCCCTGAAGTGCGGAGTTATTTCGCCAAGTTCGGCGGCGACCTCGGCGCCCAGGGCTCCGTGGCCTACCTCTTCAGCAAGCAGGGGCAGATCGTCGTCGAGCCGGACGTGCCGGAAGACAAGATCATGGAAGTGGCCCTGGAAGCCGGCGCCGACGATGTGGTCAACGAGGGGGAGGCCTGGGTCATCAAGACCAGCCCCGAGTCCTACCAGGCCGTGAAGGACGCTGTGGATGCCGCCAAGCTGCCGGTCATCGAAGCCAAGCTCATCATGGACCCCAGCACCAGCACCGCGCTGGAAGGCTCCAAGCTCACCAGCTTCCTCAAGCTCGTGGACCTGCTGGAAGACAACGACGACGTGCAGAACGTGTGGCACAACGGCGATTACGAGGAACCGGAAGACTGAGGCCCCAACCCACCCAAACAGACTCAGGGCGCCATCCGGCGCCCTGAATTATTCCTGAGTCCCCTGACGTTATTCCTGAGTCCTTGGCGCCGACATGGGCGTGGCTGATACCGCATTCACCTCACCCCGCCCCACGGCAAGGATCGGGAACCGCGGCGGTTCGCCCCACATGCCATCGCCCCGCACCAGGGCGCTGTGGAAGGCTCCCCAGTAGACCAGGCTGTCGCTGCTGCGGGGGTCCAGCAGATAAAAGGCCAAGCGGCCGAGAGGCTGGTCCAGGGGGATGTAGAGGGCGCGGTCCAGGTCGGCGGGGGTCCACGCCGCCTGCTGCTTCTTCGGGGGCGCCTCGGCCTTCCAGGCACCCTGCAGTTCCAGCGTGAACACCCCCTGGTAGGCGCCCGGCGCAAGCTTGCGGCCCGATTCCTGGAAGTGGAGGACAGCAAGGCTCTTCGGCCGCGAAGTTCCGAGCTGCACCCTGAGGCCGTGAGCTTGCAGAACAGGCAGCACCCTCGGAACGAAGGCCGGATCGACGAGGTAGCCCGCAGGCACGTCGACGAAATCCTGTCCCTCGAAGCCTACGAAACTGGGAAGCTCCAGGCGCGTGCGGCCCTTTTCGCCCGTGAGATGTCCCTTGTCGTCACGGATGGGATCCACCCACTCGAAGGCGTAGCGTTCCACCTCCTTCAGCTTCGCCGAAAGCGGCAAGGACACCGGCCCCTTGGCCCAGGCGGCCGTCCAGCGGTCCTGGGCTTCCCGGACCTGGCTGCGCACGTCGTTCCTGTGCTCCACCATCCATCCGAGGCAGGCCAGAACGAACTTGCGCGTATCGGAAATGCGATCCGGCCAGCTTCGGTACACGTAGCTCTCCGACAGCACCGCCAGGCGGTTGCGCAGGGCCGGGTAGTTGGTCAGCAGGCGCGGGTGGGCATCGTAGGTCTCCCAGGCCGTAGGCGGCTTTTCCGCCGTGGGGCGATAGGGCACGAAGTTGCCGTAGTCGTAGGTGGGCATGCCCTCCGTTTTCAACCGCTCCCGGACTTCCACCAGCATCTTCCGGTTGAAGGCGAGCAGACCCTCGTCTGCGCCCATGGTGCAGGCGGGGCCATGGGTCAGGTGGAAACCGTGGGTGCTGCCGTTGGTGGTGTGCAGATCCAGCACGGCGGCGGGATCGAACTCGTTGAGCATGGCCAGCAACCAGCGCGTGTTGGGTGCCGCCACCTTCATCAGGTCGCGGTTGAGATCCAGCCCCTGGGCGTTCTCCCGGCGGCCCACGCCGCTTTCGGTGGGATTGGGCTGGTAGGAGCGGATGGCGGGATCCTGGGCGTCCGTGCCGTCCGCGTTGTAGGCGGGCATGACCACCAGGTCGAGGTTGCGGCGCAGTTCGGGATGCTTGCCCTGCAGCAGCTCCCGCAGCACCTGCTGAATGGCCTCCTTGCCCTCCACCTCGCCCGCGTGGATGTTGGCATTCACGTAGACCCGCAGGGGGTCCTTGCCGGCGCCCTTGAGGCGCCAGGCCAGCAGGGGCTTGCCGGTTTCCGTGGCGCGGGGGGCGCCCTTGGGCTGGTAGGGTTCGAGACCCGGCGCCTGCTTGCGCAGGGCCTCCATGAAGGCCCGCACCTCGGCCACCGTGGAGGTTCGGCGAAGCTCCGTGCGCTCAGGCGTGGTCTGGGGCCAGCCCGCGAAGAGCGAGGCCCCCGTGAGGATCAGGGCGAGACTGCGCAGGGCACTCCGCATCGGTTCAGCGCGGCTGGGCGGAGACAGTGGCTGTGACGGGAATGTCCAGGCTGGCCTTCGGACGGGTTCCGAAGAGCCCCTTGTTGTAGACCGTGAAACTCGCGGCCAGGAAAAGCACCAGCACGATCAGAGCGGAGCCGCGCTTGCCGGTGGCCAGGGCCTTGGGCGCCGTTTCCGACAGGCCCAGCATCACCAACACCAGTAGCAGCTTGATGTGGAAGTAGTGGCCGTCCTTCAGAGGATTGCCCCCAGCCTGGAGCATCAGCACCAGCAGCGCGATGCCCGCAACCAGGGCCAGGCGGAAGGACCAGGCCACCACCTTGGACCACACGGTGGCGGCCAAGCCCCTCAGATCCTCCCGACCTTCTTCGAAGCCAGACAGGAGCAGGGTCACCACCGCGGCGCCGCCGCCGACGGAAAGTGCGACAAAGTGCAGCCACCGAACCAAGTTGATGGCTTCGAGCTTGAGATTCATGGTCGCCTCGCGGAGAAGGCTCCAGGGTAGCAGCCCTGATAGGCTGGATCCGTCAGGAGGAAGTCATGTCCAAGCTCCGAGTCGCCGTGGTGGGTGTGGGCCACCTTGGGCAACACCACGCCCGGATCGCCGGCTCCGCGCCAAACGCAGTCCTGACCGCCGTGGTCGATCCCGATCCGGCGCGCGGCCCGGAAATCGCCGCCAAGTCCGGCACCTCCTGGGCGGCTTCGCTGGATCAGGTATTGGGCGACGTGGACGCCGTGCAGATCGCCGCCCCTACGGGCTTTCACCACGCCCTGGGCCTCCAGGCGCTGAAGGCCGGCAAGCACGTCCTGATGGAAAAGCCCCTGGCCGCCACCCTGGAAGAGGGCCAGGCCTTGCTGGAGGCCCTTTCTAAGGCCCGTGCGTCGAAGCCCGGCCTCGTCGCCCAGGTGGGGCACCTCGAACGCTTCAACCCCGCCGTGGCCGCCCTCCGTGAACGCGGCTTCAAGCCCCGCTTCCTGGAAGCCGTGCGCGTGTCCCCCTTCCCGGCCCGCAGCCTGGAAGTCGACGTGGTGATGGACGTGATGATCCACGACCTGGACCTCCTGCGCGCGCTCGTGGGCCGCCCCGTCGTCGACGTGGAAGCGGTGGGCATTCCCGTGCTGACCCCCTACGCGGACCTGGTGAACGCCCGGCTGAAGTTCGAAGGCGGAGCCTTCGCCACCGTCACCGCCAGCCGGGTGGCCCGCAAGAAGGAACGCACCCTGCGCGCTTTCGGCGACAAGGAATACGCCAGCCTCGACTTCGCCACGCAGAAGCTGGAACTGCTGCGCCTCGTCATGGGCCCTGAGGGCCCCCAGGTGCAACCGGAAACCGCTGACATCGTCGAGGGCGAACCCCTTCGCCTGGAGATCGAAGCCTTCCACGCCGCCTGCCTGGGCCTCGGCCGGGAAGGCGTCACCTGGGAGGAGGGCCAGGAGGCCATGCGCGTGGCTGATCTGGTGCAGAAAGCCGTGGCCAAGAGCCTGGCGGAGATCCACCGGGCCTGACGCGATGCCCGCGTTCTACGACCTCGCCTCGCTCACCAAACCCCTGGTGACGGCGCCCCTGGCCCTGGCTTTCCTCGATCTGGACGCGGACCGGCGCTGGTCCCTGGGCTTCACCGACCGCGAAACCCCGCTCACGGTGCGGCAGATGCTGTCCCACAGTTCCGGACTGCCGCCCTGGCGCCCCTACACAGGCGAGCCCCTCGCCGCGCAACTGAAGCGCGCGGTGCCGGAGCACCCTTTGCTCCGGCCTGCCACACCGGGCCTCGCCACGTACTCGGATCTGAATTTCCGCCTGCTGGCCCAGCTGCTGGAGATGGAAGCCGGCGTGCCCTTCGCCAAGCTTGGAGCCGCTTCGGGACTGAGCCCCGCCCCCTGGCCCCTGGCTCCCGTCCTGCTGCCGGATGCGCCCGATGCGGAGGCCTGGGCCCTGGCCACGGACCAACCCCTGCCAGCAAGGGATCCCCACCTGCCCCATGATGCCAATGCCCGGGCCGGCATGGCGGGCCACGCCGGCTTCGGCACCACGGCCCCCCAGTTCTTCGCCACCCTGAAGCATTGGGTCTCCGAGGGATGGCCGAATCGCATGGCGACGGGCGCCACGCCCGGCGAAGGCGGCGCCCTCTGGGGCCTGGGCCTCCAGGCAGTCTTCGCGGGTGGAGGACGCTTCGGACAACTGTTGTCCAGAATTCCCCCGGGCGCGGGCATCCACGTCCTGGAGGACGCCACCAGCGAAGCCCCGCTCCCCGCGCCCATCCTTCATCCGGACCCGGGCCCGGCCACCGGCTGGTGGTGCCACACGGGCTACACAGGCCCCGCCCTGTTCTACCGCCCCGCCGACCAGTGCGCCATCGCAGTTCTCCTTCATCGGCGCGGGCCCCAGGGCGAGTTGCTGGACGTGGAGACCCTGCGGGCCCGCCGCTGGGCAACCCTGGCCCGATTCGTGGAACAATGGGCCGGATGAAGCCCCGTTCCCTCTCCGCCCTGGTATTCACCCTCGCTTCGGCCTTCGCGGCCCAGCCGCCGCTCAAGATCGGCATCGACACCCAGGCCACGGAGTGGACCGTTTCTCTCGAGGGCGGCGGCCAGATCTGCGACCGCAGCGGCAAGCCCCTGATGCGGCTGGCGCCGGACGAGAAGCTGCGCATCTGGTGGGACAGCCGCGGCGTGTCGGATCCCACCAGCGAATACCGGGTGCAGGTCGGCAAGCCCCACACGGCGGCCGAAGCCGCCGCGCTCATGAAGCGCTTGAAGGACCTGGGCGAGAATCCCGAGCGCGTGAAGATACCTGACGCGGAAACCTGGCGGGTGCTGACGGGCCATTTCAAAGAGGCCTCCGAGGCCGAACCGGTTCTCCAGAAACTTCAGGATCTGGGCTTCGAGGAACTGTGGGTGGCCTCCGAGCCGAGGGCCAGCGCGCCTCGCAAAGGCCGGGCCCTGTACGCGGTCACCGACCGCTACGAGCGGCGTCCTCTGCCCCTGGGTGGCGTGTGGCTGAAGCCGGCCGGTGACCTTACGTCCCTCCAGGGCAAGGGCCGCTACCGGGGCAAGGTGGAGATCTTCCCCAATGCCCAGGGCCGCCTCACCGTGGTGAACACGCTCGATCTGGAGACCTACCTGCGCGGCGTGGTGCCCAAGGAGATGGGCGCCTGGGAATTCCCGTCGCTGGAGGCCCTCAAGGCCCAGGCCGTGGCCGCCCGCACCTACGCCGTGGCCAACCGCGGCAAACGCGCCGCCGATGGTTTCGACATGGGCGACACCGTGGCCGACCAGGTCTATGGCGGCCGGGACGGCGAACAGTCCCTTACAGACCGGGCCGTCCAGGAGACCGAAGGCCTCTTCGCCACCTACGGCGGCAAGCCCATCCAGGCCCTCTTCATGGCCAACTGCGGCGGCCACACCACCGACGTCGGCCAGGTGTTCGGAGGCCAGGCGCCCTACCTGAGGGCCGTCTCCTGCTACGCGCCCAAGCCCGTAACCCTGCCCTACGCCTCCGGTGTGGCCGTCCCCCTGGAAAGCGCCCAGCCCTGGCTGACCTGGGAATTGCTGCGGCTCGCCTCGGCCGTCATTCCCGCGGACTGCCTGTCGGGCGAGCGCCTGGCGAGACCGGCCGCCATCGGGGATTTGGCCCAGCCCGTGCGCGCCCTGCAACAGAGGCTGGCGCTGGAAGCCCGCCCCCTGGACCGGGAGGGGAACCTCTACCTCAGCCTGGCCAAGGCCTTCGGCTTCCAGCGCGTGGTGGAGGGCCAGGAGCGCCCCCAGGACGCCGCCTACTTCCTGCCCGATCTGGCCACCGAAGACCGGCTGCTGGCAGCCTTCCTCACCCGCCGCGGCGTGGTGCCGGCCTCGGCCTGGGCCGCCGCCGAACCCATCTCCCTGCGCCAGGCTCTGCAGGTGCTGGGCCGCCTGTGGCAGGAGCTGGAAGCCTTCGCTCCAGGCGAGGGGTCCCTGCTGCTGGACCGCCAGGTGCGCCGCAAACGGGGCGGGCCGGAACCCCTCCCCTTGGCGGCGGGGCTGCTGCTGGCCGAGGAGGGCCCCGACGGCAGCCTGCGGCTGCTGCCCAAGACCGACATCCAGGTGGGCGACCGCCTCAAGTGGATTCCCGGCGAAGGCGGCCCTGCCCAGGTGCTGGTGCGGCGGCTGGATCCCGACGGCGCCGCCTGGGACCGTTACAACCCCACCGCCCACTGGCGGGTGGAATACACCGAATCGGAATTGCTCGCCACGGTGGGCAAGCGCATCAAGGTGCCCGGCATCCGCGATCTGCGGGCGGACTACAACGATCAGGGACGCGTCGAGGAACTCACGCTGATCGATTCCAAGGGCGCCGCCCACAAGGTGCATGGCATGCACATCCGCGGGCTGCTGGGCCTCAAGGACAACGTCTTCCGCTGGCTCACGCTGGGGCACGGCGCCAGCCGCCGCTGGGTCTTCTACGGCCGGGGCTGGGGCCACGGCCTGGGCATGTGCCAGACCGGCGCCTACGGTATGGCTTTGGAAGGCGCCACTTTCCAGCAGATCCTGCAGCACTACTATCCCGGCACAAGCCTCCAGAGGGTCGACTGATTTTGTGACGTTTATTTCTCAGTCGCCCATTGACGGAAGAGGATAGACGACCCAGGCTTCCCATTCACCTCACGGAGATGGGCATGGCCATGGACGCTTGGATCCTCCGCGCGCCACTGAAAGTGCTGCGGCAAGAGGACCATCCGTACCCCGAGACCACTCTGGCCACCCTGGGGCGCCACGAACTGGGCCTGTGCCGCCGGAAGACCGGCGGCGGAGGCGAGATCTTCCTCGACGGCCACTCCATCTTCCGCCCGGGATCGCCGGCCCCGGCCACGGCCTGGTTTGAACTTTGCCGGGAGCTGGGTTACGAACCCGCCCGCCACTGGGACTGGGATCCCGCGCTCATCCTCTTCCACCAGGTGATTCCGGCCCTGGCCGCGGATTGGCATGAGCCGCCCCTGGCCCTGAACGACCAGGGCCTTCCCGAAGGCATCCTGACCCTCGCCGGGCTTAGGCAGGCCTTCGCGGAGGCCGTGGCGGGGCTCCGGCGGGCCCAGATGGGCCCCGTGGGCGCCAAGGTGGCCGAGACCTTCGAGTGGCTGCCTCTGCGCGCCGTGATCTTCCATGACGACGCCCAGCTCCCCCTGGATTTCGATGGCACGGGCCCCTCCGGCCGGGTCTCGCTGATGTTGGGCATCCACCGCGACCGCCCCGTCGTCATCGAAGGGTTATCGCCCGCCCCCTCCTCCCGCCGCTGGCTGGTGGAGGATGTCCACGGCCGCCAGAATGCCGCCTCCTATCTCGCCGCCGCCGGGCTGGACCCGGAGCCGCCCAAAGGCTTCGAGGCCGCTCTCCAAAGCGCCCTGGACTGCCTCTGCCACTGGATGGAAGCGCCCCTGGACGCCTATCGCCGCACCTACCCCGTGGGCATCTCGTGGCACCACGGCCGCCGGGAAGGCCTGGTGGGCCGAACCATCGTGGAAGTGCGGACCGGCGATCAGCCCATGCTCATTCTCGATGACGGCACTGAAGTCGCGCTCTCTCCCGACCCGGTGCCCGTCTGGGAGCATGGGGGCATCTGACGCGCCGCATCAGTCCCGGCCGAGCTGTTCCCACTTCACCGCGAAATGATCGAGGATGCCCTGGCGCTCGGCCCGCTCCTGATCGGCGATGCTCGCGTAGGGATGCTGGAACACCACCCGCCGCACCCCCCGCCGCACCAGGGCGCGGCAGCAGGTGAGGCAGGGCTCGTGGGTGACATAGGCCGTGGCCACGGGACCATCGCAGAAGCCCAGAGCGTTCTCTTCCGCATGGCTGGTGTGAAGGCAGCGCTGGCCCGGCTTGCAGGTATCCGGCGTGCAGTGGGCCATGCCGGGCAGCGCTCCGTTGAACCCCGCTGCGGCGATGCCGCCGTCCGCACGAAGCAGCACCGCGCCTACTTTCAGCCTGCAGCAGGTGCCCAGGCGGCTCAATTCGAGCGCCATGTTCATGAAGACTTCATCCTTCAATTGCGCGCGGGACATAGGGCCTCAAGATGGACTTCCATGATGGCAAAGCCCGGCGGTTCCGGGCCCACATTCTCTCGGAGCCCGCGCCAGCGCTGCCAGAGCCCGCTCCTGGCCCGGGTTGAGGCTAGAATGGAATCGGCTGCCAGTGGTCCCGTAGCTCAGCGGATAGAGCGACCGCCTCCTAAGCGGTAGGTCGTGGGTTCAATTCCCGCCGGGACCACCAGCCTGAAGGCCTCCTGGGTGGCGCGGTCACGCTCGGACAAGGTCGGGTGATGCCACAATCCTTCCTCCAGGAGTGTTGCGATTGCCCCCATCTGATCCGTCCGCCGCCGGGTTCTTCGATGCCCACTGCCACCTCGGGCAGCCTGCGGCGAGCGTCGGCTGGCAGGTGCTCTGCGGGACCTCCGAGGCGGACTGGGGCGCCGTCCTACAGCGCGCCGCCTCTCAAACAGGCGCGGAGCCCGGCCAGATTCTGCCCATGCTGGGATTGCATCCCTGGCAGGTTCCGGCCGCTTCAAGCCGATGGGCGGAGCAGCTGGAATCCCTGCTGCGCTCGCACCAGGCGGGTCTCGGGGAATGCGGCCTGGACTTCGCTCATGAAGACGCGGACCGGGCCGCCCAGGAGGCCGCCTTCCGGCTTCAGCTGCGATGGGCCCAGACCCTCCACCGCCCGGTGGCCATCCATGCGGTGCGGGCCTGGGGCCGTCTCATCGACCTGTTGCGGGAGGAAGGGGTGCCCGCCGCCGGGGCCATGGTCCACGCCTTTGGCGGAAGCCCCGAAACCGCCCGGACCCTCCAGGACATGGGCCTCTACCTGTCCTTTTCCGCCAGCCTGCTGAAGCCGGGCCGGGACCGGCTCCGGGCCGCGCTGGCGGTGGTGGAGGAGAACCGGCTGCTGCTGGAAACCGATGGCGCGGCGGATCTGGCCGCCGTCATCGTGGAAGCCGCCCGGCTCCGCGGCGTGCCTGCGGAGGAACTGGCCGCGCGGACCTGTGAGAATGGCAAGCGGTGTTTCAAGGAGCTGATGGCATGAGGTGGTATTCCCGGAGTGAGCTGCTGCTGGGCGAGGCGGCCCTGGATCGTTTGCGTGGCGCGCGCGTGACGGTCTTCGGTCTGGGCGGCGTGGGCTCCTTCGCTGTGGAGGCTTTGGCCCGGGCGGGCGTGGGCCACCTGCGCCTGGTGGACCACGACGTGGTGGGGCCCAGCAACCTCAACCGCCAGCTCTTCGCCCTGCGCTCGACCCTCGGCCAGCCCAAGGCCGAGGTGGCCGCCGCCCGCGTGCGGGACATCAACCCCGGCTGCGACGTGGATCCTCGAGTGACGTTCATTCACACCGACACGCTGCCGAATCTCCTGGAGCCGCGCCCCGATGTGGTGATCGACGCCATCGACTCCATGACGTGCAAGGTGGCCCTCATGCGCACCGCCCACGAATCCGGCCTTCCCATCATCTCCGCCATGGGGGCCGGGGGGCGCACGGACAGCAGCCAGCTCCGGGTGGGCGACCTCAGCCACACCCGCCTCTGTCCGCTGGCCGCCCGCGTCCGCAAAGAGTTGCGGAAGCACGGCATCAGCAGGGGCATCCGTTGCGTCTACTCGCTGGAACCGGCAGATAACAAGCGGCCTGCCAACCCCCTGGACATCGAACCGCACCGTGGCCCCGGAAGGGCGCGCCGCCCGGTGGGAACCATTTCGTACATGCCCGCCATCGTGGGGATGATGGTGGCGGAGGAGGCTCTGCGCCTGCTTCTCTCCGCGACGACCTGGTCTCAAACCTGATGGCCCGGACCTAAGCGCCTTCCACGGCCCGGCGGATCACGTTCAGGAACTGGGCGTTCTGGTAGGGCTTGGCCAGGAACCCCGCCAGGCCGCGGCCCAGGAAATCCGCCAGTACTTCCTGTTCGCTGTAGCCGCTGGTGAGCACCACTGGAACCGAAGGGTCGACCTCGTGCATCCGCAGAAAGGCCTGGCGCCCATCCATGTGGGGCATGGTGAGATCCATGAGCACCACGCTGATTTCCCCATGGCGCAGCTCGAACAGCGACAGGGCCTCCTGGCCGTTGGCGGCCTCCAGCACCTGGTAGCCCAGCAGCTCCGCAAGCCCCCTGGCCACGGCCCGGGCCGCGACCTCATCGTCGACCAGCAGCATGTGGCCGCGCCCCCGCCATTCGGCCTCGGGGCGGGCCGGCGCCGCAGGCTCGGTGGCCAGGCGCGGCGCCGGCAGGAACAGCTTGAACACCGACCCGCGGTTCAGCTCGCTGTAGACCTTGAGGCCGCCATGGTGGCTGCGGAGGATGCCCAGCATCGCCGAAAGGCCCAATCCGCGGCCCGTGAACTTGGTGGTGAAGAAGGGATCGAAAATCCGGTCGATCACGTCAGGCCCCATGCCGCACCCGGTATCGCTGACCTCCAGTGTGACGTAGGTTCCTGCCGCAATGGGTAGGGCCGGCAGAAGTCCGCCGTTGTAGGCTTCGTCCACGATCTGCACCCCGGTGCGCACGGTGATGAGTCCGCTGGTCTCTTCCCCGATGGCCTCGGACGCATTGGTGACCAGGTTCATGACGAGCTGCTGCATCTGGGAGGGATCTCCGAATACAGGCGGAAGGTCAGGAGCCAGGTCATAGCGCACCACGGCCTTTTTCGAGATGGAGACGGAAAGCAGCTGGGTCATCTCGAGCACCAGGCGGTTCAGGTCGACCTCGATGACCTGGAGGCGGCCTTTGCCCGCATAGGCCAGCAACTGGCGTGTGAGATCCGCCGCGCGAAGGGTGGCCTGCTCGATCTGCTGCAGGTAGGGCAGCACGGGGCTTTCCCGCGGCAAGTGCAGCATGCCCAGGTTCGCGTTGCCCAGAATGGCCGTCAGCAGGTTGTTGAAGTCGTGGGCGATGCCGCCCGAAAGCACGCCGAGGCTTTCGAGCTTCTGGGACTGGCGCAGGGCCTCTTCCGCCTCCTTGCGCTGGGTGATGTCCGCCCGGATGGCCACGAACTCCACGGGCTTCCCGTCTTCCCCCAGGAAGGGAACGATGGTGGTGTCCACCCAGTAGTAGGAGCCATCCTTGGCGCGGTTCCGGATTTCCCCTTTCCACACCTGGCCGCTGAGGATGGTGGCCCAGAGCTGGCCCATGAACGACTTGGGGTGGTAGCCCGAGTTGATGAGGCGGTGGTCGCGGCCCAACAGCTCTTCCCGGCTGTACTTGGAAATGGCGCAGAACTTGTCGTTCACGTACGTGATCTTGCCCTTGGCATCGGTAACGGCCACGATGGCGTGCTCATCCAAGGCGCGCTTGAAGTTCGCCAGTTCCTTGAGCACCTGGTCCATCCGTGCGCCATCCTTTCCGGGCCCGCCCGGAACGGCCCTGTTCCCGCGGGGAACATCCTTGATGGGCTGACGGAGTGCCACGAGTCGCTCTCTTTCATACAGACGCATGTATTTTTGCGAGTCGGACTCAATATGCTCCCATTTCCTTCCTTGGCAAGCCATTCCCCCGAGGGAGGTTGCAACCCAAGTCCTGCTAGCAGGAAGCATCCGAGGGCCCGAAGCTCCGCCCGCCGCCTGGGCGCCGGGCGGAACCTGCCCTGGTCTCAGCGGCCGGTGGGCGCGTTGTATTCGGCGTAGGTGCCCTGGAAATCCTCGATGCCTTCATCGGTGAGATGCCAGATGCGGGTGGCCACCTCGTCGATGATGTCTTCGTCGTGGGTCACGAAGAGAATGGTGCCCTCGTAGCGCTGAAGCGCGTCGTTGAGGGCGATGACCGCTTCCAGATCCAAGTGGTTGGTGGGTTCGTCCAGCACCAGGATGTTGGGCTTCTGAAGCATCAGCTTGCAGAAAAGCAGGCGGCAGGATTCGCCGCCGCTGAGCACATCGGTCATCTTGTTGCCCTCTTCGCCACGGAAGAGCATCTGGCCCATGACGCCGCGAATCTGCTCCTTGGTGGCGTCGGGATCGAACTGGTGCAGCCAGGTCACCAGCTCGTAGCCCTTGGGGATGCTTTCGGCGAAATCCTGGGAGAAGTAGCCCACATTGGCCTCGTGCCCCCACTTCACCTCGCCGCCGTCTAGCTTCAGGCCGCCCTCGGTCACCTGCGGCGCATTGGCCAGCAGCGCGTTCAGGAGCGTGGTCTTGCCGATGCCGTTGCGGCCCATGAGGGCCACCTTCTCGCCCCGCTGCACCATGGCCGAAAAGCCCTTGATGACCTCGTGGCGGCTCCCTTTCCCTTCCTTGTCCGTGTCGTAGCCCTTCTTCACGCCCTCGCATTCCAGGGCGTAGCGGCCGCCTGGCTTGCCGAGGTTGAACTTGATGAAGGGGCGCTGGATGTTGCTCCGCGCCAGGTCGCTGGGTTGGAGGCGCTCCACTTCCTTGCGGCGGCTGTTCACCTGGCTGCTGCGGGTGCCCGCGGCGAAGCGCTGGATGAACTCGTTCAGCTGGGCGATCTTCTTCTCCCGCTGGGCATTGTCGGATTCAATGCGCGAGCGCACCTGGATCTTGGCCATGACCATGTCGTCGTAGCCGCCCGTGTACTGGATGATCGTCTGGTAGTCGATGTCGGCGATGTGGGTGCAGACGTTGTTCAGGAAGTGCCGGTCGTGGGAGATCACCACCACTGTGCCCTTGTAGCGGCTGAGGAACTCCTCCAGCCAATGGATGGAGTCCAGATCCAGGTGGTTGGTGGGTTCGTCAAGCAGCAGAGCCTCGGGATTGCCGAAAAGAGCCTGGGACAGCAGCACGCGCACCTTCTGGCCGCCTTGCAGCTCGCTCATCCTGCGGTCATGCAATTCCTCGGGGATGCCCAAACCGTCCAAGAGCACGGCCGCATCGCTCTCGGCCGTGTAGCCGTCCTCGTCAGCCACGATCCCCTCGAGTTCGGCCACGCGCATGCCGTCCTCGTCGGTCATCTCCGCCTTCTCGTAGATGGCATCTCGCTCCTGGAGCGCCTTCCAGAGGCCACCGTTCCCCATGATCACCGTGTCGACAACGCGAAAGGCGTCGAAAGCGAACTGGTCCTGGCGCAGGATGCCCATTTTCCGCGGACGGATCACATTCCCCATCTGCTGCTCAAGTTCGCCCGCCAGGATCTTCATGAAGGTGGACTTGCCCGCGCCATTGGGGCCCGTCAGGCCGTAGCGGCGGCCTGGATTGAACGTCGTGGTGACGTCCTCGAAGAGGATCTTCGATCCGTAGCGCATGGTGATGTTCTGCACTGCAAGCATGGAGACTCCCGAACCGGCCATTGTAGCGCAAGGGCGCGGAAACGCCGAGGGACGATCCCTGCCGGGCTCCAGGCGCGCTTCGCGGCGGGAATTCGTTTCCCAAAAGCAGAACGGCGCCAAAGGCGCCGTTCTGCTGCCTTGCCGGACGCGCCGGCGGACCTGCCCGATCAGAACGGAATGTCGTCATCCGGGAAGCTGCCACCACCGCTGCCAGCCGGGCTGGGGGCGCCATGATCCTCGAAGTCCTGGGAACCGCCGCCGGAAGCGCGGCCGCCGTAGCCACCGCTGTCGCGGCCACCGCCGCCCTCATCCATGCGACCCAGCATGACGAAGTTGTCGCAGCGGATGTCGCAGGCGGTCTTCTTCACGCCGGCCTGATCCGTGTATTCGCGGTACTGGATGCGGCCCTCGATCATCACCTGCTTGCCCTTGCGCAGGTACTTCTCTGCGATCTCGGCCTGCTTGCCCCACACCACGATGTTGTGCCACTCCGTCTTGCTCTGTTTTTCACCGCTCTGGTTCTTCCAGGTCTCCGTGGTAGCCACAGAGAAGCGGGCGACGGACTGGCCGGAAGGCGTGGCCTTCAACTCGGGATCGCGGCCCAGGTTGCCGATGAGCATGACTTTGTTCAAGGATCCGGACATGGCGTCCTCCTGTTCTGTAAAGGCGGAGCTCTCCGCCTCACCGTCGACTCAGACCATCTGAGGGGGGTGGTAGGGTGTTGAGCATTCCGCCGAGGGAAATCCATGTCAAGCGGCAACTCAAAGCTCCTCGTCAGCTGCAAAAACAAGTCTGGTGCAGAGAAGCATTACATTCCGGCCCTCCGTTCCGCCGGCTGGATGGGCCCCGTCCAACTGGTCGCCCCCGGGGAAGCTCTTCCCGATCTCGGAGAGATCTCGGGCTTGCTCCTCACCGGCGGTTACGACATCCATCCCTGCCACTGGGACGCCTCGGAACCCGTTCACCCGGCGGCCGAAGTGGATGCCGAGCGCGACGCCTTTGAGATCCCCCTCATCCGCTCGGCCTGGGAGGAGAACCTGCCCATCCTCGGCATTTGCCGGGGTGAACAGGTGCTCAACGTGGCTCTGGGCGGCAGCATGATCCAGGATGTGCCTGACCACTACGGCTGTGAAAACACGCGCCACCAGCATGGCACCGCCGATGTGCCTGACATGCACCATCGCGTGCAGCTGGCACCAGGTTCCCGTCTGCGAACCCTCCTCGGCGAAGATGTCTTCCTCGTGAACAGCCGCCACCATCAAGCCGTCAAGCGCGTGGCAGCACCCCTTGTGGCCGTGGGCTGGCACCTCGACACCACCCACCCGGAAACCGGTCCTCTCATCGAAGCCCTGGAGGCCGCCGATCCCCGCCGCTGGGTGTTCGGCGTCCAGTGGCACCCCGAAAATCTGGTGGCCCTGAAGGGCCCCGCGGGCGACGCGGCAAGGGATTTGTTCCGGGCGTTCGTAATAGGGCAGTGAGCCCATCAAGACGCAACGATGGCGGAGTGAGCCAATCTCATTTGAAGATAAAACTCAGGCGTTAGCTGCAGCCAAAGCGAGTCCGAAGCGGAGCCTTCCCAGCCGTGGGCCAAACTCTATCTATCGGTCCCTTGTGCAGACAATGACGCCAAATAGGTCATCATTTAATTATTGAAAATAAAAAATTTATACACATAAAATCAAAAAACAGCAAGCCATTCGCCTTTTTGTTTAATGCCAAGAAGAGAAATTCTCCACCAAACTTCGGAACCTGATTTATGCTGTCGCCACTCTTCCCGTTCTTTTGGCCCTATCCCACGGATGCAAGTTCCTCCGGCAGGTTCTGCGGAGCGTCCTTGCGATTCCGTAAGGCCTACCCCCTCCCCCACCCCCCGGGGGTGGCTTCGCCCACCCCTGATCACGCAAGGAGTTCTTATGCATTTTACGTCCAGTCGGCTTGGCCTCATGGCCTTAGCGCTGGTGGCAGGAAGTGGTGTTGTGGGCTATGCCCAGGATTCGACCACTGGCGCCATTGGCGGAACGGTATTCGGATCTGACTCAACGCCCATTGCTGGGGCCAAGGTCATTCTGGATGGCGGTCGCGGTCAAGTGGTACGGGTCACTGACGCGAGCGGAGCTTTTAAAGCATCCGGCCTCATCCCAGGTCTGTACCGAATCACGGTGACGGCCCCCGGGTTTGAATCCGCCACCAAGCTCACGGCCACCGCCTCCATCAACACCCTGTCCCCCGTGCGGGTAACGATGTCCAAGCTTGCGACCGCGGTTGTTGAGGTCCTTGCCACCTCCCAGACCATTGATGCGACCACACAGACCTCAGGAACAACCTTCAGCTCTGAAACCGTGTCTTCCTTACCCCTCGGCCGGTCTTTTGCCTCAGTAATGAACCTGGCTCCCGGCGTTTCCACCAGCGGCATCGATGCGAACAATCCCTCCGTGGGAGGTTCCTCTGGTCTTGAGAATGCCTATGTCATTGATGGGGTGAACACCACAGGCACAGGGTTCGGCGCCAACGGTGCTTATTCCCGAACCTACCGTTCACTGGGCACCGGCATCACCACAGACTTCATTTCAGAGACCCAGGTGAAAACATTTGGCATGGATGCGGAATTCGGCGGATCCACCGGCGGCCGCGTCAATGCCGTGACCAAATCCGGCGACAACACATTCAAGGGATCTATTTTTAGCTATTTAGATATCGACGCCCTCAACGCGCGCGACAAGGTTCCCCCAATCATTGATCCCACCTTGACCATCGCTCCGCAGTTCGATGGCTCCAGCCGGCAGGAATTCGGCTTCACGGTTTCTGGCCCCATCATCCCCGACAAGCTCTTCTACTTCGTGGGCTACAACCCCATCCGCAACGAAACAAAACGCACGCAGATCGATCCGAGCCGTGCCCGTTATGGACAGCAGTCGATCGCCAAATCCCAGAGCGACACCTACTATGCGAAATTGAACTGGGCCATCAATTCCACGCAGGGACTCGAATTCAGCCTCTTTGGTGATCCGGGCAAGAATCCCAAGGGCCCCCAGCCCCGCCCCGGCACAGCCTGGTACACCGACTATCAGACGGACCCCAGCAATTGGGTTGAACTGGAATACGGTGGCACCAATGCCAGCCTCAAATACAACGGCGTGTTCCTCACGGATCTCCTTGTCGAGGCCCAGATCTCTCAGTTCAAGTCCAAGTTCAAGGCCAAGATTGCGGGTTCCACGAACAGCCACTACCAGATCATTGACACCGCCACCAACGCCTTGGTGTTTGGCGGACCCGGCTCCATGGAAACCACCGAAGAGAAGAACCAGCAGATCAATCTAAAAATAACCAAGACCTTCGGTGATTTTGAATTCAAAGCCGGCTATGAATCCCAGAATGCTGACTTCAACAGCGGGTTCGTCTACCAGGGCCTGCCTGGACAGGTGGACGGACACACGGCCCAGTCCTGGACGGTGCCTGGCGATGCAACACCTACGACCAATGCCGGCGCCAACGGCCAGGCTTATACGACGGGGGCCCTTGTCTCCAGGTTGGGCTATGTCATCAACCCCGCCCTCATCGTACCGAACCCGAGCGGCGACGGAGGCACCACTCCACTCAGCAACATCGGCTATTTCTACCGAGTAAGCCGGGCCCGCTACAGCGCCCCCCTCATCAACACCAATTCTCCTTGGCATGCCTACTTCATCCAGGGGAAGTATTCCTGGAACAACCGCTTGTTCATCAAGGCGGGTTTCCGTTGGGATGAACAAGACATGAAGGGGCGGACAAGCACCTATAAGTTCAAAGCAGCCGATGCCACGGCTCCTCGCCTCAGCATCACCTGGGACCCGAACGGAGACGGCCAGAACAAAATTTACGCTTTCTATGGGAAGTATTTCGAAAAAGTACCCATGGATCTGGCTGTCCGCTCTCTCTCCACCGAGGTTGGCGTCTCGCGCTCTGACTGGATGAACATATCTGCCGACGGAAGCCGGCTCCTGAATCCCATCCAGAGCGGGACGTTCCTTGTTCAGGCCAACCCGGCCACGGGTGTCATCAGCGATCGCCGCGCGACCACCTCCTCTTCTTACGTGCATTACACCGGTAGCGCGGGCCTTCCCACCCCCGTCATGCCTGGCACCAAACTCCCCTATACGAACGAGTACGTGCTGGGTTGGGATTCTCAGCTCCGGGAAGGCCTGACCGTGAGCAACCGCCTAATCTACCGCTCCCTGGGCCGCGTCCTGGAAGACGTAAGCATCGAAGGCGGCAACGACCTTCCTTACTTCATCGCCAACCCCGGGGAAAATTCCGCAGGAATCGCGGCGGCTTCCGCCGCGATCGACCCGACGCTCAAGGGCAGCGGCAATACAGCGACATGGCCAAAACCCGTGCGGGACTACTGGGCCTACGAAGTGGACGCCAGCTACAGCACAAAGCGGCTGGCTGCCTTCTTCAACCTTCGCCTTTCCCGTCTCGAAGGCAATTATGAAGGCCTATACCGCAACGACAACGGCCAGAGCGACCCCAACATCACCTCGCTCTACGATTTCTCCCTTGAATACTTGGCCATGCAGGAACACAGAGACACCCGCGGCCTTACCGGCAAGGAGCAGTACGCCCGTGGCCCCTTGCCCAACGATCGCGCTGTCATCATGAACGCCGGTCTGACCTACAACTGGGACAGCGGCTTCAGCAGTTCACTGCTTGCCAAATTCCAGACCGGAACCCCACTCAGCGCCTTCTACGGTCTGCAAGATTATGACAACTCAGGCGAGCTGCCTGCCGGCGGCCGTGGTGCCGAAGGCCGCACTCCGAACACCATCGCTTTTGACTACAGCGGCCAGTACCTGATGAAGCTTGGTGGCACGAAGAGCATCAGCTTCCGGGCCGATGTGTTCAACCTCTTCAATGTTCACAAGCCCGTCAGCATGGACCAGAACTTGGATAGGTCCTATAACGTGGCCAATGGCAACTATGGCAATGTCCTTACCTATCAGCAGTCACGACGCATTCGCCTGGGTTTAAAATTCCAGTTCTAGTCTTGAGTTTTTGTCGCTTCAGAAGGGGGCGGATCGCCCCCTTCTTCATTTCAGCATGGTCTTCATGAACATTGACCTGCACCCGAATTGAGGTGATTGCATCGTTCTCTTGGCAGGTGAATCAGGTGGTGTCCCCGGATCAACTCGAAGCCGAGGGGGCCCAGATGAAGGCGGCCATGCGGCACCCCCATGCCCGGGAAGGCTTGGCCGCCTTCCTGGAAAAGAGGGCTCCGTCATTCCTCTGAACCCGGACCTCGACAGCTCCGCGCATTTTGAAAAAACCATCAAAGATGTGCGATTCTGACATCTATGCCAGCCACCCTGACAATCTGCTCGGACTGTGAACGCCATGCGCTTCGGCGTCCCAAGCACGGCAAGGCCATGACCGAGGCCCTTGCCTGCCTCACCAAGCTGCTCCTTTCCCGGAAGCGCCTCCAGAGCCTGGAGGTCATCAAGGAAAGTTGCCTCCAAAACTGCCCGATGGGAAAGATCTGCGTGGCCCTGAGACAGGGAGAGCGGGAGATCCGCCACCATCTGTCCCCGGAAGATGATTTGAAGGCCGTGGCGGCCAAGCTGGCGGGCTCCGGAAAGCGCGATCCCCTCCGATGAGTCCAGGGGCCGCCCTGGAGCTTGAGTTGGTATTCCCACCTGGCCTGTCCCGCCTTCGCATCGGGCCCTCGGGCCCTTCAGAGGGGTCTGGTCTTCCAGCCGGCAGGGGGAGTTCAGGCTCTGCCGATACCTGCCGAAACAACATCTTTGCCAGCCAACCCCTCTCCGCCATCGGCCTCATCGAAGCCGGGAACAAGGCGACCCACTGAATGAAGGACTCATGGGGGGGCGGACCCGATCCTTGCCTCGCCATCCCGTTTTTCCACGCCGGAGAAGCCATCTCATTTCACGCGGTCGCCATCGCGGCGGCCGGGAACTCGGGCCCCTACGGACGCATCTGCGCTCGAACCGCTTCCAGCTCCCGGCGGATTTCCGGGGCCTGGCGGCGGGGATCGGCGGCAGCCTGATCCAGTTCCTTCAGGGCCAGGTCCGCCTGCCCCTGGCGCATGGCCAGCCAGGCCCGGGCCCGGTGCACATAGGGGGAATCCGCCGCCCCGAGCGGAAGGGCCGCCAGGCGCCGTTCCGCCTCGCCCGCATCAGGCCTGGGTTTGCGCAGAAAGCATTCCGCGATCCCGGCTTGGGCATTGATGCGGACCTCGGGCGTCACGCCTTCGGGCAGCAATTCGACCACACGCTGGTAGCCCTCTTGGGCCTTGGCCGCATGGCCCTCCAGGCGGTCGAGTTCGGCGACATAGAACTGGCACTCCGCTTCGACGGTGCGCAGGCCCAGGGCCTGGGCCAACCCCAGGGCCCTCGCATGGAGTTCGCCGGCCTCGGGAAGCTGGTCCTTCATGGAGGCCAGAATGCCCAGGTTGCGGAGGCAGGTGACCTGGCCGCCCTTGTCGCCCACGGATTCGCGGGCCGCCAGAGCTCGGCTCAAAAGCGTTTCCGCGGCGGGCAGGTCGCGGGCGGTGAGGGCCACCACACCGAGGTTGTTGAGGGCCAGGGCCTCCCCCCACCGGTTGCCCAGGTCCTGCTGCAGCTTCAGATTGCTCCGATAGTAGGCCTCGGCGGCTCCCAGATCGCCGCGCTTCAGCGCAAGGTTGGCCAGGTTGTTCTGGGCCAGGGACAAATACACCTGGTCGCCCGTCTGCTGGCTCAACCGGAGCGACCGTTCGTAGAACTGCCCGGCTTCGCCGTAGTGGCCGCGTTCGGCTGCGATGAGGCCGAGGTGGTTCATCGCGATGGTCTCGCCATCGCGGTCACCCACCGCCTGCGCCAACGCCAGGGAGGCTTCACGCAAATGCTGGGCTTCGTCCAGCTGGCCCAGGTCCTTGGCCAGATAGGCCTTCAATCCCAGCACGCGCCCTTCGGCCCAGCGGTCCCCGGTGGCCCGGGCGGCCATGAGGGCCCAATTGGCAGTGGCCGGGGCCTGATCCCGGCCCAGGCGCCGCAAGCAGGCCGCGTAGGCCGACACAGCGCTGGAGAAGGCCGGCGCCTTCATGGCCGCCTGCCGAAGCTGGGGCTCGCTGCCCTTGAAATCACCCTTGAGGAAAAGAGCCTTCCCATTGGCGTAGGTCGCAAACACCTCAGGCGGAACAGGCTGGTGCAGGGTGGCGTTGGAGCGCAGGGGGTCGACCTTCCGGAGCAGGTCATGGGCCGCGGGATCCACCAATGTGTAGGGCGTGAAGGATTCCTCCCGCGGGGCCCGGACCACCCCGGAGAAGCGGACCCGCCCGGAGGCATCCACTAGATCGTAACCCAGCAGGTGGACCTGGTCTTCGAGTTCGCGGCTCAGGGTCCCCCGCAGGAAAAGGCGGGCTCCCAGAGCCTTCGCAATGCGGATCTGGCCTGCGGGTTCCTGGGCTTCAGAGGCATTCATCCGAAGGTTCGTGATGATCCGGCTCACGGCTTCGGGCTCCACCACGGAAAGGCTTGGAGAACCGTGCAGGGAGGTGGCCAGGAGTTCGGCCATGCCCACTCCCACCAAAGCTTCGAGGTTGGGATCTCCCGTGGCGTTGCGGATGGGCATGACCGCCAGCCGTGGCGGCTGTTCTTTCCCCAGATCGGCGATGATGCTGCGGCCGAACAGGAGATAGGCCCCCCCTGCCACCAGGGCCGAAGCGGCCAGGGCGCTCAGGGCCCGGCGAGTCCTGGGCTTGCGATTCAACTGCAGGGCCAAGGCCTCCGCCGCCTCCCGGGCGGTGGGCCGAAGGTCCGCATCCTGGCGGAGCATGGCCCGCAGCAAGGCCTCCAGGCGCCGGGGCAGCCCCAGCCCTTTCAGGGGCCTGAGGTCCCCATCGATGGTGGCCTCCATGCGCTCGTGCCCTTCGCCCGGAAAAGGCGCTTCACCCACCAGCAGTTCCCAGGCCACGACTCCCAGGGAGAACACGTCGCTCGGAGGGCCCACGCGCTTGCCGCACATCTGTTCCGGAGAGGCGTAGAGGGGGCTGCCCATGAAGTGGCCCGCCTCGGTCAGCTCGCCCCAGCTGGAGGAAGAGGCCACCCGCGTCCGGGCGCCATCCGCTTCACATGGGCCGCCCCCCTCCCACGCGGCCAGGCTCGACAAGTTCGGCACCTGCCCCGTGGGCGCGTCGGCCTGGATGGCGGCCGAATCCAGCAGCCGGGCCAAGCCGAAATCCAGCACCTTCACTTGCCCTTGATGATCCAGCATCACATTGCTGGGCTTCAGGTCGCGGTGGACGATGCCCTTGGCGTGGGCCGCCTGCAAGGCGAGCGCGATGGCGTGGAGGGCTTGCAGCTTGGCATGGAAATCCAGCTCCAGGGCCAGGGCCGACAGCGTGGCCCCTTCCACGAATTCCATGGCGATGAAGGCGCTTCCCCTCGCCTCCACCCAGTCGTGGACCTGGCAAACATGGGGGTGGTTGAGCTGGGCCAGGGCCATGGCCTCCCGGCGGAAACGGCCCGTGGTGGAGGCCGGCTCGTGTTCGCCCAGATGGACGGCCTTCAGCGCCACCTTGCGTTCGAGGACCGGATCCCAGGCCAGGTACACCGCACCCATGCCACCCTGGCCCAACAGCCCGCGCACCTGGAAGCGGCCGATCTCGGTGCCTGGCGCCAGCGTCTCCTCGCCGGAGCCTTCCGGTGGTTCAACACCTGCTGGGCCTGCCGATGAGGGCTGCATGGTCATGCCAAACCGGAAAGGGGGTGGACCTCCAACGGATCGGCAGCTCCCGCCGGAAGTAAAGAATGGCCGCCTTCTCCCGCCCGGCTCATTTCATCTGCCGGCTCTGGGCTGCCTCGATGAGTTCCTTGATGCGGCGGGCATCCGCCTTCGAGTGGCCGTGGCTGGCCAGCGGGTCGCTGCCGCCGGTGCTTTCGATGAGGATGTCCGACCAGAAAAGGCCTGTGTCAATGCGGACGCTGGCCACCTTGGAAAGGTGGATGCTGATTTCGTTCACCGTAAACCAGGAGCGCTTGCGGCGCAGCACCGCGGCCTCTGTCACCTCGATGACGGTGGTGAACAGGTGGTTGCCTTTGGTCCAACGGCTGGCCTTGAAGATCTCAGTGGTCATTAGGGCCTGCCTTCAAAATGGATGCGAGCCGCGGCTGAGGCCGTCCCGAAGGGCAAAGGGCGGCGCCCTGCGCGATACTGCGTCGAGCTCCTCATCGATAGTGCCGCTATCGCCATCGTCGTTCTCCTTGTCTCGCTTTGGCGGCGCCCCTTGCGCGGCCACACCCCATTCTGATGGCAGGCCCTAAAGGGCGGCCTTCGCGGCGGCGGCCACCGCCTCGGGCGTGACGCCGTAGGCCGCCAGCAGCTTCTCCGGCTTGCCGCTCTGGCCGAACTGATCGTTCACACCCACGCGACGCACGGGCATGGGATGGGCTTCGCCGAGGATCTCGGCCACGATGCCGCCTAGCCCACCGTGGATCTGGTGTTCCTCGCAGGTGACCACGGCCTTGTGCCGCTTGGCCTGGGCGATCAGCGTGTCGCGGTCGAAGGGTTTGAGGGTGGGGGCGTGCAGCACGGTGGCGTCAATGCCATCGGCGGCCAGCAGCTCGGCGGCGTCCAGGCAGATGCTGGTGCCCAGGCCGCAGCCCACGAGCAGCACATCCCCGCCCTCGCGCAGCACCACGGCCTTGCCCACCTCGAAGGTGTAATCCTCGGCGTGGATGCGGGGGAACTTGTCGCGGGTGAGGCGAATGTAGACCGGGCCCTGGTGGGCGTAGGCAAAGCGCACGGCCTGCCTCGTCTCGATGCCATCGGCGGGGGAGAGAACCGTCATGCCGGGGATCATGGCCATGAGGGCCAGGTCCTCCAGGCACTGGTGGGTGCCGCCGTCCTCGCCCACGGTAAGGCCCGCATGGGTGGCGACGATCTTCACGTTCTGATGGCCCACGCCCACGGCCTGGCGGACGATCTCATAGGCGCGGCCCGTGGCGAACATGGCGAAGGTGCTGAGGAAGGGCACCACGCCGGTGGTGGCGGCCCCGGCGGCGGCGGCCACCATGCCCTGCTCGGCGGCGCCCATGTTGAAGAAACGCTCCGGGAAGGCCTTGGCGAACTTGCCCGTGCGGGTAGAGCCCGCCAGATCGGCATCGAACACGATGAGGTTGGCGCCCTCCTGGCCCAGTTCCACCAGGGTGTCGCCGTAGGCATCCCGCAGGCTGTCCATGACTCCGCCCACCTTGCCGCCCACGCCCGCCGTTTCCAGACCCGCCATGACCACTCCCGTCCAAACCTCCATTCTACGCGAGGCCGCCCTGGCCCGCCTCCGAAGACCTCCAATGGCCGGAGGGAAACGCCGGATCAGCGGGAGGCAGACGAGATAGAGCCACGAGGCCCTAGGCTGGAGGCATGGCCAGAACCTTTCGATCTGCCTCCCTGCTCTGGGGGCTTTTCCTAGCCCTGGGCGGGGCGGCGCTGGCATTGCGGCTATGGGCCCCGAACCACGGGATGCTGCCCTGGATCACCGGAGCCCTGCTGACCCTCCTGGGGCTCCGGACCGCAGGGCTGTGCCTGGACTGTCGGAGGCGGAGACTTCCAGCCACACGGATCCTACTGCCAGCCCTCATCCTGGTGGAAGGCCTGGGCATGGCGCTCTCGAACACCTCCCATCGAATCATGCAGGTGCGCCTGGGCACGGCCTTCCTGCTGGAAGCGCTCCTCCTGACCCTCGCCGTGCGGGCCTGGCGAAACGCCAGAACCTTGCCGGGCGCCTGGCCCGAGGATCGCGTCGCGCAGGCCTTCGAGGCCTTCGTCCCGCCCCGGGCCGCGCGGCTCATGGCCCTGGAGCTGGTCCTGCTGGGCAGCGCCCTGCGTTTCCTCTGCGGGGGTTTCCGTGACCCGGCGCCCCCGGGCTTCAGCCATCATCGGGAAGCAGCCCTGGGCACCTTCCTGCCCGCCCTGCCCCTGCTCATTCCCGGAGACATCCTGCTTCTTCACGCCCTCTTCCCCCACCTGGCGCCCTGGCTGCGCTGGATTCTGCACGGCTCGACGGTCTATGCGGTGCTTTGGCTCTTCGGCCTCTACGCCACGCTGAAAGCCCGGCCGCACCAGCTTCGCGATGGACAGCTCCACCTGCACCAGGGCCTGCTGAAGTCCGTGGTCTTTCCCGCCGACTGGATTCGAGCCATCGCCCCCCTGCCGGAGTTCGACACCGACTGGGCCCGCATGGCGCACATGAAGGGCGTGCAGCGGCTCGTGGCCCCGGGGGCGCCCGTGCTGGAATTGAGCCTGAGGGAACCCGTACAGGTGCGAGGCTTCCTGGGCTTGGGCCGGCCCGCCACGCGGCTGGTGGTCTCGGTGGATGATCCTGCCGCGTTCCGTGCCGCCCTCCCCCCTGCATCGGAGCAGGCATGACCGTTCGCCTGCCCATCGATCCCCTGCTGCCCCAGATCGTCGACAGCCTGCGCCGCCACCCGAACCTGGTGCTCCAGGCGGATCCCGGCGCCGGAAAAACCACTCGTGTGCCGCCGGCGCTGCTCGCCTCGGGCCTCCTTGGAGACGGCGAATGCTGGATCCTCGAACCCCGCCGCCTGGCCGCCCGCCTGGCCGCCGCCCGGGTGGCGGAAGAGCTGGGCGAAACCCTGGGCCAGCGGGCCGGCTACGCGGTGCGTTTCGAGCAGAAGGTTTCGAAGGCCACCCGTCTGCGCTTCGTCACCGAAGGCCTGCTCCTGCGGCGTCTCCACGGCGATCCGCGGCTGCGCGGCATCGCGGCGGTGGTGCTGGATGAATTCCATGAACGCCACATCCACACGGATCTGGCCCTCACCTTGCTGCGGCGCCTGCAGCGGGAATTCCGCCCCGACCTGCGCCTGCTGGTGATGTCCGCCACCCTGGATCCGGGTCCCGTGGCCGCCTACCTGGACGCGCCTGTGATGCGCAGTGAAGGCCGGGCCTTTCCGGTGGATGCCGCCTTCCTGCCCCGCCCCGACGACCGCCCCGTCGAGCTGCAGGTGGCCGATGCCCTGGAGCGGCTCTATGGCGAGGGAATGCGGGGCCATACCCTGGTCTTCCTGCCGGGCGCGGCGGAAATCCGGGCCTGCCTGAAAAGTTGCGAAGCCGTGGCCCAGCGGCGGGGGCTGAGCCTCTGCCCCCTGCACGGCGACCTTTCTCCCGAGGCCCAGGCCCACGCCCTGGAGCCCCTCGCCAGTCCCAAAGTGATTCTCAGCACCAACGTGGCAGAAAGCTCCGTCACCCTCGATGGCATCGCCGCCGTGGTGGATTCGGGGCTGGGGCGGGAGGCCGCCTATTCGCCCTGGTCCGGCCTCTCGGGCTTGAAGACCGTGCGCATCAGCCAGGCCCGCTGCACTCAGCGCACAGGCCGCGCGGGCCGCACGGGGCCGGGCCGCTGCCTGCGCCTGTTCACCGAAGCCGATTTCGCCGCCCGGCCCGCCTTCGATGCGCCCGAACTGCAGCGCGCCGATCTGGCGGAGCCCCTGCTCGCGCTCCACGGCATGGGCATCGGCCAGCCCGGCAACCTCGACTGGTTCGAAGCTCCGCCCCCGGCCTCCGTGGCTTCGGCCGAAGCCCTGCTCACGCGGCTGGACGCGCTGGAAGACGGTGCCCTCAGTCCCGCCCTCAGCCCCGCCCTCAGCCCCATTGGTCGCCGCATGGCGGACCTGCCCCTGCACCCGCGCCTGGCGAGGCTGGCCGTGGCCGGCGAGGATCTGGGCATCCCCCAGCTGGCCCTGCGGGCCGCGGCCCTGCTGGAGACCGGCGGCCTCTCCGCCCGCCAGGGGCTCGACCGAAGCCCCGTGAAAACGGGCCATGGCGCCGACTCCGACCTGCTGCTGCGGCTGGACCAGTTCGAGGAGGCCGAAGCCGCCGGTTTCTCGGCCGGGGCCTGCCGCGCCGCGGGCCTGGATGCCTCCTCCGTCCAGCGGGCCCGGCGGGCCACGCAATCCCTCGCAAGACTGCTGCCCTCGCCCGCTCCTGGCCCAGATGCTGCCCCGGATGCGGAAACCCGGCTGCTGAAGGCCCTGCTCCGCGCCTACCCGGATCGCGTGGGACAGCTCTCCGCCAACGGCACCTGCGCCTTCGCGGGAGGGGGCGGGGCGAGGCTGGATCCCGCCAGCCGCGTGCGGCGGCCCGGTCTGATTCTCGCGCTCGAAGCCGAGGCCACCAAGCAGGGCACCGGCGCCCAGACCCTCATCCGCCTGGCCTCCCGCTGCGAGGCGGACTGGCTGCTGGACGCCTTCCCGGAGCGTCTGGAGGACGCGGACGAGGTGGTGTTCAACGCTGGCGCCGGGCGCGTGGAGCGGCGTTCGGAAATCCGCTACGAAGGCCTGGCCATCGACGCCAGCCGAGGGCCCGCCGACGCCTCTGATCCCCGGGTGGCCGCGCTTCTGGGCGAAGCGCTCCGAGAGCGGCCCCTGGACGAAGTCCCGGCTCGCCTGCTGGCCCGGCTGGCCTTCCTGAGGAAACACCGTCCGGACCTGGGCCTTTCAGACGACCTGCTGGGTCCCCTGCTGGCCGGAGCCTGCCAGGGCCGGACCACCCTGCGGGAAGTGCAGGACGTGGACTGGCCTGCGGCCCTGCGCCAGGCCTTCCCCGCGGAGACTCTGCGCCTGCTGGATGCCTGGGCGCCAGAGGCCATCCAGTTGCCGAAGGGACGGCCCACGAAGGTGCACTACGAGAACGATCCGCCCTGGATCGCCTCCCGGCTGCAGGATTTCTGGGGCCTGAAGAAGTCCCCGTCGGTGGCTGGCGGCGCCGTGCCCCTGGTGCTGCACCTGCTGGCCCCCAACATGCGGGCCGTGCAAGTCACCACGGACCTCGCCGGCTTCTGGCAACGGGCCTACCAGGAACTGCGGCCCGGGCTCTCCCGCCGCTATCCCAAGCATCATTGGCCTGAATAGCCGCGCGTTCCGGAGTACCTTGGGATCATGCTCAGCTTCCGCCCCATCCGCCCCGAAGACGATGCCGCCGTGGCGGCGATCATCCGCACGGTCATGCCGGAGTTCGGCGCCGACGGCCCCGGTTTCGCCATCCATGATCCCGAAGTGGATCACATGAGCGCCGCCTACTCGGCGCCCGGGACCGCCTACTTCGTGGTGGTAGATCCCGGGGGCCGGGTGGTGGGCGGGGCGGGCGTGGCCGCCCTGGAAGGGGGCGGGCCCGGCATCTGCGAGCTGCGGAAAATGTATTTCCTGCCGGAGGCCCGGGGCCGGGGCATGGGCGAGGCCATGCTGCGGCACTGCCTGTCCGTGGCGAAGGATCTGGGCTACCGGACCTGCTACCTGGAAACGCTCTCGGGCATGGATCAGGCCATCCGCCTTTACAAAAAGCTGGGCTTCAAGCCCCTTTGCACCCCCCTGGGCCGCACCGGGCACGGCGGCTGCGACCACTGGTTCGCACAGGAGCTCGCGTGATCAAAGGCCTGGGAACGGATCTCTGCCCGCCCTCCCGCTGGCGGCACATGGTGGAACGCTTCGGGGCGGAGAAATGCGCCCAGCGCATCCTCCACCCGGAAGAGGCCGCCTACCTGCTGGGGGGCAACCGGGAGCGGCTGCCCGAACGGCTGGCGGGCCGCTGGGCCCTGCGGGAAGCCTTCGGAAAGGCCCTCGGCACGGGCCTGGATGGCTGGTCCTGGAAGGAGCTCCGCTATGTGAACGGGCGGCTGTGGGCCGTCGGCGCCCTGTCGGAGCTGCTGGCTTCCAGGCAGGTTCGCCTCCTGCATGGCAGCGTGAGCCATGACGGGGACCTGGCCCTGGCCGTGGTGGTTCTGGAAGATTGAGGCGGCGGAAACTCAAGCCAAAAAAAGTTGAGCCGATCCCGGGAAAAGGACGACCCGATGGATCCACTCCAGGCCAAGCAACAGATGACGATCACCGAGTTCCGGAGCCTCCGGGACTTCATCTATGCAAAGTCCGGCATCTTCTTCAGCGAATCCAAGCAGTATTTCCTGGAGAACCGGCTGAGCAAGCGGATCGCGGAGCTGAAGCTCCGGAGCTACGGGGACTACCTGTCCCTGCTCCAGGGCAGCCAGGGTCCCGTGGAACTGAAGCGGCTCTTCGTGGAGATCACCACCAACGAGACCAGCTTCTGGCGGAATCCTCCCCAGATCGAGGCCTTCCAGAACATCGTGCTGCCCGACGCGGCCAAGCAGGCCCGGGAGCGGGGCCAGACTCGTCTGCGCATCTGGTCCGCGGCCTGTTCCAGCGGCGAGGAACCCTACACCCTGGCCATGATCTGCCAGGACCTGAAGGACACCGTGCTGCGGGGCTTCACGGTGGAGATCCTGGGCACCGACATCAGCGAGAAGGTGCTGGCCCAGGCCCAGGACGGCGTCTACAACAGCTACACCCTGCGGAATCTCACGCCGGAACAGCTGCAGCGGCATTTCATCCCCCTGGGCAAGGATCTGTTCCAGGTGAAACCCGAGGTCCAACGGCTCACCAGCCTGAAGCATTTCAACCTGGTGGACTATCCCTCCTACCGCCAGCTGGGCGTCTTCGACGTCATCTTCTGCAGGAATGTCCTGATCTATTTTGATGAGAATGTGAAGTCCCAGGTCCTGAAGGGATTCCACGGCCAGCTTCACCCCAAGGCCTATCTGCTGGTGGGACACAGCGAAAGCATCCATGCTTTCAACACCGGCTTTGAATTGCTGCACTTCAGCAAAGCCATGGGTTACAGGAAGCGGACCTAGAGGACCAGGAGCGGAACATGCCCATCACCCCCCAAGAACTCATCGCCAACCTCGGAGATCTGCCGCCCCTGCCCCAGGTGGCCTCCCAGGTGCTGAGGGTTTCCGCCGATCCCGATGCCAACGCCGAGGATCTCCGCAAGGTCATCTCCATGGATCAGGCCCTCACCAGCCAGATCCTCAAAATATCCAATTCCGCCATGTTCGGCATGGTGCGGGAAGTGACCACCCTCACCCAGGCGATCATGACCCTCGGGTTTTCCACCATCAAGAGCGTGGTCATCGCCAGCTCCGCCAAGAACCTCTATCACCGGGGCACTGTGGGCCTTCAGGAACGGCTCATCTGGGAACACGCCCTGGTCTCGGCCATCGCCAGCCGCGCCTTCGCCAAGCGCCTGAAGTTCGCCCGCATCGAGGAGGCTTTCATCGGCGGCCTCCTGCACGACATCGGAAAATCCGTCATGGGCGTGAAGTTCCCCGAGCGCTACGGCGCCCTGCTGCGCTCGGTCTACAACGAGAACACTTTCTGCCTCGACCTTGAGCTGGATACCTTCGGTTTCGACCACGCCATGGTAGGCGAAGCCCTGGTGAGCCAGTGGAACCTGGCGCCCAGCCTCCAGGCCGCCGTCCGCTTCCACCACGATCCCATCCACGCCCCCGAAGTGCACCGGGAGCTGGCGGCCATCGTGGCCCTGGCCAACCATTTGGCGCTGGAAGAAAAGGTGGGCATCGGCGATCCCCGGCACCTCGAAGGCGCCAGCATGCAGGCCATGGAAATCCTCCAACTCGGCCCAGAAGCCCTGACGGGCATCAAGGAGGGCGTACGGGCCGCCATCGAGCAGGACAAGACCATGATCGCGGAGTTCTAGTTGAGCGTGGAGTTCTAGATGATCACCCAGGAGCAGTTCATCTCGCGCCTGAAGGCCAAGACCCTCCCGAGCCTGCCTCTGACCGTGGTGGCTCTGGGCGAGGCCGTGCAGGACGAGCGCTGCACCGTGGACCGCATCCTGGGCATCCTGTCGAAGGATCCCTCCCTTTCAGCGACCCTGCTCCGCCTGGCCAACTCGGCCCTGTACGCGACGGAAGGCGCCGTCATGGACCTGCGCACCGCCGTGCTGCGCCTGGGCTTCGACGCGGTGGCCAACCTGGGCACCGGCGCGGCCGTCATCCGCACCCTCAAGGGCGGCGCCCACCTCGACGCCCTGAAGCTCTGGCAACACAGCGTGGCGGTGGGCCTCACCGCCAAGGGCGTCTGCGTGCTGGCCCGCCGCCACGGCCAAGCTGAAACAGCTTTCCTCACCGGCCTGCTGCATGACATCGGCAAGATCGCCCTCGACACCTGCTTCCCGGAAGCCTACGAGGAAGTGCTCCAGGCTGTGGCCGGAGGCTCCTACTTTGTCGATGCCGAACGCGCCCTGCTCGGCATGGACCACGCCGAGGCGGGCGCCCTGCTCGCTGCGGAATGGTCCTTCCCCCAGGCCATCGTGGACGTGATCCGCGACCACCACGATCCCAAGCCGGAGGATTTCCTGCCCAATCTCATCCATCTGGCCGATCTGCTTGTGCGCACGCGCATCCCCATGGGCCCCGCCGACGAGCGGATGCTCATCTCCCTCGACGGCCTGCCGGCCTTCAAGGCTGTCATGGCCGGAGCGCTCCACAAGGATCTGGACGTGGAACGGCTCACATTCTCCATCGACGATGAAGTGGACCACGCCATGGCCTTCGTCGAAATGGCGTTCCAGGCCTGAGGTACGACCATGACTCCGACAATCCGAATTCTGGTGGTGGATGACAGCCCCTTCATGCGGAAATCCCTCCAGAAAATGCTGGAGGAAGCGCCCGATCTGCGCGTGATCGCCACGGCGAGAGACGGCATCGACGCCCTGGAGAAGATCCAGGAGCACAAGCCCGACATCGTCACCCTCGACATCGAAATGCCGCGCATGGACGGCCTCACCTGCCTGAAGAAAATCATGGCGGACCACCCCATGCCGGTCCTGATGGTCTCAAGCCTCACCCAGGAAGGCGCCCAGGCCACGCTGGACGCGCTGTCGCTGGGCGCCCTGGATTTCATTCCGAAGGAGAGCGGCTTCGCCAGCCTGAGCATCCTGCAGATCCAGCAGGACCTCCAAGAGAAGGTGCGCCGCCTGGCCACGAGCCCCCGGTTCCACCGGCCTGCGCACGCCCAGCCTGCGCCATCCACCCCGGCTCCTTTTCCCGCCGCGCGGCCCGCGGCGCCCAAGACGGGCCCTTCCACGGTGGGCGCTCCCGCGGGTCTCGGGGTGGCCTCCTCCCCCCAGGCCGAATTGCTCATCATCGGCAGTTCCACCGGAGGCCCCAAGGCCCTGCAGGACATCCTGCCGGCCCTGCCTGCCAGCCTCCCGGTGCCCTGCCTCATCGTTCAGCACATGCCCAGCACCTTCACCAAACCCTTCGCCGAACGCCTGGACGGCCTCTGCCAAGTGCATGTGAAGGAAGCCGAACAGGGCGAGCACCTGAAGGCGGGCACGGTCTACATTGCCCCAGGCGGCATCCACATGACCTACGGCGCCCGCGGCCCCAAGGGCTGCCTGGAACTGAGTCCCGAGCCCGTCTCCTCCCTGCACCGCCCCAGCGTCGACGTGCTCTTCCTCAGTGTGGCGGAGCTGTACCGGGGCCAGGTGCTGGCGGGCATCCTCACGGGCATGGGCGCCGATGGCGCCAAGGGCATGGAGCAATTGAAGCGGAAAGGCGCCCACACCTTGGCCGAATCCGAAGAATCCTGCGTGGTCTACGGCATGCCGCGGGCCGCCGTGGAGCGAGGCTGCGTGGACGCCATCGCCCCCGTCTCCGAGATCCCAGGCATCCTGCGCCGGCATTTTAAAATCTGATGTGGACCTCCGCCATCTCCGGATCCCTGAGGATTCCGGCCTCGGCGGCCCCTTCCGCTCCCGCCTTGGCTCAAGCGCTGCTGGGGCAGACCCTGGAAGCCACCATCGAGGCCCTTCTCCCCGACGGGATGCTGCTTCGCCTGGCCGACGGCAAGCAGCTCGAGGCCCAAGGACGGTTGCCCTTTCCGGAGGGCACCACCCTGGCCCTGAAGGGCCTGCCACTGCCCCAGGGCGCGGGCGTGCGCCTTCAGGTGATCCGCGCCAGTCCCCCGCCCATGGCGGCCCTCCTGGCGCCGCTGGCCCGGGGCGAGGCCGCCCAGCTGCTGGCGCGCCTTCAATCCCCGGCGGACCAGACGCCCCTCGGCACCCTGCTGCGCGGCCTTCTCCAGGCGGGAACGGCGGTGGCGGAACAGCCGGAGGCCTGGTCTTCCTGGATGCAGGAGGCCATGAAGGGCCTGGCCGATCCGGCCACCTCCCCGGCCGAGGCCGCCTTCCATCAGTTGCAGGCCAAGGAGGGCACCGCCTGGTTCGAGCTGCCCCTGCCCTGGGCGCAGGGCGCCGAGCCCATGAGGATCTGGATCGAACGGGAGTCTGAAGAAAGCGGGGAAACGGAGGATCCCGTCCACCGCGTGTTCCTGAGCGTCCCCTTCAGCGCCCTCGGAGAGATCCGGCTGGGGCTGGAGCAGCGCCGGGCCGGCCTGAAGGTGCGGCTGTGGATGGAGGATCCCGGCCAGGCCGAAGCCATCCGCGAAGGGTTGGAGGCCGAATTGGCCTCCCTGGGGCGGCCCGTCGACCTCCGGGTGCTGGCCCTGCCCGCCGGAAGCCCGGATCTGCGGGCCCTCGCCGGAGCCCGCCCCCTTCAGGCCATGGGGTGAGACCTTGAGCCGTTTCCCCTTGCAGCAGCCTGGCCACGCTGCGGCGGACCAGTCCCGCTCCCATCGGAGGCGGCCCAGCGCGAAGGCCGTGTTGACGGGTGCGACCCTGGCCTTCCTCCTGCTCCAGTGGGGCGTTGCGGCCCTAAGCGCCCGGGATGGGGTGGCCCTGTGCGCTTACCCGGCCGCCCTCGCCGTGGCCCTGCTGCTGGTCTACGGATGGAAGGTCCTGCCCCTGGTCATCCTGGCTCCCCTGCCGGTGGCACTGGTCATGCGGCCCCAGGGCGTGGCGTTCTGGGCCGTCCTCCTCACCTCCCTCTCCTACGGCTGCGGGCATGCCCTGGCCGTGGCGGCCTTCCGCAAAGCCGGATTCTCCCTGCGTCTGCGGCGGGTGCAGGACGTGGGCGCCTTTCTGGCGCTCGCGGCCCTGGGGCCCCTCCTCGCCTTGGTCCCCACCCTGTTCATCCTCCGGGCCCTGGGGGCCATGCCGGGCTACCCGCCGGTGGATGCCATCCGGGTACTGTTCCTGAGCGACGCCCTGGGGGTGCTGGCCCTGGGACCGGCGCTGCTGCTCTGGATCCGGCCCCTGCTCCTGATCGGGTTTCCGCCGCCGCGCCAGGCCGTCTGGCCGCCCCGCTTCAACCCGCGCCTGCTGCTGCTCCAGGCGGGCGTCCTGGCCCTGACAGCCGCGGTGGTGGCGCGGTTCAGCGAGCCGGGCACTCTCCACCTGAAATACCTGCTCTTCCTTCCCATAACCTGGGTGGTCCTGCAGGGGGGGCTGCGCGCGGCCAGCCTGGCCTTTCCCGTCCTCACCCTGGCCCTCAGCCTGCTCATCTTCCACAGCGATCTGCCCGCCGGGGCGCACCTGGGCATCCAGTCCTTTCTCGCCATCCTTTGCGGAACCACCCTCTTCCTGGGCGCGGCGGTGGAAACCCAATGGGAGGCCCTTCGCATGCGGGAACGCCGCAGCCTGCACCTGAGCCACCTCATGGACGCCACGGGAGCCATCCCCTGGGAGATGGACCTGGAATCGGGCCGGTGCACCTACCTGGGCCACGCAGCGGAATCGCTGCTGGGGTCAGCCCCGGACGTGTGGCAGCGGAAGCCCTTCTGGGCTGAGGTGATCCACCCGGACGACCAGTTGACCTTCCTCAAGTTCCTGCTCCAGGTGAGCCGGAATCACGGGGTCCACCAGATCGAGTTCAAGCTCAGGAATGCCGAGGGCCAGGAACACTGGGTCCGGGCCGCCGGCGGCATGGAACCGGTCAAGGGCAAGGGGCTGGTCATGGGTTTCCTGTTCGACATCCATGCCCACAAGCGTGCGGAGGAAAATGCCCTGGAGGCGAGGTTGAAGGAGAAAGATCTCCTCCTGCGGGAGATCCACCACCGGGTGAAGAACAACCTGCAGGTGGTATCCAGCCTTCTGCGCCTGCAGTCCTCCACCTCGGAGGATCCCGCCCTCCAGCGGTCCCTGAAGGAGGCCCAGGAGCGCGTGCAAGCCATCGCCCTCATCCATCAGAAGCTGAAGCACGCCCCCGACTTCTCCAAGCTGGACCTGCCCGGCTATGTGCGCACCCTCGCCGAGCGCCTGGTGCGCAGCTACGCCAGCGTGCCCGCGCTCATCGACCTGCAGGTCAAAGTGGCCGAGGTGGACGTCGGCCCCGACTCGCCCGTGCCCCTGGGATTGATCCTGAACGAGCTGGTGGCCAATGCCCTCCAGCACGCCTTTCCGCCGGGCGAAGGCGGCAGCCTGGACATCGAGATCGACCGGAACGCCAAGGGGTGGATCACCCTCCGGGTGGCCGATTCGGGCCGGGGTCTGCCAGAATCCGTCCATCTGGCCCAAGGCGGCTTGGGATTCCAGCTGGTGCAGGCTCTGACCGATCAGCTGGGAGGCACCCTCGAACTGGAGAGACGCCGCGGAGCCGCTTTCCTCCTCACCTTTCCACCCACCCGCCGCCCATGAGCCAGCCGCAGATTCTGATCGTCGAAGATGAAGCCATCGTGGCGATGGACCTCAAGCTCCACCTCCAGGATCTGGGCTACGGCGTGGCCGGCCTGGCCTCCACCGGGGAGGAATCCATCAGCCTGGCGGCCCAGCAGAAGCCGGGCCTGGTGCTCATGGACATCTCCCTCGGCGCGGGCATGGACGGCATCGAAGCCGCCAGACGGATGCAGGCCATGGGCATCCCCGTGGTCTTCCTCACCGCCTTCGCCGACGAGACGACGCTCAAGCGGGCCAAGGACAGCGCGCCCTACGGCTACCTCCTCAAGCCCTTCGACGAGCGGAGCCTTCACTCCACCATCGAAATGGCCCTCTACCGCCACCGGATGGAGCAGGAGCTGAAGGCCAGCGAATCCCGCATGCGGTCCATCGTCGAGCACGCCCTGGACCTGGTGGTGATCCTCGATCAGGCCGGGCGGATCTCTTACAGCAGCCCTGCGGCCGCGAAGACCCTCGGTTATGCCTTCGGCGAACGGCACGGCCAACCCGCGATGGATCTGATCCACCCCGACGACCAGCAGACCTATCTCGACATCCTGCGTGACCTGGTGCAGGTCCCCGGCGCCTCCCGCACCCTCGAGATCCGCGTCATGCACAGCAACGGCAGCCCGCGGCTCATGGAGGCCGTCACCCACAACGCCCTGGACGTGCCGGGCGTGCACGGCATCGTCATCAACGCCCGGGACATCACCGAGCGCAGGCAGGCGGAGATCGACCGGCAGATCATGGAATCCAAGGTCCAGCAGGCCCAGAAACTGGAGAGCCTGGGCGTCATGGCCGGCGGCATCGCCCACGACTTCAACAACCTGCTCATGGGCATCATGGGCCACGCGGGCCTGGCCCTCATGGAGCTCAGCGGCGACAGCCCCCTCCGCCGGAGGCTGCACCAGATCGAGGTGGCCGCCACCCGCGCCGCGGAACTCACCAACCAGCTGCTGGCCTACTCGGGCCGCGGCACCTTCCAGGTGGAACCGCTGTCCCTGCCCCGTCTGGTGGATGAGATGGAAGGCCTGCTGGAAACCGTGATCTCCAAGAAGGCCCTGCTGGAGCACCGCTACTCGGGCGATCTGCCGCTCATCGAAGGGGACGCCACCCAGATCCGCCAGGTGATCATGAACGTCATCACCAACGCGTCAGACGCCCTGGAGGACCGGTCCGGCACCATCACCATCAGCATCGGCACCCAGGAAACCGGGCCCCTCACCCCCTGCCTCGCGGGCACCCCACCGGACGGCGAATCCGTGTACCTCGACGTGGCCGATACAGGCGTCGGCATGGAACCCGGCACCCTGCAGCGGATCTTCGATCCCTTCTTCACCACCAAATTCACGGGCCGCGGGCTGGGCCTCGCGGCGGTGCTGGGCATCGTGCGCGGCCACCACGGCGCCATCCAGGTCACCAGCCGGCCGGGCGGGGGCACCGCCGTGCGCCTGTTCTTCCCGCGCTCGGAACATACCGTGGGGCGTGAAGTCTGGGAGGAACGGGCGCCCCGGCCCTACCAGAGCGAGGGCCTGATCCTGGTCGTCGACGACGAGGAAACCGTGCGCAGCGTGGCCTCTTCGACCCTGGAACGCTGCGGTTTCACCGTCCTGGCCGCCACCAACGGACGTGACGGGCTCAAGGCCTACCGGGAGCATGCCGACCGCATCCGCGCCGTGGTGCTGGACCTGACCATGCCCATCATGAGCGGCGACGAAGTGCTGGCGGACCTGCGCAGGGGACCGGCCCCGGGCTCCACCGTTCCTGTGCTCCTCTCCAGCGGCTACAGCAGTTCCGACGTGGCCGCCGGCCTGCACCGCTACGGCACCGTCCACTTCCTGCAGAAGCCCTACAACCCCAGCGACCTCGCCCAAAAGATCCGCGCCTGCCTGGGGGAATAGAAGGCCAGCGTTGGTGGTGAAAAGCCGGTCATGGAACGGCTGGGCCTGACGCCCGAAACCCTGTTGGATGTGCGGACGGATGGAAGATCCATCATCGTGACCCCCATGGCCGAGCCGTCTCCCGAACGGATGGCCCTGTTCCTCAATGCCAAGGGGAGCGCGGAGCGGAAGCTGGCTCCTGTCCTCAAGGGCCTGGCTCAGTAACCCCGCTGTTCCTGGCCCCGGAAGAGGTTCTGGTTCTCTCTCACCGCCAGATCGACGCATGGGAAAGCGCCGTGGCGCTGAAGTTCAGCCTCATCATCAACCGTGCCCTCGCGGGTGGGCACCCTGGCCGCCGCCGCCTGAAGCCCTTCCGGATTCGAGCCCCGCGCGATTCATCAGCGCAGGACTTCGGCGGATCTGTGGATGTCAGCCCTTCCGCAATTGCTTCATGAACCTCGGCAGGCGGTTCAGGGCGGCCTGGGCCTCGGTCCATTCGCGGTGGGGGCGGGCGGGGAAACCAGTGACGAAGCTGCCTTCGGGCAGGCTCTTGGCCACCACGCTGTTGCCGCCCACCACGCTGCGGCTGCCGATCTCGATGTGGCCCACCACGCCCACCTTGCCCGCCAGAGTCACGTAGTCGCCCAGCTTGGTGGAGCCGCTGATGCCGGTCTGGCTCACCAGGAGGCAGTGCTGTCCCACCTGCACGTTATGGCCCACCTGCACCTGGTTGTCGATCTTGGTGCCGGCGCCGATGCGCGTGGGCCCCAGCACGCCGCGGTCGATGCAGACGCAGGCACCGATCTCCACATCGTCGCCCGCTTCCACCCAGCCCACCTGGGGGATCTTGGCATGGCGCCCCTCCACCAGCACGTAGCCGTAGCCGTCGCTCCCCACCACGGAATTGGCGTGGACCGCCACCCGGTTCCCCAGGCGCGTCCGGCGGTAGAGCACCACCCCTGGAAACAGCTCGCAACCATCCCCCAGCACGCAATCATCGCCGATGTGAACCCCCGGGTGCAGCACGCAGCCCTTCCCCAGCACCGTGCGCGCACCCACGGTCGCCCCTGGGGCGATGCGGCCGCCCTCACCGATCTGGGCCGTGGGGTGGATGGGTTCGTGGCCCCAGGTGGGCGCCGGTTCGGGGTGCAGCCAGCCGATGGCCTGGGCGAAGGCCCAGTAGGGATGCTTCACCCTCAGCACGGGCCGGTCCCCCAGGTCCACCGCGGCATCCACGAAGATCAAGCCCGCCGAACTCTCCTTGGCCTTGGCCGCGTACTTGGGGTTGGCCAGGAAGGATACGGATGAGGCCCCGGCTTCTTCCAGGGGTCTTACTTCGGAAATCGGCCGTTCCGGGGGACAATGCTCCAGGACGCCACCCAGACGTTCGGCCAATTCCTGCGCAGTCAGGGTTGTCAAGGTCCGGGGCATGGGGGCTCCTCTTCAGTCTTCAGTCTTCAGTCTTCAGTCTTCAGTTTCCACCATCCGTTTGGAATCCGGCATGCACCCTGTTCTTTTCGAGATCGGCTCCTTCCCCCTGGGCACCTATGGGCTGCTGCTGGCCATCGCCTTTTTCGCGGGCGCCTGGCTGGCCAAACGGCAGGGCCTGCTGGACGGCCTGGTCCCGGCGGCCATCACGGATCTGGCCATCGCCATGCTCATCTCCGCCATCGTCGGCTCGAAGCTGCTGATGGTCATCGTGGATCTGATCAACGGCGAGCCCTTCCGCCAGGTCTTCTCCCTGGCCACCCTGCGGGCCGGAGGCGCCATCCACGGGGGCATCATCGCCGCCACGGCCGTGTTCTTCTGGAAGCTGCGCAAGGGCCAGGGGCTACCCCTGCGCATCACGGGGGACGCCCTGGTGCCGGGCGTGGCCCTGGGCCAGGCCATCGGCCGCCTGGGCTGTTTCTCCGCAGGCTGCTGCTACGGCACCGAAAGCCACGCGCCCTGGGCCGTGACCTTCACCAACCCCATCGCCCAGGCCTTCAGCGGCACGCCCCTGGGCCTGCCGCTGCATCCCGTCCAGCTCTACAACACCCTCGCCAACCTCGCGGTCATGGCCGTGCTGCTGGTGGCGCGCCCCAAGCGCACCTTCCGGGGGCAGATCTTCGCGCTGTACTTCCTCGTGGAGGGACTGGGCCGGGTGATCACCGAAACCTGGCGCGGCGACGTGGACCGCGGCACCGGCTGGCTGAGCTGGGCCTGGCTGAGCACGGGAAGGCTCACGGGCATTGCGTTCATGCTGCTGGGACTGGGCCTTTGGTTGGTCTGGAGCCGGTCTAAGGAGACTCGATGATCAGTCTGCGCGCCGAAGATGGCGCCCCCCGCCTCGACCGTTTCCTGGCGGATCGCTTCCCCGAAATCCCCCGTGCCCGCTGGGATGCCCATGTCCGCACGGGCCAGATCAAGGTGAACGGCGAAGCGGTCACCAAGGGCGGCGTGCGCCTGCGCCCCGGCGACCTGGTGGAAACCGAATTGCCCGAAGTGGCGCCTCCGGCGGCCCACCTGGAGGCCGAGGCCATCGACCTGCCCACCCTCTTCGAGGACAACCAGCTGTGGATCGTGGACAAGCCCGCGGGCATGGTGGTGCACCCCGGCCCCGGCCATCAGGGCGGCACCGTGGTCAACGCCCTGCTGCACCGGCTCAAGACGCCCGAGGCGGTGGAGGCCATCGAGGATGACGAGCCCTCCGAAGACAGCGAGGAGCTCGCTTCGGGTTGGCCCGGTCTGGTGCACCGCCTGGACCGATACACCACGGGCTGCCTCTGCCTCGCCAAGACCGCCGAGGCCCAGCGGGCCATCCAGGGGCAGTTCAAGGCCCGCAGCGTGGAGAAGCGGTATCTGGCCCTGGTGCGCCACTCGCCGAAACTCCCGCAGCTCGGAAGCCTGCTCATCGACGAGCCCATCGCCCGCCACAAGCGCGACCGCCTGCGCATGGTGGTGGCGGCGGGCGGGCGCTCTGCCCAGACCCGCATCCGCGTGCTGGCCCGCACCACCAGCGTCGCCCTGGTGGAATGCGAGCTGCTCACTGGGCGCACCCACCAGATCCGCGTCCATCTGGCCCACCTGCGGGCGCCGCTCATGGGCGATCCCCTCTACGGCGGCCCCGGGCGCTGGAAGGACGCGGATGGCCAGGCGCTGCTGCTGCCTCACCCGGCCCTGCACGCCTGGAAACTCTCCGTGGACCACCCCCTGACCGGCCAGCGCATCGATGCGGAGGCTCCCATTCCCGAGGCCTTCCGCGCCCTGGCCGCCGCCTTGGGCTTGCAGGGATTCTGAGCCCGGCGCATCATCCGAAGCGGCACCGCTCCGGGGGAACCATGGACACCGCCGCCCTTGCACCCGCATCCGTGGAAGGCTGGTTGAAGGACTATCCCTTCCTGCCCGGCATTCTCGTGGCCGCCGCCAGTCTGCTGATCCTCTTCTTCGTGGTGCTGCCCCGCATCCGCTCCGCGCGGCGGGGAAAGGGCAGGCCCGTGCTGGACGCGATCCAGGTCGACGAGCTGATGACCGGCTCCGGCGCCCTGGTGGTGGATCTGCGCAGCGCCGAGGCCTTCCGCCACGGCCACATCCGCGGCAGCCTCCATGTGCCCTTCCATGAGCTTGGCGGCCGCTTGGCCCGGCCCGATCCCAGGGCCCGGAGACCCCTCATCCTGGTTGACGACACCGATGAACTGGCCCATCGCGCCTTCGATGAACTCACCGGCCGGGGCTTCGACTGGATGTACGTGCTGAAGGGCGGCATGAGGGCCTGGCAGCGCGCCAACCGGCCCGTGGTCAGGTAGGCCGGATGTCTTCCGTCTCAACCTCCGGCAGGCCCCAGCGATCCCAGAGCAGCAGCAGCAGCAGGCCGGGAACGGCCGCCGCGGCGCAGAGGGGGAAGTACAGCGTCCAGCCCACCCGGGCCGCCGCGAATCCGGTGAAGCCCGAAAAAAGCGTCCGGGGCAGGGCCATGAGGGCGCTGAAGAGCGCGTACTGGGTCCCTGTGTACGAGCGGTTGCAGCTGCCCATGAGCAGGGCCGCGAAGGCGCTTCCGCCCATGCCGTAGGCCAAATTCTCCAAGGCATTCGCCGCCACCAGCAGGGGCAGGTGGCGCCCCAGCAGCGAGATGACCCAGAACCCGAGGACGCTGCCCATCTGCACGAAGCCGCAGACCCACAGGGCCTTGCGCAAGCTCAGGCGGGTGAGCATCCAGCCGCCGATAAGGCCGCCCAGGATGATGGCGATCATGGCCGTGGTCTTCTGCACGGTGCCGATTTCGGTCTTGGTGAATCCCATGCCCCGCATGAGGAAGGGCACGGTCATGGATTCCGCCAGCCAGTCGCCCAGCTTGTAGAACACGGCGAAAGCCAGAAGAAGGAAGATCCCTCTCCGGCGCAGCAAGTCCTGCAGGGGCCCGGCAACGGCCTCCCGCAACGTGCGCGGGGCCGCGGCCACGCCATCCGTATCCTCCGCCAGCCAGGTGCCGGCCATCCCAAGGCAGGTGAGCCCCGCCATGAAGGCATAGGTCGAGCGCCACCCCACTTTGTCCGCCAGGATGAAGGCGAGGCCGCCGCTCACCAGCATGGCCACGCGGTAGGCGGCGATGTGAACGCTGTTGCCCAAGCCCAGGAGCTTCTGATCGAGGGCTTCGGCCCGCCAGGCATCGACGGCGATGTCGAAGGTGGCGCTGGTGAGAGCCACGCCCAGGGCCAGCAGCACCACGCGTTGAAGATCCAGGCGGGGCTCCGAGCGCGACAGCCAGAAGAGGGCCAGCGCCATGCCCGCCTGCATGGCGAGCATCCAGCCCCGCCGCCGTCCCAGGGCGGGCATGGCGTAACGGTCCAGCAGAGGCGCCCAGAAAACCTTCAGGCTGTAGGGCAGCGATACGAAACTGAAGAGGCCGATGGTGCCGAGGCTCAGCTTTTCATCCGTCATCCAGCCTTTCAGCGTCGATCCAGTGAGAAACAGGGGAAGGCCCGAGGCGAAACCCAGGAGCACCAGAACAAGCAGGCGGCGTGGCGGCATCCCTGATGGTAACGGGAGTGCCGACCCCTGGCGCTGGGCGGCCCCTCAATCCGGCGGCGGCTCCGGCCCCTCATGGGTGTGCAGGTCATGCACCAGGTGTCCCCCGGCATGGCCCGCCAGGCCCAGGGTGAGAACACCTGCGGCGCTGCCCGCCAGCCAGAGCACCAGGAGGCCCCTCTGGAGGCGTGGGGACAACTCCCGCCGGCGCAGCAGAGGCAGGGCCCAAAGCACCAGAAAAGCGGCGTCGAGCAATCCGAACACCAGCATCGCCCTCTGGGCCAGCCGCTCGTGTTGGCGCAACCCCGCGATGAGTTCAGGGCTGCCGTGGGCATACCGCTCCACCGCCTCCCCGCTTTCCAGGGCCAGCAGCAGACCGGCCCCGCCGAGCAGCAGCAGAAGGAGCGCCGCGCTGAGGATGCCCCGCCGCTGCGCCGGCCAGAGCAGGCCCAGCAGCACCAGCAGGGGCGCCACCGTCAGCAGGGCGATGGGGAAATGGACGATGGCGGGATGAATGTGGTTCCAGGGTGGCATGGCAACTCCTATGGCACGACCCCGGCCCGGAAACTCGGGGCGGGAAGGCAAGGCAAGGCACCCACTGATACGCACGATATGCCGAATTGGATGGGGGACCGCGTCGATGATCGAAGGAGACCAGCTCGGCACGGCTCCGCCGGGTCGAGCGCGGGGGTCCGGGGGTGTTCGCGCAGCGAAGCGGAGCGAGGAACCCCCGGAGGATAGGAGAGACCAGCTCGGCACGGCTCCGCCGGGTCGAGCGCGGGGGTCCGGGGGTGTTCGCGCAGCGAAGCGGAGCGTGGAACCCCCGGAGGATATCAATCCGCGAGGGTGCTGAGGTCCCCCGGATCCTGGCCCAGCGCCTCCGCCTTGAGGGCCCGGCGCACGATCTTGCCTGATCGTGTCTTGGGCAGGCTGGCGCGGAGCTGGATCTCGCTGGGCGAGGCGATGCCGCCCAGGTCCTCCCGGACGTGATCCTTCAGGCTGGCGATGAGGCCCGGGCCCGTGGCGGCGCCCGGCTTCACCACCACGAAAGCCACGATGCGCTCGCCCTTGATGGGATCGGGCAGGCCGACCACAGCGCTTTCCGCCACGGCCGGATGGCGGATGAGGGAGCCCTCTACATCGGCGGTGCCGATGCGGTGCCCCGCCACGTTCAGCACGTCGTCGGCGCGGCCCAGCACGGCGATGTACCCGTCCGCATCCTTCACCGCCACGTCCCCGGCGCTGTAGCAGCCTGGAACCTCCTTCCAGTAGTCCTCGTAGCGTTTGTGGTCGTTCCAGATGGTGCGCAGCATGTAGGGCAGCGGGAACTTGATGACCAGCAGGCCGCCCTGGCCATCGGGCACGGGGCTGCCGTCGCGGTTCACCACGGCCAGCTGGGCGCCGGGCATGGCCTTGCCCGCCTTGCCCGGACGCACCTCGAAGGTGGGCAGGGTGCCGATGACGGGCCCGGCGATTTCCGTCTGCCACCAGTTGTCCACCACCTGGCCGTTGCCCTGGCCCACCAGGTGTTGCTGGGCCCAGCGGTGGGCCTCGGGGTTGAGCGGTTCTCCCGCGCAGGCGATGAGGCGCAGGCGGCTGAGATCGAACTTGCCGGGCGCTTCCGACCCGTGGCTCATCCACATGCGCACGGCGGTGGGGGCCGTGAACATGATGTTCACGCCGAAGCGTTCGCAGATCTCCCAGGTGACATCCGGCGAGGGATAGTCCGGCGCGCCCTCGCGGCAGAGCACCGTGGCGCCGATGCTCAGGGGGCCGTAGACGATGAAGCTGTGGCCCACCACCCAGCCGATGTCCGAGGTGCTCCAGTAGATGTCGCGTTCCTGGATCTGGTAGAAGGCCCTGCTCAGGTAGTTCACACCCACCAGGTATCCGCCGGTCGCATGCACCACGCCTTTCGGTTTCCCGGTCGTGCCGCTGGTGTAAAGGATGAACAGGGGATGCTCCGCATCCACCATTTCGGGCTCGCAGTGGATTTCCCGGCCCTGCTGGATGTCGTAGAAGTCCTTCTCGCGTTCGCTGGTGAAGGTGACAGGCGCGTCGCCGGGCCGCGAACCCCGGCGGTGGACGATGACGTGGTCCACGAAGGCCAGATCGCGCACCGCCTCATCCACGATAGGTTTCAAAGCCGTTGCCTTGCCGCGCCGGTACGTGAAATCGGAACACACCACCACCTTGGCGCCCGCATCCTCGATGCGGGTGCGGAGGGCCGCGTGGCCCATGCCCGCATAGACCACGCTGTGGATGGCGCCGATGCGGGCGCAGGCCAGCATGGAGATGATGCCTTCGGGCACCAGGGGCATGTAGAGGATGACGCGATCGCCCAGCCTCACGCCCAGGCGCTTCAGCGTGTTGGCGAAGCGGTTCATTTCGCGGTAGAGGCGGTTGTAGGTGTAGGTCCGCTCCTCGCCGTCTTCTCCCACCCAGATCAAGGCGGCCTTGTTGCGCCGGTCGCTGTGCACGTGGCGGTCGATGCAGTTCACCGTGGCGTTCAGCTTGCCGCCCAGGAACCAGGCGTGGTCAGGCGCCTTGAATTCGAAAACCTCCGTCCATGGCTCCGCCCAGTCCAGGGCCCTGGCCTTCTCTCCCCAGAAGGAGGCCGGATCCTCCTCCGCCAGGGCGCGCTCCACCTCGTAGTTGATGGCGGCCTGCTTGGCCAGCCAGCCCTTCATGGAGATGGCCGGTTCCCCCTTTTGCAGCGCCTGGATGGTCGCCTGCTGGGTGATGCTGATTTCCACGTCGCTCATGGAAGGCTCCTAGAACGGGATGCGGTGGGCGGGTGTTGGATTGGTTGGGTGGGAAGGTAGCACGGCCCCAGAACCCTGGCGGTGAATCGATGACGGTCATCACAGCTACGCCGGCCCGGCGCGAAGCCTTGGCCTCATTCCCCAGAGAAGTCACCATCCGGACACCCCGGTTCCAGGCCGGGCGGGAAGAATGGAAAGGGCCGCCAGAGCCCAAAAAAGCCAGGATGATCGCATGTTGAACCCGCTTGTCAGCCTTGTCCTTGTCCTCAATCCCGGGGACGCGACGCCTCTGGAACCCGCGGGAGTACGGCCCTCGGGGGCCATCCCCTCCCTGCGCGCCGAGCCCTTTCCGCCGGACTGGCTGCGCCTGGAATCCCACGTGCTTGCGGATCCCGAGTGCCGCCACTACGGATACGAGGCCTATTCAGGTGAGGCGCATTGGCTGGCGCGCTACGTCATGCTGCCTGAACGGGGCGAGGGGTACCTCAAGATCGAGCAGGTCTTCCTTTTCCCCAGGGAACGCGGTCGCGGCAAGGCCGAGCGGATCGATCCGGCCAAGATCCAGGTCGATCCTTCGGGGCAGGGCCTGCAGTGGAAGGGGCAATTCTTCAAACTGGTCGACCGCCGCGACCTCATCCAGGATTGATCCATCCCGGCAGAGGGTCAGGGGTAGACTCTGATCGGAGTTCCCCATGACGACATCCACCCGTCCTTCGGCCCCCTACGACCTCCACCCCAGCGTGGCCTACGTGCAAGCCGTCCTCGCCAACTTCAAGGCGAAGACCGGACGCACGGCGGAGGAGTGGGTCGCCCTGGTCCAGGCCGCGGCCCCGCCGGATGCGAAGGCCTGGCTCAAAGGCCAGGGGCTGGGCACCAACCAGGCGATGTTCGTGGCCCAGCGGGCCGGCCTGCGGGAAGGCCACGCCTTCGACGACAGCCCCGAGGGTTACCTGGCCGCGGCCCCCCGTTACGTGGACGCTCAATACGGCGGCAAGAAGGCGGCCCTGCGCCCCCTATTCGAAGCCACGGCCGCCCTGGCCCGCAGCCTGGGGCCCGACGTGAAGGTCTGCCCCTGCGAAACCATCGTTCCCTTCTATCGGAACCATGTCTTCGCCGAGGTGAAGCCCTTCGCCTCCCGCCTCGACCTGGGCCTGGCCCTGGGCGATCCCGCGACCGTGAAGGATCCCAGCGGCCGGCTGAAGGATACCGGCGGCTTCAAGAAGAAGGACCGCATCACCCACAAGCTGGAACTGACCACCGAGGCCGATCTGGAAGCCGCGCGGGCCTGGTTGACGCGGGCCTACGAGCGGGATCAGGAATAGGGATCTAGGGTCTGTTTTCAAAGTGGGGTGTGGCCGCGCATCCACTTTGAAAACAGACCCTAGAGCGGCAGCCTGGTGCCGTCGGGCAAGCCCCGGAAGGCCTGGCCCTTCTCCAGGAGCAGCAGCTCCCCGCCCTTGCCGTCCTTGAGGCCCGCATCCACCCCGATGACCCGGCCCCCGTGGAAGGCGGTCACGGCATCGAGGGTGGAGTGGCCCACCACCACGCGGTCGACGTCGAAGGCCTGCAGCAGCGCCTGGATGTGTTCCGGCGAGGCGTCGCCAAGCTTGGTGTCGGCCCCGGGAATGAGGCCGCGGTACCAGAGGGGTCCGTGGGTGCCCAGCATCGCCTTGCGCGCTTCTTCCGAAACGCCGGGCTTCCAAATGGCCGCCAGGCTTTCGTTCACGGACTGAAGGCTGGGCTTCCCGGCCAGCAGCTTCGGCGAGATGCCGCCATGCAGGAAGAGGGTGCGCCCCACCCGGATGAGCGCGGGATGCAGGCGCAACCAGCGGCCCACCTCGCTGTCCGGCCCGTAGAGCACGTCCAGGCCCGGCAGGAGCCCCGCCGAGAGCTGTTTGTACTTCGGGTTCACGTAGCGCTGGTCGCCCGTGAGAACCATTGATTCGTGGTTGCCCATCACCATGTGCACCCGGCCGCCCCGCGCCGCCGCCTGGGCCTCCAGGCTGCGTAGCAGCCAGTAGGCTTCGGTGACCTGGGGCCCGCGGTCCATCACGTCCCCGGCCACCACCAGCTGGCCCTTGCCGAAGGTCCAGCGGTTCGCCGCATCGATGACTTGGTGGGCCCGCAACAGGGTAAGCAGGCCCTGGAGGTTGCCGTGGATGTCGCTGACGGCGGCCACGCGGTCGGAACCGGCCACGTCCGTCAGCGGGGCCCGGGGGCCGGCCGGGCTGAGCTTGAGCGGCGGCAGCCCCGGCAGGGCCAGCATTCCTTTGGCTCCGAGGGCCGCCTTTTCCAGCCGGCCTTCGCGCACCGAGAGCACTTCCGCCTTCGGACCGCGCCACAGCACATGGGGGCCATCGGACAGCGACTCGACGGCCGCCGCCGCCGGTACCGAGACTGGGACCGGGGCTGGCGCCTGAGCCCGCCCCCCCGGGGCCAGGACCACCAGGGCGGCAAGGGCGAGGAGGGGGGGCATCCAGCGGCGCATCCGAAAAGAATGGCACGAGCCCCGGAAGAACTGGAATGCATCCCTCCTCGTGAAGGGGATGATCCGTTAGCGGCGGCTGGCGGGCGGCACGATGCCGTTCATGCGGAGGTACTCCACCATCTGGCCGTAGTGGTCCATGCCGTGGAAGGCCAGCAGCGTGGCGACGCCGATGGGCGTCCAGTCCGGACCCTGGCCGAAGGGGTTCTTGATGGGGCGACTGCCGTTCTGAGCCGTGATGCTCTGGATGGCCTTCCGGGCGTAGGCGAAGGAATCCTTCATGTATTTCACGATCTCGGCCTTGGTCTTGAGGTCGGCCGGGCCCATTTCCATCTCCCCCATTCCCGCGGTGGGCTTCTCTCCGAGGATCATGGCGCCCATCGCGAAGTTCACGGCGGCGACGTGCTTCACCTGCTGGGCGAAGGTCTTCACCCCTTTGAACTCGCCTTGAGTGGGCGCGAAGTTGTACTTGTCCTCGGGCATGGCCTCGGCCGCGCCGATGAACTGGCCCGGAACGAACTGGTAGGTGCCGTCGATGGCGGCGCCGACGCTGGGCTCGGCTGCGGGGGCCGGAACAGGAGTTGGGGCAGGCGTCTTGGCGGCAGGGGCCTGGGCCGCTAGCGGCAAAGCCAGCAAGAAGGAAAAAACAGTCGTCTTCATGGTGCTCTCCGGGAAAGAAGTGCCAGCCTACACCGGAGTCGGGCCCACGGCGATGCGGATTCTGGCGGGCACCATTCATGATGATTCGATCAGCTTGAGGAAGCCGTTTCCCTTCCTGGAATTGAACGCGCCGTTACAAAATCGCCACATTCACCCGGTTCACTTTCAGGACACGCTCCAGATCCTTCGGATCCAAACCCACGAGAAAGCCCCGGCTGCCGCCGTTGAGGTAGATGCGTCCGAGTTCGAAAAGGCTGGCCTCGGCATGGACGGGCATGGCCTTCTTCGTGCCCAGGGGGCTGGTGCCTCCCACCAGATACCCGCTGTGCCGGTTGGCCACCTCGGGCTTGCAGGGCTGCACGGACCTGGCACCGGTCTGGCGGGCCAGTTCCTTGGTGCTCACCTCGCGGTCGCCGTGCATGAGGATGACGAGGGGCACGCCTTTGTCGTCCTCCATGATCAGGGTCTTGATCACCGCATGCTCTTCCACGCCCATTTCCCGGGCGCTCACCTTGGTGCCGCCGTGCTCCTCGTAGCGGTACAGATGCTCCGTGTAGGGAACGCCCGCCTGCTTCAGGAGGCGGGTGGCCGGGGTGGAAGGCGCCTTAGACATGGGAAGATGATTCCACGATTGGCTTCGATGATCAGCAGGGGAGACCATGGCCGCACCCACCGTCCTCATCACCGGCGCCTCCCGGGGCCTGGGCCGGGAAGTGGCCCGCCGCCTGGTGGAGGAGGGCTTCACCGTGCTGGCCGGCGTGCGGGATCCGGGGACGATGAAGCCGCTGCCCGGCGCGGAAGTGCTGCCGCTGGATGTGTGCGATCCCGCCTCCATCGCCGCCGCCGGGGCTTCCATCCGGGCCCGCCACGGCCGCCTGAACATGCTGGTGAACAACGCCGGCATCCTGCTGGATTCCTCGGAGGACGCGCTTGCGCTGGACCCGGTCGTGCTGCGCCGCACGCTGGAAACGAACGCCCTTGGCCCCCTGGCGCTGACCCAGGCCCTGGCGCCGCTCCTGGTCAAAGGGAGCCGCGTGGTGAACGTGAGCAGTGGCGGGGGCCAGCTGTCGGCCCCTTCCAACTGGGCGCCCGCCTACTGCATCTCGAAAACGGCGTTGAACGCCATCACCGTCCAACTGGCGGCGGCCCTGAAACCGCGCGGCATCGCGGTGAATGCGGTCTGCCCCGGGTGGGTGCGCACGGACATGGGCGGCCCCGGGGCTCCCCGCAGCCTTCAGCAGGGCGCCGACAGCATCCTCTGGCTGGTGCTGAAGGCCGGACCGGACATCAGCGGCGGCTTCTGGCGGGACGGGCGGCGCATCGACTGGTAGGCCTCATACCAGATCGCCATCAACCATAGAGATCCGCCACGGAGACACAGAGCCCACGAAGACGGCACGGAGGCCTTCGCCGGCGAAACGGCCTCAGATGCGCAGGCCGTTGACGAGCTGGTGCGGCCCCCGCGGCACCTCGATGCCGAAGGCCTCCCGCAGCAGGGGCGCCACCTCCTCCGGGGCCAGTTCGCGGCCCTCCACCTCATCCCCCCGAGCCTCGCTGTAGGTCAGGTTGCGCAGGTAGCGGCGCGCCTCGGGGCTGCAGATCTGGGCGGTGAGAGTCTTGACGAAGCCCGACTCGGGGTGGGTGCTGGTGTAGTGGTTGGCCATCTCGTAGTCCACGGGGAACCGGGCCGCGGGTTCGAAGGCGTAGAGATCCTCCCAGACGCCCAGGCGAAGCGTCTGCAGGACGCAGAGCGGCCCTTCGGGCGCCACGCGGTAGCAGTTGAGAAACTGGACGCGCTCCTCCCCGTCCAGAGGCACGGGCAGCAGGATGCCGTCTCCGCCGAAACCCACGTCGCAGAGCCAGGTCCGGCCCTCCAGTTCCACCAGCAGCATCATGTGGGTGCGGGGCAGCAGGCGCGTGGCGCCGCGCCGCACCCGGGCCTCGCAGGTGATCACTGGAAAACCCAGCGCCTCCAGGACCGTGGTGAAAAGCCGGTTCTGCTCGAAACAGTAGCCGCCGCGCCGTCCCTGGACCAGCTTCGCCTGGAGGGAGGCCAGGTCCAGCCGGATGGGGCGGCCCAGCTGCACATCCAGGTTCTCGAAAGGAATGTGCTGGAGGTGGGCCAGGTGCAGGGTTTCCAGGCCAGCCAGATTCACTGCGGGAGGCGCGTCGAGCCCAATGCGCCGCAGGTAGGTGGCGAGGTCGAGTTCAGCGGACATACTGGGCCACCCCATTGCCGAAGGACCAGTCGGCCAGATCGTTCTCCACCAGGCAGATCATCACGTCCTCGGGGCGCACCCCGGGTTTCGCGGCGAGGTTCTCCACGATGCGGCGGTAGAGGGCCTGCTTCATCTCCACGGTGCGCCCCTGGCGCAGCGTGATCTGGATGGCCACCCACTCGGGCGACCGCTCGATGCCCAGGTAGTGGGCATCGAAAACCAGGCCCGAGGCGTGCTCCGTGAGAATGTGAAACCGGTCATCGGCCGGCACATTCACCGTGCTGGCCATGGCCTCCTGGACGCCATCGGACAGAGCCTGCCGGTAGGCGTCGGACAGGCCGGAGCGGTGTGAGATGCGGACGAGGGGCATGGGGCCTCCGGAAAGACTGAAGACGGCGAGCGGGGAGTTGGATGTCCGTTGAAACCTCTAAAAAGATTGGAACGCAGAGGACACAGAGCGGCCATAGGAGACGCCGAGAAAAAACAAGGGCTCCACGCTCCTCTGTGTCCTCCTCGGTTCTCCGTGTCCTCTGTGTTCCGCTTTTCCCCTCTGAGGACCGCCCCCCGCCCAGATCATCGGGACTGCCAGGCGGCCAGGTTGCGCCGGATCTGGGCGGCATGGATCTCCAGGTGCTCTCCGTAGCTGCGCAGCCAGTCATCGGTGCCGTAGGGTCCGCTGTGGCTGTGGCGGCCCATGCGCCCCCAAGCCTCATCCGGCAGGCGGGCCAACATGGCCGAAGTGTGGGCCCGCACCGTCTCCACCAGGCGCAGGGCCAGATCAGGATCCGAGGCGTGGTAGTCGAAGCGCTTCGCCCAGGCGTTCTCGTCGTAGCCCACGATGAGGGGCTCGGCCTCCGCCAGAAGCAGACGGATGCGGATGGCCGAATAGGTTTCGGAATCGGCGCAGTGGACCACCACCTCGTGGGCGCTCCACTTGCCTTCCGCCGGGCGCCAGGCGCGGGCCTCGGCAGGCACCTCCTCCCAGGCCTGGCGCAGCAGCGCAGCTCCTTCCGCGTAGCGGCGGAGGCAGGAATCCCGGGTTGCGGCATCGAAGGGCATGGCTCACCTCACTTACAGCATGCGCAGGTCGTCTGAAAATTGAAGCCTCATAATGCGATGCAGGTGTGTTCTCATGGGACATCCCCTTCCAGGAGCCTGCCGTGAACCCACGTCCCCTCACCAGCCTCGCCCTGGCCCTCTGCGCCAGCCTGCTGACCGCCCAGCGGCCCATGCCCGCCGCCCAGGCCGCGCCTGGCGCTCCCGCCCCGGCCCGGCCCGGCGGAGCCCCCGAGTCTGGCGAACCCAAGCCCTATGACAAGGTGATCACCCCCGAGGCCAAGAGCCAGGAAGGCTTCATCAAGATCCACCAGCTGAAGGGCAAGGTCTACTTCGAGATTCCCAAGGCCCGGCTGGACCAGGAACAGCTGCTGGTGGTCACCGCCAACCGGGTGCCCGCCAACATCAACCACGCGGGCCAGGTGGTGGATTCCGACGTGGTCCGCTGGGTGCTGAAGGAGCACAGGGTCCTCCTGCAGCAGGTTTCCCACGCCATCGTGGCCGATCCCTCCAAGCCCGTGGCCAAGGCCGTGGCCGCCAACAACACCGAGGCCATTCTCATGAGCTTCCCGGTGGAGGCCTTCGCCAAGGACGGCTCCCCCGTCATCGAGGCCACTCGGCTGTTCACCTCGGAAGTGCCCGAGTACAGCGCCCGCCAGGTCCTGGGGGCCCAGGTGTTCGATCCCAGCCGCAGCTACGTGGAGAAGGTCAAAGTCTTCCCGGAAAACCTCAACGTCGAGGCCGTGCAGACTTACAGCGTGCCCTTCAGCCCAGCGGGAGCCCTGGGAGCGCCACCTCCTTCGCCCTTCGGAACCCCCAGCCTGCGCCCCGGCACCAGCGGCACGGTGACCATGTTCTATTCCTTCCTCCAGCTGCCCGAGAAACCCATGCTGCCGCGGGTCTTCGACGAGCGCCTGGGCTTCTTCAGCGTGCGGAACACGGACTACGGGCGGAACGAGCACGAGGCCCTGCGCCGCACCTACATCACACGCTGGCGCCTGGAGAAGAAGGATCCTTCCGCGGCCCTCAGCGAACCTGTGAAACCCATCGTGTTCTACATCGACGCCGCCACGCCCGCCGCCTGGGTGCCCTTCATCAAGAAGGGCGTCGAAGCCTGGCAGCCCGCCTTCGAGGCCGCCGGGTTCAAGAACGCCATCCAGGCCAAGCCCGCTCCCACCAAGGAGCAGGATCCCGATTTTGACGCTGGGGATGCCCGCTACTCCGTCATCCGCTGGGTGCCCTCGCCCGTGGCCAACGCCTACGGCCCCCACGTCAGCGATCCCCGCAGCGGCGAGATCCTGGAAGCCGACATCGTGCTCTACCACAACATCCTGCAGCTCCAGCGGGACTGGTACTTCACGCAGGTGGCGCCCCTCGACTCGCGGGCCCAATCCCTGCCCATGCCCGACAGCCTCATGGGCGACCTGCTGGCCTTCGTGGTCACCCATGAAGTGGGCCATTCCCTGGGCTTCCCGCACAACTTCAAGGCCAGCTCCCAGTACCCCTTCGAGAAGGTCCGCGACAAGGCCTGGGTGAAGAAGATGGGCCATGTGTCCACGCTCATGGACTACAGCCGCTTCAACTATGTCGCCCAGCCGGAGGATCAGTTCGACCCTGCCGATCTGCTGCCCAAGATCGGCCCCTACGACATCTTCGCCGTGAAGTGGGGCTACACGCCCATCCCCGGGGCCAAGACCGCCGATGACGAGAAGGCCCAGCTCAACGAGTGGCTGAAGCCGCAGGAAAGCGAGCCCTGGCTGCGCTTCTCCACGGCCGGGGCCGCGGGGGTGGATCCCGGCGAGGAGACCGAAGCCGTGGGCGACGCCGATCCCGTGAAGGCCACCACGCTGGGTACCAAGAACCTTCAGCGCGCGCTGGGCCTGCTGCCCAAGGCCAGCCTGAAATCCGGCGAGGATTTCCGGGAGTTCAGCCACCTCTACGATGCCATCTGGGGCCAGTGGCGGCGGGAGCTGGGCCACGTCGCCAACCTGGTGGGCGGCTTCGACACGGTGAACAAGCACGCCGGCCAGGAAGGCGGCCGCTTCAGCCCCATCGCCAAGCCCCGCCAGGCCGAGGCCGTGAAATACCTCAACGGCTCCGTCTTCAAGACGCCCGCCTGGCTGCTGGATCAGGCGATCCTCGCCAAGCTGGAACCCGGCAGCGGACAGGTGCGGCTGCTGGCGGCCCAGAAAGGCGTGCTCGGCGTCCTGCTGGACCACGCCCGCCTATCCAGGCTCGAGGAACAGGAAGGTCTCCTGGCCGACAAGGCCTACACGGCCAGCCAGCTGTTGCTGGATCTGCGCGGCGGCATTTTCGCTGAGCTGCAGAGCGGCGCCAAGGTGGACGCCTACCGCCGCAACCTCCAGCGGGCCACCATGGAGCAACTGGGCCGCCTGCTGAACCAGGCGCCCGCTCCCCAGGTGGCCAGCGGGGGCCTGGGCATGGCCATCCTCCAGCCCAATTCCAGCGATGACACCCGCAGCGCGGTCCGGGCCGAACTGAAGGCCCTGCAGGCCCTCGCGTCCAGGCCCGCCATGCCTGCCATGGACAAGGCCACCAAGGCTCACCTGGACGACCTGAAAGATCAAATCGCCCGCATCCTCGATCCCAAGTTTCTGGCCAATCCCGCGGGAGCGGCTCCAGCTGCCGCGGGCCGCCGCATCGAAGACCGCTGCTGGCCCGCCGTGGAAGACGTGCTCGAATAACGGTCTGGAGGTCCCATGCGCGTTCCCGCGTTCCGCGCCCTGTTACCCGCCGCCCTGTTGACCCTGTCCACCCTTTCCGCCGGGGACAGGGTCACCGGACGGGCCTTCGCCACCCGCTCGGAGGTGGCGGCCCAGCACGGCATGGCCTGCACCAGCCAGGCCCTGGTCACCCAGATCGCGCTGGACATCCTGAAGCAGGGCGGCTCCGCTGTGGATGCGGCCATCGCGGCGGACGCGGCGTTGGGCCTCATGGAGCCCACCGGCAGCGGCATGGGCGGGGATCTCTACGCCATGGTCTGGGACGCCAAAACGAAGAAACTGCACGGCCTCAACGCCAGCGGCCGCTCGCCGAAATCCCTCAGCCTCGACCATTTCAAGAAGCTGGGCCTCAAGCACATCCCCGCCCAGGGCCCCCTGCCCGTAAGCGTGCCCGGCTGCGTGGACGGCTGGTTCGAGCTGCACAAAAAGTTCGGCAAGCTGCCCATGGCCCAGGTGTTGGCCCCCGCCATCCGTTACGCCCGCGAGGGCTTCCCGGTCTCCGAACTCATTGCCTACTACTGGGAGCGCAGTGTGCCGGCCCTGGGCAAGTACCCGGGCTTCCTGGATACCTACACGGTCGACGGGAAACGGGCGCCGCGCAGCGGCGAGATCTTCCGCAATCCCCGCCTGGCGAAAACCCTGGAAACCGTGGCCCGGGAAGGCCGCGACGCCTTCTACAAGGGCGACATCGCCCGCCGCATCGACGCCTACATGAAGGCCAACGGCGGCTTCCTCGGCTACGAGGATCTGGCGGCCCACCACTCTGACTGGGTGGAGCCCGTCAGCGTGAACTACCGCGGCTACGACATCTGGGAGCTGCCGCCCAACGGCCAGGGCATCGCCGCCCTGCAGATGCTGAACATCCTCGAGGGCTACGATTTCTCCAGGATCCCCTTCGGCAGCCCCCAACACGTGCACCTCTTCACCGAGGCCAAGAAGCTCGCCTTCGAGGACCGGGCCAAGTTCTATGCGGATGCAGCCTTCATGAAGGTGCCGCTGTCCTGGCTGCTCTCCAAGGATTACGCGGCCCAGCGCCGGGCCCTCATCAACGAGGCCCGCGCCTCGCGCCGCCTGGAGGCCGGGCACCCGCCCCTCAAGGAAGGCGACACCATCTACCTCACCACCGCCGACGGCGAAGGCAACATGGTCAGCCTGATCCAAAGCAACTACCGGGGCATGGGCAGCGGCATGACGCCGGGCGATCTGGGCTTCTGCCTGCAGGACCGGGGCGAGCTGTTCAACCTCGAGGAGGGCAACGCCAATACCTACGCTCCCGGCAAGCGCCCCTTCCACACCATCATCCCGGGCTTCATCACCAAGGGCGGCGAGCCCTTCCTCAGCTACGGCGTGATGGGCGGCGAGTTCCAGCCCATCGGCCACGCCCAAGTGGTGATGAACCTCGTCGACTTCGGCATGAACGCCCAGGAGGCCGGCGATGCGCCGCGCATGAGCCACGACGGTTCACCGGAACCCACCGGCGAACCCGGCAAGCTGCCAGGCACCATCCAGCTGGAAAGCGGCTTCCCCTACGAGACCGTGCGCGAGCTCATGAACCGCGGCCACGGCGTGGGCTGGCTACTGGGCGGCTACGGCGGCTACCAGGCCATCCGCTGGGATCCCAAGCAGAAGGTCTACTTCGGCGCCTCGGAATCGCGCAAGGACGGCCAGGCGGCGGGGTACTAGAGGCGCCGCCGGACATCAGAGGAACAACGTGGGGTCCAGCCTCCAGTCGCTGGGCTCTTCGTAGTCCACGATCTGCTCGGTGCCGGGCGTGAGGACGAGGTCACGGGGCTGCAGCTTCAGCTTCCGGCCGATGTCGTAGATGATGCGCACCGTGGGACGCAGCAGGTCTTCGCCCTGTTCCACCACCACCGCCAGGCGGTCGTTGGAAAGGCGCACCAGCGAGCCCACGGGGTAGATGCCCAGGGTGCGGATGTACTGCTGAACCAGGTCCCCGTCCAGGTGGGAGCCGCTCCACTCCAGGAGCTTCTTCAACACTTCGCTGGGTTCCTTCGCCTTGTGGTAGATGCGGTTGGAGGTCAGCGCGTCGTAGACGTCCACGATGGCCGTCATGCGGCCGATCTGGGAGATCTCCTCACCCGATATCCCCCGCGGATAGCCTCCGCCGGCCACCTTCTCGTGGTGCTCTCCGGCGATCTGAATGACCATCCGGGACACACCGGGGATGCCCTCAAGCAGATCCATGCTGATGGAGGCGTGGGATTTCATCACGGTGAACTCGTCGTCCGTGAGCTTGCCGGGCTTGTTCAGGATTTCATTGGGCACCTTCATCTTGCCCACGTCGTGGAGCAGCCCGCCCAGGCCAGCCTCTTCCACGGTGGCCGCGTCCATGCCCATGGACTGGCAGAAGGACACCAGCAGGGCGCAAATGCTCACGGAATGCTGGAAAGTGTAGGTATCGGCGCTCTTCAGGCGGGACAAGCTGATGAGGGCACCGGGGTTGCGCAGCACGGAGGCATGCATGGCCTTCACCAGGGGTTTGGCCTTCTCGGGATCCAACTGCTTGCCCAGCCGCACGTCCGTGAGCAGCCCGTCCACCACCCCGATGGCGTCCCCCATGATGCGCTTGGCCGCGGCGGATTCCTCCTGCTGGGACACGCGGGCCGGGGCCAGGGCGGCCCCCACTGCGGCCGTCTCCTTCATCTGTTTGGCGATGACCCGCTCGATTTCTCCCTGGGTGGGCGCCCCGGCCACATCGCCGCCCTTGTCCGTATCGATGTAAATCTCGTCCAGGCCCTGCTTCTTCATCTTTGCGATCTGGTCGTCGCTCTTCAGCAGGAACTGCTGGCGGAGGAAGCCATGCTGCAACCACCCGCAGTTAAGGTCGTGGACGTACATGCCTGCCTTGAGATCCTCGACCTTCACCCGCTTGATGGCCATTCTTCCGCCCTTCGCTCCTTTCCCGGATCGGCGCCCGTCCCCCTTAGGATGAGCGCTGTGATCCCGCCGCCGCAACCGACCTGGGGTCAAGAGGGACAGTGGACCTGTCAGGACACCGATGGGATGTAGAATGAAAGGTCCAGGCCGCGTCTGGCGGCGCAACTCAGTGGGGGTCGACCGTGCTTCAAGCCTATCGCCAACATGTCGCCGATCGCGCCGCCCTGGGCATTCCCCCCCTTCCCCTCACCGAGGCCCAGACCCACGACCTGGCGGAGCTGCTCGCCCATCCTCCGGCGGGTGAGGAGGCCTTCCTGCTCGAACTTCTTTCCCAGCGGGTGCCCGCGGGTGTGGACGATGCCGCGCGGATGAAGGCGGGCTTCCTGGCCGGCATCGCCAGGGGAACCGAAACGATCGCCCTGGTCTCCCGCGAGAGGGCCACGGAACTGCTGGGCACCATGCTGGGCGGCTTCAATGTGAGGCCCCTCATCGACCTGCTGGACGACCCCCTGGTGGGCGGAATCGCCGCCGAGGGCCTGAAGAAGACCCTGCTCATCTTCGACGCTTTCGCCGACGTGAAGGCCAAGGCCGATGCGGGCCATGCGAACGCCCAGTCTGTGTTGAAGTCCTGGGCCGAAGCCGAGTGGTTCACCAGCCGCCCGGAAGTGCCCCAGAGCCTGACCCTCACGGTGTTCAAGGTCGCAGGCGAAACCAACACCGATGATCTTTCTCCCGCCCCCGATGCCTGGAGCCGCCCGGACATCCCCCTCCACGCCCTGGCCATGCTGAAGAACGCCCGTCCCGGAATCACCCCCGACGAGCCCGGCAAGGTGGGCCCCCTGAAGCAGTTGGAGGCCCTCAAGGCCAAGGGCCACTTGGTGGCCTACGTGGGCGATGTGGTGGGCACGGGCTCTTCCCGCAAGTCCGCCACCAATTCCGTGCTGTGGTTCACGGGCGAGGACATCCCCTTCGTGCCCAACAAGCGCTTCGGCGGCGTCTGCCTGGGCTCGAAGATCGCCCCCATCTTCTACAACACCATGGAAGACGCCGGCGCCTTGCCCATCGAGCTGGACGTGAACGGCATGGAGATGGGCGATGTCATCGAGCTCCGTCCCTACGAGGGCAGGGCCCTGAAGAATGGCCAGACCATCGCCGAGTTCAAGGTGAAGTCGGACGTGATCTTCGACGAAGTCCGCGCCGGGGGCCGCATCCCCCTCATCATCGGGCGCGGCCTCACCGCCAAGGCCCGCAAGGCCCTGGGCCTGCCCGAGTCGACGATCTTCCGCCTCCCCGCCATCCCCAAGGACACCGGCAAGGGCTTCACGCTGGCCCAGAAAATGGTGGGCCGCGCCTGCGGCGCCGCGGGCATCCGCCCCGGCACCTACTGCGAGCCGCACATGACCACCGTGGGTTCCCAGGACACCACGGGTCCCATGACCCGCGACGAGCTGAAGGATCTGGCCTGCCTGCAATTCTCCGCCGACATGGTGATGCAGTCCTTCTGCCATACCGCGCCCTACCCCAAGCCCGTGGACGTACTCACCCACCGCGAGCTGCCGCCCTTCATCACCAACCGCGGCGGCGTCTCCCTGAAGGTGGGCGACGGCGTCATCCACTCCTGGCTGAACCGCCTCCTGCTGCCCGACACCGTGGGCACCGGCGGCGACTCCCACACCCGCTTCCCCATCGGCATCTCCTTCCCGGCGGGCTCCGGCCTGGTGGCCTTCGCCGCCGCCACGGGCGTCATGCCCCTGGACATGCCGGAATCCGTGCTGGTGCGGTTCAAGGGCGGGCTTCAGCCCGGCGTGACCCTGCGCGACCTGGTGAACGCCATCCCTTACTACGCCATCCAGCAGGGCCTGCTCACGGTGGAGAAGAAGGGCAAGAAGAACATCTTCAGCGGCCGCATCCTGGAAATCGAAGGGCTGCCCGAACTGAAGGTGGAACAGGCCTTCGAACTCTCCGACGCCTCCGCCGAACGCTCCGCCGCGGGCTGCACGGTGCGCTTGGACAAGGAACCGATCATCGAATACATGAACTCCAACATCACGCTCATGAAGTGGATGATCGCCAACGGTTACGAACACCGGCAAACCCTGGAGAACCGCATCCGCGCCATGCAAGCCTGGGTCGCCAAGCCCGAGCTGCTGGCCCCCGACGCTGACGCCGAATACGCCGCCGTCATCGAGATCGACCTGGCGGACGTGAAGGAGCCCCTGCTGGCCTGCCCCAACGATCCCGACGACATCAAGCCCCTGTCCGCGGTGGCCGGCGACAAGATCGACGAAGTGTTCATCGGCTCCTGCATGACCAACATCGGCCACTTCCGGGCCGCCGGGAAGCTGCTGGACGGCAAGTCGGACATCCCCACCCGCCTCTGGATTGCCCCGCCCACCAAGATGGACGAGTACATCCTCACGCAGGAGGGCTACTACGGCATCCTGGGCCGCACCGGCGCCCGCATGGAGATGCCCGGCTGCTCGCTCTGCATGGGCAACCAGGCCCAGATCCGCAAGGGCGCCACCGCCATGTCGACCTCCACCCGCAACTTCCCCAACCGCCTGGGCCTGGACACCCGCGTCTACCTGGGCAGCGCCGAACTGGCCGCCGTCTGCGCCCTTCTCGGGAGGATCCCCACCCCGGAGGAGTACCTGGCTCAGGCCGGCGTCGTGGGCCAGAAGGCCGCCGACATCTACCGCTACATGAACTTCGACCAGATCCCGGATTTCCGGGAGATCGCGGACACCGTCACGGTCTAGTTTTTCTGCCACAGATGAACACGGATGAATACAGATCCCTTTATCCATCCGTGTCCATCTGAGTTCATCCGTGGCAAAGCCTTATCTTTTGTGCTAGTCTCATCAGTTCTTAACCACCTTTCGGGGGGTTCCCATGGGGATCTTTGAGGGCCACTTCCGCGTGCACGGGGGCGATCGCTTCGCCCTGGTGGCCTCGCGCTGGAACGATTTCATCGTTGAACGCCTCATCGAGGGCGCGAAGGATTGCATCCTGCGCCACGGCGGCAACGAGGACCAGCTGGACCTCATCCGCGTCCCGGGAAGTTTCGAGCTGCCCCAGGCGGCCAAGCTGGCGGCCCAGAGCGGCCGCTACGCCGGCGTCATCGTGCTGGGCACGGTGATCCGCGGCGGCACGCCGCACTTCGACATGATCGCCGCCGAAGTCACCAAGGGCGCTGCCCAGGTGGCCCTCGACACGGGACTGCCCCTGGCCTTCGGCGTGCTCACCACGGACAGCGTGGAACAGGCCATCGACCGGGCCGGCGCCAAGATGGGCAACAAGGGCTGGGAGGCCGCCATGAGCGTCCTCGAGATGGTGGATCTGGCCCACACACTGGGCAAGCAGAAGGGAAGCAAGTAAATGGGAGTTCGCCGGCGCGGGCGCGAGTACGCCCTGCAGATGCTGTATGCCATGGATCTCACGGGCTACCAGCCGGATCAGGTCTTCGCGGGCTTCTATGCTATCCAGGATCTGAACCGGGATGCCTTCTACTACGCGCGGCGCCTGGTGGACGGCGTCCACGGGCAGATGGACGAGATCGATCTGGTGCTGGGAAAGTACGCCGAGCACTGGAAGATCCACCGCATGGCCGCCGTGGACCGCAACCTGCTGCGCCTCGGCCTCTACGAGCTCATGTTCGTGAAGGAAGTGCCCTTCCCCATCGTCATCAACGAGGCCCTGGAAATCGTCAAGGAGTTCAGCGACCAGGAAGGCACGCAATTCCTCAACGGCATCCTGGATGCCGCCCGGAAAGAATTCCGCCCGGAAGAAACCGGCCCTCGCGGCAAAAAGAAGGGCCTCCTCGCCGAGCCTTCCGAAGAAGCGTGACCTGGCCACTCCCCCCTGGTTTGGTATGCTCGATCCCTTCCTTAGCCCGATCCGACCGTTGGAGCCTTGATGAGCACCTCACGTAAGAAATCTGCGGCCACGAAGAAAACGCCCGCCCCGCGGCCCGCCGCCAAATCCACTGCCACCAAGCCTTCCGCCCCTGCCGTCAAAGCCTCCATCCAGACCATCGGCCTCGAGGAGATCAAGAGCCTCATCGCCCTGGTGGGCCGCGAGCCCTTCCAGGAATTCGAATTCGAGGCCGGCGACATGCGCTTCCGCATCCGCAAGGACGGTCCGGCTCCCGTCTTCCAGGCCCCCGCCGCAGCGCCCATCGTCATGGCCGCCCCAGCCCCCTCCCCGGCGCACCACATTCCCTCCGTCCCCGCCGCGCCCCAGGCCCCCGCGGACGAGCCCGGCATCCACTACGTCACCAGCCCCATCGTCGGCACCTTCTACCGCTCCTCCAATCCCACCGCCACGCCCTTCACCTCGCCGGGCGATTTCGTGAAGCCGGGCCAGACCCTCTGCATCATCGAGGCCATGAAGCTCATGAACGAGATCGAGAGCGACGTGGCCGGTGAAGTGGTCAAGGTGCTGGTGGAGAACGGCACCCCGGTCGAGTACGGCGAGCGCCTCTTCGCGGTCCGGATCGGCTAGCCATGGGCGCCATCAAACGCAAAGCCACGCCCGCTCCCGCGGCGCATATTGACGCGCCCCCATTCAAAAAGGTGCTCATCGCCAACCGGGGCGAGATCGCCCTCCGGGTCATCCTCGCCTGCAAGGAAATGGGCATTCAGACTGTGGCCGTCTACTCCGAGGCCGACCGCAACGCCCTGCACGTGCGTTTCGCCGACGAGGAAGTCTGCATCGGACCGGCGCCCTCCTCGAAGTCCTACCTCAACATTCCCCAAGTCATCGCCGCGGCGGAAGTCACCGGCGCCGAGGCCATCCACCCCGGCTACGGCTTCCTCAGCGAAAACGCGCATTTCGTGGAAGTGTGCCTGGCCTGCGGCATCACCTTCATCGGCCCCAGCGCCGAGATCATCCGCAGGATGGGCAACAAGGCCCAGGCCAAGGCCACGATGCTGGAAGCGGGCGTGCCCCTCATGCCCGGCAGCGACGGCCTCGTGGAGACCGTGGAAGAGGCCCTGGTGGTGGCCGAGCAGATCGGCTATCCCGTCATCGTCAAGGCCAGCGCCGGCGGCGGCGGACGCGGCATGCGCATCTGCAACAACGCCGAGGAGCTGCCGGACCTCTACAACACGGCCCGCACCGAGGCCAAGGGCGCCTTCGGCGACGACAGCGTCTACATGGAGAAATACCTCCTGGAGCCGCGCCACATCGAAGTCCAGATCATGGGCGATCTCTTCGGCAACGTGGTGCACCTGGGCGAGCGCGAGTGCTCCATCCAGCGCCGCCACCAGAAGCTCATCGAGGAAAGCCCCAGCGCCGTGCTCACCCCCGAGCTGCGCCAGCGCATCTGCGACACCGCCGTGCGCGCCGCCAAGGCCGTGGGTTATTACAACGCCGGCACCATCGAGTTCCTGTTGGACAAGCGCGGCGACTTCTTCTTCATGGAGATGAACACCCGCGTCCAGGTCGAACACCCCGTCACCGAGCTGGTCACGGGCATCGACATCGTGAAAGAGCAGCTGCGCATCGCGGCGGGCCAGAAGCTGAGCTTCACCCAGGCCCAGGTGGTCCAGAAGGGCCACGCCATCGAGTGCCGCATCAACGCCGAAGATCCCTACAAGTTCACGCCCAGCCCCGGCCGCATCAGCGCCTTGCACTTCCCCGGCGGCCCCGGCATCCGCGTGGACACCGCCATGCACCAGGACGCGGTCATTCCGCCCCACTACGACTCCATGGTGGCCAAGCTCATTGCCTACGGCGCCGACCGCTCCGAAGCCATCGCCCGCATGCGCCGCGCCCTGGACACCCTGGTCATCGAAGGCATCAAGACCACCGCCCCCCTGCACCGCCGCATCATGGACCATCCCGATTTCATCTCCGGCGCCTTCTCCACCAAGTGGATGGAGACCTTCATGGAAGAGATGAAGCACAACCCCGCGGGCGATCCACGATAGCGGATGGCGAGGGACGCTGCAGGGCAGCATTCCGGGCCGGGCACCCGCTCTTGGCTCCATAACAACCAGGCTGGCCCCGCGTTCCCGGCAGTTCAGGAACAGCTCGGATTCCGATAGACTGATCAAGTGCCGCTATAGCTCAGTTGGTAGAGCGCCCGCCTTGTAAGCGGATGGTCGTTGGTTCAATTCCGACTAGCGGCTCTGCCTTGAAGCCCCTGAAGCTCAATACTGACGGGGCTCTTAGCTCGTTGTATCCAATTCCAATGACCGAGAGAACACCCGCGAGTGTGCCCCTATTTTAGGGATCTTTAGGGTGCCAGGGCACAACATGGACACAACTCCCCATGTCCTATCCAGCCACCGAAGGACTACCCAGGGCTCTGTCTAGAGCCCCTCTAATACTGCGTTTCCGTCAATCCAGCCCCGTGCCCTTCCCTTGTCTAGGGTAGGGGTGGGGTTTTCCTACACTCGGTCTGATTCGGCGAAAAGCCCGCGGGTGCCCAACCTATGAACTGGAACCAGCCCGGGACCAATCAGGGGTATCAGAGGTAAATGGACCGCACTTCACCGTCAGTGGTCAACGCACCCATTCGACATACGCAGCCAGCCCTAGGCAACCGATGACGACATGGTCAGGCTCTAACTCTGCTTCATTCCCAATCCGCCGAATGGAGTGGTTCCTGCCACGACGAACCAGGAAGGTGATGGAACCCTGAATTGGACACGTCGCAGTAACTGACCAATCCCGAGCGGTCCTTGTCTACCCATCCATGGGCACTCGCGGCGCGATTCTTCCTCCAGCGACAATCTCCCCAAGTTGTAAAGTAAGAGCATTTAGTTGCTAATCTTGGATGACAGAATTTTTAAAAAAGCGTTACCGCTCAATGACCTCTTTCCACATAAAATTTTTATTACATATATCTACAATATCTTTAGTAGAAAATCCAAGTTCTTTTAATACATGCATCTCAATTAGTGCTTCTAATTTCCCTACAACCAGCATCATTTCTTCCAAAGAATAGACATGTTTGGTTTTATCACCGAAATGCGTATAATAATTTCTAGTAGCACTAATTCTTTGCGCAAATACATCGACACCCTTATAACCTGCCCATACTTCCTGAAAAGAACCGACCATTTCCTGTAACCTGTCTCGTAATGTTGGTGAATTTAGATTCTTTAATTTTCCGTTCCACCATTCTTTGTGTTCATCAGGGACAGTAGCAATCATATCTACTAACATTGTATCAAATTTTGCCTCATCAAATGCTTTCCGTCCCATTGTACGCCTATGTAACGACTCCAAAGCTTGACATAGAACTAAAAATTCATTTTCAAGATACATATGTGTTGCTCTTTTTACAGAGAACAGCAAATCAAGAGCTGGTCTAATCGATTCGTTTAAATCAAGCCACCGTTCTAATGATTCACCGAATTTATCTTTAATATCTTCAAACCATATTAGCTGGTTTCTGTATTCGATTTTCTTTTCGTCATTTTCTATAAAATATGCATACACTGTATCCGCTATTGGCACCAAGCGTTCTGAATTCCCAATTTTCCTTTTCTTGTATTCAATAATTGGTGTCATTTTTTCGATTTTTATCGGCTTTCTGGTGCAAAACATTAAAAATGTTTGAATTTTACGACCAAATTCTTCTAATTCAGTAATATTTTTTTTAGATTCAAAAGAAAATTCAAGATAAGTATCCTCTGATACGCTAAAACTCTCCTTTCCATAGGTTCCAAATTTTTCATCAATTGTGAAACCTAATTCGCCCTTAATTCCATTGCTTAAATTGAACTTAATCGCTTCGATTGGTTCAAGATGAATGATCTGTTTGCCTTCTTGATGATCTATTTTAATAGCCGTAAGATGCGTCCATTCACTGAGAAGAGATAACGACAGTTTGACACCACTATATACATTTTCTCCTCCATCATAATGACTATCTCCTACTATTACACAGCTTGATTCAATATTTAATTCCCCCATGCCTGTATGCAAAAACTGAGATCCACCATTCGTATGACATTCAAGCATCGTTACTTTCAAGCCATTCAGCAATAAGCCATGCATTACGAATGGAGGGACACGCCGAGCAATATTGTCACTACCTACCCCATTCAAGCTAAGCACGGGGTATCTCGACGAGGTGTCCAATTCTCCATTGCACTTACTATCTTCATCTCCAGGAAGCCACCAATAGCCTTTATTGGTCTCCTTCATTTTGACCTCCCTCTAAGTATTAATTTTATCCAGCAACGGGTTCGTCATTACTACGCAGCGCCTAATCTTACGATAGTGCTAACACTAATTGGGCAACCGATTTTCGAGTTTATTCAGACCCAAGATATTCAGTTCCAAGGGCATCTTGACCATATACAAATTATTGATTATTAGGGTTTTATAGATTATCAATTAAATTGCAATTAAGAATCCATATCAATATTACGCTAGCTCTAGCTCGACATATGGGGGTCCCGTCCTTGGAGGGATTTGTTGTTATTGTGACGTAGTTACGTCTTTATTTGTGATTCAATCACCAATAGATAGATGGCTGGGGGCTATCAGCTCCATGAATGTCCTTGACCAAATCAACCCATCAGCCAGCCTTATCAAAATTGGCTCCAGATTCGGCGAGGATCGTGTTCGGCGTGGCTGACGAACCTTGGTGGTATTCGAAACTGACGCCCGAACCCGGAGTGCTAGCCTCCGTGTCCCGGACGCCAAGCCCATTAGCTATAGGGCACCGCCTCAAACCAGTGGTCGAAGAGGGTAGCCACCGGTAGCAAGTTCACCCCTCACCCCGCGACTGCATCTGCAGATCGCCGCCGAAGGCTTGCCTTCATAGACCTCAATTCCCACCTAGGAGTACCAATGACCCTCATGAATTTCAACCCCACCACCTCAAACGCCATTCTGGATGACAGTGCTGACCACCACCGCCGCACCTCGGAGCCGGAAGACCCATACGCGGTCATCTTCTGGGAGACCTACCACCGGCTTCAGGAGGACATCGACTGGTTGACCGCACAACCCAATACCGAATTCAGCCTGCTCTCACGCTACTTCCGTAACCACGCTAGCTCTGTGAAGGACCTTCTGGAATATCGCGGGCTTCTCTCAGAGTGCCTTGAACACCTCAATAACCCTGATGTTCAGGTGTCAGAGATCTGTTGAATGAGAATTGAAGCAGTCGCCACCAAACGCACAGGCAAATAAGCATTAGCCCGAGCATTCTGTGGGCTGGGAAGTCCAGAAAGGGACCCGCAGTGGTGTTTCCTGGTGGATCGATACCGATCAGAGCTTCAGAGCCCTCAGGTCAATGACGGCGTTGTGGAAGTCCGCTTCAGCGTTCTGAAGGTCTGAGGTGTCAATCAGACTGCGCTCTCTGACGATAGCCATGACCCGCGCCTCGCACATCCGTTCTCGCCTCTGGTGCATCCTAATGAGGAGGTCGCGGGTCTTGCGCGGGCTGTGTGCCACCTTCGCAAGTTCCATATGGACCGCCTTGTGGGTGTTGAGCCACCGTTCGACCAAGGCGACAAGTGTTGGGATCTTGGGAGCGCCACACTGGTTCAGCAGGAGTTCTTTCCGGCGTTCCTCCATGACGCGCTTTGCCGTGGCAAGATCCTTCGCCCTGGTAGACCCGTGGAGTCTTTGCCCGTTGATCTTCAACGAGAAGTGCCAGTATTCCCCGATCCTTTTGAGACCCGGATGTTGCGTTGCCATGGAACCTCCCCGGATGAGGGGGGTTCTCTAGGGATTGGGATTGGAGGGGAGGCACAACATGGGCACAACTGATACGCTGGAGGCTCTGCAAACCGCAGTGCCGCTATAGCTCAGTTGGTAGAGCGCCCGCCTTGTAAGCGGATGGTCGTTGGTTCAATTCCGACTAGCGGCTCCAATCTCCGGGAGCCTCATGGACCTCTTCACCCCCCTCGGCCATGAGTGATTCCTCCCAGCCACGCCCCAGCCTCCTGCGCTCCGCGGGGGTCGTGGGCTTCATGACGCTGCTGAGCCGCCTCACGGGGCTGGCCCAGACCTTCTTCCTCAGCCACGTGCTGGGAGCAGGCCCCGCGGCGGATGCCTATTTCGTGGCCATCCGCCTGCCCAACCTGCTGCGCCGCTTCACCGCCGAGGGCACCATGACCGCGGCCTTCCTGCCCACCCTGTCGGAGGTGGAGGCCCACGAGGGCCGCGCTGCCGCCCAGGCCGTGGCCGCCCGCTTCATGGGAGCCCTGCTGGTCATCCTGCTGCTGGGCGTGGCGGCCGTGCTGCTGCTCATGGGCCCCTTGGCGGGCTTCCTCACGCTGGGCCGTCCCCACGCGCAGGGCGAGCTCACGGCCCGCCTGGGCCGCATCATGTTCCCCTACTTGGCCCTGGTGAGCCTCACGGCGGGCTATGCGGGGCTTCTGAACCTGCGCCACCGCTTCGCCCTGGCGGCTTCGGTATCCGTGTTCTGGAACCTGGCCTTCATCGCCTTCGGGTGGACCACCCTGCGGGTGCTGGGACGGAGCGGAACCGTGCCCTTCGACACCGTGGCCGTGGTGTGCGCCTTCGCTGTGCTGGCCGGAGGCATCCTGCAGCTGCTGGTGATCCTGCCCGCGGTGCGGCAGGAGGGCTTCGGCCTCTCCCTGGGCCTGCACCTGCGCGATCCCCTGCGCGATCCATGGGTCTTCAAGATTCTCAAGCGCATGGGACCGGGCATGCTGGCCGCGGGCATCTATCCCATCAACGCCCTCATCAGCGCAGCCATCGCCTCCCGCCTGCCCAACGGCGCCCAGACCGTGCTCTTCAACAGCGGGATGATGAGCGAGATGGTCATGGGCCTCTTCGCCATGAGCCTCGCCACCGCGGGCCTGCCCACGCTGTCCCGCCAGGCGGAGGCCCAGGACTGGCCCGCCATGAACCGCAGCTTCATGCAGTCCCTCTCGGCTTCGGCCCTGCTGGTGCTGCCCGCTTCCGTGGGGCTGGCGGTGCTGGCGCGGCCCATCTGCGCCCTGCTCTTCCGCACCGGCGCCTACACGCCTGCCGATTCAGACTGGACCGCGGTGACGGTGGTGTTCAATTGCCTGGGTCTGGTCTTCGTGGCGGGTCAGCGGCTGGGCAACCAGGCCCTGTACGCCCTCAAGGACTACCGGGGCCCGGCGGCCCTGGCGGGCGGCACGCTGCTGCTGAACGTGCTCCTGAGCCTCGCGCTGATGAAGCCCCTGGGCACCGGCGGCCTCGCCCTGGCCAACGGCCTATCCAGCCTGGCCGGCATGCTCCTGCTGACGGCGCGGCTGCGCCCGCGCTTGCCGGGCCTGGACTTCCGCCCCCTGCTGAATGCCACGGCCCGGGCCCTGGCCGCCTCCGCGATCATGGGCGCGGCGGCCTGGGGCGGGGCCAAGTGGCTGGCCCTGGACGCGCCCCACGCTTTCCCGCGCATGGCCCTCTCCCTGCGGCTGCTGCCCCTGATCGCCCTCTGCGGACTGTTCTACGGCCTCTGCGCCGCCGCCTTCGGCCATCCCGAAGCCGTGGACCTGGTGGAAAAGCTGCGGCGCAAGCTGGGACGCTCCTGAATTCTTATTCCTTCCCTCGATCCCCACCCGACCACACCGCTTCCAGCTGCTCTTCCAGATCCTGGAAGCGGAAGGGTTTCTGGAGGGCCCCGGAGAACCCGAAGGCCTTGGCCGTGCCCCGGCCAAAGGATTTCGAGTAGCCGGTCATCAGGACACCGTGGAGGGAAGGACGGATCTTCCGCATGGCCTCGAAGGCTTCGGGCCCGCTCATCTGGGGCATGGAGGCATCGGTCAGGAAGAGGCCGATGGCCGACTGGTTGGCGCGGAACAACTCCAGGGCCTCGGCGCCGTTCTCTGCCGCGAATACGGGTCCGTAACCCCATTTGGGAAGCATCCCCACCACCAGGTCCCGGATGGCGGGATCGTCTTCGGCCACCAGGATGCCGCGGGTGGCAGGCAGGATCGCACCCACTGGCGACACCGGCGCATGAGGGTGGATGGACACGGGAAAATAGGCCCGGAGGGTGGTCCCTTCGCCGGGCGCGCTGAGGATCTGCAGACAGGCCGAGTGGGACCGCAGGATGCCAAGGGCCGCAGAAAGGCCCAGCCCCCGGCCCTGCCCCTTGGTGGTGAAGAAGGGATCACACACCCGTTCGAGTTGCTCTGCGGGAATGCCGGGCCCCGCATCCTGCACTTCCAGACGCAGGAAGCGTCCCTCCCGGCCCGGCGCGGGCCAGAAACCCTCGAGCAGATCTGTCCCCGCGAGTTCCTGAAGGCCCGTGCGAATGACGATGCCACCTCCGGTTTCATCGGTGGCCTCGATGGCGTTGAGCACCAAGGCTGACAGCACCTTCATCACCTGGCCCTCATCAGCGGACACCGCGGGCAGATCTCCGTCCGGCCTGTAGGCCAGCCGGGCGGGTCGCGTCAGGAAGCCCCGCCACAGGGCCAAACCCTCGACCACCGTGTGGCCCAGATCCACCGGGACGTCCTCCCGCAGGGTCCGCCCCGAGTAGTCGAGCATCTCCTTGGCCAGGGCGGTGGCCCGGTCCACGCCGCCCGCGATGAGGGACAGCTCGCCGGCCAGTTCGGCATTCCCCGCGCTGAGGCTCTGGACGATCTCCAGATGGCCCCGGGTCACCTGGAAGGCATTGTTGAGTTCGTGGGCGATGCCCGCGGCCATGAGGCCGAGGCTTTCCAGCTTCTCGCCCCAGCGCAAGGTGCGCTCCATCCGCTTGCGGTTGCTGAGATCGCGGACGATGAAGAAGAAGGCGTGCGGCGATCCATCGGGGTTGCGGAGCACATCCCCATTGGCCTCCTGGAAGAACCAGCTTCCGTCCTTGCGGAGACCTTTGAATTCGCTGGGGCCCGTGCGCTGCCCGGACAGCAGGGCCAGCAGCCGTTCCTCCAGCCGGGAATGGTCTTCAGGGGCGATGAACTCATGGAGAGATCGGCCCAGGATCTCTTCCGGATCCGCGTACCCGAACATGCCCGCGACAGGAGGACTCAAGTAGGTGAGGCTGCCGTCCAGATCGGCCATCACGAACCCGTCGGGGCTTTTTTCCACCATGGTGTGGAAGAGCGCCTCCGCGTGCCGCCGCTCGGTGATGTCGTTGGAGGTGGCCAGCACGGCCTCGCGGCCTTCGTAGGTGATGAGCGAAGCGGTGACGATCTGGGTGCGGGGACGGCCCCGGCCGTCCAGCATGACCACCTCGCGGCCGCTGATGGTGCCCTTGGCCCGCAACTGGGCCACCAGGTTCGGACGCGCGAACGGATCGACGTAGAACTCCATCATCCGGCGCCCCACGGGCCTGGGGCCATCCAGCCCGAACCATTCGCAGGCCAGCGGGTTGGCGAAGAGGACGGTGGAATCCCCCGCGAGGCTGATCGTGACGGGGAAGCCGGCCTCATCCAGCAGGCGGCGGTAGCGGTCCTCGCTGGCAGCCAGAGCATTCAGCGCGCGGGCGCATTCGGTCTCCACAGCCTCCAAAGTGGACACCCGCCATTTCAAACGGCGGATTTCTTCCTTCAGGGCTTCCGCATCACGGGTTTCGTCCTCCACCGGCCACCTCCTCAGGGGATGGGTTGGATGGCTCGCTTCATTGAATCTTCTCTCGGTGTTTTTGGGACGATCCTTGAATCTGGACGCCGCTCCGGGCAAAAAAGCGGCCGGGTCAAAATCCCGGCCGCTTCCCTGATCAAGCCACACTCAATTCTGCAGTTCCATGGTGATCACCGCGCCGCCCATCTGAGGCAGGGCGGCGGTGGTTTTCACCACCTTGCGGGTGGCGATGTCCACCCAGAGGCTCTGGCTGCCGGGGTCGCCCACGGCGGAGGTGATCTCCACCTTCCAGGCCTTGAAAGTGCCGGCGGGCACGGTGACGGATTCCTGTGCGACGACCTTGGCCTGCTTGAGATCGACCTTCTGCTTCTGCAGGTCCACGTTGCGGAAGGTCACGGAGTATCCCTCGGCCAAAGGCAGCGCCGCGATGGAATCCTGGGAGGCGGAACCCTCTGCGAAGGCCTGGCCGCCGAGTTCGATGCTGAAGGGCTTGGGCTCAGCCCCCATGGCCAGGCTGCCGATGGCCTTGGTGCCCTCGAAGGCCATCTCGATGGTTGCGGGGCCCTGCTTCACCAGGCGCTTCTGGGGCACCAGCGTGTCCTTGGCGATGGTGGTGCTGTCCATGGCATCGCCCATGGGCAGCTTGGTGGCCTCGGTGATCAGCCAGGCACCCGCTTCTTCCTTCACCGTGCGCACCTGGCTGAGGGGCATGTTCTGAGGCCCGATCGCCAAGGTGCCTGCGTAGTTGAAGGTGCCCGCGGTGGGATGGGCCACGGCCTTGGGCAGGCCCACGGAAGCCGCGTCGGTCTTCTTGGCCAGCACCACGGTCTTGGGATCGACGGTGATTTGCGGCAGGCGCTGCATGACATCGGGCTTGCCGCCCTCCTGATAGCGGGCCTTCAGATACTTGGCCAGGAATTTCTCCGCGGCGGCGAACATGGCCTGGTTGTTCACGGGGCGCTGGAAGCCGTGGCCCTCATCCGGCGCGCAGAGGTACTCCACAGGGAAGTTGCGGTCCCTCAGGGCGATGACGATCTGATCGCTTTCGGCCTTCTTCACCCGGGGATCGTTGGCGCCCTGGACGATGAGAAGCGGCGTCTTGATCTTGGCGGCGGAATTCAGCGGCGACTGGCGCTCCAGCTGCTTCTTGCCTTCGGGAGTATTGGGGTTGCCCATGCGCTCGTGGAAGATGATCCGGCCCGCTTCCCAATAGGGCGGGATGGTTTCAAGCAGGGTCAGCAGGTTGGAGGGCCCCACGATGGGCACCGCTGCCGCATAGAGGTCGGGCGTGAAGGCCACGCCGGCCAGCGAGGCGTAGCCTCCGTAGGAGCCGCCCATGATGCCCACGCGCTTGGCGTCCACGGTGCCGTTGGCCACCAGATGCTTCACGCCCCAGGTGATGTCGTCCTGCATGAGATCGCCCCACTGCTTGTTGCCTGCATTGAGGAACTTCTTCCCGTAGCCGGTGGAGCCCCGGAAGTTGGGCTGCAGTACGGCGTAGCCGCGGTTGGCCAGGAACTGGGCGAAGGGGTTGTAGCCCCAGCTGTCACGGGCCCAGGGACCGCCATGGGGCACCACCACCAGGGGCAGCCCCTTGGCGGGAACGCCCTTCGGCAGGCTCAGGAAGGCCGGAATCTCCAGGCCGTCGCTGGACTTGTAGTGGATGGGCTGCATGGCCACCAGGGGCTCCCGGGGCAGATCTTCGCGGGAGGTGTATTCCTTGGTCAGCTTCTTGGTGCGGCGGTCGAAGAGGTAGCGGGTGCCGGGGTCGCGGTCGCTGGATGCGTTCACCATGAGCAGCTGTTCGTCGTTGGTCATGGATCCCAGGCCGATCTCCCGGCCCGGCAGCCGCTTCTGAAGCAGCTTGTAGTCGGCTTCCCAGGCCTTGTCCTTCCAGTAGATGCGGGTGTGCTCGTCCTCGTAGGTGGTGGCCAGCAGTTCATCCGTGAGGTCGGAGAAGATGGCATTGCCGAAATCCACGCGGTTCTTGGGGTCGGATTCGATCTTCTCTTCCTTGCCCGTGGCGGGATCGAAGAGCACCAGCTCCGCCAGATCGCGGTTGCCCTTGTTGGTCTCCAGGTAGACCCGTTTGCCGTCCTTGTGGAAGTTCACAGGCCCGGCCGATTCGAAGACGCTGCATTCGTAGACCTTCGTGAAGCCCTCGGGGTCCACGCGGAGGATCTCGGTGTCGCCCTTCTCCGTCGTGCGGACGGCCAGGCGCAGATTGGCCTGCTTGTCGAACACCCAGCCCGCGATGCGCTCGGTGTTCTTGCGGATGAGGGTGCGCTCGCCCGTGGAGATCTTCACCTTGTAGACGTCGTGCCAGGAGGCGTCGCGGTCATTGAGGCCTACGTACAGGGTGTCGGGATCGGCCTTGGGCACGGACAGGATCTGGGCCCGGGCGCCCTTGGCGGCCGTGAGGTTGCGGGCCTCGGGAACCTCCTTGCCGGCAGCCTTGGGCGCGGAAGGATCCACGGCGTAGACGTTGTAGTTCTCGTCGCCATCCTTGTCCTGCACGAAGAGAATCTGCTTGCCGTCCCGGCTCCAGAAGAAACCCGGGATGGGGCGCTTGGGATCGGCCGTGACCAGGCGCCCCTTGCTGTAGGGCTCGCCCACCTTCTTCACCCAGACATTGCGGGTGTCCTTGTACGGCTTGAGGAAGGCGATCCACTTGCCGTCGGGCGACAGCTGGGCTCCGGCGATTTCAGGATTGCCGAAGAACTTGTCCCGGTCGATGAGCGGAGGCAGCTGGGTTTTCTTCGCCTGGGCGGCAGTGGGGGCCTTGGCCCCTTCGGCCGCCAGAGGCAGCACCAGGGTCAGGGCCAGGGCCGAGCGCAGCAGGCCCGGAAGAAGCGTATGGGAAGTCATGAGCGAGACTCCTTGTGAGGGGGGATTGGAAAAACAGGTTACTCCCGTAGCCCCCTCCGGCTGAGAAAGTCCGCTTGAACGGTATGCCTGCGGGGGGTGAACGGTTGGATTCGGGTGGCGAGGGGCCTCGGGCCCCCTGGAAGCCGCCTGGTCCTGCCAAAGTCTATGGACAGGGGGTTCTCTTGAAGGCCGTCATCCAGCGTGTGAAACGGGCCCGTGTCCAAAGCGGCAGCCAGGAAGCCGCCATCGGCCACGGACTGCTGGTCCTGGTGGGGCTCGAAGCTGGCGACACCGAAGAAACCTGCGCCTGGGCCGCGGCAAAGCTCGCCTCGCTGCGGATCTTCGAAGATGGGGACGGAAAGATGAACCTGGGCCTGCAGGAGGTGGGCGGAGAGATCCTGGCCGTGAGCCAGTTCACCCTGGCCGGCAGCATCGCCAAGGGGCGGCGTCCCTCCTTCGATGGCGCCATGGCCCCCGAGGCCGCGCGGGAGCTCTTCCAGATCTTTCTGGGCCAGCTGAAATCCCGGCACCCGGCGGTGAAAAGCGGCTTCTTCCAGGAACACATGGAAGTCGAGCTTGTCAACGACGGCCCCGTGACCTTCATCCTGGAGCGGTGAATCCAGACAGGCCGTCTCGTGCCTCTTCGCCTTCAAACAGCAACATTTGAAGAAGCGCGGTCGCCTATCTTTTGAATCCGTGTCCATCCGTTTAATCCGTGGTTTCAATGGGCCCTTCGAACACGGATTTGCACGAACCAAAAGAAAGCACCCGCTCCATCCATCCCCTTCATCCTGGCTAGACATCTTTTTCCTTTTGCCAGGATGGAGGGGATGAAGGGGACATGACTTAAATCCGACCGCCACCCAAGAATCTGTGCCAGTGGTTCCCATGGTTTCTCAAAAACAAGTTGGCCACGGATGGCACGGATTTACACGGATTTGAAGAAGCGCGGTTGCCTATCTTTTGAATCCGCATCCATCCGCTTAATCCGTGGTTTCAATGGGCCCTTCGAACGCGGATTTGCACGAATGAAAAGAAAGCACCCGCTCCATCCATCCCATCCATCCCCCGTCATCCTGGCTAAACAGCTTTTTCCTTTTGCCGGGATGGAGGGCATGAAGGGGATATGACTTAAATCCGACCGCCGCCCAAAGATCTGTGGGATTTGAAGAAGCGCGGTCGCCCATCTTTTGAATCCGTGTCCATCCGTTTAATCCGTGGTTTCAATGGGCCCTTCGAACGCGGATTCGCGCGAACCAAAAGAAAGCACCCGCTCCATCCCATTCATCCCCCGTCACCCTGGCTAAACAGCTTTTTCCTTTTGCCAGGATGGAGGGGGTGAAGGGGACATGACTTAAATCCGACCGCCACCCAAGGATCTGTGCCAGTGGTTCTCATGGTTTCTCAAAAACAAGTTGGCCACGGTGGACACGGATGAATGTCTGCCTCGGGAACAGCGCCCAACCATTCATTCCAGAAAAACCGACATGAAAAGAAATCCATAAGCGGAGGATGGACGAGGAGCAGAGGCCGCGTCCAAAATGCCTTTTCTTGAGCCCTCAGCGCCCCAGCCCAGCCTCGAAGGCCCGCAGGGCCACCAGGAAGGATTCGGGCGAATCCCACATGATCCAGTGTTTGGCCGCGGGGAAGTGCACCAGACGGAACGAAGGAATCCCCTTGAAGCCGTACTGGGCGAGGGTGGCTGCCTCCTTGGCCGGGTCCGCTTCCCGCGGCCCCGCGGCCAACTGCAGCACGGGCACCCTCAGCTGGGACTGGCGCCCCGCCAGGGCATCCCGCGTCATGGCGCGCAGGTAGGCCTGAAGCGCCGCCACGGGCACCTTCAGGCTATCGGCCACAAGGCGTTCCGTCTGGGCGGGGCCCGAGGTCATGCGGCCGAAAAAGGCGCTCAGGGCCGGCGCGGGATCCTTGGCCAGGGCCGTCGCCACTGGCTCCATGTAGGCCTCGGGAACAGCGCCCAAGAAACTGTCCACCAGCAGCAGGCCGCGGAAGGCGCCGGGATCCGCCAGCACCGCCCCTGCCGCGAGAGGGCCGCCCATGGAATGGCCCACCGCCAGACAGGGCGCCAGCCCCTCCTTGCGCACCAGGGCTGCCAGATCCCGGGCCACGGCGCCCATGTCCGCCCGCCCGTCTGGCATGAGCGGGCCCGGCGTTCCGCCGCTGCCCGGCAGGTCCACGGCCAGCACCGTGTGATCGCGGGAGAGATCCCCGATGAGGCCCGCCCACACCTCCTTGTTGCCGCCGAATCCGTGAACCAGCAGCACTCCCGGGCCCGTGCCCGATTTCTGGAACGAGGGGAGGGCCGCCTGAAGGAGGACGGTGGCGAAACAGAGCAAGAGCGCACGATAGGACATGACCACCTCCGGGTAGGATGCCTCGAAGGATAACCTCCCGCCACTCGCCCCGTACCCCTGAGAGCCACGGACGAGCCGATGCAATAAAAGGAGAACCCCGCCGTCTTGGAGTCTGGAAGCAGTCATTTGAGCAACACCAGGAGGGGCCGGACACCATGGAGGAGGGCAGGAACCGTCTGGCAGAAGTGTTCGAGCGCGAAAAGGCCCGGCTGCTCGGCTACGTGCGCAGGCAGGTGTCGGACTTCTCCGGCGCCGACGCCGAGGACATCGTTTCGGACGTCGCCTACAACCTGTTGCGCCGCGCCGATGTGATCGCCGGCATCGAAAACCTCACGGCTTACGTCTACCGGTCCTTGGCGAACCGCATCACGGACCTCCGGCGGGGAACCATCCCCACCCTCTCGCTGGACCACCCCGCCGCCCAGGGCGCGGGCGAACCCCGCTCCATCCGCCCCGAAGACACGATTCCCACTCCTGAAGAGCAATACCGCCAATCCCAACTCCGCCAGCGGCTCCAGTGGGCCATCAGCCAGCTCCGCCCCAAGGAGCGGGCCGTCTGGGTGGCCACCGAAATCGACGACCGGAGCTTCCGCGACCTGGCGGAGGACTGGGACGAACCCATAGGCACCCTTCTGTCGCGGAAAAGCCGCGCCACGGCCCGCCTTCGCGACCTTCTCTCCGATTACCGGAACCCATCCTAAGGAGTCCAACATGTTCTTCCACCACCACCATTCCCACCGTCATGCAGGCCGCCCCAGGGCCCTGCGCGTGGCCGGCCGCGTCGCCGCGGGCATCGCCCTGGCCGCCGTCCTGGCCCTCGTATTCGGGGGAGCCGTCATGCTGCTGTGGAACCGCATCCTGCCAGACTTGCTGGGGGCCCGGACCGTCACCTTCTGGCAGAGCGTCGGCCTGATCCTTCTCGCCCGCATCCTCGTCGGCGGTTTCCATCACGGCCGCGGCCACCATCACGGCCACAGGATGCGCCGCCGCGGATGGCGCGAGTACGACGAGTGGTGGAAAGAGGTCGGCGAGAAGTCCTTCCAGGATTACGCGAAGGGCGAGAGCCCCAGGGACGGGCGGAGCCACGACGCATAGAGGGGACTCACAGAGCGCCTGCGCGGCACCCGCTTCCGGGAATGGAACGCCAAGGGCTGGAGCGCGCCCCGGATCAGACCTTCGGCGCTTCCATGCCGAAGGTCGCCCACTCCTCCTTCGTGGGACCATAGGTGCTGGGCACGTGCAGGCCCGCCTGGCGGAGCAGCACGGTCATCTGGCCCCGGTGGTGGGTCTGGTGGGCCACCAGCGCGAACAGCGCGAAGGCCCCTGTCCAGGTTTCCCCGTAGAGGGTGAAATTCCGACCCAGTTCCATGTTGTTCCATCCACCGATGTGATCAAGCAGGGAGTCGCTGGCCACGCGGTAGGCTTCGGCAATCCCGGCCATGGTGGGCGGAGGCGGAGTGGCGATGAGGCCATCGGGCCCGAGGTCCACGGTGCCCTTCACCTGGAGGCCCAGATGCCGGGGCAGTTCCAGCACCGTTTCCACCAGATGCCAGGCCATGCGACGCAGATCCCGGTGCTGCGGATCCACGGCCTGATGGGCCGCCGCGTCCGGAATGGCCGCGAACACCGCCAGGGTTTTTTCCGCCTCCTGCTGCCAGATGGTCTTGAAATCGTCCACGCGGCGGAACATGCGAGCCTCCCAGGGGAACCCCGGGAGCATAGCAGATCCGCCCCTGCACCCGTCGGGTGAGGGGAGCGGCCGGTCCACCAGGGTTCAAGAAGCGTGGCCCAAATGCCGAAAAGAATGACTCTGAATGAGGATTCGATGCTGAGACCCCTTCACGCCCCTCTCACCGCCGCCTTGCTGGCGTTCGCCTCAGCCCCCCTGGCCCAGGCCGGCGACTACGACCAGGCCCTGTTCGTGCTTTCCCGCGCATTCCCCGAGGCCAGGGTCATCGGCGTGTTCTACGATCAGAACGCCACCTTGCTCAACAGGCTGGAATTCGAGGGATCCACCTTCAAGGATTTGGGGCTCGACATCAAGCTGATCCCCCTCGACGGCTCCAAGAAAGTCCAGCCCGAGACGGTCCGCAAGCTCTGCATGCAGGCTCGCGTGCAGGCCGTGCTTTTCATGGAAGACGATTCCCTCATCAAGCCTGGCTCTCCCGCGGCCATCACCATCATTCAGGGCGCCGGGCGCATCCCCATGGCCGCCATCCACGCCAGCTGGCTCGACAAGGGCGCCTGGTTCGCCGTGGGCCCCCAGACCAAGGGGCTGCAGATCGCCGCCAAGGTGGACAAGCCCGAAACGCGCGAAGCCCTGCGCCGTGCCGGAGAGGCCCTGCCGAAGGAAGCGAAGTAAGGCGGAGGAATGTCAGACCGGCGTGACGGCCCGCCGCTTGGGGGGCCATGACTCCCGGCGCCGCGCGCGGGCCAGGCGGGCGGCCAGTTCGCCCCGCAGATCCGCCGGATCGACAATGGCGTCCACGTGCAGTCCGGCGCCGAGTTTTTTCAGATCGATGTCGCGGTTGTATTCCTCGCGGAGCTGCTGCACGTAGGCGGCGCGTTCCGCTTCGGGCTTCTCGGCGATCTTGTTGGCGAACACCGCGTTCACCGCGGCCTCGGCGCCCATGACCGCGATGCTGGCCGTGGGCAGGGCCAGGGTGGCATCCGGATCGAAGCCCGGGCCGCTCATGGCGTACAGTCCCGCGCCGTATGCCTTGCGCACCACCACGCAGAAACGCGGCGTACTGCAGCTGGACATGGCGCTGATCATCTTGGCCCCGTGGCGGATGATGCCCTGCTTCTCCACCGCGCTGCCGATCATGAAGCCCGGCACGTCGCTGAGGAACACCAGCGGAAGGCCGAAGGCATCGCAGAGCGTGATAAAGCGCGTGGCTTTGTCGGCGCTGTCCACGAATAGAACACCGCCCTTCACCCGCGGCTGGTTGGCGACGATGCCCACGGGCCTGCCGTTCAAGCGCGCCAGCCCTGTGATGACCTCGCCCGCGAAGAGCTTCTTCACTTCGAGGAAGCTGCCCTCATCCACCAGGCCCTCGATGAAATCCTTCATCTGGAAGGGGGCCATGATGTCCGCCGGCACGATGGCGCCCAGGGCTTTCGCTTGGGGCGAAACGGGCCTGCCCGGAACCATCGGCAAGGCATCTTCGCAGTGCTGGGGGAAGTAGCCGAGGTACCGGCGGCCGAGGGCGATGGCCTCTTCTTCCGTCTTGCAGAGGAAGTCGCCGCAGCCGCTCACGGAGCAATGCATGCGAGCGCCGCCCAGATCTTCCAGCGATATCTTTTCGCCGATGACCATCTCCGCCATGCGCGGCGATCCCAGGTACATGCTGGCATTGCCTTCCACCATGACCACCACGTCGCAGAAGGCGGGGATGTAGGCGCCGCCCGCCGCCGACGGCCCGAAGAGCAGGCACACCTGGGGCACCAGCCCCGACAGCGCCACCTCCATGTGGAAGATCGTTCCCGCGTGGCGGCGGCCCGGGAACATGTCGAGCTGGTCGGTGATGCGCGCCCCGGCGCTGTCCACCAGGTAGAGCATGGGCACCTTCATCCGCAGGGCCACTTCCTGGATGCGGATGATCTTCTCCACGGTGCGGGCGCCCCAGCTGCCGGCCTTGACGGTGCTGTCGTTGGCCATGAGGGCCACGGGGCGCCCGTCCACCGTGGCCGTGCCCGTGATGACGCCATCCGCCGGCAGGTCCTCGGCCAGGGCGTTGGCGAAGAGGCCGTCTTCCATGAAACTGCCCTCATCCACCAGCAGGCGGATGCGCTCGCGGGCGAAGAGCTTGCCGCTCTCCGCGTTCTTCTCGTGGGCCTTGGGGGAGCCGCCTTTCCGGATGCGGTCGGCCTCCGCGTGGAACTGCTCCAGCTGCATGGGAACCTCGGTGGGGTGGGGTCTCCCAGCATAGCCGGGACGGGTATGAATGTTGTCCGGACAGGCCCTGGCTAACTCTGGATGGACAGGCCCAGCCCGGCGCCCAGGCGCTCCTGGCCCAGGGGCGTGATCCACAGGGCGCGGCTCTTGGGGTCCCGCTGCAGCCAGGCGGCGGCGAGACAGAGGTCCGCCAGATCGCGGCCCAAAGGGCCCGCCAGATGCAGGCGCCGTTCGCTCCAATCCATGCAGGCCCGGCCCTCCCGCTCCGCCACGGGCAGCCCCGCCGCCCGCAGCCCCGCCGCGCCCGCCTCCGTGAGGTGGAAGCCGGAGCCCAGCCACCCGCGCTCCATCAGGCCCCGCGTGAGGGCCACTCCCACCTGGCCCGCCAGGTGGTCGTAGCAGAGGCGGCAGCGGCGCAGGGAGGCGCCCGCCCGGAGCTCTCCCGGGGTCCGCGCGGGCGCCGCCGGAGCCAGGCCCGCGAAGGCCTCCAGAAACTCCGCCACGGCCGGTTGGGCCAGGCGGTAGTAGCGGAATCGGCCCCGGGGGTGCACGGCCACCCAACCCGGTTCCAACAGGCGGGCCAGGTGCGCGCTGGCCGTGGAGGGCTGGACTCCCGCGGCCTTGGCCAGTTCCGTGGCCGTCCAGCTGCGCCCATCCAGCAGGCGGCCCAGCATGGCGGCCCGGGCCGGATCCGCCAGCAGGACGGCGGCGGCGGCGAGGTCAGGGTCGCGGTTCATTTCGTTCCAAACCGAAGCATGGGCCTTCCAGGATGGGCGGTGAAAGGAGTCTGCCATGAGGCTGGTTTGTTTCATCCGCTATCAGATCGATCCCTTCCAGAAGGAGGCCTTCCGGACCTACGCCGAAGCCTGGGGCCGCGTCATCCCTGCCTGCGGGGGGCGCCTGCTGGGCTATTTCCTGCCCCATGAGGGCACCAACGACATCGCCTGGGGCCTCATCGGCTTCGACAGCCTGGCAGCCTACGAGGCCTACCGGGCGCGGCTCCGGTCCCACGAGGAAGGCCGCGCCAACTTCGCCTTCGCCGAATCGCGCAAGTTCATCCTCCGTGAGGAGCGCAGTTTCCTGGAGGGCGTGGCCGGCGCCATGGGGCCCTGGGTCGAGGGAGGCCGTCCATGATCGCCGTCATCTTCGAGGTGGAGCCGGCGGCAGGGCAGCAGGCGGAGTACCTGGATCTGGCCACCAGTCTGGCTCCCCGGCTGGCGGGTATGGACGGCTTTCTATCCATCGAGCGGTTCCAGAGCCTTAGCCAGCCTGGCAAGCTCCTCTCCCTCTCTTTCTGGCACGATGAGGCCGCCGTGGCGCGATGGCGCAACCTGGAGGCCCACCGGGAGGCCCAGATCCGAGGCCGCCAGGGACTCTTCCAGGGATACCGCCTGCGGGTGGCCGCGGTGCTGCGCGACTACGGCGCCGCCGAGCGGGACCAGGCCCCCGCCGACAGCCTGATCCGGCACGGCGAGGGCCAAGCCCAGCACGCCGAGGGCCAAATGCAGACCACCCCGGCCGCCCGCGCCCCGGATCACAGGGATCTGCTGCCATCCTGAATCCATGGCACAGGTCGAACGAACCCCCGGGCGCCTGCTGACAGCCCCCTTCCTCGTCGTCTGCGCCTTCTACTTTTTCGTCTTTGCGGCGGGGTACCAGCTCTTTCCCGTGGTGCCTCTGCGCCTTCGGGAGCTCGGCGCCAGCCTTGCCGAAAGTGGGCGCTTCCAGACCGCCTTCATGCTGGGCTCAGGCTTCGGCTCGTTGTGCACAGGCCCCCTGGGGGACCGGTTGGGCCAGCGTCGGGTGCTGCGGGTGGCCTCGCTGGCCGTGGTGATGATCCTGGTGGCCTACGCGCTTCTGAGGGTGCGCTGGGTGTTCTACCTGCTGGCCCCGGTGCACGGCCTGCTCTGGTCGGCCCTGCGCACGGCCTCCGTGGCCAAGGTGGGCGGCATCCTGTCCGCGGAGAACCGGGCCCAGGGCATGTCGCTCTTCGGCCTCACGGGCCCAGGCGGCGTGGCGGTGGGCCCCCTGGTGGGGCTCTGGCTGATGCCGCACCTGGGCTTCGCCTGGATGATGGTCCTGCTGGCGGGCGTCTTCGCGATTCTGCATGGGCTCATCGGCGCCCTTCCGCGGGAGGCCCCCCGCGAGGTCGAAGCCTCAACCCTGTTTCAGTGGCCCGACCGCGCTGTCTGGGGCACGGTGGCAGTGATGCTGCTGGTGGGCCTGGGCTTCGGCCCCATGCCGCCCTACAGCGCCCAGGAGGCCAAGGCCGTGGGCATGGCTTGGCCTGCCACCTTCCTCACTTGCTTCGCCCTGGGCATGATGGCCATCCGCGGCCTGCTGGCGCTCACGGGCATGGGCCGGCGCCCCGTGAGCCTGCTGCCCGCCATGATCGCCCTGGCCACGGCCGGCTACGCCCTCCTGGCCTTCCTTCCCGGCGGCATGGCCCGCCACCTGCTCGCGGGGCTCATCTACGGGGCCGGCTACGGCATGGTGCACACCCTGCTGCTCATGAACATCTTCGCCACCACGCCGCCCCAGCGCACGGGTGCCGCCGTGGGGGCCCTCTTCTTCGCCTTCGACGCGGCCACGGCTCTCGGTGCTCTGGGCCTGGGATGGGTGATGGAGCACCGGAATTTCCGCTGGGGCTGGGCCATCGGCGCCGCCCTCATGGCCCTCTCCATCCCCGCGGCCCGCCGCATCGTCCGCCGCAGCTCAGCCGTGACACCGGAGCCGGTCCCCTCTGGCATCCTTGAAGGATGAGCACGCAGCAGGAGCGAAGTGCCACCTTGACAAAGCCGAAGCCCGCAGGGTGCGGCACAGGGAGGCTCCGCCTCGGCAAGCGGAGCGCGCCGGAGCACGCACCGCGTGCGTTAGGCGGAGGTGCCGCATGAGCACGCAGCAGGAGCGAAGTGCCACTTTGGCAAAGCCGAAGCCCGCAGGGTGCGGCACAGGGAGGCTCCGCCTCGGCAAGCGGAGCGCGCCGGAGCACGCACCGCGTGCGTTAGGCGGAGGTGCCGCATGACGGATCTTTCTAAGCTCACGCGGCCCAACACGCGGCTGATCACCCGCCACTTCGTCCTGGTGTGGGCGCTGACCTTCGTGACCTTTTTCGCGGCCTTCCAGCTCTTCCCCACGGTCCCGCTGCGCCTTCGGGAACTGGGGGCCAGCCTCGCGGAAAGCGGCCGCTTCATGAGCCTCTTCACGGCGGGCAGCGCGATCGGCGCTCTGTTCACGGGGCCCCTGGGCGACCGTGTAGGCCACCGCCGGCTGGTGGTCGGCTGCGCCATGTTCTACGCGCTGTTCCTCGCGGCCTACGCCGTAATACCAAGCAAATGGGGCTTCTACATCCTGGCTTTCCCCCACGGCATCGTGTGGTCGGGCCTGCTCACGGCCACCATGGCCTCCCTGTCCCACGTACTGCCCGAGGACCGCCATGCCGACGGCCTGAGCCTCTACGGACTGGCCAGCCCAGGGGGCGTCATCGTCGGGCCCCTGCTGGGCTTGTGGATCTTCCAGCACTGGGGATTTGCGCCCATCGGTTGGTATTTGGCCCTGCTCTTCCTGCTGCTGGGCGCCCTGGGCACCACGCTGCCCGCCGATCACCCCCACGGCCGGGCCGAAGGCTTCAAGTGGCCGAATGCGGTGGTGTTGGGCCCCTGCCTGGTGCTGTTCTGCACGGCCCTGGGCTACGGCGCCCTCGGCAGCTACACGGCCCAGGAAGGCCTGGCCCTGGGCATGAAGCTGCCCTCGGCCTTCCTCTCCTTCATGGCCGTGGGCATGGTCCTCATGCGCCTGGCCATGTTGCGGCGGGGCTTCGGCAAGCGGCCCATCCGCAAACTGCCGGGCATGCTGCTGGGGGCCTTCGCGGGCCTCGCCCTGCTGGCCTTCCTGCCCGGCGGCATGGCGCGTCACGCCGCCGCGGCCCTGCTCTACGGCGCGGGCTACAGCATGCTGCACACCCTCCTCAACGCGAAGCTGCTTGAATCCGTGGATCCCCAGCGCCGAGGCTCCGCCTTCGGTGCCCTGCTCTTCGCTTTCGACGCCGGCATCGGCCTCGGAAGCTTCAGCCTGGGCTGGGTCATCGGCCACCACGGCTATCGCATGGGTTGGGCGGTGGGAGCCCTGGCCATGCTGGCGGCCCTGCCCGTCGCCCTGCGGTTGGGCCGCGGCGAAGAGGCCGTGCCACCAGCCTGAAGAGGGCAGCCTGAAGCAAGCGCCGCGTCGTTCCCTTCGCAGAAGGGCCTTCGGAGTATGGTGTCAATCCGTCCGGATGACGGAAACGGCAATGGCGTAGTCGGCATCCGCCATGCGCATGGCCACGACGCCTTCGCCCCAGCCTGTAGATCCTGCGAAACCCCAGGCATCCCCCGCCAAGGGATCCGAGAACAGGGTCCATGTTGTCCCATCCCAGGCCCCCTGCCGGGTGGACGCATCATCCGCATACCGGCTGAAGCTGCTCCATATCGCGTAGATCCGGCTTTCGTCCGGCGACACGGAAAAGACGCCCCACCCGTTCCGGTCGATCCGGCTGTCGGGGCTGGGAGCCGCGCTGTGGGTGTAGCTCCCGTCCGCCGCCACCCGGTCGATGGACAGCCCATCCGCCGGATCGAAATACATGAACCACACGAAGTTGGTACTTCCGGTCACGCAGAGGAATTCCGGAGAGGAAATCGCTCCGCTGCCCACCATCGGAATGGGCGTGCCCACGCTCCAGGTGTGGGGTCCGCTAGGGGACACCCGCAGCCGCGTGGTGAACGTGCTGTCCTGGGCGCCCCATTCCGCCTCGTTGGGCCCCCAGAAAACCCAGAGATCCCGGGAAGCCCCCAACTGGGCCGTGCCGGCGCAGTGGTCATGCGCGTTGAAAGCGGTTGTTTCGAACGCGAGGGTGGTGCCAGGCGTTCCATCCAGTTTCATGAAATCCGAAGACACTTGCGGCATCAGGCCCAGGGTCATCCCCATCCGAAGGCGGAAGGAATTGGAACCGATATCCGTGATGGAATACACCAAGGTCTCAGCGCCGCTCTGGTCCATCACGTCCAGCAGCACGCCCCGCACATCGCCGTTGGTGTTGAAGGAGCCCGGTAGGGCAATACCCTTTACCTCGGAAGCAAAGCCGCTGATGGCCCCGCTCGTGTGGGAGAGGGCCAGGCGGGTGTACTCCACCTGCCCGGAGGTGCCGTTCACGAACAACAGGTGCACCTTGCCCAGGGAATCCTGGGCGATGCCCAGCATCCGCTTGCCGTACTCGCTGCTGGCGATGGATTCCGTGGTGTCCACGAAGGTCCAGTGGCTTCCGCCATCCGCGCTCTTGAAGATGTGCAGTTTGTCCGACCAGCCGAAGCCGAACAGCTCCCCGGCGGAGCCGGGACTGCGATCCTGGAGAACATGGGGTTCCCCATTGGACCAATCCTGGGTGAGGGCCGTGGGGTGGTTGGGCAGCGCCGCGAAGGGCACCCGGGTCACCACGGCGGCCGAGCCGCCGATGGTGTAGGCCGCCGAAGCCACGGAGCTATTGGTCCACCCGCTTCGCACGGCGATGGCCCGGATCGTCTGGCTGGCCAATACCTGTATCGGCCCGGTGTAGCTGGTGGAACCGGCCGTGGGCGTGCTGCCGTCCGTGGTGTAGCAGATCGCCGCGCCTGTCGTCGCGGTGCTGAGTGTTACGGTCTGGGCGCTGGCATAGGTGCCCGCCGCCGGGCTGAAGGTGGGCGCCGCCACGGTGTTGGGGATGCTGATGGTGTAGGCCGCCGAAGCCACGGAACTATTGGTCCACCCGCTTCGC
>JACPYP010000013.1 GCA_016195985.1 Acidobacteriota bacterium | reverse complement strand
TATCTTCTATCCGGTTTTCAAAGACGCCCCTGTGTCTCAACACAGTCCACTTCAACAACTTCGCTTCCGTGGCACCTTGCAGCCTCAACTGCGCAGGACATTTAGATTACCACCTGACACCACTTCTGCAAGAGAAAATTTCCCGCGTGCTGCGCCAGGCCTGCATCCGTCTCCAGAAAGACTCCGGAAAACAAGGCTTTCTCGCTGCAACGTGCAGGTTCGGGAATCTATGGCCTGCCGCTCTTCAAGGGGCCAACTGTCGCCTCCTCCGCCTTGCCGATAGGATAGGCCCCTCTATGGGGGCTGCGTGATCCACATCATCGGAGCAGGACTGGCGGGCTCTGAAGCCGCATGGCAACTGGCCAATCGCGGACATGAAGTGCTCCTCACGGAGATGCGTCCACACTGCACCACGCCTGCCCACACGACGGACCAGGCCGCCGAGATGGTCTGCTCCAACTCATTCAAGAGCGACGATCCCAACTCGGCCACGGGCATCCTCAAGGCGGAGATGAAGCGCATGGATTCCCTGATCCTGCGCTGCGCGGAAGCCACGCGCGTCCCAGCGGGCAACAGCCTCGCCGTGGACCGAGCCGCTTTCTCGGCCGAGGTCACGCGGGCCCTGAAGACCCACCCGAACATCCGGTGGGAAACGGCGCAGGCCACCCGCCCCGACCTCGGCCACCCCACCATCCTCGCGACGGGTCCGCTCACCAGCGATCCGCTTGCGGCCTGGCTTTCGGAGATCACCGGCTGTGGACGGCTGCATTTCTACGATGCCATCGCTCCCATCACCGACCGTGACAGCGTCGACATGGAAATCGCGTGGATGGGCGCCCGCTACGACAAGGGCGGCCCCGACTTCATCAATTGCCCGCTGGACAAGCCTCAGTACGAAACCTTTCTCGATGCGCTCTTGTCAGCGGAGCGCACGCCCCTGCACGATCTGGACACTCCCTACTTCGAGGCCTGCCTGCCCATCGAAGTCATGGCCGACCGCGGACGCGAAACGCTCCGCCACGGCCCCATGAAGCCCGTGGGGCTGGATGATCCGCGCACGGGCCGCTGGCCCCACGCGGTGGTCCAGCTGCGCCAGGACACGCTGGCGGGTGAGCACTTCAACCTCGTGGGTTTCCAGACCCGGCTCAAGTGGGGCGCCCAGAAGGAGGTCTTCAAGCTCATCCCAGGCCTCGCCCATGCCGAATTCGTCCGCTACGGGAGCATCCACCGGAACACCTATATCCAGGCGCCCAGCATTCTTGATTCGACATTGCATGTCAAATTGATTCCCAACCTGTGGGTGGCGGGCCAGCTCTCCGGCGTGGAGGGCTATCTGGAATCCGCCGCGGGCGGCCTGGCTGCGGCCTTCGCCGTGGACCGCGCCGCGAAGGGCCTGCCGGCCCTCCCCTTCCCCAAAGAGACCGTACTGGGAAGCCTCCTCCACTATCTGGCGAATGCCTCGGCCAAGGATTTCGGCCCTACCAATGCGATGATCGGCCTGCTCCCTCCCCTGGCCGAGGGGGAGGTGGATGTCCGCGGGCTGAAACGCTCCGGCGGCCTCCGCGCGGTCAAGGCCGCCAAGGGCGCCGCCCACCGCCAGAGGGCCCTGGCCAGCCTGGAAATGCACTTGAAGGAATCGGACTAGGCCAGGTAATCGAACAGGTTCGTCTTGTTCATCTTCGCGAGGACGCTCAGGCTTGCCGACTGGATCACCTGATCGTTCGCGTACTCCGTGGCGGACTGCACGTAGTCTGTGTCCTGCTGCAGATTCTGGAGACCCTGTAGGGACACGTTGAAGCCCGACAGCGTCTCCTTCAGCGCGAACAGCTGGGACTGCTTGCCTCCCAGGTCCGCCTGGGCCCGGTTCAGGTTGTCGAGGCAGGTGGTCAGATTGGCCGTGGCCGTGGCAATGAGAGCAGCATTGTTCGTGGCCAATCCATCCCTCAGATCCGTGACGGTCTTGAGGATGTCTGTATTCGAGCCCTGGCCTCCGGGCCCGAAGAAGACCGAGTCGCCGGGGATATTCATGGCCACGGTGGTGGTGGTGGTCACGTTGATGGTGATCGACCCTCCATTGCCCCAGTAGTTGATCGGCCCTGCGGGTGGGGCAGCATCCTCGAAAGGAAGCGGGTGGGCGGCAGTGCCTTGGGTGAGCGTGCCGGCAAACAGGAACTTCCCCTCGGCCTTGGTGTTCGCCAACTCCAGGAGGTTGGTCCGGATGGAATCCACTTCCGGCGCCGATGCGGCGGTGCCTACCGCGGCCAGTTCCCCGAGCCGCTGCAACCGGTCGATGGCCGAAGCCACCACGTCTTCCGACAGCGTCAGATAGCCCAGGGCGGCATCGGCCTGTTTGATGAACTGGGTGTTCGATTCTATGGAATCCCCGAAGCTGAGGATGGACGCGGCGGCGGCGGGATCGTCCCCCGGCCCCGTCAGCCGGTTGCCCGTGGTAAGGCGGGTCTGGTTCATCGCCAGCCGCTCCTTGGTGCGCTGAAGCCCCAGGAGGGCTTGCTGAGTCTGATTGGTGCTGGGTGTTCGGAGGGTCATGGTTCACCTGCCTTCCGGCTCATTTGCCGAATTGATTCACCAGCTGATCGGTGAGCTGGTTGATAACGCTGAGAAACCGCGCGGAAGCCTGGTACCCCCGCTGCAGGTTCATCATGTTTGCGGCTTCCTCGTTCAGATCCACGCCTGAAATGCTGTCCCGCTGGGTCTGAAGCGCCGAGACCAGGTTCTGCTGAGTGTCGGTCTGGGCGCGATAGGTCTGGGATTGGGTGCCCACGTCGCTCACCAGGCTGCCCACCATGTTGCTGAAGGGGCCCGCATCCGGCACGCCATCCCCATTGGTGTCCACCGAGGCGGTGGCGGACTGGAGGTTTCCGATGGCGTTGGCCCGGGCGTTGTCGCCCTTGATGCCCGCGGTCGAAGCCGCGGCGATGAGAGAAGGGTTGCCCGCCACGGTGGCATTCACGGAAAGGGCATTCACCATGCCTTTGTAGAAGGTGGCCGCGGAGACTGTCGTGGGAAGGCCCGTTCCGCCATTGGCCACACCGCCCTGGAAGAAGTCGTTGCCGGTGGTGACGCCATCGGCTGCGTAGCCGGTGCGGTGCAGCTGGTTCACTTGCCGGGCCACGCCCGCAGCGATCTGGTCAAGCTGCCGCTGGAAGCCCACCAGAATGTTGTCGCGAAGATCGAGCTTGGCTCCCAGTTGGCCATCCTTGATGCCGTTGGTCACGTCAACCGTGGATCCGCCCATGACGGAGCTAACCCTCAGATGGTTGTCCAGGGCGGCGCCGCCGGGCGTGGTTTGCAGGTTGTAGGAGCTGTTCCCGCTCACGAGGACCGCCGCGCCGCTGTCCAGCGTGATCTGGTATTCCCCGTTGGACCCTTCAAAAACGTTGATGCCCACCAGTTCGGCCAGCTTGTCGGTCAGGGCCTTGCGCTGGTCCCGGGCATCGTTGTTGGCGCCGGGCACGGTTTCCGTGGTGATCTGCTGGTTCAGATTGGCGATCTGGCTGGTGAGGGTGTTCACGGCGGTCACGAGGCTTCCCACCGACTGATCCGCGATGTTGCGCTGCGCGTCCAGCAGGCTGTATCTGGACTGCAGGCCGGTGATCATGGTCTGGGCCTTGCCGATCACGTTGGTCCGGAGGGCAGGATCCTCCGGGTGGGTGGCCAAAGTCTGGAAGCTCTGGAAAAAACCCTGGATCTGGGCCGAGATCCCGGTGCTTCCGGTATCGCCTACGCTGGAGGCAATGGCATCCACCCCCGAGTAGCGCGTCGAAGCGCCCGCTCCCTTGGCTGTCTCGCGGTAGATCTGGAGATCCAGGAAGCGGTCCCGGATGCCGGTCACCGTGTTCAGCGACACGCCCGAGCCGAAGTAGACATCCCCCTGGATCAGGGACTGGTTCGCCGCCAGGTCCGCCCGTTGCCGGGTGTACCCCGGGGTATTCACGTTCGCGATGTTGTGCCCCACCACCCCAAGGGCGGCCTGCTGGGCCTGCATGCCGGAAAGGCCGATGTAGAGACTTGCGTTGAGGCCGGGCATGGTTACACCTTTTCGTGCAGACGGGGAGCGAGCATGGGGGCGTCTGCGGGAATGCCACTGCGCCCGTAGGAAGGTGCGGTGGAGAGGCCCACGAGGGTGGCGCGCAGAGGCGCCTGAAGCCCGATAAGGAGGGTCTGGATGGAGGCGATGCGCTGCTTCAGAGTCTGGGCGCTCTTCAGATCTTCGGGCCACCACACCAATTCGGACCACCGGATGTTGGAGAGAAGGGGCGAAGGATCTTCGCCTTCCATCAATTTGCGTTCAAGGGCATCCAGTAGTTCGGGCACGGCATGCAGCATGGAAGACCTCCTCCGGAGCCTTTGGGCAAGCCTCAGGCCAAGAGATCCAGGTGCAGACGGGCACCCTCTGCCTGGGTCCCGCCTTCTTCCTCGGCCTCGGGTTCGGTCTCGGGCTCTCCGGAGGCGCCGGTTCCATGCTGGCGGTGGCTTGCCTGCTCCTGCGCACCGTGCTCGGACAGCTTCAGTCCGTCCGTCCCGTTCACATCCGAAACATCATCCATGGCTTCAACCAGCTTGGCGTCAAAGGCCTGCCGCCGGGCCTGCTCCCGCTGCACTTGGAAGCCCCCCTCCATGGCCTGCCTCACCGTCTCGACCGCAGCGGTCTGAAGGATCTGGCGCTGTCCCAGGGGACTGATCATGCCCTCACCTCGAGGGCCCAAGAGCTAGGAATGGCGCCCTTGCGCCAGGTGTTCCTTGATGAGCCCTTCGGCCACGGCCTCTCCATCGGGGTTGTAGGAATCGGCGTCCAGCTGGTTCTTGATGGCTTCCACCTTCTCCATCCGGACATCCGGGACCACGGCCAAGGCCTCCTGCGCCACCGCCACCAGGCGGGCCGCAGAGGAAACCTGGACCGCATCCGTCGAGGAAGCCGCGGAGACAGGACCAGACGAGGAAACGCCGGATGCCTTGGCACCCGTCACCCCCTGGGCGCTGCCCACACCACTTGATTTGCCGCTGATGCGCATGATGACCTCGACAAGGCTCTATCGGCAGTTTGCCAAGAACCTTCAACCCCTTGGGAGTTCTTTTTCGAGGCCGTTTTTTTCAGCCTGGGACCATGCCGCCTTCAGCCGATCGGCCAACCCCCAGCCATGGCCAGAGGAAACGGCTCGATCCACCACGGCCTGATCCATGAGGTACTCGTAGGTGGACCTGGACTGGCCCGAATCCCCGAACAGCCCAGAGGGCTGCACCGTCTTGCGCATGGTCTGGAAGAGCAGGCCCATCAGCAGGCCCTCGAATTGCCGGGCCGCTTTCTCCGTCTTCTCATCGGTTCCGGGCAGCGCCTGGGCTCCCTGGGCCTGGGCCACGGGATTCAGGGTGGGCAGCCCCTGGGCGATCACAGCACCCTCAGTTCAGCCTGGAGGGCCCCCGCATCCTTGATGGCCTGCAGAATGGCTACCAGGTCCCGGGGGCTCACGCCCATGCTGTTCAGCATTTCGGCCATCTTGCCCACGCTTACGCCTGGTTCAACGGTCACCGTCTTGGGCTTATCCTCCACGGCGGTCACATCCTTCTTCGTGGCTTGGACCGTTTTGCCCTGGCTGAAGGGTGCGGGCTGGCTCACCAGCGGGGTCGAACTCACCATGATGCTCAGGCCGCCCTGGATAATGCTCACTGCGCCGATCCGCACGTCGGAGCCCAGAATCACCGTGCCGGTACGTTCGTTCACCACCACCCGGGCCTTGGGCTGAAGCTGCACGTTCAAGTTCTCCAGCCTCGCCACCAATTCCACGGCGCGGCCTTGGAATTCCTTGGGAATGGTCAATTCCACCGTACGGGCATCCAGGGGCCGGGCCGCCTTTTCTCCCAGTTCCTCGTTAATGGTGTGGACCACCCGAATGGCGGTGGTGAAGTCCTCTTCCATCAGGTTGTAGCGCAGTGTTGAGCGGGCATTGAAATCGCCGCCCACTTCCCGCTCGATGATGCCGCCGTCCGGCACCCGTCCCACGGTGGGGTGGTTCTTGGTCACCGAGGCGCCGCCGGCTGAAGCGCTGAATCCGCCCACCAGCAGAGGGCCTTGGGCCACGGCGTAGGTCTGGCCGTCAGGCCCCTGCATGGCTGTCATGAGCAGGGTGCCGCCGGCCAAGGACTTGGCGTCGCCGGTGCTGGAAACCGTGACATCCAGGCGCGAACCGGCCCGGGCGAAAGGCGGCAGTTCCGCCGTCACCATGACCGCCGCCACGTTCTTCACCTTCACGGTGGTGGGGTTCACCGTCAACCCTTGGCGGGACATGAGGTTCGTGAGCGACTGCACCGTGAACTTGGTCTGGTCCTTGTCGCCAGTGCCATCCAATCCCACCACCACGCCATAGCCCAGCAGCTGGTTGCCCCGCACGCCTTGGAGGCGGGCCACATCCCGGAGTTTGGATTCGATCTTCTTGTCCGCCTTGGCGAGATCCGCCCCGCAAAGGGTGAGAGCCGCCAGAAAGATAGCTGCGAAGCGCATGGGAATCTCCTAGAACGGCCAGACATATGCCAGAAGCCTGCTGATGAAGCCCGGCTTGAGGGTTTCATCCACCACCCCCTGCCCGCCGTAGCCAATGCGAAGCTCCGCCACCTGACCGGAAGCGATGCTGTTGCTGGCGTCCAGCATGTGGGGATCGAGCATTCCAGCCACATACAGGCGCTGGGTTTCGTTGTTCAGCTGAATGTCCCTGAAGCCCTCGAAAATGAGGTTGCCATTGCCTACCACCTTGACCACCCGGGCCGTGACCGTGGTGGTGAACGTGGCGCTGCGCCCGGTGGTTCCGGTTCCCGCGTACTTGCTGGCGGTTCCCGTGGACTTGTCCGAGGTGCTGCTGCCGATGCCGAAGCCGGCCAGAGCGCTGAAAAGGTTCGGGCTGCTCAGCTTGTTGCTTCCTGTACGGTTGGTGGTCACATCCGCCTTGGTGATGGCGTTGGTGCTTTCGCTGATCTTCAGCGTCACCAAGTCGTTGACCCGGAAGGCCCTGAGATCCGCCACCATGGGGCGATCCCGCCACAAGCTGCCCTCGTTCAAGGGCTGCATGGCTGGCGCCTCGTCCACATAGGGAATGGCGGGCTTTTTGACCAGATTGGCATCATGGCGCTTGGGAATGGAGCAGCCGAATCCCACCAAAAACAGGGCGATGGGCAGCATTTTCCTCATGAAGCACCTCCAGGCTTGGCTGGAGCGAGGATGGTGCCAATCGCTCAGGCCAGGGTCACCAGGATCCGGTCGTGTCCCGCAAAATCCTGATGAACCATGGCCTTGGCCCAGCCTGCCCCCAGGGCCCTCCGGCAGAGCTCCCCACCCTGCCCGGCGCCAATTTCCAGAAGACAGGCCGGTGCCCTCCGCGCCCTGGCCTGAATCAGGAGGGCTTCAGACAAGGCCAGGCCCCGGTCCGGCGCAAAGAGGGCCGAGCGTGGTTCAAAGGCCAACTCCCGCTGGAGCGCGGGTTCATCGGCCGGGTCCACATAGGGCAGGTTGGCCACCACCAGCCCCATCGGGTTCGGGATGGGATCGAGAAGGCTCCCTTGGTGGAACCGGACCAGGGCACCCAGGGCCTTCGCATTTTGTGCCGCCACGGTCAGAGCGCCGGGGCTCAAATCCGAAGCCGATACCTGCCAAGCGGTTTCCAAGGCCAGACTTACGGCGATGATGCCGCTGCCAGTGCCCACATCCACGCAGCGCTCCACCTTCAACCGCCGCCCCACATCCAGCGCAGCTTCCACCAGCAGTTCGGTTTCGGGCCTGGGGATGAGGGTGGCGGGGGTGACTTTGAAGCGCCGATCACGGAACTGGCTCCAGCCCAGGATGTAAGCCCAGGGCTCTCCCTTGCGGCGTCGACGGACCCAGGCGCTGACCTGTAGGCGCACCTCCCCGGGAACCGGTTCAGCCCCGTGGACGGCCATCCAGCTGCGGGAGAGGCCGAGCCCTTCCTCGAACCAGCGGACGCACTCCGCATGGGCCTCCTCGGGATCCAGAAACACGGCCAGGGCCGTGGCCAGATCGAGGCGGAGCTGAAGGTAAGTCTGAACCATCCCCCCAGGTTATCCCGGGCCGGAGGCCGAAAAATGTCCGGTTTCAGGCCATAAGGGTCTTGGCCCGTTCCTGGCTCTGCTGGGCCACGATCTCGTGGAGGCTGCCGCCATGACTGTCCATGGTCACCACCAGGGGGAAATCTTCCACCTCGATGATCCAGAACGCCTCGGGGCTGCCGAATTCCTCAAGCATCTTCACGTCCACCACGCGCTTCACGCGTTCGGCCAGCAGGCTGCCGGCACCGCCGGTGGCATGGAGGTAGACGGCGCCGGTCTTCCGCAGACCCTCGCTGGTCTTTTTGCCCATGCCGCCCTTGCCGATGACGCCACGCACCTTGTAGGTGTCGATGACCTCGGCCTGGTAGGGCTCTTCGCGGATGCTGGTGGTGGGGCCGGCCGCCACGAAGGACCAGCTGCCGTCCTCGTTCTTCCGGACCACGGGCCCGCAATGGTAGATGACCATGTTTTCCAGAATGGGCTTGAGCCACTCGGGCTTCTGTTCCTTCATGTACTTGTGGCCGATATCGCGGCTGAGAACGACGCGGCCATTGAGCAGCACCTCGTCGCCCACCTTGAGCTGACGGATCTGGTCTTCGGTGATGGGGGTGGTGAGTCGGATCATGGGAGCCTCACAGATCGTAGGAGGGCTGGCCGCTGGCCGCGAGTGTGAGGGTGCCGCGACGGCTGCTCCAGCACATGTAGCTGATGCTCACGTAGAAACTCGCGGGATGGCGGTACATCTCCTCCACCATGAGGCCCAGCACCGTGGTGTGGCCGCCGTAGCCCATGGGGCCGATGCCCAAGGTATTCAGGTCCTTGGTGAGTTCCTTCTCCAGGGCATCCAGCTTGGGATCAGCGTTCGGGGTGCCGAGTTTGCGGAGGATGAGCTCCTTGCTCTTTTCGTAGCCGGTGACGCGGTCCCCCCCGATGGCCACGCCGAGAATGCCGGGGCTGCAGCCCTGGCCCTGGGCCTTGACCACGGCATCGATGATGCATTTCCGCACCCCCTTGATGTCGCGGCCGGCGCCGATGGCGGCATCGGGAAGGCGGTACTGGGCCCCCACGTTCTCGCAGCCGCCTCCCTTTTGCATGACGGAGATTTCGATCTCCGGCCGGTCCCACTCTTCAAAGTGGATGGCAGGGTGGTGCTCATGGAAAGGGTCCATGTTGTTGCCGCTGTTCTTGCCGCTGAGGGACTCCACGCAGTTGGGGCGCAACCAGACATTCTTGGTGGCCCGGGCCACGGCTTCCCGGATCTGCTTCTTGGCGGCGCGCTGGCTCAACCCGAAGGGATGGCGCACCCAGAAGATGATGGAGCCGGTGTCCTGGCAGAGGGGCGTCACCTGGCCATCAGACAGGTTGATGTTGCGCACCATGTCGTTCAGGGTGTTGAAGGCGCGGCTGCCGTCCTCCTCCTCATCGCGGCCCTTCACGATCGCCTCGATGACATCCTGGGGGAGGCGGCTGGTGGTGCGCCGCAGCAGTTCGAGAACAGGCTGGGTCAGGTCAAGGGCCTTCAGGTTCGATAGATCCGCCTTCCATCCCTTGGGCAGCACAGATTTGGATTCCACAACCTCGCTGGAGGTCAGGGTGGGGATGATGCATTCAGACATGGGACCCTCCGGGAACCGGACTTCCATGATCCGCCCAGCGAACCTCACGCTCAAGTGGTCAATGGCCCGGCCCTGGCTGGAACTCAGCGGCCCCAGGCACGGCAGAGAGCTAAAGTCAGGTCCATCAGCGGCGCTTCGCTGCGGGAAAGCGCCATGCCTTTCAGATCTTTTTCGCACTGGTTGACCCGTGCCAGAAGGGCTTTGGCCCCCCGGGGCCTGAGCTTGGCCATGGCCCCGCGGTAACCATCCAAGAGGAAGGCTTGTTTGGGCGACAAGCCCAGAGCCGTGAGCACCTCGCTGCCCTTGAGCCCGGCAGCCTCCGCCTCCGCCAGCCTCAGCAAGCGGTCCACCTCGCGGCGCACCTGCCCCAGCATCATCAGGGGCTCGTCACCATCTTCCAGGGCCGTCCGCAGCGCTTTGAGGGCCCCAGCCGCATCGCCCTTCTGCCAGGCCCCGGACCAAGCAAAGGCCTTCTGCTCGGCCAGACGGAAGGTCACCTGGTCCACCATGACCTCGTTCACCCGGCGGTCTTCGGCCAGCAAATCCAGCACTTCCAGGGCCCGCTTGAGCATCCCCGGGTTGCCGCCCTGCCGTTGGGCCAGCAGGCTGCCTGCGGCTCCCTGCAGCACCAGCCCCAACCGCCTGGCCTCCGTTTCGATGAACCCCGCGACCTCCAGAGGCTCCAGAGCTCCCACTTTCAGCACACGGCCAGCCTTGGTCCAGTCTGTCCAGGGCTTGGCGCCCAGGGCCTTTCCAGGGGCCGCCGGCAAGGTGGACCAGGCCACCAGGAGGAGATTCACGCCCGAGGGCGGTTTCTCCAGCGCGCCCTTCACCGTGGGCGGCAGTTCCTTGGCCCGATTGAACAGGTTGTCGGCGGCGGGCACCAACACGGTGCGGACCTCGGCTCCCAGAGGCGCGGCCTCTTGCAGGGCGGCCATCACTTCGGCCCAGGGGCAGCCCTCCGTGCAAACGGTTAGCGAGAAATCGGCCCATTCCGGGTCCACATGTTTCTGCTTCCAGTCCGCCACAGCGGCGCGGCGCGCGTCGCCATCCTCTCCATGGACGAGGGCGAAGCTCTGGTTCAGCCAGGCCGCCGGCGCCGCCATCAATCCGATCCTTCCAGCAACTGGGTGAGGAAGCTTTCGGCGAAATCGTCCGCCAGGCTTTCGATGATCTGCACTTCGCGGCTTTCGAAGCTGGCGAAGTTTTGATCCACGCGGTACTGGTTCGAGAATGTGAGCCCCCGGCGGGACAGCACCAGCGCGCCCGTCTGGCCATCCAGCAACTCGACGCTGGCCACCACCGCCACCTCCACGCGGGAGGCGGAGCCCGCGCTGGCCTTGGTCTTGTCATTGCCGAGAGTCAGCCCGATGGGCCGGGACTTGTAATCCTCGAGGGTGCCCTGCAGCACCCAGCGGGAGGATTCCCCCTGGGCCACCAGGCGCCAGGGGCTGGCGGCCACCAGGCGGTTTTCCAGGGCCCGGGTGAAGCGGTCCTCCAGGCCTAGGCGCGGGGTGCGGTTGCGGAAGCGCGCCAGGCGGATGGTCTCCCCCCGCTTGGCCCACGCCGCAGGCCGTTGCTGCCGGTCCAGGCGGTGGTACCCGCAACCGGAGGCTAGCATGAGAGAGAAGCACAAGGCCCCAGCACGAAAGGCGGTCACGGGTGGTAGACCCCCACGTAGGGCAGGTTGCGGAGCTTGCCGTCGAGATCCAGCCCGTAGCCGACGACGAAATGATCCTCGATGGTGAAACCCACGTAGTTCACTGGAACCGCGACCTTGCGCCGGGACGGCTTGTCCAGCAGGGTGCAGATCTTCAGGCTGAGGGGTTCCCGGTCCTTCAACAGGTTGCTGACCTTGAAGAGCGTCAGCCCGGTATCCACGATGTCCTCCACCACCAAGGCGTGGCGGCCTTGGATGCTGCGGTCCAGATCCTTGAGGATGTGCACCTCGCCCGTGCTCTCCAAACCGCCGCCATAGCTGGAAACCTGCATGAAGCTGATGTCGAAGTCCATCGCCATGGCCCGCACCAGGTCCGCGAAGAAGGGGAACACGCCATTCAGCAGGCCCACCACCACGAGATCCTTGCCCGCGTAGTCCTCCGCCAATTGGGCGCCGAGTTGCTGGACCCGGTCCCGGATCTGCGCCTCAGACAGCAAAGGGGTGATGCGGTCACGCATGGAAGCTCCTGGGAACGGGATGATTCGGGGCCCCGTGTCCTTCGTCCATTCAACCCCAGGTGCCCGCCCCGGGTCCATCCACTGAGGGCGGATTTGGCTTGATCCCCGCCATCGGAGCCTAACATGATGGCGGTTGCCACATTGAGCGAGCCCCTGATGACCCTGACGGCACCCCTGCCCGGCGACCGGACGCCCGATGCGGCCTCGCCGTACCACACTCCGGAAGTCCGGGCCTGGGTGGAAGAAGCCCAGCGGGGCGATCAAGCCGCCTTCGGCTCCCTGGTGCGGCTCTTTTCCCGGGATGTCTACGGCAAAGCCTTTTCCATCCTGAAGAACCACCAGGATGCCGATGACGTGGTGCAGGAAACCTTCATCCGAGTCTTCCGCGCCCTGCCCGGCTTCCGGTTCGAATCCTCTTTCCGTACGTGGCTCATCACCATCGCCACCCGGCAGGCCCTGAACTACCGGGAGCGGGTGATCAAGGAGCATGAAAGCCTCGAGGGCCCGGATGGGATCGCGGACCACGCGGCCCTGCGAGTGGAGGAGACGCAGATCACCGCCACGCTGGATCAGGAGGCCCGCCGGTTGCTGCGGGAAGCCCTGCCCAAACTGCCCAAGCGCCAGAAGGAAGCCCTCACCCTGAAGCTCCAGCACGATTGGAAATATGAACAGATCGCCCAGGAAATGGGCACCTCCGTGGGCAGCGTGAAGGCTCACATCTTCCATGCCATCCAGAACCTGACCCGATACGTGAAAGGAGGCCGGCCTTGACCCCGCCCCTTCCCGCCCCCGAAGCCTGCGCCCGGACCTTGGATGCCGTGCTCATGGATCCCTTCGATCCCGGCCCCAATGCGGAGGCCCACATGCGCACCTGCCGCGCCTGTTCCGAGGCCCGGGTGGCCTATCTGGCCCAGGAGGATACCCCCGAGGTTCTCGCCCCCATCGGCTACTTTGATCGCTTGCCCGATCGGATTCTGCGCAAGCTGCCCGCCCGCCCCGCCATGCATCACCGGATCACGCCCTTCACCTGGATGGCGGCCGCGGCCCTGCTTCTGGCCGTGGGTGGCGGCGCCTTCTGGGCGGGACTGGCCAACCGCACCCCCTATGCGGAAGCCGCCCGGCAGCCCGAAAACATCGAAACCGCCGAGCCCGACACGCCTTTCCATGATCATGAAGAGGACGCCGCCCAGGTCCAGACGCTTGACCCTGATGAAATGAAGGCACTCCTGAAGCGTCTCGGCACGCCCCAGCCCTCTCCGAGGTGATCATGTTCCGCCCATTCGCCCTCGCCTCCGCCCTTTGCGTCGCGGCCCTCCCCAATTGGGCCCAAGGCGAGGAGGATCGCCCTCTCGTGCACTTCCGGATGGATCAATTGCAGCAGACGGTGGGGCTGCCGGAACCCCAGGCCAGGGCCGTGGTCGATCGCTGGTCCCGCTACGACCAGGACCAGTTTGAAAAAACGAAACAGATCCAGCAGCTGCGGCGCCGCTTCAACGACATCCTGCTGGGCCCCGGCGCGGAAGAGGATAAAAGCGCCAAGGTCAGGCCCCTGCTGGATCAGTATGTCGAACTGCGGCGCCAGCAGATGGAATTGAAGCTGAAATTCGAGGATGACATCCGCGCGAAGCTCAACCCCGCGCAACAGGTCCGCCTGATCCTCCAGGTGGAGGACATGCAGCGGCGCATGGCCGACGCCATCAAGCAGGGATTCATCAGCCGCCCTGGACGCCTTTTCCGGAAAGGCCTCCAGCGGCCCTGAAGCCTGCGCCTGATACTCTGCACCGGGGACCTACACCTGGGGTGCCTTCAGGATGACGGGGATCACCAGGGGCCGGGTCTGGGTGGTCTTCCGGATGATCCTGCGCAAGGCCAGACGCAGGGTGTCGCGCAGCGCCTCTCCATCCGCCCGCACTGCAGCAGGGGCCTGCTCATAGGTCTGCCGCGCCACGCCCGCTAACAGCTCGGCATAGGCATCGTCGTCCGACAGCATGACGAACCCTCGGCTGAGGATGGTGGGATTGGCAGCCAGTTCACCGGTTTGCGGATCCACCAGAAGCGTCGCGAACACCACGCCATCCTCCTGCAGGATGAGGCGGTCCTTCACCACCCGGGCATCCACCATGTGATCGACGCCTTCGTGCACAAAACATTTGCCCACCGGGACGGCGCCAGCCATGTCCACCCGATCGCCCTCAAGCAAGCGCAGACAAAGGCCGCCATCCAACAGCGAAATCCGCTCCGGCGGCCAGCCCAGCGAGGCGGCCAGGGCGCCATGGGCGCGGAGGTTTCGGTAGGTGCCATGCACGGGCACCATGTGATCGGGCCGCACCGCCCGGATGAGATCGGCCAATTCATCGCGGCTGCCGTGGCCAGAGGCGTGGACTGGGCCAAGGTTTTCAAGAGAGGTCTCCGCGCCCAAGCGCTCCGCATCATCCAGCATGCGGGAAATGGCCACTTCGTTTCCGGGAATGGCCCGGGCGCTCACCACGAGACGGTCGCCGGGCTCCATGGGCAGGCCCTTCACTTCGCGCCGCAACAGCCGGGCGAGACCGCTCATGGGCTCGCCCTGACTGCCCGTGCAAAGCACCAGCAGCTCGCCCTTGTCATAGAGATGGGCATCCTTCGCGTCCACGAGAATGTCGTCCGGAAGCTGTAGATGCTTGAGGGACCGGGCCAGGGCCATGTTGCGATCCAGGCTCCGCCCCAGAATCACCACCCTCCGGCGGAACTCATAGGCGAGATCGACCAGTGTCTGGAGCCGGTGGATGTTCGAGCTGAAAGTCGCGACAAAGAGTCGTCCTTGGGTCTGTTCAAAGGCCGCTTCCAAACCGCCCCGGCAAACGGATTCGGATGGTGACCGCCCTGGCCGTCCCACATTGGTGGAATCCGCCATGAGCAGGCGCACCCCCGCATCGCCGAGCGCATTCAGGCGCTCCAGCCCCGTGAGGCGGCCATCCAAGGGTTCGGGATCCAGCTTGAAGTCGCCGGAATGCACCAGCACCCCCTGGGGCGTATGCAGTGCCAGGGCGCAGGCATCCGGAATGCTATGGGTGACGGGAATCCACTCGGCCTCGATATCACCCACCTTCACTCGGCCATAATCCTTCACGGGACGCAGCAGCTCTGGATCGAGACCGTGCTCGCGAAGCTTGCCTTCCACGAGTCCCAGGGTAAAGGCCGTGCCATACACGGGCACGGGCCAGCGGCGGAGGAAGTAGGGCAGCGCTCCGATGTGATCCTCGTGGCCGTGAGTTAGGAGCACCGCCTGCAGCTGATCCGCGAAAGGTTCCAGATAGGCGAAGTCCGGCACGATGGAGTCGATGCCCGGCTGGTCATCCGATGGAAACAGCTGCCCGCAATCCACGAGGAAGAGGCTCCGCGCATCGTGCACCACCAGCGCGTTCATGCCGAATTCGCCGAGTCCCCCGATGGGAATCAGCCGCAATTCTCCGGCGGCGGGGGCTTCGGTCCAGGCTTCGAATTCAGGAGCTACGGGCGTGACGATGGGAACACCTCCGGATGATGGAACAACAGGGTTCGGGTGGCCTTCAGCCAGGCGGCCGGTGCGACCACTTCGGAGCGGAGCGCGGGTTCAAGCCCCGCCTCCAGCAAGGCCGCCGCGGGCAGGGTCCCCTGCCAGTTGTTGGCCAAAGTCTTGCGCCGATGGGCGAAGGAACGATGCAGCACCATCAGCAGGGCCCGGCGTTCCGCCAACGAGGGCGGCTCCTGCAACGGCTCGAAGAGCACCACCGCCGAATCCACCTTGGGCGCCGGACGGAATGAACCGGGCCCCAGCTTCACGAGCCGGGTGAGCCGCGCGCAGAGCTGGGCCAGCACCGACAGCGGACCATAAGCCTTGGTACCCGGCACCCCCATGAGTTTCTGCGCCACTTCCAGTTGGAACATGAGCACCATGCGGTCCCAGGGAATGCCCTCAGTGAGCAGCCGGGCCAGGATGGGCGTGGCGGCGTTGTAGGGCAAGTTCCCGATGACCGACCAGGCCTCTCCTCCATCAGGCAAAGGCAGCCGCACCGCATCGCCATGCAGCAGATGGAAATGGGATTCGGAGCCAAACCGATCCCTCAGCAGGTCACAGGCTTCGGGATCCAGATCCACCGCCCACAGAGGCCGCCCATCCGCCAGCAGCCGCTCCGTCAACACCCCCGGCCCCGGCCCGATCTCCAGAAGACGCGGTGCGCTCGAACCAAGCGCCGAGTTCACAATGGCCGCGATGGCCCCCTCGTTCACCAGGAAGTTCTGGCCGAAGGCCTTTTTGGGGCGAAGGCGGGCGATGGGCGAAGGTTCCGACACAAGCCAGCGTACCACCGACGGCGGCCAGCACGAAAAAGGGGCCCCGAAGGGCCCCAGGGGTGCAGTTGATGCAGAGATCAGCGAACGGTGCGCCAAGCCCGGGGAGCGAAAGCATTCGTGCCACCTTCAACGACGAGATCCTGAATCTTGACGTTGCTGGCAGTCGCTGTACCGGTGGGTGTGTCTTGACCGCTCTGCAGAATCATGCGGCTGCCGATGGCAGTTAGATCACCGGCGAGGTTGGTCCAGCTGAAGACATAACCATTGCATCCGGCCTGTTTCTTATCGTTCACCCCAGCGACGGCGGCGGCGCCGCTATTGAAGACTGGCGCAAGAGCATCGCACATGCGGAATGTATAGGTATTTCCCGCACCACCGCAGCCGGTGGTACCTGCCGCGGCGGAGGTCGAAGGCTTGAAGGTGGAGAAAATCAAGCCGCCGTTCATCACCATGGAAGCCAGGTAGGATTTCTCGTAGGAGGTGATATTGGGAATTACAGTGGTATCCGTGGTCTTGCTGAAGGACAAGTAGTAGCCCAAATTGACGTTGTTGCCCAGATAGCTCGTGTTCCCTGGGAGGCTTGTGCCAGTCTGGTTAGAGAGCTGGGCGTCGGTGATGGCTCCTGCGAGAGTATTGACATCGCTTGGTAGCCCCCCCACCGTGGGCAAGTCGGCACTGTCTTGCCGATCAAAGACCATGATCTGGCGATAGGGAATTCCAGAGACTGGGCCGCCAATGGATTTATCAAGGTCCATAGGATCGTTCCGGTCTCCAGTCCCGAAGGTAACTCCAACCACGGGCGGGATCATGTTGGGCGCGTTAGTGCTCGCCGCAGGGCGGCGGAACTCGGGGATGGCCCTGGGCAACCGATAGGCAACCGGTAATGAGGTCACGGGAGAAGCTCCGGTCAGCATGCCCGTCCCATCCACTGTCACCTGGCCCTTGTAGATCCAGCGCATGCCTGCATTTCCGGGTGTCGTGCTGACGTTCGCACTGCCATCTGAGGTCCACTCGTCGATGTTGGAGCTGTCAATTCGCCAACCCACTGGCGAGGTCGTGAACTGCTTCATCGAACCAAGGGCGTAGACGCCACCAGAGTAGTCGCCGAAATAGACTCGCTGCGCCTTCCGAGAGCCCACAAAGAATTCCAGGGGGAAGGCGCCTGCGCCAATGGCGCCCATGTTGGGGAAGGCCGCAGCCAGAGCGCTATTATTAATGAAATCGTAAACCTTAACGGGCGCGCCAGTCAGGACATCAAGCGCCAAGAGAGATCGGCCTAGCTTGGTGGCACTGGCATTATTCCCGATGGTATTGGCGTCTAGTTCGTTGTTGCTCATTCCGCCTCCCAAGAGCACCAAGTCTTGGACAGAGGCGGGGCTGCCGATCTCCACTCTGGCTACCGCTGGCGCAGAGGTGGCCAGCCCCATGGTTCGGATGGTGGGGTCCGTTGAGGTGTTGGGGTCGAGCATCCACACCAGCTTCGGCTTGACGGGATCCGCCACGTCCAAGGCGTAGTAACTGCGCCCGCCCTTGCGCATGCCGAAAATCACCCGGACCTTATCTGCGCTATCGACCTTGCGGTTCTTCGTCGCCGAGTCATCGAAGTAGATAAAAGGGGAACCGTCCACGGTATAGATATGGGCATTGCCCTTGGATTGCAGGCGGCTCAACTTGGAGACCGTGGTGCTGACACTGGGGTTGTTCAGCAATTCGGGTGGCACGAAGCTCCATAGCTCCACCAGTTCACCATGCAGCAATCCGCCACCAGTGATGCCGCTCTTCTCAGCGAAGGCGTGGAAATGCCCCTGGTTGTCACCCACGAATATCACTTGGTACCGCAGGTCCGTGTCGCCAGTATAGGTTCCAGTAAAACCGACCGAGGACAGCAGGCCTGCATCGTACTCAACTGCGGCGGGCGAACTGTTGATCACATCGCCCATGATGTCGAGCCGTGTGCCGGTTTTGGTTGTCGGGTTCACCGGGTCCGTTTGCGCAGCCAGATCTGCCCCACGGATGAAGCGAATGAGGCTGATGGCCTCGGTCGCGCTGGAGGTCCCCATCACCTTTGGATCGCGGAGGGCAGCATTCTGGTCGCTGAAAGCCTGGGCAGGCAGGGTGAGGTCTAATCCGCCTGCCGGAATGCTGGTGCCAGGAATCATCGTGTAAACATTGCGCTTTCCATTGGCCCATCCCGTGACCTTCAGAACTTTGGCAGCGGAAGCCACCGCATTGTTCTCGTTGATATCCTGTTGAAAGTTCCCATCTTTATCTTTCAAGCCAACGGATCCGTCGCCCTGAATGCCAAGACCGGCCATGAGCAGATCACCGCTCCAAACGGAACTGGGGTTGTCTTTGTCGGTAATCCCCGTGGCGAAACGTCCCAGGTAGGCGCGATTGCCCAGGTTCAGTCCCACCAGAGGCGCGGCCGGTGCCGTAATACCCGTATCAGCTCGAGTGATGCGGGAGAACAGTGAAATCAGGCTGTTAGTGAGCCCCTGGGGGTCGGTTGCATCATAAAATCCGGTGGCGATGGCGTCGGGATACAAGGTCTTGTTGATCTGGCTGCCCTTGTCATTGGCCACGGAGTGGGCCAAATCAAATTTGGTAACCTCCGGATCGCCATACAATGCGGTGCGCAGCAGCGGTCCCTTGCCGCCCACGGTGAAGCTTGACGTATTGGAACCCGCCAAAGACAACCCCACAGTAAAGGTAGTGATCTTCCTTGGCTTACTCGCACTGGCTCCCCGGGACATGATCCGGAATGGCGCGAAGGAGCTGACGGATGCGATGCCGCTCGTCAATTGGGCGGATGCCGAGGCATCGGTGGCATGGGCAGCCACGGCCGCCAAGCTCCAAATGTTGAAGTTCGAGCTGGAAAGCGATGAAGTTGTTGGATTCAACTTGGAAAAGGAGATGGCCCGAATGTCAGCTTCCGTATTTACGGCCGTCAACGCATTGGTTGCGACCTCCGCCGTGCCCACCACGCTCCCGCCGTTGTCATCGTTGCCAAGGCCGTCGGTGAAGAGAATGACGAAGGACGTTCGGCAAGGTGACTTGCCATCCTTTGCGTTGCCCGAATCGAAGACGCTCGATCCCGAATCGTTGATCACCAACTGTGCGTAGGCATTTGCCAAAGCGTAGGTCAGGGGTGTTCCGTTGGCGGGCGACTTCGTCTGAATGGCCGACACGGAAGCATGGATGCCGCTCGTCACACTCTTGAGCTGGGTCAGTGCCCGCTGGCTGCTGCCTCCAATTTCGTTGTCGGTGTTGATGTTCGTTCTTGGAGAAATGCTCTGTTCAGTGCCACTGGCATCGAGGAACCGGTAAGCCCAGAGCACGGACTTCTGGGTCTGCGCCCCCCCCTGGGTCCCGAACCAGGTGGAGAGCACGGCTCGCTTCAGAAAGTGGCAACGGGTCCCTACAGGAAGGCCGTTGGCAAAAGTCTTACCTGTATTCCACACAGTGGTGCTTGGCGTCGATGAGGAACCTGAACTGGGATCGTAAGCGCCAGGAATAACATATCCCCCACCCCCAGGGAAATAACCTCCCAGACCGGCGACGGGACTCGTCAGAGTGTTGCTGGGGGCGGATTGTTTGCGGTCATCCAGATAACCTGTGACGGTCGCGGCATTGAAGCTGTTTCCATCCGCCGCCTTGGCGACGGTTCCCCAGAAGATCCAGTTCAGATAGTCGGGGTTGTAGGCAAACAGACCGATCTGGCCATTGCTCGTGTTGTAGATGTTGGTGTTGCTAAGAGAATACACCTTGTCAAACTCGACTTTGGTGGTGGGTGGGAGAGTCGCAGTTGCACTTGCTGGGTCCATGATGTAGTCGGGAACAGGCGGGGTCCCAGCAGACACCGGCAGACTCGCCGGGACCTGGAGGATGGTCCACGGAAGTGGGATATCGACAGTCCGAGTGTAGGTTTTGCCGCCAGAGGTTAGGGTGGCGGTCATACGGGCGTGACTGGCCTGCTTGACGAGGGCCGCCGTCGGCGTCCCACTGATGGCGTTCCCTGCGGGATCAACCAGAAACCCAGTGGCGTTGGCAAGGTTATTCGAAAGAGCTGCTGCAGACGAACCAGACGGCTTGACAAATTTCAACGCACTGCCGTTATAGCGTATGGCATAACCCCAGTCGCTGTTTTGATCCGTCCAGTAGTCTTTGTGCCAAAACGTATTCTCCATGGAGCCGGAGAAATCGAAGATGGTGAGCACCTCCGGCTTGATCTTTCCACTGGAGTAAACATCGAGCAGGTCGGTGCTCATGACGAGGTTCTTGTCCACCTGCCCAAAGAGACAAGCTGCAGCGAGCGCCGTGAAGCAGAAAGCCTTGAGCCGATGCATGAATGAGCCGTTCATGGGTTCTCCCGGTGATGGATCGGGTTCATTAGAAGGGAGGCAGAGTGCTGATGAGTTCGCGTTGGGCCTGGTAGGTTTGGCCGTTCTGGGGTGTGGCACGTCCCGTCGCGAGGATACGCCAGACATAGTCGCCGACCCCTCCCGCACCGCCTTTCGTTCCACCCGAGGCACCAGCGTTATCGGAACTGCCTCCGCTCTGGCGGCCAGAGGGCAGATTGCCTAAGAATCGGAACTCGATATCAAAATTCTGGTTCGTGGTAGCAGAGCCAACGTTCATGGACATGGCGTCAACTCCATTGCCTGAAAGAGTAAAGATCGGATAAGCCAAAGTGGGCGAGATGCTATCCTTCATTTTGCTTATCAAGGCTGATTGTTCGGCGTGGGGAGCCGCAGCAGTGAAATCAGAAAACTTCACACCCCCCTGACCCCAAATGATCACCCAATCCAGCCCTGCGTCGGCCGCAGCAGCAGCTTTACCGCCCTGAATGATGGCGCCAGCAGTCGACAACTCCCGAATCGCGTTGCGACTTAAGCTGAAGGTGGCGGCTCCCATAACCCCCACAAGCACCAGAGCGAGGATAATAGTCAGACCGCCCTGCTGCCGAATACGAGTGGAATTACGACGTTTAGTCACAAGGATCTCCTCAGAAGAGGGGCAAACCGAAATTGCGAGGGGTCACCATCAGCGTCTGCGTTCTACGCACATAGGCCGCCTGGCCGGTAATATCCGAATTGGCGGCCTTGGGGGCTGCAGAGCGCGCTGTTATGTCCATACGAATCAAGCAGGGGAAATTGCGGTACCAGAGCGGATTCGAGGCATCCCTTGGATTCAAAACGACCCCGCCGGGGCTGAGCCCTTGCATGCTTGAGACGATGGCGTCCCAACTTCCAGCGGCCTGCCGCAACCAAGTGGTTCCACCGTCGAAGCTGATGTCCACCCGGAAACCATCGATGTTCTCTGCGATCACATCCGCCTGAACGCCCGTCCAATCGATCAAGGCACCTCCATCCGGGTACGGCGTCTGCTGGCGAACCAGACACGGGATGGTGCCTGCATTCGATGGGTCCCAAGCACGTGCTTGGATGGAGTAGCGGGTCACCACGTTGGGGCGGAAAACGACCACAGGAACGCCCACTGCGTGAGCAGAGAGTGTGGGTGACAGGGCATAACCCGCCACCTGTCGACTAGCCTGTTCGCTCGCCCCTGTGGCGGAAATGCTAAGGGTGGTGCTGGAAGGCTTGGTCGCAACCTTGACCTGCTCGAAGGTGGGGTCCAGGATCGCCACAATGTCCCCTGCTTCGATATCTGCCATATTGCCACTGCTTACGTTAAGACCAAGGGCGGTCCCCGAGGTCGATAGGACCGTCGCCTGAATAGGCAATGGAATGTCCCCCACGAACTGCAGCTCGTCGGGATTAGGACTTAAGTTCGCTGTGAGCATTACCGTGGGATTGGTGGGATCGGGACCTGTCACCGAAACCGCAGTCGGCGACGGGAGAATCATGAAAGGTTCCTGACTCCCCGAAACCACGGAATAACCAGCGGGTTGGTTGAAGGGAACAAATGCGAAAAAGCCCACGGACGCCACATCATCTTGAAGGGACGAGAGCGCCCAACGGCCGCGCCGCTGGCTGGCGATTGTATCGTTGACGCGTTGGAAGCCTGACAGGTTCGCAGAATATATGCGCATCATGCCCGCAGAAAGAATGCCGATGAACATGACTGCCACCAGCATCTCGATCAGCGAGAATCCGTGTTGAAGGGGGCGAACCCGCCGGAAGGATTGGAGCATCATGGCTAGACCCCGTACCGAATGAGTCGACTGACACTCAGAGTGGATGAGGCCAGATTTGTAACACCATCTGCAGCCTTCTCCTGGTCCTTCCAGGTGACAGTCACGACGAACTCATTCATGTTCATATTCGTAATCGGAGCAGAAGGTGTGGCGGCCGTGGTGGGCCTCCGGACCCAGCCCACCGAAAACACTTGGTTCGGGTCGCCCGGGGGGAGAGGCTGTCCGTTGATATCAAATATCCCGTATGTCCCGTTTGCCGTGCCGCTCTGGGTGAAGGTGCGAGTTCCAACGAAGACAGTACTTGATCCCATGACCCCAGCCGAATAAGACCAAGTCAGACTCCCTTCGGCTTGAATGGCACTGAGGCACCCCTCTGCCAGGGCGGAGGCAGTCACTCGGTTCCTCCCTCCGGAATTGCTGCGCATGGTCGAAACCTGAAGCGCAGCCAATCCGAGCAGGCCGATTCCGAAGATAAGGGCGGTCACCAGCAGTTCAATTAGCGAAAACCCGGTTTGATGTGTGGCTCGACGATGCATGGCGTGGACTCCTACAGGCGCTGCCAGGGCGCAGCGGGGTCACCCGCATTGGGTTTGTAAAAGCTGTGAATGCCATTGGAACGAGTCACGAGCACCAACCCAACAGGAGCACTCGGATAGGAGGCGCCATTTCGCATGCCTCCGACATAAATCCAAAGGTCGCGGTTGATCCGGCCCGTCGAATCAAAGGAGAAACTGGTATCCGCTACTCCTTTGAAAAGCTTCGCGGTGGCGGTGGGCTGCACCCCATTGGTAAACAAAGCGGAAACAGATGCAACACCACCTGTCAACGGATTGGGGACTGGAGCAGCCTGAGTATAAATCGGCCAGGCTCCAGACGAATCTATCCCGGAATACCTGGCCACTTCCGTCCCAGCCGCATCCCTCCGCCAGGTGGTTAATTCTTGTCCGGCCGGGACGGGAGTGACATTTCCCTGGGTTGGGAAGGTGACCATCAGGTTGGCCTGGGCCCCGCTCGTCGTCAGTGTGACCGTGCGTCCGGTGGTTCGAGCGACGGAACGGGCTTCGGAAAGGAAGCCCACCAGGGCATTCACCGTGCCCTTCACAGCCGCTGGCTGGGAAACGGAATACCAATTACCCGTGACCGCGACGACGATGCCCACAATCACGACGACAACCAGCAGTTCCAAGATAGAGAAACCCCTGTTGACTCGGCTCATCAGCTTCCACCTCACAGTTGACCTGAAAAGAATCGGCGCCCCCCTCCAAAACAGCCATTTGTTTTAATTGTTACAACCAAAATATTTATAAATGGCGCCATCGATCTGCGCCGGAAGATTCAATACGTGTGTATTTTTTTTATACATCACCCAAACTGCAGCGGGTCCCGATCCAAGCTGATCGCCCCTGCCGGGTTCAGGGGTTGCCGGGCCAGGACTTCGCCCAGGGCGCCGCGGGTTCCTTTCAGCAGGAGATGCATGCGCCAGCGGTCGCGGATTCTTGGTACGGGGGCTTCGAGGGGGCCCAGCACGCGGAGGCCTGGCACGGACAGCCGCTGCCGGAAACCTTCCAGGGCTTGGCGGGCTTCGGCGAGGGAATCCGCTTCGGCCCGGTAGAGGGACAAGGCCGTGAAGGGGGGATAGCCCAATCCCTCGCGGAAAGGGAGCTCAGAAGCGGCGAAGCCCTCGAAATCCTGGGCCAGGGCGAAGCTGATGGCGGGGTGGTCCGGCGAATAGGTTTGGAGGATCACACGGCCGGCCCGCTCGGCCCGGCCGGCCCGGCCGGCCACCTGGATGAGCAACTGGAAGGTGCGTTCGGAGGCCCTGAAATCCGCCACCTTGAGCCCCTGGTCGGCGTTGAGCACCCCCACGAGGGTGAGGCCTGGAAAGGTATGCCCCTTGGCCAGCATCTGCGTGCCCACCAGGATGTCCACCTGCCCGGCCTCGGCAGCCAGCAGTCCCGCTTCCAGGGAGCCGCGGCGCCGGGTGGTGTCCCGGTCCAGGCGAAGGATGCGCGCCCCGGGGAACAGCTGGACCAGGTGCTCCTCCACCTGTTCGGTGCCCTCGCCGACGCCACGCAGGTGGTCGGCGCCGCAATCCGGGCAGGCCTCGGGCGGCACGGTTTCATGGCCGCAGAGGTGGCAACGCAGACGGTAATCACCCCGGTGGTAAGTGAGTGAGATGGCGCAGTGCGGGCATCCCAGCGTCTTCCCGCAGGCCCGGCACATCCAGAAATTCTCGTAGCCACGGCGGTTCAGCAGAAGCAGGGCCTGCTCTCCCTTGGCCAGGGTGTCCGTGAGGGCCTGCTGAAGGGTGGGCGAGAGGATCACCTTGCGCCGCAACTGCCGGTAGGTATCGCGAAGATCGACGGTTTCGACTTTCGGAAGGGTGACGCCCACGGGCCGCTGCCTCAGCTGGATCAACCGGTAACGCCCCGCCTTCGCCGCCTGCCAGCTTTCCAGGCTGGGTGTGGCGCTGCCCAGCACGATGGGGCATTCCTCCAGCTGGGCCCGCTTGATGGCCAGGTCACGGGCATGGATGCGGGGGTGCTCCTCGGATTTGTAGGATCCTTCGTGCTCTTCGTCCACGACAATGAGCCCGATGTCGCGCAGGGGAGCCATGACGGCGTTGCGGACGCCCACAAAAAGATCCGCGCCGTTGAAGAGCAGGCGCACTACGTCGCCGTGCTTCTCTCCGGCATTGAGCCCCGCGTGCCCCACCGCCACGCGGCCAGGAAAACGCGCCTCGAGGCGGTCCAGCAGCCGGGCCGTGAGACCGATCTCGGGCACCAGCCAGAGCACGCGGCGCCCGATGGCCAACGCGCGTTCGGCCAGCGCGAGGTAGACCTCGGTCTTGCCGGAACCCGTGACACCCTGAAGCAGGTGCACCCCGAAGGCGCCAAGCGTCACTGCCTCCAAGGCCGCCGACTGCTCTCCGCTGAGCACCACGGTGCGGTCGGCGCCCGCCTCCCGCCGCTGGGCCAGCAGGTCCACCCGCTTCATGCGCGCGACGAGGCCCCGCTTCTCCAGGGTTCCCAGCACGGAAGCGCCCACGCCGGCGGATTCCAACAGCTCGGGCTCCATCAGGGCGCCCCCGGCCTCCTCCAGCGCCAGGAGGATCTTGGCCTGGGCGGGCGTCACCCGGGGGGGATGCGGCGCACCCGTGAGGCGCACTTCAGTGAAGCCCGAGCCGCGCAGGGCGGACCGGTGCAGCAGCGTGGGCAGAATGGAAGGGTCCCGGTGCCAGGCCTCGCCAAGGTCCACCAGCACGCCCCAGGCGCCGCGGTCGCGGTGGAAGGACAACCGCTGTCCGTCCTCGTCCGCCTCCCAGTGGGGCAGCAGGGCCTGGGGCAGGCTCAGGGGCAGCAGATGGGCTTCCAGGCAGCCGTAGTAGCGGGCGGCGAAGGCCTGCAGTTCCCTGAGCTTTGAAGGCAGGAGCGGGAAGGGATCCAGGACGGCCTCGATGGGACGGAGCTTCGCCGAGGGAGGCGCGGGATCCATGCCCATGGCCAAGCCCACGGCCACGCTGTTGCGCACCTTCACCCGCACCCGCACCCCTTCTGGAAGCCCCTCTGGGGCCAGGTAGGTCAGCGGTGGGAGGGGCCGGTTGAGCTGGATGCGGGTGGGTACGAGGCTCATCGGCCCTTCACGGACAGGGCGCCCCAGCGGGCGGCCAGGTCGGGGCGGTTCAACCGTGTGGCCAGATCCTTGGCCTGCGCGGGCAGGCCGGACCAGGTTTCCAGGCCCACAACCTCGTTCATCAGCTGGTCGGCGGCGCCCACGTCACCCATAGATACGAGGGCCTCCAGCAGGGGGGAAACCATGCGGCTCCAGATCACCTCGCCGCCGCCCCAGCGGTATTCCCCGGACCGCACCTCCTCCCAGCGGGCCTCCATGACTTCGCGGATGGCCTGCCAATCCTTTCGCGCCCTGGCATCCTTCACGAACTCATTCAAAGCCATGGCCGGAGGCCAATCCCCGGGCGAGGTGCCGGGAAGGGGCTGCAGGGTTTGGAGCAGGGGCATCAAGGGCCAGCCGCCGCTCTTCTGGGAGGCCTGCAGCCAAAGCATCCAGGGCTCAGGGCCGGTGGGCCACCGCCGCACCGCTTCCTCCAGATCGCTGCGGTAGCGGTTCAGCAAGGCCAGCATGGCCGGGGAGTGTTCCGCCTCGGAGCTCCTCAGGCGGATTCCCAGCTCCAGGCCCATGGATTCCCATCGCCCCTGGAGGATCTGATCCAGCTGCTGGACGGCGGCGGACCAGATGCTCTCGTCCGGGCCGGCCTCCAACATGCGGACCGGTTCCGGCTGCCCGGCGGTTTCAGAAAGCTTGTCCTTGGATGCAGGGGCGCCGGCCAGGGCCCGGTTGGTGCGCCGGTTGGCCACGGCGATCAATTCCCCCAGCAGGGCCACCCGGGCTTCCAGATGATCGGGGTTCTGCTTTAGAAAGGCCTCCAGCTCCTGCGCCCTCGACTTCACGCCTGCCTGCTCCGCGGCGGAAACCAGGATGGGCGCCGTGGGCAGCGAGGCACCCTCCACCAGGATCCTGCCCTTGCCGTCCACCAGGGCCCAGTGCGGTCCTTTGGGCCAGTTGTAGCGGTCGCGCAAGATCCCGCTCAGGCCATCCGGCTTCTTCCCTCCCGAACTCACCCTCAGCGGCAGGTTCAGCTGAACCAGTCCGTCAGCATCCAGGGCCGCGCGCACGGCAGCCCCCCAGGCGGCGCCCTCATCCTCCAACACCAGCCACGTGCCCAGGCGATTCCGCTTCAACTCGCGGTTGAACGCCTCCTGCGGGGGAAGGGCTGACCGCTGGGCCATCAGGATGGCCGGCATCAACATCAGCAACGGACTGCGCATGGGAAGGCTCCGGTTGCCAAGTTACACTATCCCCATGCTGGTCCTGGGTCTGGAATCATCCTGCGACGACTGCTCCGCCGCGGTGGTGGAGGAGACCGTCGCTGGCCCCGTGCTCCGCTCCCTGGTCCGCGAAAGCCAGGACGCCATCCACGGGCCCTTCGGCGGCGTGGTGCCTGAATTGGCGGCCCGCGAACACCTGCTCCAGGTGCGTGCCGTCATGGCCGGGGCCCTGGCCCAGGCAGGGGCGGGGCTGAAGGATCTGGACCGTCTCGCAGTGACCCGGGGCCCCGGCCTGGTGGGCAGCCTGCTGGCCACCTTCAGCGCCAGCAAGGCGGTGGCCTGGCGCGAGGGCCTCGATTGGGTGGGCGTCCACCACCTGCTGGGACACCTCAACGCGGCGCGCTTCGCCTCGCCGGACCTGGCCTTTCCAGCCTTGGTGCTGCTGGTGTCCGGCGGCCACACGCACCTCTACCTGGCCCAGGATTGGATTTCGCTCCAGCTGCTCCAGAAAACCCGGGACGACGCGGCCGGCGAGGCCTTCGACAAGACCGCCCGCATGCTGAACTTGGGCTATCCCGGCGGTCCCCTGGTGGACGCCTGCGCCAGGGCTGCGAAGCAGGCCGCAGACCCCTTCACCCCACCCAAGTTCCGCGACGGCAAGGCCTCCTGGAGCTTCTCCGGCCTGAAAACAGGAGTGAAGTTGAGGGTGGAGAGGGATCCACGGCTGGCCGAGGCCGGCGCCGGGGACCCCTCAGTGCAAGGCCTCTGCCGCAGCTTGCAGGAGGCCATCGCCGCCTGGCTTTTAAAGCCGGTGCCAGGCTTGGCGGAGATCCATGGCGCGCGCAGCCTGGTGATCAGCGGTGGCGTGGCCTGCAATTCCCGTCTGCGTTCCGAAGCCGCGGCCCTGGCGAAACGAATTGGTCTGGCCCTGGCCATCCCCGAGCCAAAACTCTGCACGGACAATGGCGCCATGATCGCCGCCGCCGGAGCGCTGCTCACGCCCGAGCCGGATCCTTGGAGCCAGAACGCCGATGCCGATCTGAAACTGGGAGCCTGACATGGAAGTGACCCGAGCCGATGTCTTGCGCTGTGCCGCGCTCACCCAGCTGAGCCTCCATGAGGAAGAGATCGAGCCCATGCGCCTGGCCATGGAGCGCATGCTCACCCACGCGGCCAGCCTCGATGAGCTTTCTTTGGACCAGGTGGAACCGATGCTGGCGGGCCTGGGCCGTCCCCTACCCCGCCGGGAGGATATTCCCAGGGACAGTTTCACCCAGGCCCAGGCCCTGGCCAATGCCCCGGCCCAGGATCGCGGCTACTTCGTGGTGCCGAAAGTTCTGTAGGGCCCGGTTCAGGACAGGCGGGATCTACCAGTCGCCCCCGCCCGAATCGCCGCCACCCCAATCGCCGCCGCCGCCGGAATCACCCCAGTCGCCGGAATTAGATTCGCCCCAATCGCTGGAAGAGCTGTCGCTCGACCCCCCGCCCCAGCCATCGCTGTCCGAATGATCATGGTGATGGTGGCTTCCGCCGCCCATCATGCTGCCGATCATCATGCCTGTCAGCAGACCGCCCATGCCGCCGCCGGGTTGGCCATAACCACCCTGCTGCATGGGCATCGATCCCTGCATCGAACCGCCATCCAAACCCAGCTGGCGCCGGGCTGAAGGAGGCAACTCCTCATCTTTGAGAGACTGCACACCGGCCAGGGCTCCGCAGTAGCCGCAGGTCCATTTCACGGAGCGCTGGCCGTCCCAGTCCTGTTTCATCTTGTCGCCGGAGGCGCCGCAGGTGGGGCACTTGGGGTAGGGACAGGGAAAGGTGTGGGGTTCCAATGGCCCCGTGGGCAGAGCCCGGCGGGAGGCGCCCAGCTGCTCGGGGCGGTCCTGCTTGCCCCGGAGCACCATGTAAAGCCCGGCGCCGATGATGAGGAGGATGAGAAGCATGGTCATGGGGGGAACCTATGGAAGTTCCGCGCCGCTCGGCGTGGAAAGTGCCACGCAAGGGCTACGGTGCATGCGAGGGGAAGCGTAGCAGGAACTTCCTTCTGGATCCCGAAAGAGCATGTTCCGAACAGCCGCCCATCCCGGCCTCGGCGTTCCACGGCACTTGCTGGCATCATCAGCAGCATGCAGCCACGCTTTCCGCTTCCGGGAGACCGGCCCTGGCGCGTGCTGGGCCTGATGTCGGGCACCAGCGCCGATGGCGTGGACGCAGTCCTCATCGAAGTGGCTCCCGCCGGTTTTGGGGGTGGATCCCCCTTCCTTGGCCTCTTGGGGCACCATTCTCTGGCCTACCCCATCTCCCTCCGGGATCCGGTGCTGGCCGCGGCCTCCAACCAGCTGCCTCCCGCCGATCTCTGCATCCTTCAGCGGAGGCTGGGCGACCACCACGCCCAAGCCGCCGGCCACCTTTGCGAGCGCCTCTCTCTCCGCCCGGATCTGGCCAGCCTCCATGGCCAGACGGTGCAGCACCATCCCGCCGAGGGCGCCAGCCTCCAACTGGCGGATCCCTACGTGCTGGCCGAACGCCTGGGTTGCCCGGTGGTTTGGGATCTGCGACGCCGCGACCTGGCCCTGGGCGGCCAGGGGGCGCCCCTGGTGCCTCTGCCGGAGCGCTGGCTCCATGGCGCGCCGCCCTGGTTGGCCTTGAACCTGGGCGGCATCGCTAATCTGACCTTCTGGGATGGACAGCGCACCCGGGCCTGGGACACAGGTCCGGCCATGTCTCTGCTGGATCTGGCGGCCCGGCGATGGCTGGGCTCGCCCTTCGATCCGGAAGGAGCCGCCGCCACCGGCCAGGTGGCCCGGGCCCTGCTCGATCGCTGGCTCCGCCATCCCTACTTCCAGCTTCTACCGCCCAAATCCACGGGCCGCGAAGCATTCGGCGAGGCCTGGCTGGCCGGGGAAGCCGAGGCGCTGGAAGCCCTGGCCCTGCCCGATCGCCTGGCCACCCTAGCCGCGTTCACGGCCGCCTCCGTGGCGCAGGAAATGGACCGCCTCCAGCCCTGTCCTCCGAACCTGCGTGGGGTGGTGAGCGGCGGCGGCGCCCGGCACCAAAGGCTGCGCCAGGAATTGGCGCAGCGCCTCCCGCTGCGGCTGGAGGATGATGCCGCCTTCCCCTCCGGCGCCCGGGAGGCCGTGAGCTGGGCCCTGCTGGGCGCCGCCAGCGCCCTGGGCATTCCCGGCAATCTGCCAGAAGTCACCGGTGCCTCAAGGCCTGCCGTGCTGGGGAGCTGGGTGTGGCCGTGAGGTGGGGCCGCTGGATCGACCACATGCCCCTTTGGGCCGCCCTTGGCGCCACCGTTTCCGCAGGTGTTTACGAACCGGTCGAATTGGAGCTCATGGCCCTGCCGCTCCTGGCGGCGGCCGTGGTCGGGGCCTTCCGCTGGGATCTCGGCTCCCGCCACCGCTGGCTGGAACTGGGCGCCCTGTTCTACTTCCTGGCCCATCTGGCCTGGGGCCGCGGCCCCTTCATGGTGGCCATCCACACCTTGTACATGCTGGGCGCCATCCGCCTCGCCCTGCCCCGGGAGGCCGCCCAGCGCCGTCAAGTGGTTCTGATCGGATTCGTGCTGTTCCTGACCACGGCCATGGGCCCCAGCGACGTGACCTTCCTCCTGTGGGCCCTGGCATGGTTTTGCGCCGCCGCTGCGGCCCTGTTGCAGCAAAGCTGGGAACCCTCTGCGGCTCTGCGGCGGGGAGCCCTCTCGCGCCCCCCCTACCGCCGGGTGCCCCTCTGGATAGGTGGCGCCCTGCTGCTGGCCGGCGGCTCGTTTGTCATCATGCCGCGCCTGAGCCTCGGCCTGAGGCCCCGCTTCCTCCTCGGCGCGTCCCAATCCTTCGGAAAGGCGGGCCTGGGGGACCGCCTTGACCTGTCGATTGACGGGCCCATCGTCCCCAACCCTGAGGTGGCCCTCCGAATCACCCCACCCCCTGGTGTGGACCCAACCCTGGAACCCAGCTGGAGCAAGGGCCTTGGCCTGCTCCGGGGCATCACGCTGGAAACCGTGCGGGGTTTCCGGTGGGAGCCCTCCGAATACCGCTCGACCACCTTCGATGCCCTGGGCTCGGCCAGAGGGAACCGGAAAGCCGAATTCCTCTTCGCTCCGAACCCCCAAGGCCTGTTGGCGTTGCCGTCAGGCCTTACCCAGCTGGATCCTTGGGATCCCTACCTGACCACGGGGAGCGGCGGAAGCATCCGCTGGCGCTCGGTCCGGGCGCGCACCCAACCCGTCACGGCCAGTTGGAACCCCGGCCTGGGAGAACCGCGCGAATCCCGGTTGTCGCCTCGCCGTTGGGACCTCCTCACCCAATTGGGGCCCGAGCACGAGGCCGCCCGCCGCGCCAGCCAGCAATGGGCCCCGGGCGCCCCGCCGCCCAGGCAGCTTGCCGCCGCCCTCGAAAAAAACCTGCGGGGGTTCACCTACACGCTGGACAATCCCTCCGGCAAGGCGCCCAATCCGCTGCAGGATTTCCTCGAACACACCCGGGCTGGCCACTGCGAATACTTCGCCTCCAGCCTGGCCCTCATGCTCCGCGCCCGGGGCGTGCCTTCGCGGGTGGTGAACGGCTACCGGCTGGGCCCCTGGGTCCCCGAAGGCGGCTATTTCCGGGTGAGCCAGAACGAGGCCCACAGCTGGGTGGAGTACTGGGATGAGGGACGCTGGTGGACGGCAGATCCCACTCCGCTGGGCACGGGGCCAGAGGCTTCGCGGCTGGGCGGTCTGAACCTCGTCGAGCGCTGGGCCGACGCGGTCAGGTACCGCTGGGACCGTTACGTGGTGCGATTCTCGGACCAGGATCAGCAGGCTGGCCTCTCCTGGCTCCAGAACCAGGTTCAAGACTGGGAGTGGCACTGGAAGGCGCCCCGCCCCGGTGTCCTGTGGGGACTCGGCGCCATCGTGTCTGCCTACCTGGTCTGGCGTACCCGGGCGCGGTGGCAGCCCGCACCCACGGGCCCAGGGCTCATCCGCGCCCTGCGGCCCCTGCTGGCGGCCACCTGCCGGAGCGCGCCGCCCCTCCAGGGCGAAACAGCCCGCGCCTGGCTCCAACGCCTGGGCGGACTCCGCCCCGAGCGGCGGGAGGCCCTCCAAACCCTCGCTGATGCCACGGACGCCCTGGCCTATGGTTCCGGAGCCGACGCGGCCCCCGCCTTGGCCAAAGCGGAGGCCGCGGCGTGGCGGCGATGGAAACCTAGCGCTCGCTGATCTTCTCCAGGGCCTTCATGAGCTCCATGGGCAGCGGGAAGACGATGGTGCTGTTCTTCTCCACGGCGATTTCCGTGAGGGTTTGCAGGTAGCGCATCTGGATGGCCGTGGGGTTCTGGCTGATCTTGTTGGCGGCTTCCAGCAGCTGCTGGGAGGCCATCAGTTCGCCCTCGGCGGCGATGATCTTCGCGCGCTTTTCGCGCTCGGCCTCGGCCTGCTTGCCCATGGCGCGCTGGATCTGCTCGGGCAGGTCCACGCTCTTCAGTTCCACACTGCTCACTTCCACGCCCCAGGGTTCGGTGGAGCGGTCGATGATCTCCCGCAGGCGGGCGCTCAGTTTTTCGCGGTCCGCCAGCAGTTCGTCGAGGCTCACTTCGCCCAGGATGGAGCGCAGGGTGGTTTGCGCGATCTGGCTGGTGGCGTAGTAGTAGTTCTCCACGCCGATGATGGCCTGCTTGGGATCCAGCACCCGGGAGTAGACCACGGCGCTCACCTTCAGGCTCACGTTGTCGCGGGTGATCACATCCTGGCTGGGCACCTCGAGCACCGTGGTGCGCAGGCTCACGGTGACGGCGGTCTGGAAGGGGCGCCACACGAAGCAGAGGCCTGGGCCCTTGGGATGCTCGTCCACCTTGCCCAGGGTGAAGATCACCAGCCGTTCGTACTCGTTCACCACCTTGAGGCAGGAGAACAGGTAGACGACGAAGAACAAGGCAATGGGGCCAAGACAGCCGAAGGGTGTGAGCAGGGCGTCCATGGAGGACCTCCAGGTAAGAGTCGGCCCCAGTCTACGCTTCCGGCCTCAAAGGTGGACGAAGGGATTTCCCTGGGCCTCATCGGCGATGGTGGTGGCCGGCCCGTGCCCGGGGATGACCAGGGTGGCGCCATTCAGCGTGTAGAGTTCCCGGCGGATGCTCTGCTCCAGCAGATCCCAGCTGCCGCCCCAAAGGTCCGTGCGCCCCACGCCGCCGCGGAAGAGCGTGTCGCCCGCCAAAAGCACCTGTCCCTTGGCGAAGGCGCCATGGAAGCAGCAGGAACCCGGCGTATGGCCCGGCGTGTGCAGCGTGGTGAGGTCCAGGTGCCGGTCGCCAGCGTTCAGCGCGGCCATGTCCGGCTGGGGAATGGCAGGCATGCCGAACATGCCGGTCTGCTGGGGCAGCGCCTCGATGAGGAAGCCGTCGTCGCCGTGCAGGTGGGCCGGACACTGCCACAGATCCTGCAGCTCGCGGGTGGCCCCCACATGGTCGAAATGGGCGTGGGTGTGCAGGAGGGCCGTGACCTTGAAGCCCAGCTTCTCCACCCGCTGGCGGATCTTCGCGCCGTCGCCTCCGGGATCCACCACCACGCCCTGGCCGGTGTCCGCATCCCACAGCAGGGAACAGTTGCAGCCCAGGGGCCCCACGGGGAAGGTTTCCAGATTCAGCATGGTTCCAGTGTCTCAAATTCAACGCCGATGGGGGAGAAACGGCTCGGACCATTCCCTTTGCCCCTCGGGGCATCTAAAGTGAGCCCATGACTCCGACCCCCGCCCTCCGTGCTTGGGCCCTGCTTCCCGAGAGCGCTCCTTTGCTCCATCGCCTGCTCGTCCTGGGGCTCGTCCTCCTGGTGGGGGGCTTCCTCCTGGACCGTCTCCGGCGCAGCGGCAAGGCGCTCCAGGCCCGGCTCCAGGGCGACTGGAAGGCCCACCTTCCCACACTCCGCCTGGGTGGTCTGGAAGTGCTGCCCGCCGAGCGGCTGGGCGCCTTGCTCCATCGGGTGGCGAAGTGGTTCCTGGCCCTGGTATCCCTGATCCTCGCCTACATCCTGCTATCCCTGGCCTTCGGCCTCTTCACGACCACCCAGGGTCTGGCCGGGCGCCTGCTGGTCAGCCTCAAAGAGCCTCTGGGCCGGTTTGCCTGGGCCCTGCTCGACTACCTGCCCCGGGGCCTGGTCCTGGTCCTCATCGTGCTGGGCACCCGCATGCTCCTCGGCCTCCTCAAACCCCTCTTCGAAACCCTGGGCCGAGGTGAAACCCGGGCGGAGGGCTTTGATGCCGAATGGGCCAAACCCACGTACACGCTGGTGCGCCTGGGGGTGCTGGCCTTCGCCCTGGTGCTGGCCGTGCCCTACCTGCCCGGATCAGGTTCCGAGGCCTTCAAGGCGGTCTCGCTCTTCGTCGGCGTGCTGGTCTCGCTGGGCTCCAGCGGCACCATCGGCAATTTCATCTCGGGCGGGGTGCTCACCTACATGCGCGCCTACCGCACGGGCGACGTGGTGAAACTGGGAGAACACACCGGTACCGTGGTGGAACACACCCTGGTCATCACGCGCCTCCTCACCTTCAAGCAGGAAGAGATCGTCCTCAGCAACGCAACAGTGCTCGGCGGCCCCATCCAGAACTACAGCGCCCGCATCGGCAACGGGGGCCTGCTGCTGCATACCACGGTGAGCATCGGCTATGGCACCCCTTGGCGGCAGGTCCACGGCCTGTTGCTGGAAGCGGCCGGCCGCGCCGAACTGGTGGAGAAGGCACCCGCTCCCTTCGTGCTCCAGACCGCCCTGAACGATTTCTACATCACCTACGAACTCAACGTCGCCACGCGCCATCCGGAGCGCCTCCCCTGGCTCTACTCCGAGCTGCACCGTCACATCCAGGACGCCTTCGCCGAAGCGGGCGTGGAAATTCTCAGTCCCCACTACGCCCAGCTTCGGGATGGCCATGACGCCGCCCTCCCGCCAGGACACGGCACTCATGCACCCGTGGCGGGCTTCCGCCTCCGTCCGGAAGAATCTTAGCTCATGCGTCGCTTGAATCAGCTCTCACCGCCGTCCAAGGCCTGACCGGAGCAACGTGGCCATCCGCACTAACCTCGACAAGTCCCCCTTCCTCCTGCGCAAGCTGGGAGACCTGCCCCTGCGGCCAGGCTGCTACCTGTACCGGGACGAGGGCGGCAACCTGCTCTACGTGGGCAAGGCCAAGGTGCTGCGCAACCGCGTGAAATCCTACTTCCAGCAGAAACGCCTGGACGCCAAGACCCGCCGCCTGGTGGCCCGCATCTGGGACATCGAGCTCATCGTTTGCGAAACGGAACTGGAAGCACTCATCCTTGAGAACAACCTCATCAAGGAGCACTGGCCGCCCTTCAACATCCTGCTGAAGGACGACAAGAGCTATCCCTACGTGAAGCTCACCTGGAAGGAGGCTTTCCCCAAGGTCTACGTCACCCGCAAGGTGCGCAAGGATGGCAGCCTCTATTTCGGCCCCTTCTTCCCGGCCAGCACCGCCTACCGTACCGCCGAGCTGGTCTACCGGTTCTTCCAGATCCGCGACTGCGACATCGACATCGACGGCAAGCGGGGCCGGGCCTGCCTGAAGTACCAGCTGCACCGCTGCACGGCCCCCTGCATCGCCGCCGTGGGCCAGGAAGCCTACCGGGAGCAGGCCAAGGAAGCGCGCCTGTTCCTGGAGGGCAAGCGCGACGAGCTGAAGGCCAGGCTGGAGGCGGCCATGTGGAAGGCCGCCGAGGCTGCCGCCTATGAACAGGCCGCCCAGCACCGGGACGCCCTCCAGCAGGTGGATGCCTGGTTCACCCGCCAGAAGGCCGCCAGCGCGGATATGGACGACACGGATGTCTACGGCAGCGCCGTGCTGGACGGCCGGGCCTGCGTGCACCGCCTCATGCTTCGGGAAGGGCGCATGGTGGGGCGTCAGGAGTACCTGCTGGAAGACATCGAAGCCTTCGACGGCGCCGTGCTGGCCCAGGTGCTGCAGCGCGTCTACAGCGCCGATCCCGTGCCCGCGAAGATCCTCGCCGAAGTCGAACCCGAGGACAGCGACTTGATCCTGCAGTGGCTTTCAGAGCTGCGCGGGTCCAAGGCCCGGCTCCACGTTCCCCAGAAGGGCGAAAAGGTCGACCTGCTGGCCATGGCCCAGGAAAACGCCCGCCTGGCCCTGGAGCGCAAATTCGAACCCGCGCGGCTCAACGAGGCCGTGCTGGAGGGCCTCCAGGCCTTCCTGGGCCTCAGCCACCTGCCCCGCCGTCTGGAATGCTTCGACATCAGCCACGGCCAGGGCCGCGAGGTGGTGGCCAGCTGCGTGGTGTTCAGTGATGGCGCGCCCGACAAGGCCCGCTATCGCCGCTTCAAGATGAGCAATGAGCAGAACGACGATTTCGCCAACATGTTCGAAGCCGTCACCCGCCGCTACAAGCGGATGCGAGACGAGGGCCAGGAGTTCCCCAATCTGGTGATCATCGACGGGGGGCTGGGGCAGTTGCACGCGGCTGAAGCCGCGCTCAAAGAACTGGGGCTGGAACACCTGGAGCTGGCCAGCCTGGCCAAGAAGGAGGAGCTGGTCTTCCGGCCTGGCTCCAGCGAACCGCTGCGGATCCCGAAATCCTCGCCGGTGTTGCAGCTGCTCCAGCGCATCCGGGACGAAGCCCACCGCTTCGCCATCACCTACCATCGCGCCCTGCGCGCCAAGCGCACGCTACAGACGGAGCTCACGCAGATTCCGGGCATCGGACCCGCCACCGCCAAGAAGCTGCTTCAGACTTTCGGCAGCGTCACCAAGGTGCGGGAAGCCGCCGAGGCCGACCTGGCGCAGGCCATCGGGCCTGCGGCCTCCCGGAAGGTTCTCGCCTGGCAGGCCCCCGGCTCCCCTGGGCGGGAGTAGTCAGTTCCTGCCCTCGATCTGCCTCAGCTCTGTCCGCGCCGCGTCACTGCCTTTCTCGGCGGCTTTGCGGTACCAATAGAGGCCCTTCTCCCGGTCCTTGGGCACGTTCAGCCCCTGAAGATACATGGCGCCGAGCATGCGCATGGCATGGGTGTCGCCGGCCTTGGCCTGGTCCAGGTAGACCTGCACCTCGGGGGGAATCTTCTCCGGCGGGCTCACCGCCCATTCAGAGCGTGAAGCCTGGGGCGCGGGCCCCTGGGTCAGCACCGCGTAGGAGGCCGCGGCGGCCAGGGCCACAATGCCCACCAGGATCGCCGGAAGCTTCCAGCCGAGGGGCTTCCGGACGCGGGGAGCCACGGGGATGGACTGGGTCTGGCCTTCAGCTTCCGTTGGGGCGGCCACCCACTGGGTCCGGAGAGGAGCTTCGCCCGGCCCGGACAGTGTGATTTTCTGGGTCTGTTCGGCGGTTGGCTTGGGCACGCCCAGGGGCAGCTTCTGGGTGCTGTCCAGCGAAAGGTAGTCGCCCACCTTCAAGGGAACGGTGGCGCGGGGGTCCTCTGGTATCCCGATGGGCAGACGCACGGTGGCGTCCGGCGAGAGGCCGGGCTGGGTCGGATCATGGGGCTCGGATTCGGGCATGAACCCTCCTCAGCGGACGGGATCTCCCAGGATACCTGGATGCTTCAGGCCTCCAAGCCTTTCGCCCAGTGGCTGAAGCGGGGCGCCAGGGCCAGGAAGAGCATGGGCGTCAGGGCCAGGAAGCCCCAAGCATGGCGTCCCGCCTGGGCGCCCGCCAGCGTCCAGTAGATCAAACCCCAAACCGAACTGGCCTCGAAGGCCGCGGCGAAGAGCAGGCTTTCCCTCAGGACCAGGGCCGGCCGCTGGGCTTCGGCGACGGCGTTGAATCCGCGCAGCATCCGCCCCCGGCGGCCCCAGGCCCAGGCACCCGAGAGGAACACCAGGCCCGTGAAGAGGTAACCCACCTGCTGGACTAGGCCCTCGGGCGCCAGAGGGCCGGGGGGCACCACCCGGGCCGCCATCAGGACCGCGAGAAAGGTGGGAGTTCCCAAGCACAGGGCCAAACCCAACCCATAGGCCTTGCGATGGGCCGACCGGAGAGAGTCCATCGGATCGTTCACGCGGCCTCGGAAGCCTTGACCCGGATCTCCCCGAAGGTCTCGCCCTGCACCAAGGAGATGCGCCCCGTGCGCACCAGTTCAAGCAAGGCCAGGAACGTAAGCACCAGCTCCTCCCGGGTGCGCACCTGACCCAGCAGGCCCTGGAAGGGCTTCCAGAGGCCATCCTGGAGGTTGCTGAGGACTTCCATGACGCGCTGTTCCAGGGTTTTCGGCTGGGTGCGCACCTGCACCGGCGGGGGAGGCATGAGCCGCTTGAGAGCCTCGCGGTAGGCCCCGAGCAGATCGAAAAGGGTCGCGCGGATGGGTTCGTCCTCCACGCGCTTGTGATCGTCCAGATCGATGCCCGGCGCAAAGGCCACCTTCTGCCAATCGGATTCGCGGTCCGACAGTGCCAGGGCCGCGGCCTTCACCTGCTGGTAGTCCAGTAGGCGCTGTACCAGGGCCTCGCGCGGATCTTCCTCCCCGCATTCCTGGGGCGGCCGGGGCAGCATGAGCCGCGACTTGATCTGAAGCAGCTGGGCCGCCATGGCCACGAATTCCGCGGCGATCTCCAGGTTCAGCTCCTCCATGAGCTTCAGGTAGTCCATGTACTGCCGCGTCACATCGGCCATGGGCAGATTCAGGATGTCCAGCTTCTGCTCGTGGATGAGATGCAGGAGGAGATCCAGGGGGCCATCGAAAGAGGACAGGTGCAACGCCAGCCCCACGAATTTCGTTTCGAAGCCCTTGGGGGGCTCGAAGGCCTTGGGAGCCTCGGGCGCCGACAGAACTTCGGCCACGGATTCAGGGACTTCCTGAGGGTTTTCGGACATGGCTCCATTCTACCCGGGGGCCCACCGCGAAGGTAAAAAGGCAAGTTTGGCCACGAATGAACACCGATAAAAAAGAATGGAGCCCAGCCCGTCCATACAGCCGCATTCATCCCTCACAATGGAAGGCTATGGCTCGCCCTCCCGTCCTTCCCGGCCCCCGTCCCGAATGGCTGAAGATCCGCGTCCCGGCCCCGGAGGTGGTGGCCGAGGTGGAGGGCCTCATCCGAGAGCAGCGCCTGGTGACGGTCTGCGAAGAGGCCCGCTGCCCCAACCTGCATGAGTGCTGGGGCATCCACCGCACGGCCACCTTCATGCTCATGGGCGATATCTGCACGCGCCACTGCGGCTTCTGCAACGTGGGCAAAGGCAAGCCGGGCGAGTTGGACCCCGGGGAGCCCCAGCGCGTGGCCGAGGCCGTGGCGCGCCTGGGCCTCAAGTTCGCCGTGGTCACCTCCGTCAACCGCGACGACCTGCCCGATGGCGGCTCCGCCCATTTCGCCGCCACCATCCGGTGGATCCGCACGCTGTCGCCCCACTGCGGCATCGAAGTGCTCATCCCCGATTTCCGGGGCAACGAAGCGGCCCTGGCCGCGGTCCTGGAAGCCGGACCGGACGTGCTGAACCACAATGTGGAGACCGTCCCCCACCTCTACAAGCGCGTGCGGCCCGATGCGGACTACGCCCAGAGCCTGGCGCTCCTGCGCCGCACGGCGGAATGGCGGGACCAGCATGCCCCGGCCATGCGCGTGAAGAGCGGCATCATGGTGGGCCTGGGCGAAACCTCCGACCAGGTGCTGGAGCTGATGGCCGATTGGCGGACAAACCGGGTGGACATCGCCACCATCGGACAGTATCTCCCCCCGTCGGAGCTGCACCTGCCGCTGCACCGCTTCGTGGAGCCCGCCGAGTTCGACTTCTACAAGCAGAAGGGGCGGGAGATGGGTTTCCAGCGGGTGGAATCCGCTCCCCTGGTGCGTTCCAGCTACCATGCAGGCGAAGGCCACGGAAGCTGAGCCTCCGTGGCCTTCGCTTCATTCCGGATCAGGCCTGCGCGGAAGCGTGACCGCCCAGGAACTGCTGTTCGAAGGCCGCCCAATCCAGGGTGCCCGTGCCTTCGGGGCCCTTGTTCGCCCGCAGCCGGGTGATCTCCTCCTGGTACCACTCGATGACCGGCTTGCCGATCTTCAGGCCGGGCAGTTCGGTCGCGAGGTCCGTGGGGGTCAGCAGGCAGACCCAGCCTCGGTCGTAGGGGCTGTGGATGAGCTCTCCCGGGTCGGATTTCAGGCCTGCGTTGTCGTGCTCGACCCGGCCTGAGACCGGCGCGGCCACATGGACGGTTCCCGCCGCGCTCTTGAGGGTGAAGAGCGTCTCGCCCTGCTTCACGGTCTTGCCGCGCTCGGGCAGGCTGATTTCCTTCACGGAGCCCAGGGCCTTCCGGATGAAGTCATCGATGCCGATGCGCACCTGGCCTTCGGGCTCAATGCGAACCCAGGCGTGGCCCGGGGAAATGAAGGCGCCGCCAGGCACGCAGAATTCGGAGGCGGGCATCACCTCCGCCATTTCAGGCGAAACCACCCGGACATTGGGCTGGCTGGCGGCCTGGATGCGGGCTTCGCGCTTGATGACCAGCTTGCGCGCGAACTCGCCCAGCTCGTCGGCGGTGAAGGGCTTCTGCACGTACTCGCAGGCGCCGTGCTGCAGCGTCTGGACAGCGGTCTCGATGCTGCCGTAGCCCGTGATGACGACCACGTCCACGTCAGGGCGCAGGTGCTTGACGGCCTTCACCACTTCCACGCCGTCCATGTCCGGCATCTTCAGGTCCGTGAACACGAAGTCGTAGTCGTTGCGCTGAACCAGCCCCAGGGCTTCGGGTCCGTGCTCCACGGTGTCCACGCTGAAGCCTTCCAGCACGAGGATGCGCCGGAAGGAATCCAGCACCACGCCCTCGTCGTCCACGGCGAGGATGCGGGCCTTGGGATTGGGCACCTCGACCCGCTTGAGGCTCTTGGCCTCGTGGGTGAAATCCAGGCGAATGGCGGTGTTCAACACGGCTTCACGGGCTTGCCGGGCCCGTTTTTCCTGCATTCGGCGCAGGTTCGTGCGGATCAGGTAATCGATGCCCACGAAGGCCGCAAACATGAAGAGGATCAATACGGCGGTCATGGCGACCTCCTAGGTGAGAGTGGGAAGAATCGGCTTGCTGCCTTCGGAATCGGGATTGGTGGGCAACCGGAGGGTGAAGCAGGTGCCCTGGCCCAGTTCGCTCTGGACCTCCAGGGCGCCGCCGTGGGCCTCCACGATGCCCCAGCTCACCGCCAGCCCCAAACCGGTGCCATGGTTGCCCTTGGTGGTGAAGAACGGTTCAAAGATGCGGGGAAGGTCTTCAGCGGGAATGCCGTGTCCGCTGTCTTGAAGGAGGAGCTCGATGCTGCCCCCGAGGCCCGGACGGGTGGTGGCCCGGATGTTCCCGCCCGCCTCTCCAATGGCATCGGCAGCATTCAGCAGGAGGTTTACAACCACCTGCTCGATCTGGTTCGCATCCGCCTGGACCAGAGGCAGGTCCGTCGCCAGTCCCAGGGACAGATCCACGTGATGGAGGGACAGCTGCGTCATCACCACGGACACCGAACGGCGGACCACGTCGTTCAGGTCCATGGGCTTGCGGGCGGGTGCCGCGGGACGGGCGAAATCCAGCAGGCCGCGGATGATGCCCCGGCAGCGCACCGTCTCCCGCACGATCACGTCCAGGTCCTCGCAGGCGGACACATCTTCCGCCATGCGTTTGCGCAGGAGCGAGGCGTAGCTGAGAACGCCCGTCAGCGGGTTGTTGATCTCGTGGGCGATGCCCGCGGCCAGGCGGCCCACGGAGGCAAGCTTGTCGGCCTGGGCCAGCTGGCGGTGCGTGTCCGCCAGATTGCCGGTCATGTCGTTGAAGGCCCGGGCCAACTGGCTGAGCTCATGCCGCCCGTTCACAGGAATGGTCGCCGAAAGGTCGCCCTCGCTGACGCGCCGCGTCCCTTCCACCAGCGCCGCCACCGGCCGGACGACCAGCCTTCGGTTGAGCCACCAAAGCATGAGACTGCCCGCCAGAACGGCCAGGACCGCCGACGAGATGATGACCGCCCGGCTTCGGGAGATCTCCCGGTCCACTTCGTCCAGGGAAACGTTGACATCCAGAACACCCAGGAGGCTTTGCTTGGCGCTGTGGGCATGGCAATCGGCGGTGGAACAAGAAGGCTCGTTGGGGATGGGGGCGATAAGCCCCAGCACCCGGGAACCATCCGGCGTCCTGAAGGTTCGGGCCCTCGCGTTGATCTCCAGGCGCTCCAAAGGACGGCCTTCCTGATGGCAGGCATAGCAGGCCTCGCCCCGGGTATCCAGGCTGGTGCCGATCTCTTCGGCCGACGAGGAAAACATGATCCGGCCTTCCTTGTTGAACACCCGCACCTTGCGGATCCCCTGCCCCTGCAGGCCGCCCACGGAGCGGATCTGGCGGTGGAGGTTGTCCCGCCGGTTCTCAAGCATGTCGAAATGGGTGGAGCTCTTGATGGTCTCGCTCAGCTGGTCGGCGCTTCGGGTCCGCTCCGCCAGCAGCTGCGCTGTGTGCGAACGGATGACCGTGAATGCCATTCCGCCGATGACGGCCGCCGTCGTCAGGCCGGCGCCAAGGATGAGACGAGTGCCGATGCGGGTCCGCATGGTCAGGCTCCCTTTTCCGAGTCGTGGGCGAACGGCCAGCGGGTGCCACTGGTGGCGCTGTTGAAATGGGCGGTAGGAAGTTCCATGATCATGGATTCCCGCTCTGTCAATCCAGCCCGAAAGGAAGTTCCGGGTGGACTCATGTGAAGGATCCGCCCTCGCTGGAGCATAGTCAACCTTTTGGTAGTAATTAGCTCAAGCTTTGACGAACCGGCAATCCGTGGCCCATCAAAGCGAACGTGGCTGCGAAAAGGCATGGTCGAGACGCCACAGTTCAGGCCTGGGGCGGAAGGGGCTCGGGGGCGAAAATCGGGAGGCGGCGGGCGATGAACGAGAAGGCCGTGAAGCCGATGGCGGCGATGCCCAGGGTGATGAGCACTTCCAACAGAGAGGGGAAGTAGGTCCGCGCAGGCCAGTCTTCCAGGCCCGTGATGGCCGTGTTCATGCGGTTCAGGGCGAAGCCCGCCAGCACCATCAGGGAAGCGATGTAAAGCCCGCGGCGGGAGGTGCGCACCCTGGTGATGAGCAGCAGGGCGAGCGGAACGGCGAATCCGATGAGGAGCTCGGCCCAGAAGGCGATGCTGTGGTAGCTGAGGTGCTTCGCGTGGTGGAACACGCCGCGTGAAACCATGTCCTGGACGCGGATCACGAGGTACATGGCCAGGGCGATGGCGGTGATCTTGGCCAGCTTGGCCCGCAGCGCGGTGGGCAGGATCCGGCGTCCATTGCGGGAGAAGATCAGGGATTCGATGAGCACCATGGAGATGCCGGAAGCGATGCAGGACACGAAGAACAGCACCGGGAGCAGCGGGGTGTACCAGAGCGGATGCAGCCGGTTGGGCACGATCAGGTAGAGCGAGCCGAAGGAGGACTGGTGCAGCGTGGACAGAAGGACTCCCATCACCATGAGGGGCAGCGACACGCTGTGGATCCACTTGATGGGGGCGTGCATGTTGAATTTCTCAAGCACGATGGGCGCGAACTCCATGGACAGCACGGTGGTGTAGAGGATCACGCACCAGGTGATCTCGAACATCACCGAGTGGGGATTCCACATCACCAGCGGATGCCAGAAGTGCTCGGGGCGCCCCAGATCGATGACCAGCACCAGGACCACCAGCAGGTAGCCGATGAAGGCCGTGAGGATGGCGGGCCGCACGATGGGCTCATACTCCGTGGCGTGGAACAGATGCACTGCCGCCACGATGGTGAACCCTGCGGCGGCCAGGCCGATGCCCAGGAAATCGAAGCCGATCCAGAGGCCCCAGGGGAAGGTGTCGCTGAGGTTGGTGGTGGCCCCGAGGCCCAGGGTGAACCGGGCGATGGCTGCCGCGACGCCCGTGGTGATCAAGGTGGCGGCGATGACGCTCCACACGGTGATGCGAGAGGATTTGTAGGAGGCCATGGCTATTCCTGCGTCTTGGAAGTGGCGTCGTGTTTCAGGGAAGCTTCGTAGTGCTGGACCTCGGCGCGGCGGTTGGTGATCCACCAGATGCCCGCGAGCATGACTCCGCCCATGCTGACCACGTTGGGGATCTTCGACATGGCGCTCAGGGTCAGCAGGGGCATGGGCGTGTCCCCGAGCCGCGTGTCGAAACCCAGCTCCTCGAAGGGCACGGGGCTGATGAAGAGGATGGAAGTCCCCCCCACGTCCTTCTGCCCGTAGATCTTGGCGACATACTTGCCGGGCTCGGCCTGCATGCGGTTGCTGGCTTCCAGAATGAGTTCATCCCGGTCGCCGAACTTCGTGGCGCCGGTGGGGCAGGCTTCGGCGCAGGCAGGCTGCAGGCCCTTGGTGATGCGCGGCGCGCAGAAGATGCATTTCTGCACGCGCGGCTTGGTGCTGGCCCACTCGTAACGCGGCACCTTGAAGGGGCAGGCCTGCATGCAGTACCGGCAGCCGATGCACTTGTTGGCGTCGTAAAGCACCGGCCCCTCGGCCGTCTTGGTGAAGGCCGCCACGGGACACACCGACACGCAGGTGGGCACGTCGCAGTGCTGGCACATGTGGCGGACGAACTTGCCGTTGTGTTCGCTCAGGGCCGTGTAGGCCGTGGGAGACAGGCGTTTCTCCTCGCTCGGCGCCAGCTTGTTCTCCGCCTTGCAGCCGTCCTGGCAGGCGTTGCAGCCCACGCACATCGAAATGTCGATCAGCATTGCTTTCTTTTGAATCATCGAACGCTCCGGTCAAAGAGGGACAAGCCGATTGAATGCGTTCCAGGAATGGCGGGATTCACTCCGTCTTGCAGATGTTCCGTGGTCATGGGCCCTGGTCCTGTCTATCCGCCCGGGAAGACATTCCGGAGGATTCGAGGGAAGGATCCGCCTGTTTCAGATCATAGTCAACCCATAGGTGGTAATTAAAAAAGACTTTATTGTCATTAGTAAGACAAAAGCCCCGGAGGTCCGGGGCGTCTCGTGACATCGAGGGGGTTTGTCAGGCAGTCATAAAGCAGGCTGCGACTGGTTTTGGCAGTCAATGTCGAAAACTGCTCCTGAGACCAAATCCCATCATCCTTCGCGCCGCGCTCATATCCCCCCCTCGTCCGCACTGGGCCCGTAAAGGGCCGGCAGAGGCACGTCATTCACGCGCAGGTACACTTCCAGTTGGCCCCGATGGTGGATGAGGTGGTTCATCACGAAAGTCCGCAGGACTTCACCGCGGGTTTGGGTGAAGAAGATCTGCTCTCCTGCTCGAAGGGACCAGGGCATGGCGAACGTCGCCTCGTCGGAGGCTTCCAGCGAAGCCCGGGCCACTGCCAACTGTCCGTCGAAAAGGGCCATCAGGTCGGCCGTGCTGGTCGCGGCCTTGGGCGTCGGAGGGCTGTCGGAAGAGGCCAGATCCATCTCTGGGAAGCGCAGAGCGGCCATCGCCCAGGAAGGGATCCAGGCCACGTGCGTGGCGAGCTCTGCCAGCGTCCAGGACTTCGGATGAGGCCGCCAGCCCAGACGGTCCTCGGGAACCCGCGTCAGGACGCGCCTGGTCCGGGACATTTCCAGATCGAATTCCTTCAGCCACTCCGCGCCGCTGGCCATGGGTGCCTCTTGTGGGGTTTCCGGAATGCTACCGGAGTTCCTTCCCCCGCAACAGGAAGACCAAGGGCCCGAAACGCAAAGGCCCCGCATCCGCAGGGCCTTTGCTTGAACCGCGAAGCCGCGGTCGATTAATACATGTCTTCCATGCCGCCCATGCCGGGGCCCGCGGGAGCGGAAGCCTTGGGCTCGGGGATCTCGGTGATGATCGCCTCGGTGGTGAGCATCATGGAGGCCACGGACGCGGCGTTCCGCAGGGCGGACTTGGTCACCTTGGCGGGATCGACCACGCCGAACTTCACCATGTCGCCGTATTCGTTGGTGGCAGCGTTGTAGCCGTAGTTGTCCTTGCCCTCGCGGACAGAGTTGACGACCACCGAACCTTCGACGCCAGCGTTGTTGGCGATCTGGCGGAGGGGCTCCTCCAGGGACTTGCGGACGATCTCGACGCCCGTGGCCTGGTCGCCGGTGGCCTTGAGGCCCGCCAGCTTCGTCAGGCTGCGGAGCAGCGCGACGCCGCCGCCAGCCACGATGCCGTCCTCGACGGCAGCCTTGGTGGCGTGCATGGCATCTTCCACGCGGGCCTTCTTCTCCTTCATTTCGGTCTCGGAAGCCGCGCCCACCTTGATGACGGCGACGCCACCCACGAGCTTGGCCAGGCGCTCCTGCAGCTTCTCCTTGTCGTAGTCGCTGGTGGAGACGTCGACCTGGGCGCGGATCTGCTTCACGCGGCCCTGGATGGCCTCGCTGGCGCCGGCGCCCTCAACGATGGTGGTGTTCTCCTTGTCGATGACGATCTTCTTGGCGCTGCCGAGGTCGGCCAGCGTGAGGTTCTCGAGCTTGAGGCCCAGATCCTCGCTGATGGCCTTGCCGCCGGTCAGGATCGCGATGTCTTCCAGCATGGCCTTGCGGCGGTCGCCGAAGCCGGGGGCCTTCACGGCGGCCACGTTCAGGGTGCCGCGGATCTTGTTCACCACGAGGGTGGCCAGGGCTTCGCCGTCCACGTCCTCGGCGATGATCAGCAGGGGGCGGCGGCTGTTGACGACCTGCTCCAGCAGGGGGAGGAGGTCGCGCATGTTGGAGACCTTCTTCTCGTAGGCGAGAATGTAGGGGTTCTCCAGCTCGACCTTCATCTGATCGGGATTGGTCACGAAGTAGGGGCTGAGGTAGCCGCGGTCGAACTGCATGCCCTCGACGACAGTCAGCTCGGTCTCGCGGCCCTTCGCTTCTTCAACGGTGATGACGCCGTCTTTGCCCACCTTGGCCATGGCCTCGGCGATGATCTTGCCGATCTCGGCGTCGCCGTTGGCGGAAATGGTGCCCACCTGGGCGATGGCATTGCCCTCCACGGGCTTCTTGATCTCATCGATGGCGGCCACGACGGTATCGACGGCGAGGTCGATGCCCTTCTTGATCTCCATGGTGTTGGCGCCGCTCACGACAGCCTTGATGCCCTCGCGGTAGATGGCGCGGGCCAGCACGGTGGCGGTGGTGGTGCCGTCGCCGGCGATGTCGGAAGTCTTGGAGGCGACCTCACGGACGAGCTGGGCGCCCATGTTCTCGTGCTTGTCCTTGAGCTCGATCTCCTTGGCGACGGTGACGCCATCCTTGGTCATGAGGGGGGATCCGAACTTCTTCTCGATGAGGACGTTGCGGCCCTTGGGGCCGAGGGTGACCTGAACGGCGTCCGCGAGCTTGTTCACGCCGCGCAGAATCGCCTGGCGTGCGTCTTCGGCATAGATGATGGACTTGGCCATGTGAATCTCCATTTGGTTTCGAAATGTATGGATGGGAAGCGGCTTCAATGAGAGGTCTTCAGTCTTCAGTCTTCAGTGGCGGCGAGGCAGCTTGGATGGGACGGCGCCAACCTGAGGGCTGAAGACCGAGGACTGAAGACAGTTCTAGCCCACGATCGCCAGGATTTCGTCCTCGCGCACGATCACGTGATCGACGCCGTCGATCTTCACTTCGGTGCCGCTGTACTTGCCGATCAACACCTTCTGGCCGGCCTTGACGGACATGGGGTTGCGGGTGCCGTTCTCGTTGATCTTGCCCTCTCCCACGGCCACCACTTCAGCCTCCATGGGCTTCTCCTTGGCGGTGTCGGGGATGATGATGCCGCCCTTGACGACTTCGGCGGGATCGACGCGCTTCAGCATGACGCGATCGGACAGGGGCTGGATGGCCATGGGACCTCCTTGGAAAGGATTGAGGTTGGAAACCATTCGGGCTGTTAGCACTCATCAACAGCGAGTGCCAAGCTTCGCACCCAAGCAAGGCCCGCGTCAAGGCGATTTTGCCCCTTGAAGGTGAAACCTTCGTTACGAACGGAAGGTTTTCTTCGCAGATAGCATGTATCTGAAAGCAGGGTCCCTTTCTCAATTGAGGTGTAGCCTCGAATCATGGAACTTCTGACGACCCTCCGTGATTTGCAGGCCACCTTGGATTACCTGGCCACCATCCAGCGGGAACTGTCGAACCTCCCTCCGGACCTCGCCGCCTTGGATGCCAAGGTCAAGTCCATCGAGAAGCAGGTGGCAGAAAAGACCAAGGCCCTGGCGACCGCCCAAGCTCAGATTCAGGTCAAGTCCAAGGAATTGGTCCTGGCTCAAAAAGAGGAGGAGCGGGCGCGAGCCGCAGTGAAATCCACCAGTCAAAAGGTGCAATACACCGCCGCCATCCGGGAACTGGACGAAAAAGAAAGGCTGAAAGCCGCCGTCTCCAAGCCTCTCAAAGCCCTGGAAACCACCGTACAGACCCTGGAACAGGCTCTAGCCACCCTCGGAGGGGACCTATCCGCCGCCCGGGCGCAATTCGACGAACTGCATGCCATCTTCCTGGATGAGCATGCCAACCAGGTGGAAGGGCGCAAACAGCTCCAGGCCAAGCAGGCCGTGCTGGAAGCCAAGCTCAGTTCCTCAGAGGTGGCCCGATTCCATCGCCTCGCCAACGCCCGCCAGGGTAAAGCGGTGGCCGCCGTGGAGAATGGCGCCTGCTCCGGCTGCAACGTGAGGCTCCGCGGCCCCGTCCTCTTCCAGATGAAGGAAAACAAGACCCTCATCGCCTGTGAGTCCTGCGGGCGGACCCTCTTTCTGCCGTGAGCCTCCTGGATCGCATCGGGGGTCTGCGAACCCGCATCCAGAAGGCCTGCGAAGCCTCCGGACGGGATCCCGCTGGCGTCGAGCTATTGCCAGTGTCCAAGAAACAGCCCCTGTCGCTCATTCGCGAGGCAGCCAGTTCCGGCTTCATCCGCTTCGGCGAAAACTACGTACAGGAGGGCGCCGACAAAGCCGTGGCCGAGCCCGGCCTGCAGTTCGTGCTGCTGGGGCCCCTTCAGCGGAACAAGGCCAAGCCAGCCCTTCAGCATTTTGCTGAAATCCAGAGCCTGGACCGGCCCGATCTGGCGGACCGCCTCCGCCGGCTGGCGGAAGAACTCGACGTGGTCCGCCCCCTCTGGATCCAGGTGGATCTCTGGAACGAAGCCACCAAGCAGGGCGGTTGCGCCGGGGCCGACTTGCCCGCCCTGCTTGCCGCCCTGGGCGGCGATGCGCGTCTGCCCCTCCGGGGGCTCATGGCCATTCCACCGCCGGGAGATGCCGCCGCCTTCACGCAGATGAACCTCCTGCGCGAGGGCCTGCAACAGGACCTGGGCCAGCCTCTGCGCCTGAGCATGGGCATGAGCGGCGATCTGGAGGCGGCCATCGCCGCGGGCTCCGATCAGATCCGCATCGGCACCGCCTTCTTCGGTGATCGCGCCACCACCAGCCGCTGAGCCACCTTGCCCGCGGGTAGGGCCTCGCCGCCGCCGCCGCTTCATGGTTGGATGGCTCCTCACCCCGGAGTCGCCATGACCACCCTGAAGACCGCCTCGGCCTCGCTGCCCGTCTCCGCCGACGCGCTGTACGCCTTCCTTTCGGACCTGTCCAAGCACCGGGCCTTCCTCGAGCCCGCGGCCATGAACTTCCAGGGTGACGCCGACAAGCACAGCTATACCGTCGAAGTCATGGGCATGAAGATGCCGCAGGAACTCGTCGTCAAGACCCGCACCCCGGGCCAGCTGGTGAGCCTGGTGCCCGGCGCCAAGAAGATGTTCGATCACGAGCTGCGCTTCGAGATCGCCGCCGCCGGCGGCGGCAGCACCCTGCGCCTGGTGGACGAGGCCGACCTCCCCATGATGATGCAGATGATGGGTGCCGAGAAACTGCTGCAAGGCCAGCTGGACAGCGCCCTGGCAAGGATTCAGGAACTGGCGGGAGAAGGGAAGCTCAGCTGACCCTTTCGCAGGAAACCAAGCGAAAAATCAGAAAAGCAGAGGAAAGGGAGAGGCGGAGGAAAACGGAGAGAAAGGATGTGGTTTTTCCTCCGCTTTCCTCCGCCCCTCTGCCAACCTCCGCTTATGTACGGATTTCTGTTTTTCCATGAAAGGATTTCCCATCTCACGGCATCACCAGGTATCGGGCAGGTGCCCTGCCCGCCACCCCATCGGAGGTTCCATGCGCCCCACCCTGCTTCTCGCCGTTCTGCCTTCGCTTCTGGCCGCCCAGGAATCCGCCACCACGCTGAAGGATCAGAAGGGCCTGGCGGTGACCATCTACAACGACAACCTGGCCCTGGTGAAGGATACCCGGGAGGTGCGGCTGCCCAAGGGCGAGGCGCGGCTGGCCTTCCAGGAGGTGTCGGCCCAGATCCGGCCGGAGACGGCTCTGTTGCGCAGTCTCACGGCACCCAAGGATTTCTGGGTGGCCGAACAGAACTTCGACTTCGACCTGCTCACCCCCCAGAAACTGCTGGAGAAGTACGTGGGCGAGAAGGTGACCGTGGTGCGCAGCGTGCCCAATGCCGAGGGCGCAGGCTCCAGAGAAATCCGCGAGGAGGCCACGGTGCTGGCCACCAACAACGGCACGGTGCTGCAGTTCGCCGACCGCATCGAAACGAGCATCCCCGGGCGCCTGGTATTCCCGAAGGTTCCGGGCAACCTGCGGGCCCGGCCCACCCTGGTCATCAGCCTCAACAGCGGCGCGGAGAAAGCCCAGCAGCTGGAACTGAGCTACCTCACGGGGGGGCTCTCCTGGCGGGCGGACTACGTGGCCAACCTGTCTCCGGATGAAAAGGCCCTCGATCTCAGCGGCTGGGTGACCCTCACCAACCAGAGCGGCGCCGCCTATCCCAACGCCACGCTGCAGCTCGTCGCCGGTGATGTGAACCGGGCCCGGGACCGGCGGACGGAAACCGTGGCCTACATGGCCGCGGGCGCCATGGCCAAGGCCGCGCCCGCTCCCAAAATGGCCGAGGAAAGCCTCTTCGAATACCACCTCTACACCCTGGACCGGCCCACCACCCTGGCCGTGAACCAGACCAAGCAGGTGGCCCTCCTGAGCGCGGGCTCGGTGCCCGTGCGCAAGGAATACCTCCTGCAGGGCCAGGGCTACTACTACTCCGGAAGCTACGGCGACCTCGGAGAGAAGCAGAAGGTGGGCGTCTTCGTGGAATTCGACAACAAGGAATCCAGCCGCCTGGGCATGCCCCTGCCCAAGGGCATCATCCGCGTCTACAAGCGCGACAGCGAGGGCCGGGCCCAGTTCGTGGGCGAAGACAACGTGGACCACACCCCCAAGAACGAGCTGGTGCGCCTCAAGCTGGGCGAAGCCTTTGATGTCACCGCCAAGCGCAAGCAGACCGACTACAAGAGCCTGGGCCGCCAGGGCAAGTACGGCTATGTCCACGAATCCGCCTTTGAAGTGGAGCTGAAAAACGCCAAGAAGGAACCTGTCACCGTGAACCTGCTGGAGCCCATGCCCGGCGACTGGGAGATGCTGCAGAGCACCCACCCCCACACCAAGGAGGCGGCCGGAACGGCCCGGTTCAAAGTCACCGTGCCCGCCGAAGGCAGCGCCACCCTGAGCTACCGGGTCCGGGTGAAGTGGTAGATCCTGGAGGTTGGCTGCAATTGCCCCGCGGAGCCTCCATGCGCGTTGCCCTGTTGACCTTGCCCTTGACGGCCGTCCTCTCGGCCCAAGCGCCCATACAGTTGAAAGCACCCATCCAGCGGGTGCGCCTTCATCCCGACGAGGCGTGGATCACCCGCATCGGGAAGGCCGCTCTTCCCGCCACAGGGACACATTACCTCCAGTTGTCGGATCTCCCCTCCGGCCTTCGCCTCGAGGATATCCAAGTCAGCGCCAAAGGCCCCGCCGGCACCAGCCTCGGAGATGTGGCCGTCCGCGCCGAACCACGCGAAGTCACGGAAACACCGGAATGGAAACGGCTGGAAGCGGACCGGGAAGCGATGCGAGTCCGGCGCGACACCCTGGAGGCGCAACTGGAATCCATCCGGCAGGAACAAGCCTTCCTCAAGGGTTTGATGGCCGCACAGGACAAGGAACTCTCGGGGCGGATGACCTACAACCTGCCCAATGCTGCGCCCATCGTCGAGCTGGCTCGCAGCATCCAGACACGGCTTTCCGCCCTGATGTTCCAAGACCGGCGGCTCAAGCGGGATCTCGAGAAGCTGACCCTTGAGGAAACGCAGCTCAACGGGGAACTGCGGCAAAGGCAGGGCCAGCAACGCACCGCCCCTAGCCGCGTCACGGTGGAACTGATCAGCCCAGGGGCCGGCCCAGTGGTGGTGGAAGTCAGCTACCGCCAGCGGCGCGCCCGTTGGACGCCCATCTACGAGGCCCGGCTTTCCGAAGACCGCGCTTCCCTTGGATTCACCCTGTATGCCGCGGTCGTGCAGACCACCGGCGAATCCTGGGATGGCGTGCGCCTGGAGATCAGCAATGCCAAACCCGGCCGAAGCCTCTCCACGCCCAGCTTTGAGGGCCCTCAGGAAATCTCCTGGCAATTGCCACTGCCCACGGTGGATCACAGCCTGGGTGGTGTCCCCAGGGGGGTTCCAGGCGGCGTACCAGGCGGGGTCATCGGAGGAGTGGTGGGGGGCGTGGTCGGGGGGATCATCGCGGGCCCGGCCACCGCAACGGACTATTCTCGCGAAGCCGTGATACCCCCACCGCCACCCCCTTCTCCCGTGGCCGCCGTGGAAGCCACCGCCGCCACCCTGGAAGAGGCCTCGGGCCTTGCCACCACGCTTTCCCTCGAGGGGTCCAAAGACATTCCCTCAGACGGTGAGCCCCATCGCTTCAAAATGTTGACCCAAGAACTCCAACCGCACATGAAGCTCATCGCCCTGCCACGGCTGGACGCCACGGCGTACCAGGTGGCTCAGTTCGCCCCTCCCGAACGGTTCCCTCTCTTTCCAGAGGCTCCCGTGGTGCAGTTCGCGGGAACACAGCGCCTGGGCCAGGCCCCCCTGAAAGTCCCGCCCGCAGGACAACCTTTCCAGTTGAGTTTTGGCCCCATGAAGGGCCTCCGCGTCAGCTTCAGGAGGCTGGACCACAGACTCGAAACCATCGGCACCTTCACAAAGCAGCGCCAGTGGACGATCAAAGAGGCCCTTGAGTTGAGCAACGACACGAACGAGAACCTGGAGGTCGAGGTCCAGGACCGCATGCTCAAATCAACAGTGGATGCAGTGAAAATCGCCGCGCTTCCAGAAACCACGCCAGGAGCGGTGGAGCGGACATCTGGAGTGCTCGCCTGGACCTTGAAGATCCCAAAAGGCCAGACGGCCTCAGTCCGATTGAGCACCCAGATCCGCGGCCCCCAGGATGGAGAGCTGGAGGGTTTGGAAGACCAGAATTGATCCATACTCAGAAGCCATGCCCCTGCCCGCCCGCTTCCTCGCCCGCCTGCGACGCCTGCCGTTGCGGTTGCGGGGGCGCTTGGGCGGAGGCACGGAAGGGCTGCACCCTTCCAAGGTCAAGGGCGCGGGGCTCACCTTCGTGGAGAACCGGCCCTACGTTCCCGGCGATGATCCGCGCTTCATCAACTGGCCTCTGACCGCCCGCACGGGCGAGCCCATCATGAAGCGCTTCGAAAGCAGCCGCGATCTGGTGCTCTGGCTGGTGGTGGATCCTTCGCCCTCGATGTTCCTGGGGGATCCGGTGTCTCCTCTGCGCTGGGCCCTGGAACTCTGCGGGGCTGCCGCCGCCACGCTTCAGGCCACCGGAGACCGCCTGGGCCTCATCGTCCCCGGGGACGGCCGCACCCCCGCCCTGCGCATCGCCCCGAAACGGGGACGCATCCATGGCCTCCGCATTCTGGAAACCCTGGCCGAGCGGGGGCCATCTATTCCCACCGAGGCTTCCTGGCGGGAGGCCCTGGGCCATTGGGGCGAGCACGGCAAGGGACACCGCCTGTGGCTGCTGAGCAACGGCGCAGGCCTGCAGGGGCTGGCCCCCCTGCTGAAACCCCTGGCCACGCGGCACCGGCTGGTGTGGTTCCGGCCCCTGGAGGCCCAGAAGCGCCGCGGCGTGGCCTGGCCGGACCCCGGCTTCACCTCGGCCATCGAAAGGCTGAACTGGAGCCTCATGGAGGATCCCGTGGTGAAACTCAACGGCTGGCTCCGGGCGGGTGGCGCATGAACATGGCCCGTGGGTGGCGGCGCGCTGCTTCGCGATGGGCCTGCGCCCCGGTCCTGGCCGCCTCGGCGGTGGTCCTGGCCGCTTCGGCGGTGGTCCTGGCCGCCGCCCCTGCATGGAAAGCACCTTCGCAGCTGAAGCTCGGCGACCTGCAGGTTCTCGAATTGCGTGAAGAAGATCCGGCCAAGCCGGCTCCGCCCAGGCCCTTGGTGGAAGATCGCCTGGGCCCCCTGCGCCTGCGGGCCCTGGAGCCCCTGCCCGATGGCCGGGGTTGGCGCTTCCAGGTGCAGGCCCTGGAGCCAGGCCTTGCGGTGGTGCCCGCCCTGGATCTGGGCAACGGCCAGCGCAGCCAGGAACTGCGGATCCTGGTGCCGCGCAGCATTCCCTACGGAGGCCCCTGGGTGGGCTTCGGGGGCGGCAATGAAGACCTGCTGCCCGCCATCCCCTTCCCCTGGGCCTGGGCCAGCCTGCTGCTGGTGCCGGTGCTGGCCCTGGCGGGCTGGCTCATCCGCCGCTGGCGGAAAGGCTCCCCCAAACGCCGCCTGGCCAGGGCCATCCACGCCTTCCATCACCAGTGGCCTCCAGCCCAGCGGGACCGGACCTCCCTCGACGCGGCCCACGGCCAGGGGCGCGACCTCCTCGCGGTCCGCTTCGGCGAGGCCGCCCGGGCCTGGGGGCCCGCGGAACTGGAGGCTCACAATCTGAGCCCCTGGGATCAATGGGTGAAAAGCCTCGATGCGGCCCGTTTCGGCCGGAGCGAACCCCCCTTCCCCCCCACGGCGCACCTGGTGGCGGCGCTCGATGCGCGGGGCGACGCACGGAGTCCGCGGTGATCGCCCTGCGCCATCCCCTGCTCCTCCTGGCGGCTCTGCCCCTGGTCGTATGGGCCTGGCGCGTGAGCTACCGTTGGGGCATTCCCTCTTCCCGGCCCTCCGGCCGCCTGGGCCGGCTCACCTCCCACTGGCTGCCCATCCTGGTGACGATGATCCTCGGCCTGGCGGCCACCGGGCCGGAATGGCGCACCGCCCTGCGCGGTGCCGCCCCCGTCGTGGACTTCGCGGTGGTGCTGGACGGCAGCAGCAGCATGCGGATCCTCGACCGGCCCGACGAGGACCGCTGGCACGCAGCCCGGCGCACCCTGGCCCAGTTCGTCCTGCGGCGCCCGGAAGACCGCTTCGCCCTCATCCTCTTCAGCGCCCACCCGGTGACCCTCAGTCCCCTCACCGCCGACCACCAGCGCCTGCTGGGCATGCTGGCCCGGCTCGACATCGACAGCCGTGACGACGGCACGGCCATCGGATCGGCCCTGATGACCGCCGTGCGGCGCCTTGAAGAAAGCCCCGCCCGCAGCCGCGTCATCCTGCTCCTCACCGATGGCGTGGAGAACCGGGGCCGGGTGACCGCCATGGAGGCCGCCGAGGAGGCGCGCCGCCAGGGCATCCGCATCCATACCGTGGCCATCGGCACCAACGGAGAAAGCCTGGTGCCCCTGGATGGCGGGGGCTTCGCCCGGCTTCGGGTGGAGGTCGACCACGTCAACCTCCAGCAGGTGGCCCACCTCACCGGGGGAGAATCCTTTGGCGCCGAGGATCCTGCGGGCCTCGAACGCAGCCTCACGTCCGTCGATCAGCTTGAGAAAACCCTGCTTCCCGTGGATCCGCCCACCGAAGGCCGGCCCCTGGCCCGCTGGTTCCTGCTGGCCGCGGCCCTTCTCGGCCTGCCCCTGGCGGTGGATCTCGCCTTCAAGCGAGGCCGGCGGCGACCGGATTGGATTGAAGGACACTAAGCCATGGCCCCGCGCTCAACACTCCCAAGGCTTTCAGCAGCCGCTGCCGACGCAGCCTCCCGCATGCTGCATCACAAACAGGCCTCGCGTCCGCCTTCCACGCTGGCCTGGGCCGTTTCCACAGGGCTGGCCGCGATGCCCTCCCGCCATTCGGATCAACCCGGAATCGCGTACCTCGAAATGGACCAGGATGACTGGCTGGATGCGCTGTTCAGCGACTGGCGCATGGCGCCCGCCCCTTGGCCCAAGGCCGAGGCCAAGATGGGGTTGGCGGCGCTTCAGCTCATCGTATTGGAGCAACGTGCCATCCTGCCGCCTCTGCCCGCCTTTCCGGCCCGCCCCACCCTCTCGAGGCCTGTGCTCGACAAGCTCTGGCACCACTTGGATCTGGCGGCCTGGCGGGTGCTGCGGTTCACAACCGAAGGCATCCTCGATCCAGAGGCAGGCCCTGACGCGCGGGTCGGGCGGCTGGTGCATGAGGGGGCGGATCTGCTGGCGCAGTTCCAGCTGATGATGCTGAGGGCCTACACCAACCATGGCGCCTCGGCGCTTGACTACACGGAAGAACTGGCAGACATCCTTCAGGGAATCCATGCCCGCCTCGATCAGGCGGCTCAGGCTTCCGGCGCCGATCCACTGAAATGGCAGATCCCTGACTACCGGCCCTTTCTCGCCAGGCCCTACCCCTTGCCCGAGGGCCCGCGAGGGGCGGCGTTGCCCGCGGCCCTGGCCCAGGATCTGCAGAGCATGCTGGACGCCCGGCGGTGCCAACGGCCCCTCTCCACCCTGCTTCCGCTGTCGCAGTGGTATGGCGCGCTCAAAGGCAGGCTGGATCCGGGCTGGTGTTGGTCTCCCGCGCGGGATGGCCGGGAATGCGCCTTCATCCTGTTCGAATCCGGCATAGAGGACCTGCCCCCCTGGACCCCCGCCCAAGCTCGCGAACTATCCCGCCTTTGCACCGCCATTCACGCCTGGGGCACGGAGCAGCCGCTGCCGCCACTGCCCACTCTGGAATTCCAAAGCGCCGAGGAGGCCTTGGCCATACTCTGGCGGCATCAGGACACCCTGTTCCTGGCGGGTTCCGTTCTGGGTGTGGATCTGGGCATCCTGGGCGAACCGGACGAGCCCGGCCTCACGAAGTGGCAGCGGCGTCTGCGGGAACAATGGAGCGAGGTGCAAGGTGTGATGTGGGGAACCCTTACCCTGTGGCACAACGCCGAGCCCCTGGACAGGCAGGCGCTGCTTGAGGCCCTTCCCCTTCCCTTGGGCGAGCTGTACCAGGCCCTCCGCAACGAGATCGCCAAGGTGGACCGTACCTTCCTCCGCTTTGTGCCCAAACCGCCTGAAACCCTTCTGGCTCCGCAGAAGGCGCCGATCCGTTTCAGCCGCGCCCGGAAGCGCTGACCATGAAGCTGCCCTTCTCCCATCCCTGGGTGCTGATCCCCACGGCCGCGGCCATCCTGGTCACCCTGGCGCTGGCTCTGCGGGCCCATCTGCGGCCCGGCCAGGGGGTGCAGGTGGTGGGCCAGCGGCCTCTGTGGCAGGGGCTTGGCTTGGCGGTGATGGCCGCAGGCCTGGGCCTGGGCCTGGCTGAACCCCGCTGGGGCCTTCCCGAATTCCCCCGGCTCACGGTGCATGTGGCGCTGGATGCCAGCCGTTCCATGGCCGTGCCCGATGCCCAGGGCCGCAGCCGCTGGGAGGCCGCCGTCGGCGCTCTGGACCGCATCTGGTCCAGGCCCCAGCCCGGCATCCGCTGGGGTCTGGACTTCCTCACCGGCGACGACATTCCCGTGCAGCCGCCCGGCGAGGACCGGACCCTGCTGCGCGAGGCGCTCCGGGCCGCCCTGCCCGGCGAGGTGGGCTCCCCCGGCACCAGCCTGGGCCGCGGCCTGCCACAGTTGGCGGCCCAGGTGGACCGCGACCTGCCCGCGGTGATCCTCCTGCTCAGCGATGGCGAGGAAACCTGGGAGGCTCCCGAGGAGGCGCTGGCCCGGGCCGTCGCGCCGCTCAAGAAGGCCCGGATCCCCGTTTGCGTGATGGCCTTCGGAGATGGCCAGGCCCATGCGGTGCCCAACCGGGAAGACGCTGCCGCCCCAGCCGCAGAACCGGCCCGCAGCACGGCCCATCCTGAATTCCTGGCGCAGCTGGCCGAAGCCACGGGAGGCCAAGTCTTCAAAGATGGCGAAGACGCGGCCGGGGGCCTTCAGGCCCTGGCCGCGGGAAGACTGCCTCTCCCCGCGCGCCGCTCGCTCCAGCCCGCCCACCCGGAAGCGGGCGCCTGGATCGCCCTGGCCGGATTGGCGCTCTGGCTGCTCTTCTCGGGCAAGCCCCTGGCCCGCTGGCGGCCGCTGCTGGCGCTGTTGGTTGGCCTGGCGGCCCCACTCTCCGCCCAAGCCTCCGGCCCCGTCTGGGCACCTCCTGGCGTCAAGGCCTGGGTGGCCCAGCGGGCCCTGGAGGAGGGCAACCTGACCGCGGCCCGCCGCTGGCGCCCCCGCGACGCCAAGCCCGCCCACGTGCTGCTGGCGGCGCAGATCGATCTGCGCGCGGGCCTCCCGGAGGAGGCCCTGAAGACCTTGGCCGTGCTGGCGGGCCAGGGAACGCCCCGGCCCGTTCCGGCCTGGCGCGCTCCCGCCCTCCTGCTGGCAGCCCGGGCTCACGTGGAAGCCCACCGCCCAGAAGAAGCGCGGGCCCTGCTCGAACGGCTGCTGCTGGAACAGCCCGGTCAGCCCGAGGCCATCCATGATCTGCAAACCCTGGTCAAGGACACCACGCCGCCGCCTCCCCCCAACCCCAAGAAGCCGCCTCCGCCACCCCCGCCCCGCCCCAGCATGGGCGCCCAGCAGGATGAATTGGAGGGCCTCAAGCAGCGCCTGCCCAAGCCCCCGAAAACACCTGGAGGGGTGAAGGATCTCTGACTGAACGAGCAGCGGCGGCCAGAGGCCGCCGCTGCTCATCAAGGGATTGGGCGATTACTTGGCGTTCAGCCAGGCGGCGAACTCGGCCCCGCTGCGGAAGGCGCCCACCTTGCGGCGCAACTCCTTGCCGTCGGCATCCAGGATCACGAGGGTAGGGAAGGCGTCGAGCTTGAACTGCTCGGCCAGCTTGGTGCCTTCGGCCAGAGGGGTTCCGTCCTTCTTCTGAACCAGGGAGGAGAAGGGCACCACCTTGGCCAGGGCGGCGGTGGCTTCGGCGGTGGGGAAGACATTCTTCTGGAGGTGCTGGCAGGGGCCGCACCATTCGGCCCAGAGGTCCATGAAGATGACCTTGTTCTCGGCCTTCGCCCGCTTGAGGGCGGATTGGTAGTCGTGTTCCCACTTGGCCGCGTCCTGGGCGAGCAGTGGCGCGGCGAGAAGCAGGAGGGCGGCGATGGGTTTCATGGGCGGACTCCAGTGGCGGCCGGCGGGCCGCAGATCGGTTTGGATGAGGGGCGGAGGGATTCCGTGACCGGTCCAGAATACCTGGCTAATCCGTCGCCAAAGAGGCCCGTAATCCCATGCAATCCGGCGAGTGCCGAACCCCACCCACCCAAGGAGGCCGCCCATGCGCGCCATCATGATCCCGCTGGCCCTGGCGGCCAGCCTCACCCTTCCTCTGGCCGCGCAGAGCGCGCGGTTCATCAAGGTCGACATCGTCTCCAAGTCCTTCAACCACCACCACCGGCAGAAGGGCGAGGCCAAGAGCGAAGAAGGCCCCACTGAAGTGCATGTGCGCATGCCCATCAGCCTCGCCAAGGGCGTCCTGGACATGGCCGGCGAAGGGGAAATCAAGGTCAACGGCGAAACCAAGAAAGGCATGAAGCCTGAACAGCTCATCAAGCTGCTCAACGATGCCAAGGCCGGCGACCTGCTCTTGGAGATCACCACGGACAAGGGCGATCACGTCCGCGTCACCATCGAGTAACCGGGAGCCCCGGTCCGTGCGTCAGCCCAAGCCCCGCTCCGGCGGGGCTTCTTCGTGTAGGCTCAAAGCATGGAATCGCTGACCGAGCTCCGAGTGCGCTACGCCGAAACCGATGCCATGGGCATCGTCCACCACGCGACCTATCCGGTCTGGATGGAGCTGGGCCGCAGCGATTTCCTGAGGGAGCTGGGCCAAAGCTACGCTGAATGGGAGGCCCGCGGTGTGCGGCTGGTGGTGAACGAGATCCGGGTGAAGTTCCGGGCCCCCGCCTATTACGACGAGCTGGTGCAAGTGCGCACGTTCCTCAAGGAGGCAGGGCGGCGCCGGGTGACCTTCGGCTACCGGGTCGAGCGGAGCGGCGCTCTGCTGGCGGAGGGCGAAAGCATCCACCTGGCGGCAAGTTCGGACAACCGCGCCCGCCCCCTGCCCGAGGATCTGCTGGCCTTGATTCAGGGATCCTGAACCCGGCCGCGCGCTTCCAGGCAGGTGGAAAGCAGGGCTGCCAGGGCGTCCATGACCCGCCGCCGGTCCTCGCTGAAAGCGTCGGTCTGGAAGCTCTGGAAGCTCACCACCCCGATGGGGCGGGGTCCATGCCCCAGCGGCACGCCGTACCAAGAATGGGGGATGAGACCCGTGGCCTGCTCCGCGGCAGTGAGAAAGCTTCCCGCGGCTTGCCCCTCCTCCATGGTGCGGATGTAGACGGGGCGCTTCCCCGTGAGCACCCGTTCGGAAAGCCCGGCCCTATCCGATAACCGGCGGGAAGGGTGTTTTCGCACCCGGCCCCCCTCCTGGTACAGCACAAACTGGAGCAGGTCCCGGTCCCAATCCGCCAGGGCCACGAAGAAGCAGGCCAGCCCCATGGGCTTGAAGGCCACTTCCAGGAGAGCCTGGGCCAGCTCCTCCGCAGGGTCCCCAGGCCGCAAGCGCTCCACGGCGCTCAGCAAGAGGCCCCGCTCCTGGTCCAAATGCCGGACCAGTTCCTGGGTCTCATCGATGCGCCTCTGTAGAACCGAGCACTCAACCTCCAGCTCTTGCAGGCGCTCGTCGTGTTGAGCGAGGGCCCGTTCCTGCTTTCGCGCGCCGAAGAGGCTCATAAGGGCACCTGGGGGCTTTGGACGGAAGGCAAAATGATGGTTTCCTAGAACCATGAAGCTGAAGCGCCGGACCCTCTCCCTGTTCAACACCCTGCCGCGGCGGGTCGAGCCTGTGGTTCCCCTGGTGGAGGGGCAGGTCTCCTTGTACACCTGCGGGCCTACGGTTTACAACTACGCCCATATCGGCAACCTTCGGACCTTCCTTTTCCAGGATCTCCTCAAGCGCACTTTCCTGGCCGCCGGCCACCAGGTGCGGCACTGCATGAACATCACGGACGTCGAGGACAAGATCATCCGCGACTCCCAGGGAGGGCTTCCCGCCGATGCATCCAATGAGGCCCGGCATGAAGCCATGACGGCGCTGACTGGACGCTTCACTGCCATCTTCCTGGAGGATCTCGCCACCTTGCGGGTTCTGCCAGCGGACTTCCTGCCCCGGGCCACCGCCTACATCCCTCAGATGATCCGCCTCATCCAGGCCCTCGAGGCCAAGGGCTTGGCCTATGTCCGGGAAGGCAGCGTCTACTACCGGATTTCGGGCCTGCCTCACTACGGCTGCCTGGCGCATCTCGACCGCGAAGGCATGCAGGCGGGCGCTTCGGTGGACGCCGACGAGTATGAGCGCGATTCCGTGACGGATTTCGTGCTCTGGAAGTCCGCCAAACCCGGCGAGCCATGGTGGGACAGCCCCTGGGGCCAGGGGCGGCCCGGATGGCATATCGAATGCTCGGCCATGGGCATGGAGCTGCTCGGCGAACGCATGGACATCCACAGCGGCGGAGTGGATCTGATCTTCCCCCACCACGAGAACGAGATCGCCCAAAGCGAGGGCTGCCTGGGCCATCAATGGGTGAACCACTGGGTCCACGGCGAGTTCCTGCTGGTGGAAGGCCAGAAAATGTCCAAGAGCTTGGGCAATTTTTTCACCCTTCGCGATCTGACCGCCAAGGGCGTGGATCCCATCGCCTTGCGGTACGCCATCCAGAGCAACCACTACCGGAAGGTTCTCAACTTCAGCTTCGAGGGCCTCCGGGCCGCCGAGAACGCCCTCAAGCGCATCCGGGCCTTCCGCAAGCGCATGGAAGGCGAGGGCCAGGCCGGAAGCGGCCCCTGGAAGGAAGCCATCGATCCTCTCGCCCGCCTGGATCAAGCCCGCGAGGCCTTCTGGGCGGCCATGGCCGATGACCTGAACACGCCCGAGGCTCTGGCGGCGATCTTCACGCTCATCAGCGATCTCAACGCCCAGGACGATCACTGCGCGCTCACCCGGGAAGAGCGGGATGCGGTGCTGGGTTTCCTGGAGGAAACCAACGGCATCTTCATGGCCTGGCCCCGGGAGGAAGCCGACCTCGATTCCGAGGTGGAAGCCCTCATCGAAGCCCGCCGCGCCGCCAAGGCCGCGAAGCAGTGGGCCGAGGCCGACCGCGTGCGGGATCAGCTCAAGGCCATGGGCATCGTCCTCGAAGACCGCAAGGACGGCACCGTGGGCTGGCGCAAAGGGTGATGGGCGCCGTTTCCGCGCTTTCGCGCGGAAACAGCCCTTCCTATCGGTTCAGGCGCTTGAGCGCGATGGTGATGAATTCCGGGGGGCCCGGCAGGAGACCGGCGTCCGCCACGGAGGTCTGGCCTTCCCGGCTCAGCAGGAATTGGATGACTTCATTGACCGGCGCTGGCAGCGCCACACCAGGGGCGCGGTTGAGGTAGGCGTAGTACAGGCGCGGCATGGGGTATTTGCTGGTCGTGACGTTGTCCTGGTTTGGGAACCGCGCGCCATCTCCATAGTAGGGCGCCACGGGAAGCACCTTGTTCGCGAAGTACCAGGACGACATCGTGCCAAAGGCAATGCCGGCGGGATCGGTCATGACCGCCTCGGCCAGGGCGGGGGAATCATTCCGGTCCAGGATGCCGGCCCGGAACTCGCCATTGAGTAGAGCCTTCTCGCCGAAGGAGGACCGTGTGGCCGTTCCCTCAGCCCGCGAATAGGCGTGGATGGGCAGCTTGGCCCACTCGCCTTTGAGCCCCAGATCGCCCCAAACCAGGGCGGCCGCTTTCGCCCCGCCCAGCCTGGATTTGGAGTAGATGGCGTCCAGCTGCTGCATGGAGATGGATGCGAGCGGGTTGTTCTTGTGGACGAACACGATGTTGGCATCCAGGCAGATGGGGATGCGCATGGGCATGTAGCCGAACTTGGCCTGGAAGGCTTTCCCCTCCTCCAGCGTGAGTTCCCTGGCGGTGATGATGAGCAGGCTCGATCCGTCCACGAAGGCGGTCACGGCATCCTTGGTCAGCTTCGACTTGAACACCAGGTTCGCTTCCGGATGGAACTTCCTGAAGGCGGTGGCCCACTCTTCGCCCAGATCAGACAGGGCGTCGGTTCCCAACAGATCGTAGGTGCCTTTCATGACTGTCATGGGCAGGTAGGACGGAATGGCCGTTGGAACCTTGGCGCGAACCTGGACGCTCTGAGCCTGGAGCCCGCCCTGGGCCATCATCCCGGCTGCCAAGATCAGCCCTGAGATCAAGTGTGCGGGATTGATTTTCATGAAACATCCTTTCAATTGGACTCAAGGCTTGGCGGAAACGGATCCGAATCGGCACATGGAAGATCCATGGGGAAAACAGAAATTCCCAACTGATCATGATCGTCGATTTACCGGCTCCCCGTTTGCCCCCATTCTCGCAATCGTGATTCCGGTCACGGGTTCGGGGCTGGGTCCCCAAATTCCTGTCGGCAAAGGGATGTGCGGATGTGACTCCTGACCCTCCCCGCTAGACTGGAGGGTCCTCCATGCGGCTTGCCCAGCCCCTCCCCGGGAATGCGCCATGAGACCCTTTCCGACCTGCACGCCCTCCCTCCTGCTCGCGGCCTTCCTGACGCTGCCGGCCCCGGCCCAGGATTCGAAGGGCCCCGCCCTTCCGCCCTATCACGCCAAGGCGGGGGTCCATTGCTTCGACTGCCACCAGGAGGAGAAGCCCACCAAGAAGGCCTCTTCTGAATCCTGCATGACCTGCCACGGCGACTACCCCGCCATGAAGGCCGTCACCAAGAATGTGAAGCCCAATCCCCACGGCTCCCACCAGGGCGAGATTCCGTGCGCCGAATGCCACCGCCAGCATCGCCCCCCCGTGGTGAAATGCCTGGAATGCCACGCGGGGAAGTACGCGTTCAACATCCGCTGAAGGATCAACGCTCCGCCAGCGCCGCGGCCACCTGGTCCGGCAGGAGTTCCGACATGCACTGCCGCCGCTGGCAGGCCCGCTCCCGGCAGGGCGAGCAGGCGATCCCCGTGCGCAACACCCGGCCCGACCCTCCGGGCAGGCCCGCCACCACCGGATCGCTGGAGCCATAGACTCCCAGGACAGGAACTCCCAGCACCACGGCCAGGTGCAGCAGGCCAGTATCTGGGGCGACCACCCGGTCCGCCTGGCGCAGGGCCGCCGCCAGCTGCCAGAACCCCAGCCGGGGGAGGGCCTCCACGCCGGTCGCCTCGGGCAGCCAGTTTCGCAATTCCTCTTCTTCCGGCCCCAGCGACCAGCGAAGCTCGCACCGGCTTTTCAAACGCTCCACCAACGATATCCAGTGGACCAGGGGCCAACGCTTGATGGCGCCGCGGCGGGAGGCTCCCGGAACCAGCACCACCCTGGGTTTGGCGCTTTGAGTCCATATGCCGCCGGGGTCAGGCAGGGGCACCTCCCGCAGCACCGGCCGGAAGCGGCCCAGTCCTTCTACCCCCTGGCTGCGGCCGAAGGCCTCGGCCAAACCCAGGGCCTGGTCATAGCGGGTCTGGTGTTTGAAGGACAAGGGGCGGGTCTGAAGCGATCTGGAGAATTCCTTGGTGACGCCATCCCCCCAGCGCTCGGGAATGCCTGCCAATCGTGGAATCAGGGCGGCCTTGAGGATGCCGTGGAAATCCAGGCTGACTTCCGCCCCCCGGATCAGGCCGGCCACCCGCTTCAACTCGCCCAGCGCGGATAGGGGGTTGGACAACCGCTTGCGCTGGACCAGCACCGGTTCCAGCCAGGGGAGCGGCTCCAGCAGGAAGGCGTGGCGGTCCTCCACCACCACGCGCAGCCGGGCTTCAGGGAAGGCGTGATGAAGGTTGCCCCAGGCCGGCATCACCCGGAGGATGTCACCCAAAGCTGAGAGGCGGAGCAGAACCAGATCCATGCCCCCATGCTACCTGCCGCGCATCAGGGATGCCCTGCCGGACCGGTTGTGCTTCCCTTCACCGAGTCGGGGCTAGCCAAATCAAGCGGAACCCGGGAACATGGGGGCTCTCCCCCGGGGACTCCTCCCTTCTCACCACGGGTCGAAACGATGCGCAAAACCGCCTTCCTTTCCCTCTTCCTGCTGCCAGCGGCCCTCTTCGCGCAGGCCCCGGCTGCCTCCCCATCATTAGGTGAACGAATCAAGGCCGAGCGCCCTGCCATTGAGCAGTTGCTCGCTGAACTCAAATACCCCGAGGCCTACAAGCGCGCCGAAGCCCTGGTGCCCGCCACCCGGCCCGTCTTCGACAAGAAGGACAACACGACTCTGGTGCAGAGCTGCACGGCCAATATGGAGATGGCTGAGGCCCTCCGCCTCGCCGCCGAAACCGCTGATTCCGCCGGCGCCTGGGAGAAGGCGTTGGAATACGCCAAGCTCGCCCGGTCCCTGGCCCAGGAGGCCTATGCAGGTGTCAAGGAACCCTTCGCTCAGACCGTCGCCTACTACACCCAGTCCGGCGCCCGGGCCAAGCAGGTGCTGGAAGAAAACGCGGACCGCATCAAAGAGCTGAAAGCCAAGAGCGTGCTCGATCCCGGTGAACGCCAGGAGCTGGACTTGGCTATGGGCGTGGAGAAGGAAGTGGGCGACAGCGCCAAGTGGGTGAAGTTCTTTCAGACCTACATCGACGTCACCAAACGCGAGAGCGAGGCCTACGATCCCCTGGTGAAGGTCATGGAAGACAAGCTCAAGGGCGAGGCGGACCAGGTGGAGGAATACAAGGCCGGCAAGGGCGACAGGCTCAAGTGGGTGGAAGCCGTCGTGTCCAGCCCCGCCTACCTGGAGGCTCAGGGCGACCGCGCCGGCAAAGCCCGCTGGCTCTATCGCCTCGCGGTGATCTCCCCGGACAGCAAGAAGGTCCAGCACCAGCTGGACGTGCTGAACGGCAAGGCCGCTGCGGCCCCCGGCAAGAAGGGAAAGTAGGCCGAATCCCCCCCGGGGCCTGTACCCTGAAGGCATGGCCCGACGCTCAGCCCCCCGCATTCCCGTCCGCGCTCCGTCACGCACGCCCGACCGCCGGACCCCAACCCAGACCTCGAAGCCCCAGGCCGCCCCGTCTCAGGGCCTGGGGCTTCGTCCGTACGAAAGCTTCGAAGCCACCTTCCTGGGTCATCCAGAAGGCGCCGGCGGCTTCCTCCGCGTACCGGGCGCCCCCAAGGGGCCCCGCATGGATTTGTTCGTGGACTGGCGGGATGCCTGCGGAGCCATCCATGGCGACCGGGTGGTGGCCGAAGTCAGTGGCGAAGGCCGGGACGGACGCCTCAAGGCCCGGGTGCTGGAGATCAAGGGCCGGGGCGAAGTCCCCCTGCCCGGCACCCTGCAGAAACAACCCTGGGGCTGGCGGGTGGTGCCCCTGGAGCCGCGCCTGGCCCAGATCATCTCCGTCCCACCCACGGATCTCGCCGAAGACGGCGAACTGGTCAGCGTCAAGCTGGACGCCGATCCCGGGGCCAAGCAGCTGCGGGGCACCGTGGTGGCCCGCCTCGGGAAGAGGACCGACCTGAAGATCGAGAACAAGCTCACGGCGGCCCTCTTCAACCTCCGCACCGATTTCCCCGATGCGGTCATGAATGAACTGGCCCCCTTTCCCACAAGCATTCCGCCCGAGTGGATTCAGGGGAGAGAGGATCTGCGCGAAACCCTCACCTGCACGGTGGATCCTCCCACCGCCAAGGATTTCGATGACGCCATCAGCCTGGAGGCCTTGCCCCGATCCGAAGGCGGAGGCTGGCTGCTGGGCGTCCACATCGCCGATGTGAGCCACTACGTGGCCGAGAACGGTCCCCTGGACGAGGAGGCGCGCTTGCGCGGCACCTCCGTCTACTTCCCGGACGAGGCCATTCCCATGATCCCGGAGCGACTCAGCGGTGACCTGTGCAGCCTGCGGGAAGGGGTAGACCGCCTTACCATGACCGCCTGGATGACCCTCTCGCCGGAGTTGGAAGTCGTGGAGACGCGGCTATCGGAAAGCGTCATCCGCAGCGCCAAGCGCCTCACCTACGACGAAGTGAAAGAAGCGTGCATGGACCTCTCCAAGCGCAAGCGCGCCGAGCTGAGCGCCCCCCTTTGCGCCATGCTGGACGAGGCCCTGGTGCTCTCCCGCCGGCTCACGCAGATCCGACTGGGCCGAGGCGCCATGAATCTGGATACAGAGGAAGCCGAGTTCATCTTCGACGCCGAGGGGCGCCCCGTCGATGCCCGCCGCTACCCGCGCCACGACGCCCACCGCATGATCGAGGAGTTCATGCTGCTGGCCAACGAAACCGTCGCCCGCTTCTTCACCCGGAAGAAGATCCCCGCCATCTACCGCATCCACGATGAGCCGGATGCACTCAAGCTCGAAGTTTTCGCCGACGTGGCCCGCACCTTCGGCCTGCTCAAGCCCAATGAGCTGCCCACTCCTGAACACCTCAACGCCATGCTCGACAAGATCCGCGGCGGCCCCCTCGAGGCCATGATCAACACCCTGTTGCTGCGCAGCCTGAAGAAGGCCGAGTACAACGTCGACAACATCGGACACTCAGGCCTCGCGCTGCAGGACTACCTGCACTTCACCAGCCCCATCCGTCGCTATCCGGATCTCATCGTCCACCGCCTGCTCCGTCAGGTGCTGCGGGGTCGGGCCCTGCCCGATGGGCTGCACAGCCACCTCGCCGTGCTGGCAAAGGGCGCCAGCGATTGCGAGCAGAAGGCCACCGAGGCTGAGCGCGAAAACGACAAATGGAAAGCCTGCCTTCTCATGAAATCGCGCATCGGCCAGCGCTTCAGGGGGCGCATCCAGGGCTATTCCGCCAAGGTCGTGTTCGTGACCCTAGACGCCCCCTTCGTGGAGGTCGGCGTGCCTCTGGCCGCGTTGGGAGGCGATTTCTGGGTGGATGAACACCGCACCAAAGCCACGGGGCTCCGCGGCAGCGTGGTCCTCACCATCGGCGACGGCGTGGAGGTCGAGATCACCACCGTGGATGAAAACCTCCGCCGCGTCAGCGCCTGGATCACCGAGGCCAAGGCCCAGGATGCCCACGGGAAGGCCTTCCAATTCGTGCCGACTCTGGCTGCCCCCGCCGTCCTGAAAGAAGGCGACCTGGAGAAGCCCAGGGCCCGGCGCGAGTCGAGGACGGATGGCGGGCAAGGGCGCCGGGGTTCGGCGCCCAAAGGGCGGCCTCCCAAGAAGGCCCGGGAGGCCCGTCCCAAGCCCCCTAAAGGCAGCGTCCGGGGCAGCGTCAAGCGGAAAGCCCGATGATCGTGGTTCCTCCGAGCCCAGTGCGCTGCCTGGGGGTAGATCCGGGCTCCCTGGCCTGCGGCTGGGCCGTGGTGGAGCGCTTCGGCTCGCGGATGAGCCTGGTGGAAGCTGGCGTCATCCGCAGCCCCCGGGGCGCGGACTTCGACCAGCGCATCCTGGGCATTCACGAAAGGCTGGCGGAGGCCATCGCCATGCACCACCCCAGCTTCATGGCCGTGGAGTCCCCCTTCGTGGAGAAGAATGCCGCCACCGCCCTCAAGCTGGGCCAGATCCGCGGCGGCATCCTGCTCAGCGCGGCCCTGCACAGCCTGCCCGTGGGAGACTACAACCCCATGCAGGTGAAGAAGGCCGTCAGCGGTTACGGCTGGGCCGATAAGAGCCAAGTGGGAAAGATGGTGATGACCCTGTTGAACCTGAAGGAGCCCCTGGCCGCGGACGCGGCCGATGCGGCGGCCGTGGCCATCGGGCATCTGCTGGCCACCCGCAGGGCCTGAGCGGCCTATAAACCCCCTAGATGTCATGTTTTTCAAGGGCTTTGGCATTTGTCATGGCGGCCATGACAAATATCCTCGTAACTCGTGACATTTCTTGTGATGCCTATCACTAGCCTAAGTCATCGACGAACACGATGATGTTGTCCAGGAAGCCACGGAGCCGTCATGCACATGGACACCACCGCGCGTCAGCACAATCCCGCGTTCTGGACCACCGCCGAGCGGTTGCATGAGGTTTTCAACCAGCTGGAGCGCCAGATGAGCTGCTCCCCCCGCGGCCTCGCCGTACTCCGCCAGGTGCAGGCGCTAGAGGCCGAGCTCGAAGCCGAAGTCATGCACCGCAGCCGCCGCACCGTCGCGGCCTGAACCCCGCCAAAACGCAAAGAGGCCCGGCTCCGGCCGGGCCTCTTTGCGTACCGCGCCGCTCTGCCTCAGGCCTTGCCTGTGCGGAAGGCAAAGGTCTTCCAGGATGCATCGGCCCTGATCTCCAGCTCCCCCTTCCAGCCCGCGCCGTCCTCGACCCGGATCTTGAGCAGACCGTCGGGCCGGGGCGCCTGGATCCGGATGTTGGGTCGGGATTCCACCCAGGCCCCCGCCGATTCCGAACCATTGGATCCGGTGCGCACCGCCCCCAGTGAACGCCCCTCGGACAGCAGGTCCACCGTCAGGTTGCCCCGGTGCCGGATGCGCACCTGGATCAGAAGATCCCCGCCAACCCGCCGCAGATGGCCCTGGACCTCGCCTTCCCCAAGCGGCGCTTCCGGCTGAACGGCCTTCGCCTTCAGCACGTCCAACACCAGGGCGCGGTACTGGGTGGTTTCGTCATTGAGGCGTCCCTCTTCCAGGGCCTTTTCGCCACAGTTGTAGGCGGCCACAGCCTTCTGGACGTCCCCCTGGTAGCGATCCAGCAGGAAGCGCATGTACTTCGCCCCTGCCGCCATCACCTGGGCCGGGTCGTTCAGATCCTTCGCCCCGTGGGCCTGGGCCGTCTGCGGCATCACCTGCAGCAGTCCCATCGCTCCCTGGGAACTCCGGGCCTTGGTGTTAAAGCCGCTCTCCACCCAAGCCATGCTGCGAAGCAGCTGAGGATCCAACCCTTCCTTGGCCGCGAGGGCGTCGATCTGGGCCACCAGGTCCACCGGGGCGGCAATGGGCGGCTGCTCGGGGACCGAGGCCCGCAGGGCCAGCACCAGTCCAGGAACCAGCAAGAGGGAAAGCCATCCCCAAGGGGACCCGGCCTGGGGCCTGGGCGAAAGCAGACGTTCGATGCGGTGCAGCAAGTGTCCTCCTCGGGCCGCAAGGGCCGGAAACAAAGGGGTTTGAAGGCCCGCCTGGAGGTCATCCAGGGCGTTCAGGGCCAAGGCCAGGCGCCGATGATTCCCCAGGCTCCTGGCCGCCAGGTCATCGGCCAGTTCCTCTCTTTCGGCGCGGATCCGGGCCGAAAGCCACCACACGGCCGGGTGGAAGAAAAGCAGGGTCTCAGCCACTCCCTGCAAGAGGTTGCTGAGGTAGTCCAGGCGGCGCACGTGGGCCAGTTCGTGGGCGAGAAGCGCCTCCAGGTGGTCAGGTGGCAGGCTGGTGAACAGGACAGCCGGAAACAGCACCACGGGTTTCCATAGGCCCAGGGAAAAAGGCGTGTTCCCGCCCCTGACGAGGAGCAATGGAACCTTCCGCCGCAACCCCATGCCTCGCGCCAGCCGGTCCATGACCGCCTGCCAGTCGCCGGGGGTCGGGTTGCCCTGGCGCTTCCAGCGCAGGCTGAGGGCGAGGCCGCCCCCGAGCCGCAGCGCCATGAGGCTCGCCCCCAGGGCCCACAGTGCCACCAGGCGCGGAAGGTGGGGCTGCAGGGAGATCTCTAGCCGGTCCAGCCATGGCCGGGCGGACAGGCTGGCCACCTCCGGCCTGGCCTGCGGGAGGTCCTGGGCGGCGCCCTCCTCCAGCAGGGTCCCGAGGACTGCCGGAGCGGGCCGGTGGAAGCGCCAGGCCGTGGCGGTGGGCAGGATGAGACACAGCCCCAGCACCACGCCGTGCATGCGATGCCGCTGTGAGCCGGCCAGGAACAAGCCGAAAAGGACGGCCAGCAGCGCGAGGAGACCGTCCTGCCAAAGGGCATGCAGGAGTGCCCAGCCCAAAACCTGAATGAGCGCGCTCATGACTTCTCCTTCTCCAAGGCGGCGCGGATGCGGGCCTTCTCCTCGGCGCTAACCTTTCCGGAACGCAGCGCCGCCAGGACCAGGTCGGCCGCGGAGCCACCGAAGAGCCGCTCGGTCAGGTCCGCCACCAGCCCCCCCTCCATGGCGGACCGGCTGTGGGTGGCAGCGTAGACGTGGCTCCGGGAGCTTTCATCCCGGGTCACCAACCCCTTTTCCAGCATCACCTGGAGCATGCGGAGCACGCCGGTATAGGCGTAGTCCTCGTGGCGGCTCAGGCGGGCATGGACTTCCTTGACCGTGGCCGGCCCCAGCTCCCAGAGGATGCGGAGGAATTTCAATTCGACCTCGGTGGGTTTCTGAAGACGCGTCATGAAGGCACCTACACAAGAAGATGTAGACAATATTGTGTAGATTCTCCAGCTTGTCAACCGGCTTCTTCATTGATCTGAAAACCTCCCTGCTGGACCCGGACAACAACCGGACAACAAAGGGCACCCCGAAGGGTGCCCGGAAGTCTCGGCCACAACGTGAATGGGCCGGAAGGGGCTGGCGGAAACGGTCGCCCCATGAGTGGAAGAGGCATTCTTCCTGTCCCAAGGCTAGGCCCCGGCACTCCCCCCTCAAGGAGAAAAAGGGCGAATCTCGACCCTAGCGAAGCGCGCCGGGACGGTAGGAGGCGTAGGCAGGCACCCATTGGGCCTTGGCCACGACCGCCCCCAACTGGTCGTCGTCCAGCAGGCGCCCCAGGCCCGCCTGGCGCGCCTCGATGCCCACGGCCTTGGCCACGGAGGCCGAGACCTGGCGGATGTCTTTCATCTCCGGCAGCAACAGCCCCATGGCCTCCTGCTCGGGGGTCACGAAGGCGCTGATGGCCCGGCTGGCCGCCAGGAACATGCCATCCGTCACCCGGCTGGCCTTGCAGACGAGGGCGCCGAGCCCCACGCCCGGGAAGATGTACATGTTGTTGCACTGGGAGGCCTGCAGGGTGCGGCCCTTCCACGCCATGGGCTCGAAGGGGCTGCCCGTGGCCACCAGGCCCTTGCCGTCCGTGGCCTTCCACACGGCCTCGGGGGAACATTCGCATTTATGGGTGGGATTGGACAGGGCCAGCACGACGGGCCGCGCCGAATGCTTGGCCGTTTCTTCCAGGATGGCCTCGCTGAAGAGGCCCGGCTGGGCCGTGACGCCGATGAGCACGGTGGGATGGGCGTTGCGGACCACGTCCTGCAGGCTGATGCGCGAGGGATCGTCGAGCTTCCAGCCCTCCACCCAGGCCCGGCGCTGGGCCAGGGGCTCCTGGGGGCCTTCGAGCAGCGGGTCGCCCTCCATCAGCAGGCCCTGCATGTCCACCGCGAAGATGCGTCTGCGGGCCTCCTCGTCGGACAGTCCCTCCTCCAGCAGCATGGTGCGGATGTTCATGGCGATGCCCGTACCCGCCTGGCCCATGCCCACGATGACGTAGCGCTCGTCCTGGAAACGGCTCTGCTTGATGCGCATGGCGGTCATCAGGGCCGCCAGCGCGGTGGAGCCCGTGCCCTGGATATCGTCGTTGAAGGAAAGGATCCGCTCGCGGTAGCGGTCGAGGTTCTTGAAGGCCGTCTGCTTGGCGAAATCCTCCCACTGCAGCAGCGCGCCGGGGAAATTGCGCTTCACGCCCAGGATGAACTTCTCGACCAGCTCCTCGTACTCGGCGCCCCGCAGGCGGGGCTTCCGGATGCCCAGGTACAGGGGATCCTCCAAGAGGCGGGGGTTGTTGGTGCCCACGTCGAGGCACATGGGCAGGCACACCGCGGGATGCACGCCGCCGGCGGCCACGTAGAGGCTCACCTTGCCCACGGGGATGCCCATGCCGTCGGAGCCCAGATCCCCCAGGCCCAGGATGCGCTCGCCGTCAGTGACCACGATGAGGTTCACCTGGGGCTGGGACAGGCTCTGGAACATCTGATCGATGTTGGCGATGTTGTCGGGCGTGATGTAGAGGCCCCGGTAGCGGCGCTGGATGTGGCTCATCATCAGGCAGGCCTGGCCCACCGTGGGCGTGTAGACGATGGGCACCATCTCTTCGAGGTGGTCCAGCAGCAGGCGGTAGAACAGGGTCTCGTTGCGGTCCTGCAGGCCGGCCAGGTAGATGTAGCGTTCGAGATCATCGGGCTTGCGCAGGAAGGCCTCGTAGGCCCGGTCGGCCTGGGTTTCCAGCGTGGACACGCCCGATCTCAGCATCCCGTCGATGCCGAGGCTGAGCCGTTCCTCCTTCTGGAAGGCCGAGGCCTTGTTCAGGTGCGAATCGTTCAGCAGCTGGCGGCCCCGGATATAGACCTCGTAATAGTCCTCACCGGTCAATGGGTCGATCTTGAACCCGAAAGTCTTCATAGCCGCTCCTTCTCCCGCCACGCCATTCGAGGAGGGGGTCCCATCCGGGTCCAACATCCCATCGGCAGGCGCCGGGATTCAGTTTACTCACGTCACGACAACGATTGGATCACAATGCCGGCGGCTCCGCCTGGAGCAGCGCCGCCAGCGCGAAAGCCGAAGTCACCGGGAGCGCGCAGGTGCGGCCACGGCACACGTAGGCCATGGCTTCCCCCGGGGCGCCCCTTCCCTCGTGCAAGGGGAGCAACTGATCGGCGGACACGGACAGGACGCGGCCTGGCAGGAAGCGCCGATGCACCTCGCGGAGCATCTCCCGGATGGCCGGATCCGCCGGCTGGCCGGAGAGGGCCACGTCCAGTCGCTCCCGCAGCAGCAGGTCCAGGGGACCCATCATCCCCAGGAAGGCCCGGGGCGCCCGCTCCATCCAGGGCCCGAAGCAGCGGAGGATTCCTTCTGCCGCCAGGCGGAAGTCCTCCCGTTCCAGGTGCCGGGACAACCGCAGCAGGCCGCGGGCGGCCAGGGTGTTGCCGCTGGGGATGGCGTTGTCGAAGCCCGGCTTCAGCCGGAAGATCAGGTCGCCCTGATGGGCCTCGGTGCTGAAGAAGCCGCCTTCCGCTGGGTCTTGGAAGCGCGCCAGCAGATCCTCACCCAGGGCCTCCGCCCAGTTGAGCCAGCTCGCGTCGAAATCCGATTCGAAGAGATCCACCAGGCCCTCCAGCACGGCCGCGTGGTCTTCCAGGAACCCCTCCGTGTGGGCCCGGCCCTGGCGCCAGACCCGAAGCAGGCGCCCGCCGTGCCAGAGTTCGCGGTGAAGGAAGGCGGCGCAGGCCTGAGCCGCTTCCAGGTAGCGGGCCTCGCCCAGCACCTGGAACCCCCGCGCCATGGCGGAAAGGGCCAGCCCGTTCCAGGAGGCCAGCACTTTGTCATCCTTGGCGGGCCGCACCCGGCGGTCTCGCCAAAGCCTCAGCCTTTCCCGCAGGGTGCGATCGTCCTCCGGCGGCAGGGCGGCGCCTTCTTGGCAGGAGAAACGATGGACCACGCTGCGCCCGTGCTCGAAGTTGCCTCCGTCGCAGATTCCGTAGGCCCCACAGAACCGGGCCGCCTCCGCCTCTCCCAGAGCCTCCTGGATGTCGCCCGGCGTGAAGACGTAGAACTTCCCCTCTTCGCCCTCGCTGTCCGCATCCTCGCTGGAATGGAAGCCGCCACCGGCGTCGCGGAGATCGCGCAGCAGGTAGTCCAGCGTTTCGCGGGCCACCTGGGCATAGCGGGCCTGGCCCGTGGCCTGGTGGGCCGCCAGGTAGCAGCAGGCCAGCTGGGCGTTGTCGTAGAGCATCTTCTCGAAGTGGGGCACCAACCATTGGCCATCCACGCTGTAGCGGGCGAAGCCGCCGCCCAGGTGGTCGTACATGCCGCCCTCCCACATGGCGTCGAGGGTGCGGATGGCCATGGCCTGGTCCTGCGCGGCGCCCCTGGCCAGGATCAGCTCCACGGCCATGTGCTGGGGGAATTTCGGCGCCCCGCCGAAGCCGCCCCAGCGGGCATCGAAGCCGCGCCGCAGCTGGCCCAGGGCCGCATCGAACAAGGAGGCCTCGGGCAACCGCTCTCCCCCCTCCACCTGGGCCTGCCGGCGCAGCTCGGCGGTGAGCTGGTTTGCTTGGTCCAGCAGGGCCGGACGGTCGCTTTCCCACCGTTCGGCGATGCGCCTGAGCAGGGACACAAAGCCGGGCATGCCGCCCCGGGGCTCTGGCGGGAAGTAGGTGCCGCCGTAGAACGGCTCCAGGTCAGGCGTGAGCCACACGCTCATCGGCCAGCCGCCCCGGCCCGTGAGCGTCTGCACAGCGTCCATGTAGAGGTCGTCCAGATCGGGCCGCTCCTCCCGGTCCACCTTGATGCTCACGAAGTGGCGGTTCAGCACCTCGGCCACGGCGGGGTTTTCGAAACTCTCGCGCTCCATGACATGGCACCAGTGGCAGGCGCTGTAGCCGATGCTGAGGAAGATGGGCTTCTGTTCGGCCTTGGCCTTGGCGAGGGCCTCTTCGCCCCAGGGGTGCCAATCCACCGGATTGTGCGCGTGCTGGAGCAGGTAGGGGCTGAGGCTGTGGGCCAGGTGGTTGGTCATGAATCTTGACTCCAATGGTCAGGATTATGCCCCAGCTTCCCTTTCCAGACAGGAGAAAGGGTCTTCCGCCCGGTAGAATGGGCTTTTGGTCCAAACCGGGGTCCCATGTTCGACAGCCTTACCCAGAAACTCAGCCAGGCCATGAAGGCCCTCCGGGGCCAATCCAAACTGACGGAATCCAACCTTGAGGCCGTACTCCGGGAAGTGCGCATGGCCCTGCTGGAGGCGGACGTCCATGTGAGCGTGGCCCGCACGTTCCTGCAGCGCGTGAAGGAGAAGGCCCTGGGCGCCGAGGTCATGCAGGGCCTCAATCCCGCCCAGGCCTTCATCGACATCGTCCACAAGGAATTGGTTGAGATCATGGGGGGCCAGGCGCCGGAGCACCCCATCGCCTTCGCCTCGAAGCCGCCCACGGTGGTGATGATGGTGGGGCTCCAGGGCGCGGGAAAGACCACCAGCTGCGGCAAGCTGGCGGTGTTCCTCAAGAAGCTCGGCCGCTCTCCCCTGCTGGTGCCCGCGGATGTCTACCGCCCCGCCGCCATCGAGCAGTTGCACGTGGTGGCCAAGGGCGCGGGCGTGCCCTCCTTCCGCACGGAGGAGAAGGATCCCGTGGCCATCTGCGCCGCAGCTCTGGCCGAAGCGAAGGTCAAGGGCTGGGACGTGGTGGTGTTCGACACCGCCGGCCGCCTGCACCTGGATGAAACCTTGATGGAGGAACTGGCCCACATCAAGGCGGCCACCTCGCCGGACGAGATTCTTTTCGTGGCCGACGCCATGACGGGCCAGGACGCCGTCCGCAGCGCCACGGCCTTCCACGAGAAGCTGGGCATCACCGGGGTGGTGCTCACCAAGACCGATGGCGACACCCGCGGCGGCGCGGCATTCAGCATCAAGCAGGCCACGGGCCAGCCCCTGAAGTTCGTGGGTGAGGGCGAAAAGCTGGAGGACTTCCAGCGTTTCCACCCCGACCGCATGGCCCAGCGCATCCTGGGCATGGGCGACGTGCTCAGCCTCATCGAACACGCCAAGGACAAGATCGACGAAAAGGAAGCCGAGGTCATGGCCAAGCGCCTGGCCAAGAACCAGTTCACCCTGGAGGACATGCGCAAGCAGTTCCAGCAGGTGCAGAAGCTGGGCTCCATGAACAAGATCCTGGGCATGCTGCCTGGCATGGGCCAGATCAAGGACCAGCTCGCCACCGTGGCCACGGACAAGCGCATCAAGCACCTGGAAGCCATCATCAATTCCATGACTCCCGCCGAGCGGGCCAACCACAACCTGTTGGACGGCAAACGCAAGCGCCGGATCGCGGCGGGTTCCGGCCGCCCCGTCAGCGAGATCAACCAGCTCCTCAAGCAGTTCGCCGAAACCAAGAAGATGATGGGCCAATTCAACGATCCGAAATTCATGGCCCGCATGCAGCGCATGGCGAAAATGGGCGGCAATCCCAATCTGCCGTTCTAGGATCCATGCGCCCGCCACGACCGGCCCCGCGACTTTCCTGGATCTGGTTTTCAGCGATCCTCGTCACGCTGGGAGCCGGGGCCATCCTTCTGCGGTATTCCAAACCGGCTCCGGCGGAGCGAGTGCTGATGCTCCCCTCCCCTCTCGAAACGGGGAGGAAGGACGTCGGGGCTGGAATGGAGACGCTGCTCTCCGACTGCCTGGAAGTCCTGGCCGGCGCCACCGTCATCCACCTTCCGGCTCCCCCCTCCCGCGACGACATGCCGCGACTGCAGCCTGATACCCGCCTGCTCCGTTTCCATGGGCGAAGGCAGGACACCCAGCTGGCCCTGACCTTGGAATGGACCACCGTGGGCCGGCAGATGTCGGGCAAACCTTGGATGCTGGAGGAAGTCCCCCTGCAGGAACCGGCCCAGGCCCTCGCCCAAGTGGTGCGCCGCTGGCCCCTGCGCCAGCAATACAGGCAACTCGATTCCCTCATTCCGAAATCGCCGGAGCGCTTCTGGCAGCTGCTGGAAGGCCTATCCATCCGGGATGATCTGGCAGCGACCAGGCACCTGGATCTCTCTCAGAGGCTGGCCGAGGAAGAGCCGCGCTGCGCCACGGCCTGGGCCACTCTGGGAGACCATCTCTACCGCAGCCTCTGGGTCAATCCGGAACAGGCCGGCATCGGCCTGAACTCCCAGACCCATCACGCCTTCCTGAAAGCCGAAGCACTGGTGCCGGGCCACCCCAGGGCCACTTTCCTGTGGTCCATGATGCTCACCGACACAGGCAACCAGAACCTGGCCCTACAGAACCTGAAACAGGCCACCCGGCTGCGCCCCGGCGTTCCGGACCTGTATCTCGGGCTGGCCTACGCAGGGCGGACCTCGGGCCTGCTGGAAGGCGCCAGACGGGCGCTCGCCCGCCGGGCCTCGCTGTTGGGACCCCTGGCCTCGCCCACATCCTGGTTCGCGGAAACGACCTACCTTTACCTGGGCGACCAGGAGGCCTTCAGCAAAGAGCTGGCCCGGGCCGGGTCGCTGCGGCAGGATGCCAACATCCTGTTCTACAAAGGCTACTTCGCGATGCTACAGGGCGAACCCAAGCGGGCGCTGGGGTTCCTGCGGGCTGGAAGCGAACCCGGCATGGCGCCCACTCCCTTCCGCGACCTCTGCCGCGTCTACCGCACCTACCTGGAAGACCGGCCCAAACAGGGGCTGCTCCAGCTCCGGGAGATCGACGAAGTCCGCGGCAAGCTGCGCATCCCCGACGGCGAGTGGACCTTCAAGGAGGCCGAAGCCTATTCGCTGCTGGGCGACGCCGATCGCGGCATCGACTGCGCCACCCGGGCCTTCGTGCAGGGATTCAGCTGCGCCGCCTGGTATGAGGCCTCGCCCTTCCTGGAGAAAGTCAGGAAGCATCCCCGCTGGCCCATGCTGCGGCGGAACATCCGCGAGCGGCAGGCGGTGCTCGAAGGCACCTTCCCGCCCTCCGCCTTCGAGCCTTGAGGGTGTCTGTCCTGTCCGGGGGGACCGCCTGTTCGCTTCGCTCTCGATGTCCCCCCGGGCCCCCTTGACCGGGGTCGGGGCACCCGCCCCCGCTCAACCTGCCTGTCCGGGGGGACCGCCTGTTCGCTTCGCTCTCGATGTCCCCCC